>JAFRPY010000002.1 GCA_017428925.1 Prevotella sp. | reverse complement strand
TTTTGCCCATGATTTGGTTATCGTTTGAGTTTGGAAACTGCAAAGATAGCCAAAAGGGCTGATTCTCGTGCGAGAGTCAGCCTGATTTTTCTTCATGCCCATACGTGCGCGAGGGAATCAAGGTTTAGCGGACAGTAATAGTTTTAAAAGTTAGAAATATGTTAAAATGTTAGTAATCTCACTATCGCTTGTCGCTACTACGGTCGGGGTGTCGAGCATTTTCTGTAGTTCTTTCTGCCCGAGCGCATTTGCTTGCATACTGAAAGTAAAGGCGGTTAGTAGTATTATCGCCAATCTCAAACAGGTGGTCTTCTTTTTTTTCATAGCTAAATGTTTAAAGAGTTTGATAATTTGATTTACACATGAAAAAGCGTGGACAGATTGTTCATTACCTGTCCTGAGGTCGTGGAAATTACCCTTGATGATATAATGATACAATAGTCCACGCCCTTGGGTATAATATGCCTATAAAGTAATAGGTAAAATACTCCAAAAGACGTGAACGTTATTGCATATTATCCATCATCTTGAAATTTTCCACGTTTCAGAACAGGGATAAACATGCGTCAAACGCTCTCGTTCACCTGTCTTGCTGATGGCAAGCAGGCTATGTTGAGCCCTTTTTATCGCATCGCCACGCTTGGCGACACTTGGAATCTCGTTTGCAAATATAATGAATTTATCACTAACGGCCAAACCTTTTATGAAAAGTTTTTCCGTTCAAAGATTTTTTTGAAGATTGATGAACACCGTACCAATTTTTTTGTATATTTGCGGTGTCATTAAGGCAATAACTGTACCTTTTTTAGGGAAGCCATTGGGTAATTCCTTGAATAAGTATTCCTTGCAGGTGTCAAACTTAGCGAATAAAAATCAAAAACGACAAAGAATATGAAACAATTTTACTTTAAAAGCCTACTGATAGCCTTGTTTGTGCTATTTGGTGGGAGAGGTATTTCTGCGCAGGAAACGAAAACCTTGAAATATGAGGTGGGTTCAACATCTGCTGTTAGTCTTGCAAGTGGAACCTTACCTGATGGTGTTACCGTATCTTATAGTAGTACTTATGATAATACATACCAACTGACAAGTGAAAATTCTATGACTTTGACTTTGTCGAATTTCCCGTTTCCTGTTTCAAGTGTTACTTTAAATTTGAGGACAAATAAAAGCTCGGGACAGGGCAATTTGACTGTCACACATAATGATGTACAAATACATAGGACGGCTAATCTTACACCAAATCCAGTTCCTATTGGCAACACATATAGTGAATATACTTTCAATGCGGAAGACACACAAACCAGTGGTGATCTTGTTATCACATTGGCGGCCACAACCAATTCTGTATATTGTAACGCTTTTACCATTTCTTATCTGGACAATACCTCAGCAACAGGCACTGAAGAACCGGACAATAATTTCGCCGTAGAAGAAGATAATGCAACCATCGGTGTGCCATATACTATGCCAGAATTTACGACATCGAGCGACGGCACAAAGACTTATTCAAGCAGCGACACTGATGTGGCAACCATTAACGGCAGTGGCGAAATAACGCTGAAGAAGGCTGGAGATACAGAAATCACCGTGACAACGGCCCAGACGGCAACATACGCTTCACGTTCTGCTTCATACATACTACACGTGGCCAAGGGTACTCCCGTGCTGAGTTTCGCCCAAGAGACAGTGACCGCTTATATGGAAACTGATCAGAATGGCCCCACGCTGACCAATTCCGGCAATGGCACACCAACATACACCGTTGACCCCGATATTGCCACTATTCAATCAAACGGATATATACACCCTAAGGCGACGGGAACGGCCACCGTTACCGTTACTACCTCGGCAACCGATGCTTGGAACGAAGCCACCGCTTCATATACGCTGATAGTGAAGGAAGCCTTTTCTGTAGATGCCAAAGGTACTTACGAATTGGTGACTGATGCTTCGACGCTGAATGATGGCGACCAGATACTGATTACATACATTACTTCTACTCAAGGCTATGTGCTTGGTGAACAATCGAATAATAATTTCAATATAGCACAATTAAATAGTAGTGGAATATCGGCAGATAGGAAAACATTCACTGTTACTAATGAGGATAATGTGACAGCCGCCGTTCTTGAAGGTTCCACAGGTGCATGGTATTTCCATACGAACACTGGTTATCTTTATGCAGCATCCAGTTCAAACAACTATTTGAGAACAAATACACTTGATAAAGCAGGAAATAATGCAAAGGCAACCATTAGCATCAGCAATGATGGGGATGCAACCATTACGTTCAAGGGTTCAAATACACATAATCTGCTGAAGTATAATTCTGGAAGTACGCTCTTCTCTTGCTATGAAAGTGGTCAGAAGTCCGTACAGATTTATAAGAAAGTCAATGAGAAAGACGTGGATATGAAAATCAGCAGCGTGGGCTATGCTACGTTGTACTACAGCGACCGGGCACTGAAGGTGCCTACGGGCGTGACGGCCAAGACGTATAAGGTGACCGAAGGAAAACTTGCCGAGAGCAAGACGTATGCTGCCGGCAATGTGATTCCTAAGGGTGAGGCCGTGGTGCTGAAGGGTGCTGCGGGCGATTATACGTTCCTTGTTTCTTCGACGACGGAGTCACGGGATGCCGACAGCAAGCTGAAGGGCTCTGACGGGGAGGAGGAAACCGCTGGCGGCAACTACTACTATGCGCTGCAGGCGAAGAAAAAAGACGGCACGGGCGGTCCGGGATTCTACTGGATGAACAGCACGGGCGCAGCCTTCACGAACGGTGCGCACAAGGCCTATCTGGCTCTTGATGGGAAATTTACCGATTCGCAGAGCATGGCCAAGAGTTACTATCTGTTTGACGAGGCTACGACGGACATTAACTCCGTAGTATCCGAGAGCATTGAGCGTGGTGATGCCTACAATTTGAATGGCCAGCGTGTTGGCAGCGGCTATAAGGGAGTGGTAATCGTGAACGGCAAGAAAATCATGGTAAAGTGAAGAATGAAGAGTGAAGAATCTTTGGAAATGGAGAAACAGACTCCCTAACTCATAAACTTATAAACTCATAAATTCAAGAAGATATGAAGACGAAATATATTGCACCTGCCGTGAATGTAACGGGCATGGCTACCGAGCAAATAATGGTGGACTTGAGTTACGATGACCAGGAAGGCGACGGCAACCAACTGTCGAAGATGACTCCTTTCGTGGAACCAGAACCCGAAGAAAAGGGTGACGTGGCCGACGAGTATTTTAAGAATGCCACGAAGCCCCACTGGGAGTTCAAGGACATCTGGGCTGACGACTAATTTCTTTTTAACAGACTGATACTGTAAGCGGACGGCACTGCGTGGGATGCAGGGCCGTCCGCTGTTGTTTGGGGGAACTTGAAAATGTTATGAGACATCATCACACTCCTCGCTCGGCCCAATCACCACGGTCGAGGTTGCGATAGCCGATGGCTTCGGCGATGTGGTGGCTTTTGACGTTCTCGCTTCCCTCTAAGTCGGCGATGGTGCGGGCGACTTTGAGGATTCTACTGTATGCACGAGCAGAAAGGCTCAGTTTCTCCATAGCCATACGCAGCATGGCAAGACTGGCTTCATCGGGTTCGGCAAACTGATGGAGCATGCGTTCGGTCATCTGGGCGTTGCAATGGGGACGGCCTCTCCCCCCGCCCTCCCCGAGAGGGAGGGAGCTAAAGCGCTCGGTCTGGATGTTGCGGGCACGGATGACTCTTTCGCGTATCTTTTCGCTGGGTTCTCCCGGAGCCATCTGAGAGAGCTGGGCGAAGGGCACGGCCTGTATCTCGCAATGAATGTCGATACGGTCGAGCAAGGGTCCACTGATTTTTGAAAGATAGCGGCCGATTTGGCCTGGCGTGCAGACGCAGTGGTGGGTGGGGTCTCCATAATAGCCGCAAGGGCAGGGGTTCATGGAGGCCACGAACATGAAACTGCTGGGGTACGCGATGGTGTACTTGGCGCGGCTGATGGTGATATGGCGGTCTTCGAGCGGCTGGCGGAGCACTTCGAGGGTGCTTTTATTAAATTCAGGAAGTTCGTCGAGGAACAAAACGCCGTTATGAGCCAGAGAGATTTCTCCAGGCTGCGGATGAGTGCCGCCACCGACGAGGGCCACTTGTGAAATGGTGTGGTGAGGGGAACGATAGGGGCGCTGCGAGATAAGGCTGCAGTCGCGTCCCAGCTTTCCTGCTACGCTATGAATCTGAGTGGTCTCAAGACTCTCGGAGAGGGAAAGGGGAGGGAGGATGCCCGGCAACCGCTTGGCCATCATGGACTTTCCGGAACCTGGCGGGCCTATCATAATCAGGTTATGGCCGCCAGCCGCCGCCACTTCAAGGGCGCGCTTGACGCTTTGCTGTCCGCGGACGTCGGAGAAGTCGAGGTCAAAATGGCTCTGTTGCTCGTAGAATTCGCGGCGGGTGTCGATAACGGTGGGCTGGAAGTCAGCGGTACCGTTGAAAAAACTGATGACGTCAGTGAGGCTGTCCATGCCATAGACCTGGAGGTTGTTGACTACAGCGGCTTCGCGGATGTTCTGACGGGGGACAATGAGTCCGCTAAAATGTTCTTTTCGCGCCTGGATGGCAATGGGGAGGGCGCCGCGTATGGGCAGCAGGCGACCGTCGAGTCCGAGTTCTCCAACGAGCATGAACTGGCTGAGGCGGTCGGGGATGACCTTGCCATTGGCTGCAAGGATGCTAACGGCAAGGGGAAGGTCGTAGCCAGAGCCTTCTTTGCGTATGTCGGCGGGTGATAGTCCGACGGTGATGTCGGCAACAGGGAACTTATGCCCGATGTTTGTCATGGCGGCAACGATGCGGTCGTGGCTTTCCTTGACGGCATTGTCGGGTAGTCCGGTGAGATGGTAGAGTATGCCGCGTGCCAGGCTCACTTCAACGGTGACGGTGGTGACATCGAGGCCGTTGACTGCTGCGCAGTAGGTCTTGACGAGCATAGGGCGGGGATTATTTGAGAAGTTCGTTAAGGCGTTTCTTCAAGTCATCGGTGTTGAGCCCATGGGCTATGATTTTGCCGCTCTTGTCGGTGATGACGTTGTCGGGGATGGCTTGCAGACCGAGGGTGGCGAGGAGTGGGGTTTCGAACATGAGCCCGTCGCACACAATGGGCTGGGAGAGGGTGTCGCGGCGAACCGTGCGAAGACAATCATTGCGGGTAGCGTCTATGGATATGGTGAGGAGTTTCAGCCGGCCCTGGCTGCGGCGGGCTATGCGGTTAAGCTGTCGCTGCTGTTCCTGGCTTTCGTAGTTCCACGATGAGAAGGTGCTGACGACGGCGTAGGCTCCTGTGAGGTTGCTGCGGCTGATGCGCTGCCCATGGATGTCGGTGGCGCTGAAGGCGGGCAGCTGCTGTCCTACGGACGAGGCTTTCTTCATGCCGAAAAGTGTCTCGATGCGGCTTACATTAAGGTTCTTGGGCTGTGCCTCGCGAAGCATATCGAGCAGTCGTGTCCCTTGCTTGACGTCGGGGGTGTCTTCCATGATGAAGTATTTCTGGAAAAGAAAGACGGCGGCTGCGCTACGAGGGTTGTTTTCGATGAACTGCTGAGCAAGCTGGCGGGTTTCGTCGGGGGAGGCATCGGCAGTCTGCTGGCGGAATCCGCTGATAAGTTCGTTGTCGGTGGTTCCTTTTGCCGACAGTTCCTTCAGGTGGGAGGCGTCGCCGCTGAGGGATACGGAGGCTCCTGACTCGGCGAAGACGGGGTGTTCGGAATAGTTGGGGAACACAATCATGAGTGTGCCCGACTCCTGACAGGGTATCTCGTAGGTAAACCGTCCACCGGCGAGGCGGATGGTGTCGATGCCGTTGATGACTCCGTCGGGACTATAGACGTAGAACTCGGCCTGGTTCATCTTGAGGAAATGGCCTTCGAGCTGGAATTGGCCTTTGGGGGCTCCGCAGGAAGTGAAAATGAAGAGTGAAGAGTGAAAAGTGAAGAATAAGAGGGCGGCAGTGAAGAAGACGCACCCCCGGCCCCTAAAGACCCACCCCCGGCCCCTCTCTATATGGAGGGGAGTGGTATGTTTCGGGCTCAGGCTTATCTTCATTTATTTAAGGTTTAGGTTTTATTGCATATCGCTCCCTCCCTCATAGGGAGGGTTGGGGAGGGTCTTTTTCTCTACGGCTTCTTCACTCTGATGAGTTCCATGTCGTTCTCAGCATAGCTTTTCAGCGACGGGTCTTTCTGGAATGCGCTGCGGAGGAACGACTCGGAGATGTCGAAATTGCCCTGGCGGGCGTTGACGATGGCCTGGAGATAGTCGGTCATGCCGTCTTTCTGCTCGACGTTGCGGAGAATGACGCTGGCTGTGGTGTAGTTCTTGTTGAGGAGTTCGGCCAAAGCGCTGCTGTTGTTGAACGAGTTCTTGAGGTTCTCGGCGGCCTCGGCATAGTTGCCCTTGGCGATGTTGAGGTTGCCTAAAGCTTCGGCAATCTGTTTGGCTCCGGTGGCCTTGGCGATGAGGTATTCTGCATCTTCGATGTTACCGTCCTTGAGGGCAATCAGGCCGAGGTTGGCATAGGCCTCGGGCACGGAGTTTTTCTTTCCTGCAAGGTCTTGGAACATTTTACCGGCAGCATCGTAGTTGCCCTTGGCGAATTCCATGACGGCGATGTTGTTGGCAGCACGCTGGTCTTCGGGATAGAGCTCGGCAGTCTTGCGGTAGATGTCCTGCTTGGCGTTGATGTCGGTCTCGAGACCTGCGGCATAGAGCAGTTCCTCGATGTTGAGCTTGGAGGGATCGGCCTTATACTGGTCTTTGATTTGCTGGTCGCTGCGGCCAACGACTTCGTAGTTGATGATCATGCGTGAGCGGCGCAGTTCGGGCAGGATGCCGTCGGCGAGCTCGCGGAAGCCCTGGCTCATGTTGCGAATCTGTTCCTCGCGCTCATAGGGATCTTCGTACATGGAGAGCACGCGGAGGATGACTTCTTTGTCCTGGATGTTGCTGGCCTGGACGAGTTTCTCGAAACCTTCCCAGTCTTCAGCGGTATAACCGCCCACGATATTGGCGCTCATGCCCTCGTTGAAGAGTTGCTGGTTAATGTAATCCTCGGCAGAGAACTGGCGGCGGTTGGCAAGGTCGTCGTTGAGCAGAAGTCCTCCCTCGGGTGATGCGTAGGCCTGAACTTCAACGTCCTTGAGGTTGAGGCGTTCGTGCTCGCGATTGATTTTCTTGAGCAAATCGACGAATTCCTTGACGGAGTTGGTCTGCAACTCACTCTTGCGGAGGTTAGCCTGATTGATGAGGAACTTCACCTGTGCTTCCTGCTTCTGTGCGGTGACGCGCTGGAAGGAGTCGGGAGCAAGGCAAGCTCCACCATTGAGCATGGTCTTCTTGTAAAGTTCTGAAGTGGCAATCACGCCATTGGCCACTTTCACGGCGGGAATCTTCACTTTGCGTTTGCCTATGCGGGCATCGAAGGCCATATACAATTCGCTCTTGAGCATCTCAGGCACGTATTTGAACTTGGACTTAATGGTGTAGATGCCACCGAACTGGTAGTTGATGCGCTGGTCGTTGCCCAGAACTTTCTCTCCCATGAAGGTTGCGCCCTCGGCACGTGCCACCTGCCCGTTTCCGTAATGGAGCTCGGGGATGACGCTGACGACGGCTTTCTTCTTCATGTATTTTGGCGGGAACTTGCCATGGATTGTAGTGGTGATTTCGCCGCCCTGAGTCTCAAGCGGACTTGGGTTGACGTCGAAATTATTAGCTGCGAGTTCGCCCATTCCTGATGAACAGGATGTGATAGCAAAGAAAGAAAGTGCGGAAACGAAAACGGATAGTATTCTACGCATAGGAATATTGAAAAAATGAGGTTAAAAAAGTGCCGCGAGCGGGACTCGAACCCGCACAGCCATCACTGGCCAAGGGATTTTAAGTCCCTCGTGTCTACCAATTCCACCATCACGGCGCGGCAGTTTGAAAAATCATCTGCAAAGGTAGTGCTAATTCTTGAAACTTCCAAAATTATTAGCAGTTTTTTTCATCCGCCAAAGGAAAGGCTCTCAATAGTAGCGGTTGTTAACAATAAGGGTGCCCGTCTGCCCAGAGTTGGTGGCATGATAGCGTTCGAGCTTGCCGCCCTGGGGCGAGAGTCCGTTGTTGGTCATGTCGTATTGGTGTCCGCAGTTGGGGCAAGTGGCAATGCCGGTGGTGTTCATCGAGAGCGTGCGCTCTATCTTTTTGTCGTAGCAGTTGGGACAGACGGCATCGTAGCAATAGAACACGCCACCGAACCCGTAGCCGACGATGATCCCCGATTCATAGTTGATGCCGAGAATCATGGACGATTGCTGTTCGCTGGCGGTGAGGGTGACGGTACTGGTTGACCCTTGGTTGCTCTGGAAAGAGAGTTTGCCGATGGACGACAGCCAAATGCGGCAAAACACATTGGAGCTCATGGGATTCATTGCAGCCATGAGGTTGGCGTCGAGATGGAGCGAATTGTCAAAGCGCAGATAGACCCGGCGCGAACTGTACTCGTTCTCAATCTCGCCGCAGGAGGTAAAAGTGAAGAGTGAAGAATGAAGAATGAAGAATAAGAGGGCGGCAGTCGACAGACAGCGCCATTTATTATGTCGCATTCGGCATAGCCGTAGTTTTTCAATTCGTCCGGCTATCATTGATTCTTCACTCTTCATTCTTCACTCTTCACTTAATAGTTTCTTTTCGGCCTGCTGTACACGTTCGAAATGGAATTCGGAGAGTGTGTGGTTCATCAGTGCCTCAATCTTGTCGTTACAGAGGTTGCCGATGCTGCCTTCGTGGGTGTGGCTGATGTTGCGGTCGGCATGGAAAGTTCCAGCCTCGATGTCGAGTCCCACCTTCTTGTAGGCATCGCGGAAAGGCATGCCGGCAGCAGCCAGACGATTGACTTCTTCGACGGAGAACATGGGGTCGTACATGGGATTGTCGAGGATGTGCTCGTTGACCTGCATCTTGTTGACGATATAGGCAGTCATCTGCAGGCAGTCTTTCAGTTCGCCGAAAGCGGGCAGGAACACTTCCTTGATAATCTGCAGGTCGCGGAAATAGCCCACGGGCAGATTGTTCATAATGAGCGATATCTGCTGCGGGAGCGACTGAATCTTGTTCGACTTGGCGCGGATGAGCTCAAATACGTCGGGGTTCTTCTTATGGGGCATGATGCTGGAACCGGTGGTGCACTCCTTGGGCAGGCGGACGAAGGAGAAGTTCTGCGAGTTGAACAGACAGGCATCGAAGGCCATCTTTGCCAATGTACCGGCGATGGTGGCCATGGCAAAGCCCACGTTGCGCTCCATCTTTCCGCGTCCCATCTGGGCATATACCACGTTGTAGTCCATCGAGTCGAATCCAAGCAGGTCGGTGGTCATTTGGCGGTTCAGGGGGAACGATGAACCATAGCCGGCAGCCGAGCCGAGAGGATTGCGGTTTGTCATGCGATAGGCAGCTTGCAGGAAGAGCATGTCGTCGGCCAGCGACTCGGCGTAGGCACCGAACCAAAGCCCGAAGCTGGAAGGCATGGCTATCTGCAGGTGGGTGTAGCCCGGCATCAGGATGTCCTTATACTGGTTGCTTTTTTGGATAAGTTCATCGAAGAGCACTTTCACGCCCTCGGCAATCTCCATGAGTTCATGGCGTGTGAAGAGCTTGAGGTCTATAAGCACCTGGTCGTTGCGTGAGCGTCCTGAGTGGATTTTCTTGCCCATGTCTCCGAGTTTCTGGGTAAGCATGAGCTCCACCTGTGAGTGGACATCCTCGATGCCGTCTTCTATGACGAACTCTCCGCTCTCGCATACGGCATAGATGTTTTTCAGTTCAGCCAGCAGTTCTGTGAGCTCATCTTTGCTCAGCAGTCCGATACTTTCGAGCATAGTGATGTGGGCCATTGACCCCAACACGTCATATTTGGCCAGAAAGAGATCCATCTCGCGGTCGCGTCCAACGGTGAACCGTTCAATCTCTTTGTTTACCTCAAAGTTTTTTTCCCAGAGTTTATTCATTTCTTCTTATTCTTCATTCTTCACTCTTCATTCTTCATTCTTCACTCTTCACTTTCATTACTCGTAATTTATCATGGCGAGCATGTCGGCAATTTTCTCGATTCCCTCCTGCAACTGATTGCTAATCATGGCCTTGATGAAGGGATTGATGTCGGCCTGGATGGTGAGTTTCATCTTACTGCTTTCGTCGGTGACGGGCAACAGCTGAATCCAGAGGTTGAAAGGCATGGGCGACTGAAGGGTTTGGAACTTGATGGTCTTAGGCGCTTCACGCTCGATGACTTGTAAAGAAATCTTTCCCACGGGAGGAACTGACACAGAAATGGTGTCTTGGGTGAATTCCAGTTCGCTGGCCTTGTCTTCGGGCATGCGGTCCTTTACCTTTTCCAGGTTGTTCAGGTCGCTGAGCTTCTCGTAAACGCTCTGCTGGGGATATGGTATTTGCTTGACGCTACTTTCGAATTTTGACATGGTTCTTGTCCTTTAGGGGAATTTAATAATCATCTTCTTATCCGTTCCAGTGGGCAGGATCTTTGCGCCACTCGTTGAGCAGTTCCACGTCGGAATCGGCGATATAACCCGTCTGCAGTGCCTCTTCTACAACGTGTTCATAGTCGGTCAGCGTCACCAGTTCCACATTGGCATCCTTGAAAGCTTTCTTGGCCACGGGGAAACCATAGGTGTAGCTGGCCACCATGCCAATGACATCGCAGCCGTTGTTGCGTATAGCCTCGACGGCTTTTAGCGAAGAACCGCCTGTAGAGATAAGGTCTTCGATGACGACAACCTTCATGCCGGGTTTCAGTTCACCTTCAATGAGGTTTTCCAAACCATGATCTTTTGGTTTAGAACGCACATAGACGAAAGGCAGGTTGAGGGCATCGGCTACAAGTGCTCCCTGTGGGATGGCTCCTGTTGCCACACCGGCAATGGCTTCGGCCTCGGGAAATTTATCCAGGATGGTGTGCACAATCTCGATCTTCACGTAGTTGCGCAGCTCGGGATAGGAGAGCGTCTTGCGGTTGTCGCAATAGAAAGGTGACTTCCAGCCTGAAGCCCATGTAAAGGGATTGGCAGGCTGCAACTTGATGGCCTTGATTTTCAGCAGTTTTGCTGCGAATGCTTTTTTTGAACTATCCATATTATTTTGATTTTTTAGTTGTCGTAATGACGTAATGACGGTAAATCGTAATTCCCGCGGAATTACATCCGTTCGGGAACTTCTATGCCCAACAGTGCCATGCCGTTGTGGATGACCTTTGCCACGTTTTGGGCAAGGACCAGACGGAAGTTCTTGGCACCTTCGCTTTCAGCATTCAGGATGCTGTAGTCGTGGTAGAACTGGTTGAACTGCTTGGTCAGCTCGTAGCAGTAGTTGGCAATGCCGCTGGGCGAATAGTCGCTGCCAGCCTGCTCAACGGCGGCGGCATAGGCATAGAGTTTCTGAATAAGGTCGGTCTCCTTCGGATTGGGCGTATAGTCGGCTGCTGAGGGCAGTGTGATATCGTTTCCTGTAAGGCCGGCCTTGCGCAGAATGCTGCGTATGCGGGCATAGGTGTATTGGATGAAGGGACCAGTATTGCCGTTGAAGTCGATGCTTTCTTCGGGATTGAAGAGCATATTCTTGCGGGCATCTACTTTGAGGATGAAATACTTCAGGGCTCCCATTCCGCAGATGCGGGCAATCTCCTGCTTCTCGGCCTCGGGGAGGTCTTTGCTCTTGCCGGCCTCTTCGCTTACCTGGCGTGCTCCGTCGATCATGGCTTGGATAAGGTCATCGGCATCCACTACAGTGCCTTCGCGACTCTTCATCTTGCCATTGGGCAGTTCCACCATGCCGTAGGAGAAGTGCACCAGTTCCTTGCCCCACTTGAATCCGAGGCGGTCGAGCAGGATGCTGAGCACCTGGAAGTGATAGTTCTGTTCGTTACCCACCACGTAGATCATCTTGTCTATCGGATAGTCTTCGTAGCGCATTTCGGCGGTGCCGATGTCCTGTGTCATATAAACAGAGGTGCCGTCACTACGAAGCAGCAGCTTTTGGTCGAGACCTTCGTCAGTGAGGTCGGCCCATACAGAATTGTCTTCATGGCGCTCGAAGAGTCCTTTTTCAAGACCATCCTCGACCTTTGCCTTGCCTTTAAGATAGGTCTGAGATTCGTAGTAAATCTTATCGAAACCAACGCCCAGAGCTTTGTAGGTCTCGTCGAAACCGGCATATACCCACGAGTTCATCTCCTCCCAAAGGGCGCGAACTTCAGGGTCGTTCTGTTCCCATTTTACCAGCATTTCGTGAGCCTCCTTGATGAGCGGAGCCTCTTGTTTTGCCTTTTCCTCGTCCATGCCCTGAGCAACGAGTTCCTTAATCTCTTCACGGTAGTGCTTGTCGAAGGCCACGTAGTAGTCGCCAATGAGGTGGTCGCCCTTCTTACCTGAACTTTCGGGAGTCTCGCCGTTGCCCCATTTCAGCCAGGCCAGCATCGACTTGCAGATGTGGATACCGCGGTCGTTCACGATGTTTGTCTTCACCACGCGGTTTCCGTTGGCAGCCATAATCTGAGCCAGCGACCATCCCAGCAGGTTGTTGCGCACATGTCCCAGGTGGAGGGGCTTGTTAGTGTTGGGCGATGAGTATTCAATCATAACGAGCGGAGAGTCTGCATTGGCCTGCTTTTCTCCGAAATGCTCGTCGGCATTGATGTCGCTGAGCAGAGATATCCATGCGGCGGGAGCAATGACGAGGTTCAGGAAACCTTTCACCACATTGAAGTGGCTGACGGCCTGACAATTCTCTTTCAGCCATTGGCCAATCTCCTGTGCCGTGTCTTCCGGCTTTTTGCGCGAAGTCTTGAGGAATGGAAAGACGACGAGCGTGAGGTTTCCCTCGAAACCCTCTTTGGTGTTCTGTAATTGCACCATCTTTTCGGGCACGTCGGCTCCATATAGTTCTTTCACTGCCTTTATTGTAGCACCTATAATTTCTTTCTGGATGTCCATTTTATTTCTTTTTTGTTAAATTTGGCGGCAAAGTTACAAAAAAACTGTGAAAACTGCGAATACTGTGGTTTTTATTACTATCTTTGTGGCAAATTCTAATTTTAATTAACATGATTATGAAGAATTTCAAGTATGTCATCATGGCTTTTGCCATGCTTTTCGTTGCAACAGCCGCCAAGGCTGACAACAATGAGGTTTTAGTAGGTAGCAAGGTTCAGCGCCAGGTAAGTTTCCCTTATGTGGCTCAGAAAGAAGCTCCAGGTTGCTATATCGTCAGTGTCACCGTGACCAACCTGGCCACGATGGTGAAGATTGCCCTTCATGAGAGCAAGGGTGCTATCGCCGAGACCAAGAACATCTTGCTGACCGATGCCCAGACGGGGAAAAAGTTCAAGTATAAGTTCTCTGCTGGAATCAACGGCACCAGAACCACCTACAAGGGATGGCAGTTCTATACACTCTGCTTCAAGAAACTGAAGGATAGGACGATGAACATCAACATCCAGTGGGACGATGCTCCGGGATTTGCATTCTATAATGTCGACCTCACTCAGAACGGTGAGCGTCCGAAGATGACACAGCAAATGCTCGTGGAAGGTCTGAACCAGACACAGGCTGGCGATTTCTTCTTCTTCGTCGACGACACCAATATGCTGAACAGCTACGCTGAGAACTTTTAAGACGTAAGGTTAAAACGAAAGTTACGCGAATGTGCTAAGCTTGCACATTCGCGTTTTTTTTCATCAGTCGAACAAGCTCACCTATCCAAAGCACGATACTCGTTCCACCAATAATCATTAGCCAGTGGCGCAGGCTGAGCGGAGTTACGTTGAACATCTTTCCGCCAAAACTGACGATGAGCACCTGACCAACGAAAATGCAGACGGCGATGAAGATAAAGCCCTTGCAGCCCCGCAGGCGGAGCGCACTGTGACCCGTCAGGAAAGCACGGGCGTTGAACATGTTCCAGAACTGCAGCATCACGAACGTGGTGAAGAACAGGCTGAGGTCGTATAGCGGCATGCCTCCTTTTTCTAAATTCCACAACACAATAAGTAGCACGGCGGTGAAAATGCCACCGGTAATCAGTATGCTGGCCCACATGGGACTTGATATGATGAATGCCTGGCGCGGACGGGGAGGGTCGTTCATGACCGACTCGGTTGGCGGCAGCGATGCCAGGGCCATGGCTGCGAAAGTGTCCATGATAAGATTCACCCAGAGCATCTGCGTGACGGTGAGCGGCGACTGCGTGCCGAGGAAGGCTCCTGCCAACACCACCAGACAAGCACATACGTTGACCGTCGTCTGGAACAGGATGAACCGCTGGATGTTCTGATAGAGCGATCGTCCCCACATCACAGCCCTGCCAATGGAGGTAAACGAATTGTCGATGATGGTGATGTCACTGGCTTCTTTGGCCACAGATGTTCCGCTGCCCATAGAAAGTCCCACATGGGCGGCCTTTAGGGCCGGGGCATCGTTGGTGCCGTCGCCCGTCACCGCCACCACTTCGCCTTTCTGCTGTAAGGCTTCCACAAGGCGTTTTTTGTCCATCGGACGGGCACGGGCTATAATCTTCAGTCCTTTCACGCGCTGGAGTAGTGCCTCATCGGTGAGGGCTGCAAACTCGGTGCCGGTAATCATGGCCTCGTCGTCGTCGCTGTCGTTCCATAATCCTATGCGCCGTCCTATCTCGCGTGCAGTGAGCGGATTGTCACCAGTCACAATTTTTACATCGATTCCCGCATGCAGACATTCGCCGACGGCAGCAGGAACATCGGCCCGCACAGGGTCACTGATGGCCACAATGGCCTGTAGCGACAGTCCTTCTAAGTTTGGAGGGAATTCTTCTAACTCCCCTCCCTTGGGGAGGGGTTGGGGGTGGGCTCGTTTCGCCAACGCCAATGTCCTTATGGCCTTCTGCTGATAATCGGCGAGAATGCGGTCATAGTGTTGCCTTTCCTCGTCGGTCAGCTTGCAGAAACCAAGCACAATCTCAGGTGCGCCTTTCACGTAGAGCATGCACTGACCTTGAGTTATTTTCGATTCCACAAGCGTAGCCATATATTTTTTTTCGGTCGAGAAAGGCAGCTGGTCTATGATGCGGCCGCGTTCTCGGTAGTTGGTGTAGTCGATGCCTTGGTCGCGGAGCCAGAGCAGCAGGGCGCCTTCAGTGGGATTGCCAATTACGGAGGCCTGTTCTCCATTGTTCAGGTCAAGTGCTGCAGTACTGTTCATCGCAATGGCTTCGGCGAGTATCTCCTTGCCGTCAGCATTATCGTCAGAATGAAGAAACATTTCCTCGACGCGCATCTGGTTTTGGGTGAGCGTTCCCGTCTTGTCGGTGCATATCACGGTGGCGGCTCCCATCGTTTCGCAGGCATGCATCCGACGCACCAGATTATTCGTCTTCAGCATTCTGCGCATGCTGTAGGCCAGCGAGAGTGTCACCGCCATAGGCAGTCCTTCGGGCACGGCCACTACGATGAGTGTCACGGCAATCATCACCGACTGCAACAGGTAGGCCAGGAAAGGAGTGATAAGTGAAGAGTGAAAAGTGAAGAGTGAAGAATTTTGAGAGAGATACACAGCTATGCGCCCTACGATAATCAGTGCGGCAATGACGTAGCTGGCACGCGAGATGAAGAGCCCCAAACGATCCAGTTGTTCGTTGAGCGGTGTCTTCACGCTGTCGTCAATCTGTGCTGCCACGTATACCTTTCCGTTCTCTGTGCTGTCGCCCACTTCCGTCACGCTCATGATGCCGTGGCCTTCCATGACCTTTGTTCCCCGCAGTACACGGTTGGTGGGAAATGTCGCCTCGCTGTCCTGCTCTTCGGGCAACGGACTTTTATGGCAGATGGGTTCTCCCGTCAGTGTCGACTCGTCCACTTGCAGCCGTTTGGCTTCCAACAGGTCACCGTCGGCAGGAATCTCACAGCCGGTGGTCAGCATTACTATGTCGCCAACCACGATGTCGCGTTTGGGAACCATCTTACGACTGCCGTTGCGTATCACTTGCACGGGTTCCTCGTCGTTCACCTGATTGAGAATGTTGAATTCGTGGTCTGCCTTCACCTCAAAAATAAACGCCAGTCCTGTGGCCAGAAGTATGGCGATAAAAATGCCCACAGGCTCGAAGAATACCGAGCGCCCTTCGTTTAGTCCGAAGTATTCGTAGAACGAGATGCCGATGGAGAGAACGCCGGCCACCAGGAGAATGATGATCAGTGGGTCGGAGAATTTCCCGAGGAATTTCTTCCACAGCGGTTCGCGCAAGGGCGGAGTCAGCACGTTCGTGCCATGCTCTTGCCTGCTTCTGGTTACCTGTTCCTCGGTAAGTCCCGTGTAGATGCTATCTTGTTTCATTTCAATGTTTGCGGTATTTTTAAGGTTTTAGCAGATTGATAGGCGCCACATATACCCCGTCCTCCCTTCTATATGCACCTCCCACTGCCGTCAGTACTAACAAAAACGATGGAGCTTTTTCATCACTCTTCTCAACAATCTTGTTACGAAGCGTTTTAAGTGACTCCGCACCTTCATTTATCAAATCGTCTCCACCGAGTTTAATCTCTATACCTCCCCATCTACCATCCTCAAGATGTACTACAGCATCACACTCCAGTCCGGCATTGTCCCTGTAGTGCTTTACCGTTCCACTTAGATGGTTAGCATAGACAGAAAGGTCTCTCACAGCAAAGTCCTCGAAGAATAGTCCAAAACTATTCAAGTCATTTTTCAAGTCTTCAGGACTTACCCCCAAACTTCTGCAAGCAATCGATGTGTCCACAAAATGGCGCGTTGGAGTACTTCTTATCGAAGTCTTTGATCTGATATTCGGATTCCATGCCTCCAAATCCTCAATAATGAACAGATCCTTAAGCGCATCCATATAATCACCGTAGGTTTTTGTGTCCATAGTCCGCTCATTATTCTGGCGGATGTCAGTAATAATGGTCGATACAGCAGCCTCAGTTGAGATGTTCCGCGCATAGCTCCTTAGGATCATTCTCAGCACCTCAGGCTTCTTATTGCGGAAACGCTCATTTTCACTATCCTCAAACACAAATAATCCGTTAAAATAGTTCTTCGTTATTTCAAGCGCAATCTCTTTTGGTGCCAATACAGAGATCGGCCACCCACCTCTACATAGAAGAAAAGCAACATTATCCAATGTGAATTCCGAATTCATATCCCAGGGGAAATTAAAACCTCCATCAAACAAATCCTTCAGCGATACTGTACCTTTCGATTCTTTCGACTCCCAAAGGGTCATCGGCCGCATATTTAGCGGGGCAATCCTTCCCGCACCGCTATGATGTATCTCGGTTTTATCTGCAGGCGTACTGCTGCCAGTAAGTATGTATTTCCCGAACTGGTATTCAAAATCCAAGTCATCTTTTACTTGATTCCAAATGTCCGGTGCTTTCTGCCACTCGTCTATTAGTCTCGGTTTTTCACCATTGAGAACAGCTTTCGGGTTCATTCGTGCCATAGTAATAGCCTGTTTCGTATTCAGTTTTACGAAACTATTCTGATACAGCATACACGTCGTAGTCTTTCCGCAGAATTTAGGTCCTGCTACAAGCACTGCCCCTGATGACTTCAATTTCAGTGCAATTTCCTCTTCTATAATTCTTTTGTAATACATAAATCATCTTTTTTGTCGGCATAGTCAGTACAAGTTGAAAGTAATGAAATATAATCCAAGTGCTGAGTCGTAGCCTAACTTTGCATATTTTCGGCTGCAAAGATATAAAATTCCCATGATTTTCAATACAAAATTCCCATAATTTTCAATTTTATCTGCTCGAACATTTCTGATTGTTCTTTATATGAAGGCAGTATATAGTTTCCCCTGAATGAAAAAATCTAGAAATTTTCGATGAAAAGACAGATGGCCTAAAAACTTGAGAAAGGAGCGACATCTCGTCGGTCCTTTCCCTTAAATAACTTATTTATGAAACGATGAATAATTATGTATCTGTGCCTATGATTATTTCTTTCGTAGTTTTTATTACGTTGCAAAGATAGATATATTTTTTGAATCGTGCAAGTTTTTTTTGATGAATCGTCATTTTTTTTCATTAAAAACTTTTAAATTGGAATATTCATACAGCTTTTTGTAAAAATTGTGAGCCGTGAGCGTGGTCTTATCCCCCAGAATGATCAGTTTCATCCGGGCGCGGGTGATGGCCACGTTCATACGCCGGAGGTCGCGCAGGAACCCAATTTCGCCTTGTGAGTTGTTGCGTACCAATGAGATGAGTATGATGTCGCGCTCCTGTCCCTGGAAACCGTCCACAGTGTTGATGGAAATCAGACTCCGATAGGGTTTGAAGAAAGGTTCCTTTTTCACCAGCTGCCGCAGGTACTGCACTTGGGCACGATATGGGGAGATGACGCCCACGTCAATCCGCTCTTCAAGGATGCGTTGTTTTCCTATTTTTTCAAAGTACACTTCGAGTACGGCCAGCGTGAGCAGGGCTTCCTGACGGTTGATGCGGCCAAAGGACTCTCCGATGAACTCTTCCTTGGCTCCGATGCCGTCGGTGTCAAGCCATTCGATGGGGTCGTCGTAGTCGAGAATGCCCCGGTGCCTGACGCTTTCATCACTGATGACCTTCCCCTCATAGAACCAGTCGGACGAGAAGCGCATGATCTGTTCGTTCATACGATATTGTACCCTCAGGAGCGAAACGGCTTCCGGATGATTCTCCACGATACGTTCCATCAGCGTCTTGCCTAATCCACCTTTCAGGGCTGCAATGCTTTTTACCGTTGGGGGCAACTGGCAATGGTCGCCCGCCAAAATTACACGCGTAGCCTTACGGACAGGAATCCAGCAGGCGGCTTCAAGGGCTTGTGCGGCCTCGTCGATGAACAGTGTGCCGAACTTCATGCCTTGTAGCAGTCGGTTGGCTGCCCCTACCAGTGTACAGGCAATGACTCGTGCCTCGCCGAAGAGTTCGCTGTTGATGCGTATCTCCAGTTCGGTGGCCCGTGCCTTCAGCCGTTCCACCTTTTGGTGGTATTTGTCATCTCCCCGCTTCCGTTTCCTGCGCAGTTCGCGAAGTGCCTTGCGGATGGCCCATAGTTGTGGATAGTCTGGATGGGCTTCGAACCGCCGTTCAAAAGTGAAAGAAAGCATCTTGTCGTTGACGCGGGTGGGATTACCGATGCGCAGGACAGGAATGCCACGGTCAACCAGTTTCTCGGAAATCCAGTCAACGGCCATGTTCGATTGTGCACAGACCAGCACCTGACTCTCACGCATCAATGTCTCGTTGATGGCTTCCACGAGCGTAGTGGTCTTTCCAGTGCCGGGAGGTCCGTGCACAATCATCACATCCTTGGCCCGCAGGACGCGGTTGACGGCTTCCTCCTGTGTCTTGTTAAGATAGGGGAAGGTGATGGACTGGAAGGAAAACGTCTGGGGTGCCATTTGTGGATTGTAGAACAGGTCGCGCAGGTAGGACAGACGATTGTTATTGGCTTTCATCACACGATCGAGGGCATCGAACATCATCTTGTAACTGGTCTCGTCGAAAGAGAGTTGCACGCCCAGCCCTTCCGTATTCTGCAAGTCGATGACGGGCGTGTTGTCAGGGACTACGATGACCATACGGTCTCCGTCCACATAGGAGACGGTTCCCGTGAAAGGGAAGTAATGGAGGGTATTTCCAGAAATCCCGGATACTCCCCTGAAGAATGCTACGGGACGGCCAAATTCAAAATTATGCTCGATGTCTTGGTCTTGTGTGCGATGGATTTCAATGGAAAGTTGGTTCAATGAATTGTAATAACTCTTGCCTGTCTTCACAGGCCACCAGGCATCACCCCGTTTGAGCCTCCGCTGCATACCAATGGTTTCGGTCAGTTTGCGGAAAGCCTCTTTCTCGGCCGCATATTCCATCTGCAGCAGTATTTTCTGCTGCATCAGGGCCTGTATGGGGTTTATGCTATTCAATGTAGAATTGAGAGTTTAGAATTAAGAAAGCAGAGTTATGACTACCTCCAATACTATTTGCTCCCTCCCTCATAGGGAGGGCAGGGGAGGGTCTCCTTTTACGGCATAGGCAACAGACCTTCCCATTCTATATCCCATCCGGCGGGGAATCCCGGGTTCTTTTCCTTGCATCCGTCCCATCCGGCACACATCAGGTCAATAGCCGTTAGCAGGCCGCCGTTACCTGGCAGATAAAGGCGAAGGCGCTGATCCTGATAGTTGTGACCGCTCACCAAGTAAGTGTTTGTGCGTTTATCCATGAGCAAGGCATCGACGGCTTTTTGACGGTCGCCCAGACGGGCGGCACACATGGCCACCATCGGGTAGTCCCATCCCCAGGTTTTGTCCCAGTTCCAGTCCTTCCAGATCCAGTTGAGGGTATTTTGCATAATGGTTTTATCGAAGAGCCCGGTATCAGGAATGATGCCAAAGGCACCGAGCACGGCGGGATGGTCGCTGATGTATCTGATGTTCGTATAGGTGTCAGTGGCATTGGCGGCAGCCAGATACAGACCGTCCTTATGAGCCAGCGTGTCCATCTGTACAGGGTGACCAGCCACTTGCAGGGCCCATTGCCAATAGGCCAGTTCGAAGGGTGGATCGATGGTGGTCTCAGCCGAAAGGGTTTCCTGGGCAGGAATGCAGCCACGGAGTGCATAGGAAGCGGCGCCCGGGCTGGTTGACTGTTGGGCATAGTCAACCATGAACTCAGCGGTCTCTTCAATTAAAGGACGGAAACGATTGATATTCGTACCCGAACGTCGGAGCAGTTCCGTGAGATAGATGAGATGAGGCTGCTGCCAGATGAGGTAACTGCCGGTCTTCGACGGAGCCTCTTCAGCAGAAGGGTCGGTCATCTTCATCCATCGGATGCCTTTGTAGCCTTGCCGCTGTGCAATCTTGCGGGCCATGGGTTCTGCTTGGAAATACCAATTAAGGGAGCGTTCCAGCAGTTCTGGATGTCCCCAGAGGGCAAACTGTGCCTGATGCCACCAGATCATTTCCAGATGATACTTGCCAAACCATGAATTGTAGGTGAGGCCCGTCTCTTGCGGCGGTGTGTCGCCGGCACAGTTCGCGGCCAGCAGATATTGCGAGAGAATCACACGTCGTTCCAGTTCTTTTGCGCGTGGGTCTGTGCAACGGCTGAAATCAACGATGCCGCCCGTCGTCCAGTAATCGCGCCAGTGCTGCTTTGTCTGCTCTATAGCCTCGGTGCTGACGGGTGCCTCCGTTGCAGGCATTTCCGCAGAATATTCACATGAGAAGGCTAAGCCCGGCTGCCGGGGCGAGAGTTTGAATTCGTTGTCGGCCGTGCAGGTGAACGAGGCTGGAATCTCCCATCGGATGCTGACGTAGTAGGTCGTGGCATCGAGCGTACGTCTCAATACGACTGATGTGCTGTCTTGCCTCACGATGTCCGTTTTGTTTTGTGCGTTCGGCGTCCAATCGCAGCCCGAATCGGTATGCTGACCCGTAGGGTATGGGAAGCGGAACTTCACGGCCAGCGGTTTTTCGCTGTCGGTCATGTAGCCTGCATAGACAATGTCGCGCTCGGGATGCACCCAGGTGAACGTGAAATAGCCGTTGTTGCCATAGGCGAAGGCACTGCCCATGTGGCCTTCCCACAGGTCGAGTTCTTGTCCTTTCGGTTCCACGAGTGCCCTGTCGGCCATAGGAATGTCGAAGCCGATGGTGCCCAGATGAAGCCGGTGGGGATTGGCGCGCAGATAGGCGGCGGCAGCCTTGCGGCGTTCGTCGGGAAACTTTTCTATGGAATACATCTTCTGGTCGAAGGCTTCCTCCGCGCGGTAGTTCTCCGTGTTCGGGAACGAGTGCCATCCCCAGTCGCTCATCGTGCCCAAAGGCACGCCGTTTTCGTAGTACTCGGGGAAAGTCTGTAGGCCCGTGGCATCTACGGTAAAGGCAAATCCACCGTTGCCCATGGTAAGTGACGACAGTGAGTCGAGGGAAAACACTCGTGGATTGTTACGGCGCACCACGTCATGGCGATTGATGCCGGAAAAGACAGGGAGACAGATTATGCCTAATAGAATAGCAATAAGCGTTTGTTTCATGAAGTCATATTTTTGTCTGCAAAGATAGTGTAAACGAAAGAAATAACAAAATAAAAAAAGTTTTTTCTGTTTTGTATGACAGAGTGCAGCCTTTTGAAACAATTAGAATTGTTTATGATACATCAGAAAAACTAAATCTTGCACATCCTTCGTATCTTTGCAGCAAATATGATAATTCAAGATTTATGAAGAGAAAAACATTTTTATTACAGTTGTTCATTGGGCTTTCGACCATCGCCAATGCCCAGTCTTCCACCGTCTGCAATCCAGACGGAACCGTTACTTTCAAATACAAGAACGACCAGGCCAAGGATGTGCAGGTCGACGTGCAGTTTGCCGGGCGAAAGCCGATGACGCGTGATGCCAAGACGGGACTGTGGACCGTCACGCTCGGACCCGCCGCGCCTGATATGTATCCCTATTGTTTCATTGTCGACGGGACGAGCATCATGGACTCCGAGAACGACCAGTATTTCCCCAATGAAGGCTTTAAGAACAGTCTTTTGGAAATTCCTGGAAAGGAAAGCCTTCCCCACGATATACGACCCGTTCCCCATGGCAAGGTGGAATACATTCACTACTATTCCAAGAGCCTGGGCGCTACCAATCAGGCCGTGGTCTGCCTGCCTCCTGCCTATGAGAAGAATCCTCAGAAGAAATATCCCGTTTTCTACCTTATCAGTGGAACGACAGATACCGAAGAGGTTTATTATAAGGTGGGACGTGTGAACTATATCCTCGACAACCTGATAGCAGAGGGAAAAGCTGAGGAGATGATTGTAGTGCTGCCCTATGGCAATCCTTACAAGCTTCTGGCTTCACCACCCTCAGCCGCATCAGGTGCTCCACAGACACGCTTTGGTGGTGATGTGTTCAGTCTCGACCTCAACAACGACCTGATGCCCTACGTCGAAAGTCATTACCGCACCATCAATGATGCCGACCATCGTGCCATCGGCGGTTTCTCACGTGGTGGTAACCAGGCCCTTTTCAATGGTCTGAGTCATCTCGACAAGTTCTCCTACCTGTGCAGTTACAGTTCCTTTACCTCAACCGATATTCCCGGTGTCTATGACAATGCCGCTGACACGAACAGCAAGATTCATCTGTTCTGGCTCGGCGTGGGAACCGATGACTTCCTTTACGGCAACGCCCGCGACTATATGGCCTTCCTTGATGACCACGGCATTCGTAGCGTGAAGGAATATACCCACGACAAATATGGTCACACATGGATGAACGCTAAATATTTCTTGAGCAAAACCCTGCCCCTGCTCTTTAAGCCCGAGGCCGCAGAGCAGGCCATGAAGGAAGGGAAGCCCGCCCTCGCTGCCACTGGTAAGGAACCGCAGTTCACCGCTGGTGTGATGGCCCGTCTCTTCCCCCGTCCCATACTCTCGCCCGAATACAAATACGACAGCGTGATTTTCCGCATGAAGGCTCCCGAGGCCAAGGAAGTGAAGTTGGCTGGAGAAATCTTTGGAAAGCCCATCACCATGCAGCGCGACAGCGACGGCGTGTGGAGTGCAGAGGTCGATGAACACATCTACGAGGCCTTTACCTATTATTTCCTCGTCGACGGTACGCCTGTGGCCGATCCTCAGAACATGTACCTCGCCCCCTCGAAGGGTTTCAAGCCCAGCATTTGCAACAATCCCGCTGCTACGTTCAACTATGCGAACATGGCCGAAATCGAACACGGCGTGGTGAGCTACGACCTGAACAACCAGACGGGCCGCTATCGTCCCGCTCAGGGAGAGCCTGCCTTCTGCATCCGGCTTGTTCCGGGAAAAGACGATACCATCGAGAGCTGGTTCAAGATTGGTGGTGCCGACGTGATGGCCGACAAGTTTATCGCTGCGAAAAAACTCCCGCCGTTCTGCATCATGACAGGCTGTGGGGGCAATGGTGATTGTTGTCAGGGCAAGGACAAGTCATGCGACAAGAAGGTCTACACCATCAATGCCGACGAATATCCGTCATGGCCCGAGCGCCGCCACGCTCTCGAGTCATTGCTCGATTCCCTGATGCTGCAGTCGGCTGTACGAGGAGAGGCAAGTATCAACCTTCCGCTCTTCCAGACGAAATACACGGCCGACCCCGCTCCATTGGTGGTGGGCGACCGTCTGTTCCTCTTCACCTCCCACGATGCATCGCCAGAAGACATTCCCGACCTGAACGAAAAAAGTTCCGCAGGCTTCTTTATGTACGACTGGTTGCTGTGGTCGACCACCGACATGGTGAACTGGACGGAGCATGGTGCTGTTGCCTCGTTGAAAGACATTCCCTGGCGCAGTCGTGAGAACGGAGCCTGGGCCATCCAGACGGTGGAGCGCAACGGGAAATATTATCTCTATGCTCCGCTTCATGGGCACGGCATTGCCGTGCTCGAAGCCGATTCTCCTTACGGTCCTTTTAAGGATCCCCTCGGCAAGCCGCTGGTATGGGATCAGAGCAATTGGTATGACATCGACCCCTCGGTCTTTACCGACGATGACGGACAGGCCTGGCTCTACTGGGGGAATCCGCACACGTTCTATGCTCCTCTTAACGACGACATGATTTCGCTGAAGGGTGACGTTGTGAAACTTCCGCATATCAAGCACTATCAGGAAGGACCGTGGTTCTATAAGCGCAATGGCCATTACTATTGCGCCTATGCCAGCACCTGCTGTCCCGAGGCTTTGGGCTATGCCATGAGTGACTCGCCAACTGGTCCCTGGGAATGGAAGAACTACATTATGCGCCCCACACTCCGCGACCGTGGCAACCATCCTGGCATCTGTGATTTCAAGGGCCATTCCTATATCTTCGGACAGAGTTACGATTTGATGCACCTTGACACCTTTACCCATCACGAGCGTCGCAGCGTATCTGCCGCAGAGATTACCTATAATGCCGACGGCACGATTCAAGAGGTTCCCTATTGGCTCGACCAGGAACCGCTGAAACAACTTCAGTGGCTCGATCCCTACCAGCGGGTTGAGGCCGAGACGATGGCCTGGGGCTATGGCCTGAAATCAGCGAAGATGGGTATTCCGAATACCGGTGTTGTTGCCGACATGCCTGTGTCGACGGGCAAGCGCAACATGTACATTTACGATATCAACGACGGAGAGTTCATCAAACTTCGCGGTGTTGACTTCGGCGAGGGAGCCAAGCGTTTCTTCATCACTGCCGCCGCCGCAGGCAGTTGTCAGGTCACACTCCGACTGGACAGTGCGCATGGCCCTGTTGTCGGAAATGTGGTTTTATCAAAGACAGGATCGGTTGACAAATACCGGAAGTTCAGTTGTAAGGTTGCCGGTGCCGAAGGAGTTCACGACCTTTACCTTTGTTTCAGTGAATCCACAGGTGACGTTCGCCTCGACTGGTGGCAATTCAAAAAGTGAGCGCGAAGGGTTTTGCCATTCGGCTGGCATATTAGTTGCCGTAAGCCTCCTCTTCTATGGCGATGAACATTTTTCGGATGCACTCGGCCTTCGTCACGTATTGATCATATACGGTAGAGAGCCTATTTTTCAGCGATGTGCCTGAATAGACTTCGGTGAAGGGCTGCTGATCGTCGGCACGTCGTTTCACGATGGCCTTTATCAGTTTCCCTTTGTTCAGATAGAACCTGAACTCGTATTCCATGTCGGGTTCATCGTCGGAAATCGACGTTAAGGGGTCATAGACGTACACGAATGCCACCTTGCCGTCTTCGTCGAACAGATATTCATCGTAGAAATTCCGGGCAGCGTAGTTATACTTCGACGTGGCAAAAGTCAGGTAGTGTGACGGATAGACCACATCTTCCTCCCGCTCGTTCCAGTACATGTACACATCCTCTTTGTGGCCGCCTGTAGCTGGAAGAAACAGCCTTGCCTCCATGTGGTAGTATTCTCCCCAGTCGCTCCCGTCGTTGTCCTGTGTACCCTGATGGCTCTCGATGTATTTTTTTGCCTCGGTGTATCGTTGTCTGATACTTTCCATCGTGTTTTGGGCATGTCCCAGTTGCAGGCATGCCGCCATGCAAATCAGCAAGAAAAGCTTTTTATTCATATCCGGTAATTTTTTGTTGAAACTGTTGCAAATATACAGTTTTTTGCTGATATGGAAAAGGGAAGAGGCAAATAATTCAATATCAGACGAGTTAGCTGTAATCATCTTCCTTCAAGAGTAACATCCAATAGCCATTCTTATCACCGCCAACACGTTTAATAACGCATTTCTTCTTCATCGAGTCGACATTTCGCCATACGGTCGTCCTCTCAACGCCTAATTGCTTGGCCATTTCATCATAGGTTGCATACTTGTTTTCATGGAGAATGGAAAGAATCTTCTTTTGGGTCTTATTGAGTTTTACAGTTGCATTTACAGTTGCATTTACAGATGCATTTGCTGGTTTGGGGGCAGAAACCGCTAACACCAGTTCCACCTCATCCAACTCTATCTTGTTCTTCAACTCAGGTTCGCCCCAGTTTGTTTCTTTCCATGCTGCGATAATCTTAGGGAATCCAGAGCCAAGGTTCTCGCCAAAGCCAATCATACGGAGCATATTTTGTATGCGAGGGTTACGAGCCTTTGAATTGCCGCCCTCATAGATTTGTTCTATGGGCAGTCGCAACAATCCTGGGTTACGGAAACAAAGTTTATCATCATGTTTCTCAATTCTTAGAATTCCAGCATCTGCCATCAGGTCAGCATGAATGATGGCGTATGTAAAGTCTTGCATTATGTAAAGTCTGCTACTGCTCATATTTGCTTTTTTATTGTTATTCAACACTTTAGCTTCATATAATTTCTCGCAGACTTTACATAATATTTCAATGTTTCGTCCGCAAGTTCTTCAAGTAGGACAGCAGTTCCTTGTTGTTTTGCCAGGACGTCTTGCCTTCCTGCACGATTCCCGGGTTTAGTTTGGACAAGGCTTTCTGTTTCATTTTCTCACTTGCTCTGGCATATACCTCGGTCGTGGTGGTTGATACGTGTCCGAGGAAGTCGCGTATGTAGACAAGATTGATTTCCGCATCAAGCATGTGCATGGCCTTTGAGTGCCTGAGACTGTGACAGCCAATGTTCTCTGGTATGAGTTCTGGCGAGACAGTCCTTGCCATTGCCTGATACTTTTTCACGACATTGAGCACAGCCATCCTGCTCATCTTGTTTCCCTGCGGGTTTGGGAAGAGAGGGTGGCACTGGCACTCTGGCGCATCCAGTCTTTCCTCTGCCATATACTGGCGCAGGTTTGCGACCTGCATCCCTGACAGGGGCACGACCCTGGCCTTGTTGCCCTTTCCAAGCAGTCTCACGGTTGGTGTCTCGTCGAAACGGAAGCATGAGGGCGTGAGGTCAATGAGTTCCTGCACCCGGCATCCGCTGTCATAAAGCAGTCCCAGCAGTACGAAGTCACGCCTTCCCTTTCTCGTTCTGAGATCAGGCTGCTTCAGGATGAGTTTCAGACCCTCGATGGTGAGATAAGCCATTTCGGGCACCTTTGACTTCTTGGCCCGTATGGACAGGATGTCCTGCCATTTTGCCATTCCCGCCACGTTCCTGTATTGCAGGTAGCTGAAGAAGGAGTGCAGTGCTCCGAGGCGTGCATTGCGGGTTGAGGGTGAGCACTTCCTCTCCGTCTCAATCCAAGACAGGAAACCGATGACGCGGTCTTTTGTCACTTCACCGAGGGAGAGCTTCTCCGGCCTTACGAGTTCCACGGTTTCCATATACTCGATGAAGAGCGAGAAGGTATAGCTGTAGGTCGCAACCGTGTTGGTCGAGTAGCCGCACTCCACCGTCAGGTAGTGTCCGAGGAAGTCGGTCAGCGCATTTGCAAAATCCGTCGCTTTCATGGGCTGTCCTCCTCCGTTAGTCCCTTCCCTATGTCGGGGAACACATACTTGTAGGCTTCGTCCATCTTTATGAGCAGGTGCGGGAACATCTCCTGGGTGAGCCTCACGTAGCGGTTGGTGGCCTCCAGCGACTGGTGTCCCACATACGTCATCAGGATGGGCATGGAGCAGTACAGGTCCGTCCCGTCCTCACACATCTTCACGAGGGCGTTCACGCAGAAGGTGTGCCGCAGGTCGTGAAGGCGGGGGCCATTGCCCCTACCCCCATGGCCAATCCCTGCACGTTGCAGCACAGTCCTGAAGATCTCATAGACAGTGCTTTCTGAGAATCTCTGACCGTTGGCAGACGTGAAGAACGTGGCTGCGGCATCCACGGGCAGTCCGAGCCTCTCCTTGTAGGCCACCCAGTCCTTGCAGATCTCACGCAGCGACAGAGACATCGGCACAAGCCTGTCCTGCCCGTTCTTGCATTCGCGCAGTATGAGCGTACCCTGGGTGAAGTCCACGTCGGCATGCGTGAGTTTCATCGCCTCTCCGATGCGTATCCCCGTGCCGTAGAGCATGCGGACCAGGCACGGCATGATGCACCGTACGGAGTTCATGTAGTGCCTCGTGAGCGTCAGCTTGTCGCACTCCCGGAAGATGGCTGCCATCTCCTGCCTGGTGAAGATGTGGGGCACAAAACTGCTGTGCGGTTTCGGCAGGCGCGGCACGTATGACTCGTATCCCATTATCTGTAGATAGGACGAGAAGCCTCGCAAGATACTGATACGCCCGTATCTGTTGGCGGTGGATTCCGTGGGCAGTGGTTTGCACCATTCGTCAGAGAGTTCCTTGGAGATGCCTATCACCGTCTCGCCGCGGTCGATGGTCAGTTGGTCGAAGCGTCTCAGGCGCTCCTCCACGTCCTCCATCTTGTAGCCCAGCGACCGCTTGTGCCTGACGTACTCTGAAATCAGACTGGCATATATGCCGTGGTTGGGTACTCGGTTAGCCATACAGGTCATCGTAGAATGAGGATTTGACAAACGGCACGTCAAGGGCGCACCGGCGCAGCATGTCCATACTGACACGTGTGTATACCGTCGTGCTTTCAGTCGTGCTATGCCCCAGTATCTCCGATATTACGGGGATGGGCTGGTTCACACCGAGCAGGTTGGTCGCCAGGCTGTGGCGCAGGGCATGCGGCCCGTGCTTGCGGCCTGTGGAGTCTATTCCTGCAGCACGCATCCAGTCACCGAGGTTCGACGCCAGGCCGGTCGCCTTCAGTTCTCCATACGGTGCGTGGGCCTTGAGGAATACATACGGGAGGTCTATCTGCGGCCGTCCGTGGCGGATGTACTCTATGATGGCACTCCCCACCTCCTCGGAGAGCGGCAGCGTCACTCTCTTGCCAGTCTTCTGCTGTACGAGGGAGATGCGGTTGTCCTCCCAGTCCAGGTTGCAGAAACGCAGGCCTATGATGTCCGATATGCGCAGGCCGTATCTTGCGGCCAGCAGCACCATGGCATAGTCACGTTTCCCTTGTGGATGGGTGCGGTCGATGGCAGCTATCACAGCCTCCACCTCATCCTTCGTGTAGACGGATGGCAGTTTTCTGGAGTTTACCCGCTTCAGGCGGAAGACCTCCATCCACAGCTGCTCGCGGTTGTCTGAGAGCAGACCCTTCTCACACATGCTGCGGAGGAATACTCGTGTCGTAATGACGATGTTGTCCCTGTCCACAGGCCCTTTAGCCTTGTCCAATATTTCAAGAAACGCTGTCGCATCACGGACAGTGAAGTCCGCAAGCGTCTTGCCGGAGTCAGCCAGGTACGCATACAGGTTGTAGATGCGCTCCTTGTAGCGCTGGAGGCTCGATGCCGCCTTCAGCTGTGACTGATCCCTGATGAAGAGGGTGAAAGGCTCGCCCAGTATGCCTGGATAGGTAATCTCCTTAGGCATTACATGGCTGCGCCTTACCTCTCCGATTTCCGTCATGTCGCTGAGCACGTCGATGTGCCGCACCCGCTCCTGCTGACGGTGTGTCAGCTGCTTGTAGTCCTTCCCATCATGCCAGGCATCCAGGAAAGCATCGCCCACTTCGCGGCTGTACAACTCTTCGCCACTGGCCTTCATGAAATCGGCCAGGTGATTCCATGTGTGGTTGTATCTTACGATACATGAATCCTTGTACCCCATCGTACGCAGGTAGGCTTCCACACGAGCCCTTGTTTCGGTTAATATTGACTGAATCATAATATAAGGGTAAGCCGATGTGACGGCCTGACACCAATATATTATGTAAAGTCGTTATGTAAAGTCTTATGCGCATCTTTTTGATTCCCAATAACAATTTTTATAATTTATTGCAGAACTTGACATAATATGAGACTTGACATAACACTTCTTATGTAAATGTTTACATAATACCGAATTTGTAAAAGCCTCACGAACAGCCTTGTGCTGTGGTGTATCATCCACCCTTACCACACCTTCCATACGGAAAGGTCTTGGCAGGTCGAATGTCATCTTGGGCATCACAATCAAAAACAATTGATACAGGGCAACTCCCCTTTGAACGAGGTCAATCCCATGAAAGGCTTCTCGGCATCCGCTCTGTCGTAGATTACCTCTGCAGCCGTATGCCCATGAGCCGCATAGTGCAGCTTGTTCTGCACCATCTTGAAGAACAACCTCGAAGTGTCTGTACGAGGGTCGTAGTCAATGCTTGTTGCATAGAGGTCGAGCACTTGCCGATACATCACCTTTTCAGAGGACTATTTGGCTTTGCGTTTTGCCCTCCACAGTATCATGTTGAGTGGTATGTCGGAAAAACCGACATACCTTCTTCTTTTCCAATATCCAACCTTATCTTGCTATCTTCCGACTGATAAATGATTATCTCGCCATTGTTTTTGTCTACTTCGTTCGCTATATTAATATAACGATTCGTTTCTTGTTCTATTTCTTATTTCTAAAATGGATCAGAAGAGTCCCTGTGATTCTCAAATCCATAGAACAATAGAAATATCCAAAATTATGGTGCAAACAAACGTATAACTTTTGAAATATCCAAATTTCTGAGCAGCGAATTCAAAGAAAGCTTTAATGATTATCCGCAATCGTACCACCAAATTATCGGGAAACGAAAAAGGTTGGCAACAATTGCCAGCCTTCTTTGCATTTATAAATAGTACGACGCTCACGCACCCAATAGTGTGAACTCCGAGAGTTCGGCTGCAAAGGTACGCAATTTTTCGTTAATACGTGCAATATTCTTCGGACTTATTTTCTTGAAACCTCCTTTGTATTGCAGCATCTGACTTTCGCTCATGTCGCAGATGCGTGCCAGAGCGCGAGCTGATATGTAGGGCGAGAGTGCTTCCAGCAGTTCGCCGATGGTGGAAAATTCTCGTTGTTCCATCGCTAATAGATGTTGGAAGGCTTCCAAAGAAGCAAGCCTTTGTTGACCATTTGACATACAATTTTCTCTGCCAGTACCTTCATGTTATAAAAGTACTTGTCGAATACAGGCCAATATTCTTCGCTCGTTACCTTGCGGATATTCACTTTACTAAAACCCTTTGCGCCTACTCCGGTCTTCACTCTCGTCACACGTCGGTCGTTAGGTGTCTCGCGTGTTTTGTACGAGGTGGCATCTTTTTGCATGATTGCATTTTTGATGTCGTAGAAGCTATCGTTCCAATTACGCCCATCAGCATAGGCATTATGAGAGAAATAGTATCTGGCAACATTCAGAGCGGCATCATATACGTTTTTTGCTTCTGGTGACATTTTTATATCTTTCATCCATTCGCGGAAATCGAAAGTCTTGATTTCTTCCTCGCCGTTTGGGAACGGAATACTATATTCGTCTTTTGGTCGGAGTACGTAAAAATCATTCTTTCCGCAACCAAGTTCATCCGCAGTAAATGGCATCAAGTAATTTGGGCTCCCATCTTTATTGGAGAAAGCATTGCCTTTATAGAACAGCGCGTATATAATGGCATCGTTCTCTAATTCCGAGGGAATATCGCTTATCTTCCCACGATAAATATAATCTTGGGTCTCGTAATACTTGGGATGTGTGTTGAAGTTAATGCCTTTAAGGGTTAGTGCCAGGCGAAGGTTTTCCGTTGTTATAAACCTTCCAAGCTCCATGCGGTTGCTTATCATTATGCAGTAGTGGTCTGTAGTCCATTGCCCTAATCGTAGCCCATGCGCCTTTTCCTGTAGCCCTGCCTCGCATTCATCAATTAAACTTGGCTGTTTGTTATCGAAATTATAGTCATCCTTGTATGTCATTACGCCTCCTTCCAACTCATATCGCTGCGCATGAGTGTGTCCAAATGTTATGTCTTCGCCCCGTTCGCGGTCGAAAATTACCAGTGATATGGGCCAGGAAGAGAGCTTGAATGTGGTCTTTGCATTACTGAACACATGCTCACGTATCTTGTATCCGGATTTAACGAAAACTTCACATGTTTCTTTTCGGAAGAAGAACTCGGTTTTGCAGTAGATTACAATGACATCCGGTTTCAACATTGCCACCTTGCGAAAGAACTCTATACAGCGGTCGTATTTGAAACCCTTCGAAGGTCTTACAAATGGCGGATTCATTACTACCATCAGTTTTCGTCCCTCAATGGTTGCAATTTCTGCAACAGTCTTTTTCTCTCCCTTGTAGTCAAAAAGCGGTTGTTCCTGCCAGTCCTTAAAGTAGTCGTACTGTACAGAGTTGTTAAACCTTTTAAACTTGCATTGGTCCACATCGCCCTCCAATAGCGTGGAAAGGTAACAGTTGTCACGGTAGTCGCGTCCGAAGTCTATCTCCAGATTGCCTACACCGGCACATGGATCGAATACTATGAAGTCGTTTATGTCATAGTGCCTTGCTATAAGGTCGTTCTGCAATTTCACAAACTCCGACGGAGTATATTCCTGTCCTGTACTTTGCCTGAATCCCTCAGAATACAGTTCGTTGCTGTGCTCTTTGATCTTTAGGAACTCCTCCTTCACGGGCGGACGGTAGTAACGCTTCCAAAAATCATCGTGCGCCTTTCGGTCTACATACGCATACCAGTCGTTTTTATAGGCTATACCGTCGGTCTGTACATTATAAAGACTTATGTTGGTATTGTTGCGTATCATGTCCTGCTCAAACAAACCTACTTTCTCCTTGTATTTGGTGTTGTTCAGCATATCGGCCAGGAATATGTCTATGAGATCCTGCTCGTTTATGTCATTCCTGACAAATTTCACGTCTTGACGCCATTGGCTATATATAAACTTGCAATTCTTGGCAGTTATCGTTATAGCTGTCTGCCTCGACTTCTTGAACTCCTTGCAGAAAGCCGCTATTTCTTCCTCTCCCTTATACTGTGTAATCTTGCCTTCCACCCGATTGTTCAAGTGATAAACGGCCTCTTCCGATGGGTCGCTCGGCTTCTCGACATTCCACCTCACTTCCGGGCAGTGCATCACGTCATTATCCTGGCAGTCTATCAGCTCCAGCATGTCACGCTCATTTGTCTTGTCGTAATAGGCAATAGCCACTCTCGGCGACATGTTTACCTGCTGTTTATTTGTCAGCAGGATTTGTGCAATTGCCTTGCGCCTCTGTTCGCCATCGACTATAATCCTGTGTTTTGTTTCTATGTAAAGCAATGGCCGATGAGCCTTTGTCTCTATCCGCACGTCTACACGGTCGATGTCAATCCGCCATCCGGTTTTGCCAAAATATTTCAGGCAGAACTTTGTTCTGTAGTCCATTTCCTGACTCTTTTCTTTGTCACTCATATATATAGTTATGCTGCGTTTCTGTATGTTCTGGGTTCAAAGTCCGTGCGGTACGAGGCCGCTATCATCATAAGTCTGTTAAAAAAGTCTTCACCAAGTATCGGCGATTGAACTTATAGCAGAACTCGTTAAGATACTCATGCAGGAACTTTGGCTTTACGCGTGGTACATGCCGGCCAGTAATGTCTTGGAGTTGCTTTCCTGTCAAACTACATCGTGAGAGCCGCAATGCTGACACGTCACACCCTCCTTGTCTCTCATTTTCTTGAACGCCCTGCGGCAGGCCGCTTAGTCGGGGAAATACTTGTAGAAATCGAATAGTTTCATATTACTCTTTTTTGTAAATGCGCCACAAAGGTAATCATTTTGATTTGTTCTTCCAAATGTTTTGCCATCAATTTTAACTTCCAAAGCAAAATAATCGGGCTACCCTGTGAGGATGTCCGAATGATGCTGGCTGTGTTTGCATTTGTTATGAAATATATCACTTTGTCGCAAATGGCACAAAGCCTGAAAGAAGGAATGATGGTGGAGAGGAAAATTCTATCGGCGTGCTTTGCAGGAGCCAAATAACCAAACGGAAATGAGCCAAATAACCAAACGATATATATATGTCAGACTATATTAGGGGCAATGTCTATACCTTAGCAATGAATTATTGCATTGAATTCCGCTATTGTATCTCAGATACTTCATGTATCTGTTAATTTTCAGCAAGAATTTCCAACAGCCGAAAAAAGAAAAAACGGAAAAATGTGGGGAAAAACTTGCACGGTTGGAATTTTTTGCTTACTTTTGCAACCGCTTAGTTAAACGATGGGGGATTAGCTCAGTTGGCTAGAGCGCTTGCATGGCATGCAAGAGGTCATCGGTTCGACCCCGATATTCTCCACAACAAAAGGGGACTGCATCAATTGGTGCAGTCTTTCGTGTTTTTTAAAATTGTCGGAATTTTTGGTCGTTTCTGCGAGCGGTTTTGTTTATTTTGAAAACGAACTGCCAGCGGATTTTTGGGAAATAATAAGGCTTTCGAAGGCAAATAATATGGATTTGGGGATGAAATAAAGGGGTTTTCATTTCCAAAAGATAGGCTTTTGAATCGCAACTCAGGCAGAGTTATAAAGCAAAACCCTATGATTCGGAATGCGAACCATAGGGTTTTGACGGAAAGGAAATAGCCGGAAAGTGCTGGAAATAAGGGCGATTTCGGACGGGGAACTCCCCAAAATGGGGCTTTATGCGCGGCTTATGCAGACATTATTATGTTTTATGGGCGCACAATCATTGCTGTAACGGACAACTGCCGATGAAGACCAAACATTGGGGGAAACTATGCTTGATGACGGCAATGTTAAAGTTTTTCGCAAATAATAGATTCGTGTTATTCATGGCAAATGTTTTTTCGTGCAAAGATAAGCCGAAAGCGCCCAACGAGTTTGGCCGAAAGATGGAAACGTTTTATTCGTTGGGGAGTTTCATGTAGCCTCCCTTTTCCTTGATGAATTCGATGAGCTGGCGGAAGATGGGGTTCTGGCGGAGCAGGGGTTCGTTGCCGGTGATGAAAAGTTGGCAGCGGGCACGAGTGAGCGCAACGTTCAGTTTGCGGTCGATGATCTGACCGTCTTCAACGAAGCAGGTGGAGGTGAGGAAATCTAGCTGCCAAGGGCATTGCGCGGTGAACGAATAGATGATGACGTCGCGTTGGGAACCTTGGTAGCGCTCAACGGTGTCGATGGTGATGTCTTCCAGGACAGGGATGCCGAGTGTTTCGGTCTGCTGACGGATGGCGGCTATCTGGTTGCGGTAGGGCACGATGACGCCAACGGTTTTTTGCGGGTCGAAGTTGTTGGCATGTTGAAGATATACTTTGTGGAGCAAATGGGCAACGATGCGCGCCTCGCTGATGTTCACCTTGTCGGTGACACCGGGCTGGCGGCATGGTTCGGATGGGATGAAAATCAGAGCCCCCTCCAAACCTCCCCCCCGAGGGGAAGCTTCCAGCTGGTGGGGGAGGGGAACCACGTCGAGCTGGCCGCCATAGAACATGCGGTTGGAGAATTCGGCAATGTCGGGGTGCATGCGTCCTTGTTTGCGCAGGATGCCCACGAACTGCCGGCGACCGGATTTGCGCTCGGTGCGGAGAAGTCGTTCGAACAGACTGTGGCGACAGTCGTCGAGTTGGATGGCTTTTAGCAGGGGATCGTCTACCCGACTCTCGCTTGCGGTCTGCTGCACCACGGCTGGCAACTGCTTATGGTCGCCGATGAGGATGAAACGGTCGATGGTTTTGCGCGAGAGCAGTCCGACGAGCTGGGGCTCAAGTATCTGACTGGCCTCGTCGATGACGGCCAGTGAGAACTGCTTGATGCTGAAGATATGGGGATGAGCCTGCATCATGCTGGTGGTACCGACGATGATGCGCGTCTGCTGGAGCTGGAGGCGGATGTCGCTGAGCCGGGGATTGCTGCCGAAAATTTCTTCGAGGAGGTGCTGGCGATAGGCCGTTTCGCACGACGAACGCTTGCCAATGCGGACGTAGGGGAGCGCGGCTTTCTGGAGCATGGCGCAAATTTCGTCGACGGCCCGGTTGGTGTAGCTCATCAGCAGAAGGGTGCCGCCGCGGTTCAATTCTTCCTCGACGATGAAGTGCAAGGCCATGCTGGTCTTACCTGTTCCGGGAGGACCTATCAGCAAAAAATAGTCGCGCGCCTGCATGGCATGTAGCAGAACGTCGTCGTAGTCGGGATGCCACGAACGAGAAAGCTGGAGCGACGTGTCGGCTGTGGGCGGACGCTGACCGAGAAGCAGGGATTTTCGGTCGGCATCGGCCTGAATAAATTGGAAGAGTGAGCGGATGGAGGCCGTGGTGGAACTGTCGGTGGAGGCGTGCTCGATGGCGTAGGTGTCGGTCATTGACAGGTGCTGCGGCTCGTTGAGTTCCACGGCGATGCTGTCCGTGTGTATTTCGGTGATGTTGCCCTTGTGGAGGATGCTTTTGCGCACGTCGGGCTCCTGGTCTTCGATGTAGGCATACAGGTAGATGAAATCGCCTCGGCGGAAATTTGGAGAAGACCCACCCCCGCCCTCCCTATGAGGGAGGGAGTAATGTGTGATGGAGAAGGTATATTCTTTTGACGATAGCTTGGTGTTGCTCTGATTGCATTCGTCCCCTCCCTTGGGGAGGGGTTGGGGGTGGGCCCCCATGATAATGCTTCCCGTTTCGAGTTTTTCTTGCAGAGGCATGTTCCAGAGGTCGCTGTTGCTGTGGGTGATGCCTTCTTGCGAGCCGAGTAGGGAGACGCGCTGCTCTTGATAGACGAAGGTGAGCATGCGGCAGAAATAGGCATGCTCTAAAGGCGAGAGGCGGTGGAGCGTGTCGCAGACGGCCTTCAGTTCGGGCAGTTTCCATTTGATGAAGAAATCTGACTTGTTGTTGCGCTCGTTGACGGTGGCGGGGGTGATGAGGTCGATGACGCTCTGGAATCCGTGGCGGGCGATGTGGAGGTCCCATGCCACGATAAGGTTGCGTATGCGGATGGCCTCGCGGAACAGCTGCTGCAGGTAATTGACCACGATGAGTCCACTCTTGGCGGGATATTTGGAATAGAGTAGGCGCAGGCTGACGCGGTCGAACCCCAAGTTGAAATTGTGGCGCAGGATGCCGTAGTAGAGCAGTAGCTGCACATAGTGTTCTTCCTGCATCATACTGCCGTGCTCACCCGGACGCCCGGTCTGGATGTTGAAGTTTTTTCCCGATTTTTGCTCCACCAGCAGGCGGAAGTCGGAAGTGAGCAGGTCGAAGCGTCCCGAAATGCCCAGTCGCTCGCAGACGAAAGAGGGTTCAAGGATGGCCTTGTCGAGACTGAAGTCGTGGCCCAATGTGCTGACAGCATCCTGAATGTTTCGCGCCTGAGTGTAGGCTTCGTTGACGAAGGCGTCGGCATTGAAGTCCTTGCAGGTGCAGAACTCAATGGCTTTATCGCGGAAGTTGTCGCGGATGGTGTTGCGAACGTCGTAGTTTCCCGTGCTGTGGATGACGTCGTCGAGCACGCTGCCGGCAAGGTTTCCTAAAAGAATGGGCTGTGTGATGGCACCGGGAGCCAGACGGTGGATGGTATAGATGAGCGGATGGCGGCCATACGACTGGAAGGTGCGTGAGATGGGACTGATGTCGACGAGGAAGTCGGGTTCGAGGATGACGAGGGAAGGGGTGTAAGTGATGAGTGATGAGTGAGGAGTGATAGGTGGGGTGGTGGAAACGGCGCAGTCGATAAGGTTGATTTGTGCACCTTTATAGACAATTTCCTTGACGTAGCTGAGGTGTGGGGCAGCAATGGAAACGGTGAGCGTCTGGGTTTCTTCGGTGGTGATGCCTTGCTCGGGAGTCACGGTAAGCGTGTCGCCATCAATACTTTCAACGATACAGCGGATGCAGTTGAAATCGGTATGCGGCGAGCGTTCGAAGGGGCGATTCTCCTTCGGAATCAGCTGATGCAAAGAAGAGGGGATGCCAACGGAGAAAACGGCCGATATGAACAAGCAGAGCGCACGCACATCGTAGAGCAGGTCTTCACGGGAGAGGGGTTCGATAGAGTTGCTGTGGCGGCGCATGGTCTGGATGGCGATGGTGTCGGCAACTGACACGCGATACTGCTTACAGAGATAGCCCACCTGCGCGAAAAGGTTACCATAGGCCTGATTGGAGTCCTTGATGGCTTCATGGCAGGCCAGCACCAGCGTCTCGTGCATCTGCCGGTTCAGTCCTGGCGTATGCTCGTCGGCCGTTGCGATGGCCTTTGCCTGAAGGAACAAGTCGTCAGCCGTCATACCCGATTATTGTCCTCCCAACCGCGAGAAGTATTCAATGATTTCTTCCCAAGTCTTGAATGTGTCGCTGCCAAACTGGAGATGGGTGCTCATGAAGTCGGATTCTTCGTCGAGGTCGATGAGATAGTCGCCATAGAGCAATGAACTGCGGTTGGTGAACACCAGATGACCGAAGGCGGGTACAGCCACCACATCCTTCACCCATTGCTGGACGCCTTCTACATAGGCGGCGTCATAATCGGGCGATGGGGCCACGATGAAGATGTTGTAAGACTCGAGCAACATGCGGAAGGCTTTCATAGCTGCGGAACGCTGCTGGCCGCGCTGATCACGGAGTGCATCGATGTGGATATACACGATGGGGCGTTCGGTGCCGTTCTGGCGGTCGTCAATCCAACGGATGACGGGTATCACGGCCTCGGAGAATATGCGGTCGTTCATGCGGTGCTCGCCGTGGAACCAGATGCCCTGGCGGTAGTGCTGCATGAACAACGGATAGGTATGGACGAGCGGGTCTTCGTCGCCGAAGAGTCCCCATACATTTTCCAAATCGTCCTGACCGGGCTGAGGACTGAAACATTGTTCCTGAACGGCGCGGTATTCCTTCACCATGGCCTTGGTCACGATGAATTCCTGCACACCGTCTTCGCGCGGATTGAGGAAAGTCTGCTTGCCAACCATTCCGTGAGCCCCCATCGTGTCGGCAATTTGGAAGGCGGGATTGACCAGGATGCGGTCGGTGCCGCGCAGTTGCTCGGCGTACATGCCTCCCATTGATGTACCGATGATGAGGTCGGGCTGTTCTTCCTCGTGCTTGCGGTGGAGGAGGGCAATGGCCTCGTGAGGGTCTACTGGCAGGTCGAAGGCGATAATCGTCGCCGAGGGCAGCATCTCGCGCAGACGGCTGACGGTGCCGCTTTTTGCCGAAGACGCGAACCCATGAACGTACATGATTTTCTTTCCCTCCATGATTCGGGGGAACTGTTTGATGTATTGATTCTCCATATCTTCTGCAAAGATACGGTTTAGCGAGAACAAATGCAAATAAAACTTGTTTTAATTTGCTTTTTCGAGCGTAAGTATCTTCTGTAAAGATACGGTTTTTTGGCAATAAAGCGAAAAAATGCGGAGAGATTTTCTCTCGAGAATCTCCCCGCTGCAAACTTAAACAACCAATAAAAGAAATGGATTGCTTAACTGTTGAGAAGTTTATTAACGGATGAACAACAGTTCGCGATACTTTGGCAACGTCCAAAGTTCGTCGGCTACCGTAAGTTCGAGTTTGTCGATATGGTAGCGGATTTTGTCCATCTTGGGTTCTACGGTGTCGTGATAGGCAATGGCCTTCTCGCGCTCGGTGGTAATCTTGTTGGCCACCTTGCGGGCATTGACCAGTTCTTCCACCATGGTCTCGATGGTCTGGGCGCGGTCGGCAATCTCTTTGATAATCTTGATGTTGCGCTGGCAGAGGTTCTTGCCCTCTTCTTCGCCGAATATCTTTATCATGCCGGCCACATTTTCGGCCAGACGGCTCTGATAGTGGGTGGCCACGGGGATGATATGGTTCATGGAAAGGTCTCCCAATACACGAGCCTCAATCTGAATCTTCTTGGTATAGGTCTCCCACTTCACTTCGTTGCGGGCCTCCAGTTCCTTGCGGTTCATAATGTTGAGGCTTTCGAACATCTGGATGCTCTCGGCATCAAGATAACGGTCGAAGACGAGGGGGCACGACTTTTCTACGTCGAGTCCGCGGCGGGTGGCTTCCTCTACCCATTCGTCGCTGTATCCGTTGCCGTCGAAACGGATGGGGGCGCACTCCTTGATGTCCTCGCGGATGATGTCGATGATGGCGCTGGTCTGATCCTGTCCTTTGGCAATCAGCGCATCCACACGGTTCTTGAAGTTCACCAGGGCCTCGGCCACGGCAGCATTCAAGGCAATCATTGCACTGGCGCAGTTGGCCTCGCTACCTACGGCACGGAACTCGAAGCGGTTACCGGTGAAGGCGAAAGGCGACGTGCGGTTGCGGTCGGTATTGTCGATGAGCAGTTCGGGAATTTCGGGGATGTCGAGTTTCATGCCCTGCTTGCCGGCCATTGAGAACAAATCGTCCTTGTCGGCCTTCTCGATGTGCTCGAGCAGCTCGCTCACCTGCTTGCCGAGGAAACTGGAAATGATGGCAGGAGGTGCCTCGTTTGCACCAAGGCGGTGTGCGTTGGTGGCACTCATGATAGAGGCCTTCAACAGTCCGTTGTGCTTGTATACACCCATCAGTGTCTCCACCACGAAGGTGACGAAGCGCAGATTCTGCTCGGGAGTCTTGCCTGGAGCGTGGAGCAGGATGCCGGTGTCAGTTGAAAGGCTCCAGTTGTTGTGCTTACCCGATCCGTTGATACCGTCGAAGGGCTTTTCGTGGAGCAGCACACGGAAACCATGCTTGCGGGCAATCTTCTTCATGAGCGACATCAGCAGCATGTTATGGTCGACAGCAAGATTGGTGTCTTCGAATATTGGGGCTATCTCAAACTGGTTGGGAGCCACCTCGTTGTGACGAGTTTTGCAGGGGATGGCCAACTGCAAAGCCTGAATCTCGAGGTCTTTCATGTAAGCCTGAACGCGCTCGGGAATGGTTCCGAAGTAGTGGTCGTCCATCTGCTGGTTCTTGGCAGAGTCATGTCCCATGAGGGTTCTGCCGGTGAGCATCAGGTCGGGACGTGCTGAATAGAGTCCTTCGTCGACGAGGAAATATTCCTGTTCCCATCCCAAATTGCTGGTCACTTTCTTTACATTCGGGTCGAAATAGCGGGCAACGGCACTTGCGGCCTCGTCGACGGCATGGAGGGCGCGCTTCAGAGGAGCCTTGTAGTCGAGAGCTTCACCCGTGTAGGAAATGAAGATGGTGGGGATACAGAGGGTGTCGTCGATGATGAACACTGGTGAAGTGGGATCCCATGCAGAATAGCCGCGAGCCTCGAAAGTGGCGCGGATACCGCCGCTGGGGAAACTGGAGGCATCGGGTTCCTGCTGCATCAGCAGTTTGCCGCTGAAGTCCTCAATCATGCCGCCTTTGCCATCGTGCTCGATGAAAGCGTCGTGCTTCTCGGCTGTTCCCTCGGTCAATGGCTGGAACCAGTGGGTATAGTGGGTGACACCGTTTTCGTCGGCCCACTGCTTCATCCCCTTAGCAACCTCATCAGCTATGGAACGATCAAGGGCGGCACCGTTGTCGATGACGTCAATCAGTTTTTCGTAGACATTCTTTTGGAGATACTTGTACATTTTCTCACGGTTGAACACGTTCTTGCCAAAATACTCGGAAGGACGTTCAACGGGTGCAATCACTTCGAGAGGCTTTTTCTTAAATGCCTCTTCGACAACCTGAAATCTTAAGTTTGACATACGCTTGTCCTTTTTTTATTGTTTTAAGTTTGCCGTGCAAAGGTACTGCAAATGAGTGGAAAAACAAAACATTCATTTGATTTTTACCACATGCAGCCTAACTTCATGAAGCGGAGCGTCATAAAAGTTTGCGATTGCTTTCTTCGCAGCGGCTTTATTTAATGGATTATCTATCCTAGTATCCAGCGACTTATTCTATGCAGCGCTTCTTCGCAGTCGGCACGGTCGCCGAAACTGGTCAGGCGGATGAATCCCTCGCCCGATGGACCGAAGCCCACTCCCGGCGTGCACACCACCTGTGCGCCGTAGAGCATCTGCTCGAAGAATTTCCACGAGGGCGTCCCGTCGGGTGTCTTTACCCAGAGATAGGGCGCGTTCACGCCGCCGTAGACTTTCAGTCCGAGCATGGTGAGCGTTTTGTGCATCAGTCGCGCATTGGTCATATAGTAGTCAATGGTCTCTTTCACCTGCTGCTTGCCTTCGGGGGTGTAGATGGCCTCGGCGGCGCGCTGCGAGATGTAGCTGGTGCCATTGAATTTCGTACACTGGCGGCGGTCCCAAAGGGGATTTAGCGGATGGCGCTCCGAACCGTCGAGTGTGACGGCGGTGAGTTCTTTGGGAACCACGGTATAACCGCATCGAACCCCGGTGAATCCTGCGGTCTTTGAATAGCTGTGGAACTCGATGGCGCATCGGCGAGCCCCTTTAATCTCGTAGATGGAGTGGGGGATGGTCTCGTCCTGGATGTAAGCCTGATAGGCAGCATCGTAGAAGATGATGGCATCGTTCTTCAGGGCGAAGTTCACCCATTTGCGCAGTTCCTCTTTCGTGATGACTGTTCCCGTGGGGTTGTTGGGATAACACAGGTAGATCATGTCCACACGGTGGTCGGGAATCTGCGGCACGAAGTGGTTCTGCTCGTTGCAGGGCATATAGGTCACGTTGCTCCATTCGCCCCGTTCGTTCACCGTGCCTGCACGTCCATTCATCACGTTGGAGTCGATATAGACCGGATAGATGGGATCGGTGACCGCCATGGAATTGTCCCAGCGCACCAGTTCGCCGATGTTGCCCGTGTCGCTCTTGGCGCCGTCGTTGACGAAAATCTCTGAAGGATCAAGCCGTACGCCGCGTGGAAGGAAGTCGTTCTTCACGATGGCCTCGCGCAACCAGAGGTAGCCCTGTTCCGGACCATATCCGTGGAAACGCTCCTTCGTGGCAAGATCGTCGACGGCTTTGTGCATGGCTTCAATGACAGCGGGCGCCAGTGGTTGCGTGACGTCGCCGATACCTAGGCTGATGACACGTTGTTTGGGGTGGCTCACCTTGAAGGCGTTCACCTTTTTGGCTATGTCGGCGAAGAGATAGTTCTTCGACAGCTTCAGGAAATGTTCGTTAATCAGTGCCATATTAATCTGTTTCAAGTTCAACGTCGCCTTCGAAGACAAAAGCTGCGGGACCGGTCATGCTGACATGATTGTCGTCTTCCCATGCTATTTCAAGTTCTCCGCCGTCCATCACGATGGTGCTTTTGCGTCCGCAGCGCCCACTTATTGCAGCTGCCACGGCGGTGGCGCAAGCCCCTGTTCCACAGGCCATTGTAATGCCGCTGCCGCGTTCCCATACTCGGGTTCTGATCACTCCGGGTGCCGTCAGCTGTGCAAACTCAATATTGCAGCGCTCGGGAAAAGCTTTGTGGAATTCCAGTTGTCGCCCCTCGTCGGCTACGTCGATGCTGTTAATGTCGTCAGTAAAAATCACATAGTGGGGGTTGCCCATGGAAACGAAAAACCCACCCTCAATCCCTCCCGAAGGGAGGGAGGTAGATAGTTCCTTGGCTTTAGATGGAACGAAGAGGGTTTCGTCTTCAAAGACTGGCTCTCCCATGTCAACCGTTACGCTCTCCACCTTGTCTCCGCTCAGGTGAAGATTCAGGATTTTAACGCCCGAAAGGGTAAGCAGACGGATTTCCGTCTTCTCGGTCAGGCCTTTTTCGTACAGGTACTTTCCTATGCACCGCGAGGCGTTGCCGCACATCATGGCTTCCGACCCGTCGGCGTTGAAGATGCGCATGCTGAAGTCGGCCTCGGGAATAGGTGAAAGTCCTATCAGCACCAAACCGTCGGAACCGATTCCTTTGTGGCGGTCGCTCCATGCAATTGCAGCCGCGCTGGGATCGCTTATATGGTATAAGGTGGTGTCGACATAGATGTAGTCGTTGCCTGCCCCATGCATCTTTGTGAAGTGAACGATGTGTGCCATTATGACCGCTTCATTATTAAATTTATAACTATTTGCATCTTCTCGGGTGCAAAATTACAACATTTTGTAAGAAAACAAAACTAAATCGCTGCTTTTTTATGTATTTTACAAGAAATAATGTCAATTTGAAAGAATATGAATTAAAAATCTTACAATTTGATAGTTATCTTTAATTTGATATTACGAAATGAAAGAAACATTGTTTTTCTTTGTTCGAATTGATTGCGATTTCGTGTTTTTATTATCAGAATGTATTACTTTTGCACTTGAAAGCTGACAGATTGTTAGATGCTGCATAAAATCCAGATGCAAATAAACAACCAAAGAAAGGATATGATATGAATAGTAAAACGAAGTACATCTTTGTGACGGGAGGTGTGGTGTCATCCTTGGGAAAAGGTATTGTCGCTGCTTCTATCGGAAAGTTACTGCAGGCACGCGGTTACAAAATCACGATTCAGAAGTTCGATCCTTATATTAATATCGACCCCGGAACACTCAACCCCTATGAGCATGGAGAGTGCTACGTCACCGCCGACGGGATGGAGACAGACTTGGATTTGGGACACTACGAGCGGTTTACGGGTATCCAGACCACTCGGGCCAACTCTATGACCACCGGTCGCATCTATAAGGCCGTCATCGACAAAGAGCGGCGGGGCGACTATCTGGGCAAGACCATCCAGGTGGTGCCTCATATCACCGACGAAATCAAGCGGCGCATTCAGTTCCTTTCACACGTTACAGACTCAAGCAACACACTTCGCGGAAGCCAGAAGACGGCTGCCCCTGATTTCATCATCACCGAAATCGGAGGTACCATTGGCGATATCGAGAGTGCGCCCTATTTGGAAGCCATCCGTCAGATGAAATGGGAAATGGGGCGGGATGCCGTATGCGTACATCTTACCTTCGTGCCCTATCTGAGGGCTGCAGGGGAGTTGAAGACCAAGCCAACCCAGCATTCCGTGAAGGAGCTGCAAAGCAATGGTATTCAGCCCGACATCCTCATCCTCAGAACCGAGAAGCATCTCGACGATCACCTCCGCCAGAAGGTGGCCGGTTTCTGTAATGTAGACCTTGAATGCGTCATCCAGAGCGAAGACCTTCCCAGCATCTATGAGGTGCCTGTGAACATGCAGCGCCAGGGACTCGATGCCGCCATCCTGCGAAAGATGGGCATCCCTGTCGGAGAGACACCGCTGCTGGGACCGTGGAACCATTTCCTGGAGTTGCGCAATACGGCCACCGAGGAAGTGCGCATCGGACTGGTTGGCAAGTACGACTTGCAGGACGCCTATAAGAGCATCAGCGAAAGTCTGTCGCATGCCGCCACCTATCACCACCGAAGAATGAAGATTACGTTTGTCAACTCTGAACAGCTTGAACAGCTGGCAGACTCTATTGAGCACGCTGAGGCATGGAATACGCTGAAGGCACAAGACGGACTGGTGATTTGTCCAGGCTTCGGACAGCGTGGCATCGAAGGCAAGTTGCTAGCTGCTCGTTATGCCCGTGAGCACGACGTGCCCTGCTTCGGCATCTGTCTGGGCATGCAGATGATGGTCATCGAGTTTGCCCGCAATGTGTTGGGATATGCAGGGGCATGCAGCAGGGAATCTTCCGAGGCCTCGCAGCAACTCCAATTCTCGGGGGAAAAGTGTGAAACTGCCGTACAGACGGGAGCAGGACAGCAGGACGAAGTGTTTGTCATCGACCTGATGGCCGAACAGAAGCATGTCTCGCAGAAAGGTGGAACCATGCGATTGGGTGCCTACGACTGCCAGCTGAAGGATGGTTCAAAGGTGGCCGCCATCTACGGAAAGTCGCTCGTCAGCGAGCGCCACCGTCATCGCTATGAGTTTAACAACCAGTATCTGACCGACTACGAAAGCCACGGCATGGAATGCTCGGGACGGAATCCTGCTTCCGGTCTGGTGGAAATCGTCGAGGTGCCGTCGCTTCGCTGGTACATAGGCACGCAGTTTCATCCCGAGTATCAGAGCACCGTGCTTCATCCCCATCCGCTTTTCATGGACTTCGTGAAGCATTGCATCGCGACACTCTGACATTGTGATAAATCCGAAATAAATAATCAAAGATATATGCTATGTGTGGAATAGTTGGAATGTTCAACATTAAGGAGCAGACTCCTGATTTGAGAAAGAAAGCGTTGAAAATGAGTCAGAAAATCCGCCATCGCGGACCCGACTGGAGTGGAATCTATTGTGGCGGTTCGGCCATCCTTGCCCACGAACGCCTGTCCATCGTCGACCCTGAGAGTGGCAAGCAGCCGCTGTTTGCCCCCGACGGCAAGCAGGTGCTGGCTGTCAACGGCGAGATTTACAACCACAGGGAAATACGCCAGCGCTATGCTGGGCGGTATGAGTTCCAGACGGGTTCCGACTGTGAGGTCATCCTCTCGCTCTATCGTGAATGGCGTGAGACCGAGAAGATATCAACCATGCTGGAACAGCTCAGCGGCATTTTTGCCTTTGCACTCTACGACGAAGAGCGCGACGAGTTCCTGATTGCCCGCGACCCCATCGGCGTTATCCCCCTGTATATCGGATACGATGCCGACGGCCGCGTCTATGTGGCCAGCGAGCTGAAGGCCCTCGAAGGACAGTGCGACCGCTATGAGCCTTTCCTCCCGGGATGCTATTATTGGAGTCGCGAGGGCAGCATCCGTCGCTATTATGTGCGCGACTGGATGAACTACGACAATGTGGCTTCATCCTCGCTTTCATCTGAAGCGGCCTCCGATGCCATCCGTGAGTCACTCGAGTCAGCCGTCAAGCGACAGCTGATGAGCGATGTGCCTTATGGCGTGTTGCTTTCCGGAGGTCTCGACTCGTCGGTCATCTCTGCCATTGCGCAGCGCTTTGCTCCCCACCGAATTGAGGACAACTCACAAAGCGCCGCCTACTGGCCCCGGTTGCATTCCTTTGCCGTTGGACTGAAGGGTGCGCCCGACTTGGCGAAAGCCAAACTCGTGGCCGACTATATCGGCACCGTTCACCACGAAATCAACTATACCATCCAGGAGGGACTCGATGCTCTCCGTGACGTCATCTATTTCATCGAGACCTACGACGTGACCACCGTGCGTGCTTCGACGCCCATGTATCTGTTGGCCCGCGTCATCAAGTCGATGGGCATCAAGATGGTGCTTTCGGGCGAGGGAGCCGACGAGATTTTCGGCGGTTACCTCTATTTCCATAAAGCCCCGAGCGCAGAGGAATTCCACAACGAGACCGTTCGCAAGATTGGCAAACTGTATATGTACGACTGTCTGCGTGCCAACAAGAGCCTGTCGGCATGGGGCGTTGAAGGGCGCGTGCCTTTCCTCGACAAAGAGTTCCTCGACGTTGCCATGCGTCTGAATCCCGAACTGAAGATGTGTCCGGGCAAAACCATCGAGAAACGCGTCGTGCGCGAAGCTTTCCAGGGGATGATTCCCGACGAGGTGGCCTGGCGCCAGAAAGAACAGTTCTCCGACGGCGTGGGCTATTCATGGATAGACACCTTGAAGGAAATCACTTCCAGTCAGGTAACCGACGAGCAGATGGAGCATGCCGCCGAGCGGTTCCCCATCAACCCGCCGTTGAACAAAGAGGAATATTACTATCGCAGCATCTTTGCCGAGCATTTCCCGTCGGATAGTGCAGCCCGTTCCGTTCCGCAGGAGGCCAGCGTGGCCTGCTCCACCGCCATCGCCCTCCAGTGGGACGAAGCCTTCCGTAAACTTAATGATCCCAGCGGTCGCGCCGTCAGTGGCGTTCACGAGCAGGCATATTGATCATGGCGAAATGTTTGTCTAAGCGCCCTAAAACCACTATATACATCATCGGAATAGCCGTTTCCTGCTGTCGGAAACGGCTATTTTGATGGCCAACGGCCAGTGCCCGACTTGCCAAACCTTATCATCCGAGTTGTAATTTCAATTAAATTGCCGACCAATTTCAATGAAATTGCTGAGCAAAATCAATTAAATTGCTGACCAATTTCAATGAAATTACAATTCGAATGAAGTTAGTTGGCAAATAGAAACATGGCTACAGACAATCCGGAAATCATCTGTAGCCACGTGTTAGGATGATGCTTACTATTTGTTTTTAAGGAATTTGTCCACCTTTGAAGCAATCTGAATTCCGCTGGCTAATGCGCGAACGACGAGCGAAGCGCCACTGGCGGCATCGCCGCAGACGAACACATTGTCGGGATAGGCGGGATGTTCGGGCTTGAGGAAACCCATTGCGAGCAACGCCATTTCACACTTGATGACTTCGGGCTTGCCTTTCTCTACCATCAATGGGCGGCCGCCTTCGGGATTGGGCTTCCAGTCGATTTCCTGCACTTTGACGCCCGTCAGCTTGCCGTCCTTGCCAATGAATTCCAGCGAATTGATGTTCCACCGGCGCGTGCAGCCTTCCTGATGACTGGAAGTGGTCTTCAGCGTGCGCGGGAAGTTGGGCCAAGGGTTGGCGGGGTCTTCGGGACCAACAGGTGGCTTAGGCATAATCTCGATTTGGGTAACGCTGCGGCAACCCTGTCGGTGGGCAGTGCCGATGCAGTCGGAACCCGTATCGCCGCCGCCGATGACGAGCACGTCTTTTCCTTTCGCCGTGATGCGCTCGTCGCGAGAAAACTCCATTCCTGCCAGCACGCGGTTTTGCTGGGCGAGCAGTTCTAATGCAAAATGCACGCCTTTCAGTGAGCGGCCGGGGATATTGAGGTCGCGTGCCGTGGGGGTTCCTGTGGCGATGACGACGGCAAACCCACCCCCGTCCCCATTCCCGAGCTTCGCTTGCCTACCCGTAGCCTTTCCCGAGGGGAGGGGCGTTTGGTCGCCTATGGCCTTGTTGAAATCGTCGATAGTAAGGTAGTCAGACGCTCTACCCTTCGGGGGGAGTTGGAGGGGGGCTCCAAACCGGAACTCGATGCCTTCCTGTTCGAGCAGGCGAAGACGGCGGTCGATGAGATTCTTGTTGAGTTTGAAGTTTGGAATTCCGTATCGGAGCAATCCGCCGGCAGCCTCGTTTTTCTCGAACACGGTTACGCTATATCCCATCTGGTTGAGGGCATTGGCGGCAGCAAGTCCTGCTGGACCAGCCCCGATGACGGCTACCGTCTTGCCGTTGCGCTGGGGAATATGGGGCTCGATGTATCCTTCCTGGAACGCATGCTCGGCAATGGCGCATTCGTCTTCGCGGTTGGTGGTTGGCTGGTGGTCCATGAGATTGAGCACACAGGCTTTCTCACAGAGGGCAGGACAGATGCGGCCGGTAAATTCGGGGAAGGGATTGGTGGCGTTGAGCAGCCTGTAGGCCATCTCCCAGTCGCCTTTATAGAGTGCTGAGTTCCATTCGGGTGCCTTATTGCCGAGCGGACATGCCCAGTGGCAGAAGGGTACACCGCAGTTCATGCAGCGTGAGGCCTGTTCGCGACGGTCTTTTTCGTTGAGCGTCTGTTCAACTTCACCGAAATCGTGTATGCGGTCGTTGAGTGGACGGTAGCCCGCTTCCTTGCGGAGCACGGTCAGAAATGTTGTATTCTCTTTCATGATGTTTTTTTTAAAATCTGTTGTTTCCACTCCCCTCCCTTCGGGAAAGGCTACGGGTAGGCGAGCGAAGCTCGGGAATGGGGTTGGGGGGTGGGCCTTTAATAGTCGCGCTGCATGTCGGCAATTTTCTGCTGCAGTTTCTTCACCTGTTCTTCCTGGAGCACGCGCTTGTACTCGATAGGCACAATCTGGATGAAGTCTTCAATGTAGCGGTTCCAGTCGTCGAGCATGGTACGGGCGAGTTTGCTGCCCGTGTAGAGATAGTGCTGGCGGATGAGTTCGTGAAGCTCCTTGCGGTAGGAGTTTTCTTCCACGAGATTGATTTCCACCATGTCCATGTTACAGAAATAGTCGAAGTTGTGGTTCTTGTCCCAGACGTAGGCCACGCCGCCCGACATTCCAGCAGCGAAGTTGCGCCCAGTTTCGCCAAGCACTACCACGCGGCCACCCGTCATGTATTCACAGCAGTGGTCGCCGGCACCCTCGATGACGGCAATGGCACCAGAGTTGCGCACGCCAAAACGTTCGCCCACCTTGCCGTTGACGTAGAGTTCGCCAGAGGTGGCACCGTAGAGTCCGGTGTTGCCCGCGATAATGTTGTCTTCGGCATTGAAGTTTGAGCGTATGGGCGGCAGGATGGCAATGCGTCCGCCGGAGAGTCCCTTGGCGAAATAGTCGTTGCATTCGCCCTCGAGCTTGAAACTGACGCCGTTGACGAGGAAGGCACCGAACGACTGTCCGGCAGCACCCTTGAACTTCACGTTGATGGTGTTCTCGGGGAGTCCGGCGGCACCGTATTTCTCGGCAATGCGTCCGCTGAGCATCACGCCCACCGCACGGTCGGTGTTGCGGATGGTGTAGTCGAGGTTGACTTCTTCCTGCGCATCGATGGCGCGGCTCGAAGCATGGATGAGTTGGTTGTCGATGACGTCGTCGAGCTGGCTGTTGAGTCTTGAGGCCTGATGGTCTTGGTCAGCGCAGAGCAGAGAGTGCTCATCACCTTCCTTGAAGAGCAACCGGTTGAGGTCGAGCATACGGAACTTTTCGTTGGCATTGTCCATAACCGTGCGGTTGTCGACAAGCAGCTCGGTGTGGCCGATGATGTCGTTAAGTTTGGTGAAGCCCATCTCGGCGAGATATTCGCGCACCTCCTGTGCCAGGAAGGTGAAGTAGTTGACCAGGTATTCGTAGCGGCCAATGAAATGGCGGCGCAGTTCGGGATTCTGTGTGGCAACGCCCATGGGACAGGTGTTCTGGTTGCACTTGCGCATCATCACGCATCCCAGTACAATCAGGGCAAGGGTGCCCACGGAGAACTCGTCGGCTCCAAGCAGGGCCATGACGATAACGTCGTGACCAGTCTTGAGCTGTCCGTCGGTTTGCAGGCGCACTTGACCGCGCAATCCATTCCTGACCAGTGTCTGCTGAGCTTCAGCAAGTCCTATCTCGGGCGATATTCCGGCAAAGCGCATACTGCTGGCAGGAGATGCTCCGGTGCCACCCTCGGAACCGCTGATGACAATGAGGTCGGCCTTGGCCTTCGCCACGCCTGCGGCGATGGTGCCCACTCCGCTTTCGGCCACGAGTTTCACGCTGATGGCAGCCTTGGGGTTGACGTTCTTCAGGTCGAAGATGAGCTGTGCAAGGTCTTCGATGGAGTAGATGTCGTGGTGTGGCGGCGGAGAGATGAGCGAGATGCCGGGAATGCTGTGGCGCGTCCGGGCAATCACTTCGTTCACCTTGAAGCCTGGCAGCTGTCCGCCTTCACCGGGCTTTGCACCTTGTGCCACTTTAATCTGTATCTCTTCGGCATTCACCAGGTATTCGGTGGTCACGCCGAATCGTCCCGATGCCACTTGTTTGGTTTTGCTGGAGAGCGAAATGCCGTCGACAGTGGTGTGGAACCGCTCGCTGTCTTCACCGCCTTCACCGGTGTTGCTGCGAGTCCCGAGTTTGTTCATGGCCAGGCAGATGGCCTCGTGGGCTTCCTTGGAAAGGGCACCAAAACTCATGGCACCCACCACGAAGTGCTTAACGATGTCTTCCACGGACTCCACCTTCGAGATGTCTATAGGATTACGCTTGAAGTCGAAGAAATCGCGGATGAAGATGGGTGTTTCCTTCTTGTCGGCAAGTCGGGTGAATTCTTTGTATTTCTGATAGTTACCCGTGCGTGTAGCTAGTTGGAGAGTGGCGATGGTCTCAGGATTCCAGGCATGCTTGATGCCGTCCTTTCGCCAGTGGAACTGTCCGAGGTCGGGCAGGAACGCTGTGTTGCTGTTGCCCGAAGTCCGGCGGTATTCGGCAGCCTTGTCGTGGAAGGCAATGGCATCGCGGGCAATGGTTTCGAGGCCAATGCCGCCGATGGTGCTTACCGAGGTGCCGAAATAAGATTTCAGCAGATTGTCTGAGAGTCCGATGCTCTCGAAAATCTTTGCTCCCCGATAGCTTCGTATGGTGGAGATTCCCATCTTGGCCATAATCTTCAGCAACGCTTTCTTCACGGCCTTGATGTAGTTGGCTTCGGCGGTCTCGTAGTTTTCCTGTACTTTTCCACGCTCAACGAGGTCGTCGAGGATGGCAAACGTCATGTATGGACAGAGGGCGCTGGCTCCGTAGCCTAAGAGCAGGGCGGCGTGCATGGTCTCGCGTATCTCGCCGCTTTCCACGATAAGGGCTGTCTGTACGCGCTTTCCCACGGAGATGAGGTAATGGTGGACGGCGCTCACGGCCAGCAATGAAGGGATGAAGGCCGTATTCTCATCGTTGTCGGTGAGTTTGTCGGTCAGGATGATGTAGTTGTAACCGTCGTCGACAGCCTTCTCGGCATCCTTGCAGAGCTTGTCCAAGGCCACGCGCAGGTTCTCGCCGGCTGCCGTGTAGTCCCTGTTTTCCTTCGATGAAAGGTTCTGAGGAATCTCGAAAGTCATGGGCAGCTTGATGGTGTTGAATCCTTTATATCGGATATTGCACAGGATGTCGAGCTGTGTGTTGTTCAGGATGGGGTGGGGCAGGCGTACCATCTTGCAGTTGGTCTCGTCGGGGTCGAGAATGCCGGTGCCTACACGTCCAATGTATTCGGTAAGCGACATGACGAGGTTCTCTCGGATGGAATCGATGGCAGGATTGGTGACCTGTGCGAACTGCTGGCGGAAATAGTTGAAGAACACTTGCGGCTTGTCGGAAAGTACTGCCAGTGGGGTGTCGTTACCCATAGCAGCCGTGGGTTCTTGTCCGTTGACGCACATCGGAACGATGGTGTCGTCGATATCTTCACGGCCATAGCCGAAAGTGAGTTCCTTTTCCAGTAGGGTGTCGACTCGGTTGGATACATGGCGGCCGCTCTTCAGTTTCTCCAACTGGATGCGGTTGGTGCTGAGCCACTGGCGATAGGGATGCTCATGGGCGAGCTGCTCCTTTATTTTGCCATCGTAGTAGATTTTTCCTTCCTGGGTGTCGACGAGCAAAATTTTTCCCGGCTGGAGTCGTCCTTTCTCAGCTATTTGAGAGGGGTCGAAGTCCATCACGCCCACCTCAGAGGCCACCACCATTATGTCGTTCTTGGTGATGGTATAGCGGGCGGGGCGCAGTCCGTTACGGTCGAGCATACCTCCAGCAAAACGTCCGTCGCTGAAGAGCAGCGCGGCAGGTCCGTCCCAGGGCTCCATCAGGATGGAATGGTATTCGTAGAATGCCTTGAGGTCTTCCGAGATGGGGTTCTTGTCGTTGAAGCTTTCCGGCACCATGACCGCCATGGCATGAGGGAGCGACAGTCCGCTCATCACGAAGAACTCGAACACGTTGTCGAGCGATGCTGAGTCGCTCATGTTGGGTTGTACGATGGGTGAAATGTCGCGGATGTTTCCCAACAGTTCAGAGTTAAGCACACTTTCGCGTGCCTGCATCCATCCCCGGTTGCCGCGGATGGTGTTGATTTCGCCGTTATGTGCGAGCAGACGGAAGGGCTGGGCCAGTGACCATGTGGGGAATGTGTTTGTGCTGAAGCGTGAATGCACCAGCGCCAGCCCGGAAGTGAAATAATTATTGGTGAGGTCGAGGAAATACTGGCGTACTTGAAGCGAGGAGAGCATGCCTTTATAGACAATGTTCTTGCTCGACAGGGAACACACGTAGAAGTCTTTGTCGTCGACTCGCCTTTCTATCTTCTTCCTTATAATATATAAAATACGGTCGAACTCGGGTACGCGGTCGTCGCTGATACCCGTAATGAACACCTGCTTGATGTCGGGTTCGCTCGACAAAGCCGTTTCTCCCAGGCATTCGGCATTGGTAGGAACGTTGCGAAGATGCATCAGCGAGAGACCCTCGCGCTCAATTTCTTCTATCATCACAGATAGAATCTGCTGCTGCCTGACAGGATCTTTGGGCAGGAATACCAAGCCGGTACCATATTTTCCTTTCTCGGGAACAGGTATGCCTTGCAGCAAAATGAATTCGTGGGGAATCTGCAGCAGTATGCCTGCGCCATCGCCTGTCTTATTGTCGGCACCCTCGGCACCGCGATGCCGCATATTTTCCAGCACCCTCAGTGCGTTGTCTACAAGTTCGTGGCTTTTGTTTCCGTGGATGTTAACCACCATGCCCACACCACACGCATCATGTTCGTATTGGGCATTATACAATCCCTTTTGCATCATAATTCTGACTTTTTGAACAGATTGGTTGTTTGTTTGCTTGTCAATTTGACTGCAAAATTACAGTTTTTCTTTCTTTTTGCAAACTAAAATACGATTTTTAGTAACACTAATTATTTTTATTTTTATAAAATATTACAAATTATAAGGATGCAATCCATTTTGCTTTTCAAACTGAAAGCGGAACACCGCAAAAACTTTCAAATTGTTATTGTCGGACATTTTTACGAGAAAAAACATTGAAAAAAGACAAAAGTTGTATAAAATCACAAAAAAAACGTACATGATGATACAACTTTGTGATTATTTTATTATATTTGCGGTGAGTCAATAACCTTATAACTAACCAATTAAAAAACAAGGAGGGTGGAACTATGAAACCGAAACCAAAGATGCATAACCAGGAAGAATTCGAACTGGATAACATCTACAATGATGAAAGTATGCGTTACGACGCATCGAGCAACGCCACTATTTGGTACAGTTAACGGATTGTCAATTAGAACTATCACATCCGCCTGTCATAAGGCGGATGTTTTTTCAGGAGAGTTGTTAATCTTTTATTATTAATACAAGTATAATGATGCAAGTAGGAGAAAAAGCTCCCGAAATGCTGGGACGTGATGAAAACGGTCAGGAGATCAAGTTAAGCGATTTCAATGGCCGCAAACTGATACTCTATTTTTATCCTAAGGATTCCACAAGCGGTTGTACGGCGGAAGCCTGTTCGCTGCGCGACAACTATTCGGCGCTGCGCAAACTGGGTTATGTCGTAGTTGGCGTAAGCGTACAGGACGAGAAGTCGCATCGCCGGTTCATCGAGAAAAACCAGCTGCCCTTCCCGCTGATTGCCGATACCGAAAACCGGCTGGTGGAGCAAATGGGTGTGTGGGGAGAGAAGTCGATGTGTGGGCGGAAATACATGGGAACCTTCCGCACCACTTTCATCATCAACGAAGAAGGAGTGATCGAGAAAGTGTTCCTGCCCAAAGAAATCAAGACCAAGACTCACGCAGAGCAGATACTGGATTACATTAACTAACAAAATTGAATATACATTTGAAATGAAAAGACTGATTGTCTTCTTGCTGGCAGTTCTGTCAACTGCCATCGCGTCAGCCTATGTGCTGCAGCGCGCAACCGTTCATGACCCCAGCATTGTGTGGAACCCGGCGACACAAACCTACTATGTGTTCGGGTCCCACCGTGCTGCCGCCAAGACTACCGATCTCATGGCATGGACGCAGTTCACCGCTCCGTGGCAGACAGCCACAAGTACTAATGCCGCCAACAACGCGGCCTTCACCACACAGGAGGTCACCAAGGTGACCATAGGCGGAGTGGAGCGTGACTTCAAGAACTTCAATGCCCACGACTGGTCGGCAGCTATCAGTTCCTATGGCAGCACCAGTTGGGGCAGCATCGACGGCAACATGTGGGCACCGGATGTTATCTACAACCAGGCAATGGGAAAGTGGTGCATGTATCTCAGTATCAATGGTGTGCGCTTCAACTCCAGTATCATCCTGCTCACCGCCGACAATATCGAGGGACCCTATCGTTATCAGGCACCAGTGGTTATCTCTGGATTTAATGTGACCGATGCCCTCGACTATAAACTCACCGACCTGGAACTGGCCATCGGCGAGCAGGCAACGCTCCCCGATCGCTACGCCAAGGGCAACAGTTGGGGAAGCTATTGGCCCCACTGCATAGACCCCTGCGTGTTTTACGACGAGGGGGGAAACCTGTGGATGACCTACGGCTCGTGGAGTAACGGCATCTGGATGCTACAACTCGACGAGCAGACTGGACTGCGCGACTACAATGTGGCCGAAGAATACGGCAACGACTCCAGTAGGGGTATCAACGTAAGCAAGGATCCCTACTACGGAACGAAAATTGCCGGTGGACGGGGACACAGCGGCGAGGCCAGTTACATTGAGCACATCGGCCAATACTACTACCTGTTCGTCACTTATGGCGGACTGGTGGCCAACGGTGGATATCAGATGCGTGTGTTCCGCTCAGAAAATCCCGACGGCCCCTATACAGACAGCAAGGGAACCAATGCCATACTGACTACAGACCCCCGCAACGGTGCCAACTTCGGCCCTGGCGGACTAACCCTGGGCGAGAACATATTCGGAGCCTACGGCGAGTGGGGGTATACTACCACTGGAATAAACAGCGAACGCTCGCAAGGCCACAACAGCATACTGGCTGCCGAGGATGGACGAACATACATGGTTTTCCACACACGCTTTCAGAACCGTGGTGAAGAGCATGAAATACGTGTACACCAGGTCTTCGTCAACAAGGAAGGATGGCTCTGTGCTGCACCGTTTGAGTATACAGGCGAGACGGCCACCGATGCCGACATTGCTTCTCAGCAACTTGTGGGCAGCAGCGACGTGGCAGGCAGCTATCAGGTGCTCATCCATCAGTATGGATTAGACCACAGCAACATGGCACTCACCAACCCCGTGGCCGTAAGCCTGCAGGCCGACGGAACAGTCAGCGGCGCTTACAGCGGAACTTGGAGCATTGACAGCGGCACGTCGTATCTTACCATTACCTTGGATGGCAATACATATACCGGCGTGATGGTGTGGCAGACGCTGGAACCCACCAGCGATCGTGTGCCAGCCTTCACGGCCATGGATAGCAGTACGGGTGTTACCTTATGGGGCTACAAGGCTGAGACAGACTGGCAATATGCTCAGGATTTCAGCAGCGACGAGGGACTTACCATTGTGGGCGGCGGAAGTTTTGTCAGCGACGAAACCTTTGGTTCTGCCTATCAGAACGGAGGCGGTGCACAGCGAAGCCATTATCTGCTGCTGCCCTCTGATGTGCTGGCACACTCAGCAGTCACCAAAGCCCTCACAATAAGTTTTTGGGTTAGCGCCGAGAATGCAGGCGAATCTGCCTCTTACCTCTGGGCACCCATATTCACCGCCTACGGTGCCGAACCGTCGGCCAACACGAACACTTGGCCAATGCTGGCCTGCCAGTATAGGGGTGTGCTGCAGTTGAATTGTGCCGGATATACCGACTATGACGACAAACAGAACGCGGCTGGTGTGAACACGCTCTATCACGGCGACAACGACTGGCTGGCCGACAAGCAGTGGCACTACTACACAGTGGTTTTCGAGAATGAGAGTGCCACGGTTTATTTTGACGGCGTGGCCAAGAACGAATGGCCCGATGCCAGCAAGAATGATTCTCAGGGACGTGCCACCACACAAATGGGACTGTTCAGCAATGGCGGCGACCTGAAATACATCTGCCTTGGCGGCAACCAGGCATGGGACTGGAAAGACAACGATGCGGCATTCAAGTATGCCCGGCTGCTCATTCAGAACAAAGCCGTGACTCCCGATGAAATAATAGCCCAGATGCAGGCAGACAAGACCAGTGGCATCAGCATTCTGAAGGCTGGTACAGAATCTGTCTCTGCAACCTACAACTTGGCTGGCCAGCGCGTGGGCAGCGGATATAAGGGAGTGGTGGTAAGGAATGGCCGTAAGTTCATCAGCAGATGAACCACATGGCCTTTTATAGTAACTATGACAAAACGTAAATGAAAGAAAGAGAAGCCTACTGATCAGTAGGCTTCTCCCCAATAGTCGCATAACCGAAGGGCTTCTACTTCGCTAATGTGTACGACGGCACCGTGTTTGGGAGATGTGAAGTTGTCGGTCTTCATTGTTTTCTTGTTGAATTGGCCGAGAGGTGTGAAAGTCTTAAAATCTGATGTTTCCACGAAACCGAAGTTATGAGTCTTCTGCCCGTAGCAATCGTACATCAGCACCCATTTGTCTTCTCCGATACGCTTCCATACGTTGGGGGCTTCGCATGCTGTGGGCTCGGGATCGATGAATTCTTCCTGATAGGTCCATGGCCCGGTGATGTTGTCGCTATAGGCCTGCTTGATGCCTGGTGTGCTCTCGTGGCTGACATAGGAGAGATAGTAGCGGTCACCCACCTTGACGATATCGCCATCGATGGCCGAGACGCCTTCCTTGGGATGCTCGAAGAGTATCTTCGGGGTGGTGGTCAGCGAGTCGTAGCGATTGTTCACGTAGGCATAGTAGAGCTTGTTCTGCCCGTTCTGGTGGCGCATGGTGAAGTAAATCATCATTTGGCCAGTCTTGCCGTCATAGATTGTTTCGGGTGCCCATGCACATCCAATTTCGGGATCAATACTGTCCATGCGTAGCAGGTTATGCTGCCAGTGTATGAGGTCGCGGCTACGCATAAGCACGAAGTTCTTGTTGTTACCCCATCCGTAGGTCTTGCCGTCGCGTTCCCATTCTGTAGTCCTTTTCCCTTCGCGCTGGGCATAGATGTGTAAGTCTGTCATGGCCAGATAGAATAGTCCGTCGGGGCCGCGGAAGATGTGCGGGTCGCGCACACCGCGCTGTTCGGCGATGGTGTCGCCATTGATGACGGGCTTGTCCTTGTTGAGGGCATGGAAGTTGTAGCCATCTTTTGAAATGGCCATGTGGATGGAGTGGGTGTCGTCCTTGTGATATACCAGTAGGTAGGCTCCGTCATTCTGCCCACTTGATGGAGTGGGGCAGAATGCACTGACAAGGACAATGAGACTTAATGCAAGTTTCATCATAGCGATGCTATTTGATTACTTTCTTGCCTTTGGCAACATAGATGCCTGTACGGAAAGTGTTTGAAACACGCTGTCCGGCGAGGTTGAAGTATTCTGTAGCCTCGCTCTCAGCTGAGAAATTACGGATGCCGTCGGATTCGATGTTGCCTTGCGATGCGGCCATCTGTGCGGCAACCTCCTCGGGAGTGAGGGCTTTGTTGGCCAAGTAGAAGTTAGCGAATGCAAAGCCAGGGTCATTGTCTCCCCAGTTCCATGCCTGGTTGCCGCCAAGGCAGATGTATTTCAGGGCCTTACCGCCGCTGAATAGTCCCTGCTGGGTGGTGTAAACATTTTCATTGTTTTCATTCTGGTAGACTAATGCGGCATCCCATTCGTTTTTGAGTTCGCCATCGAAATAGACCTTGGCATTCTCGCCTTCAAGCACAGCGGTGTAGTAGTGCCACTGCTTGTCGGCCAGCCAGTCGGTGTCGCCGTGATAGAGCGTGTTGACGCCAGCCGCATTCTGAACGTCCACGTAGTCAGACCATCCGGAACAGTTGACCTGCATGACACCTCTGTACTGGAGCGCAAACATTGGCCAAGTATTAGTGTTGGCCGACGGTTCAGCGGCGTAGGCGGTGAAAATAGGAGCCCACATATAGTCCGAGGAGGCTCCGGCATTGGCTGAGTTAACCCAGAAGCCGATAGTGAGAGCTTTTGTCATTTCGGAATGGGAGAGCAGGTCGTCGGGCAACAGCAGATAGTTGGTGCGCTGTGCACCGCCTACGTTCTGGAACACCTTCCCGAATCGGTCGTTGTCCTCGAAACTGCCGCTGCCAATGATGGTCAGTCCGTCTGTTGAGGAGAAGTCGTTCTCGTAGACGAATTCTTCCACTTCGCCCGTGCCGTCGGTGGTCTGTGTCTTGTCGTCGTCAATGACGATGTAGGCTTTCTCCACGGAGAGGAAGGCATAGATGTCCTGGGTGCCGTCACCGCAGTCCATGCTGAAGGTCTCAGTCATTTCCTGATACTGGGTGTCGGTGGGTGTCATAACGACTTCCACCTTCACGTTGGCCTGTGTGCGGGTGATGGTCATCTGCACCTTTACGTCGGTCATGATGGTAAGAAAATTATCCCAGTCGATGTTGCTGCTGATGTAGGATTGCCATCCGCCGTCGTATGTGTTGCCGCCAGGTCCCCATGCGTAGTTGTCAGAGCGGAGTATGAAGTATTCGGTAGGTGTCTCGGCTGTATCGGTGATACCGAGCAGCCAATTATTCCAGTTTTTTTCTATGCCGCCGTAGTTCATGAACTCAAGATAGAGAATCTGATTGGGCTTCAGCAGGTAGTTCTGTGATTTCTCGCCCATATATTCTGTAGACTTGTCGGTAGCACCGACGGTGGTGGTTGCCATGATGTTGCCACAGCAGAACAATGCCATGATGGTTATTGCTAAACTTTTAGGTAATATTCTTTTCATTTTGTTTTTAGTTAATGTTATAATGGGGGTGAAGGCAGTACCCTCGTACCCCTCTGTTGTGAATATTAGGCCAGCGATTTCTTCTGTGCGAATGACTTCGCTGGCCTGAAAGTTAAAATGTTAAAATACAGAATTACAAGTCGGCATACCGGTATCCCCAGATGGTGACACCTGTCTTGCTGTCCAAGGCAGTGAAACTGGCCACCTTCTCGTTTTTAGGCTCCATGGTTTGACGAACCATTACTCCCTTGTAAGCACTACCGATATTGATGGTGAAGTAACAGGTTCCCGATTTGGCTGTCCACGTACCATTGTATTGTTCACCCGTGATGGTGCCGTCGGCATTCAGTGTGATATCGACAGGCGATGAGTAGGCCTTCTTGGTGTGGTCGAGTTTGTAGTTGTGTACCAATAGCTTGTACTTGCCGGGGATGTCGGCAGTCGCTATTTGCTGCTTGGTGGCAATGTCGGCACTCTTCAGACCTTCACCTGTGTACTCAAACGGTGCGGCAACAAGCCAGCCATCTTCGTTCTGGTACAGTTGGTGGACACGTACTTGATGACCTTCACCCTGATTTTGGAAGCGGGTGTGGTAAACCAAATAACTGCGTCCGTCAGGAGCGGCAATGACAGAATTATGCCCCTGCGAACGTTCGCCAGCAGCACCTACTGTTTTGTTGCCCCATTCGCTATAGGCTCCGAAGATGTTGACACCACGGTTGCCATCACTCTCTTTTGGTCCGAAGTTCAGCAGATAGGAGGAATACAAGGCAGTACTGCTTTTGCTGTCGGTGTAAGGTCCGTCAGGACTTTTCGAGCGGAACACACGCATCTGGTATCCGCCGTTGTTGTAGTCGCTGGCGACACCACCTGCAGCCAGGCCGCCATTGGTGACGAACAGGTAGTAATAGCCGCCAATATATTCAATATAGGAGGCTTCACCTGAAGAATAATATCCACCGGCAATCTTCTTGCCAAAATAGGGATCTACGGTGATGCCGTCATCCGAACCCGTCAGCGTGTAGGTCACATCGTAGTCGCGCAGACCGGTTTCCTCATCCAGTTCCAGCATATAGATTCCGCCGCTCCATGAGCCGTACGACATCCACAGTTTGCCGGTCTCGTCGTAGAACACGCAGGGGTCGATACAGTTGGGATAGCGGTTACCCCATTTTGTACCCACAGCATAGCGTGAGGGAAGCGAACTCTGTGTGCCGATGACAATCTCCAGGTCTGTCTCCTTATAGGACGTGCCAGTATGGAATCCGCTGATGACGACAGGAGCCTGATAGCGGTAGGGACCGGTAATCTTGTCGGCTGTCAAGAGGATAATGCTGGAATACCAGTTGTCGCCATTGACGCTAAGGTACATACACCACTTACCCATCTTCTGGTTGTAGATGACATCAGGTGCCCACATCATGCCGTCAACAGAATAGTTGCTGCTGCCGCGCTTGGACCATTCAAAGGCGTTGAAAGTGAAGTCCACCTCCTTGCCATCCTTCTTGACCTTGGTCACCTGAGGTGTGGTGAACGCCACGGAATTAGCAGCATTCGTTGAATTTGCTGTAGCCCAAGGTACAGTGATGCTGGTCCAGGCCATCAGGTTAGTCGTCCAGGCAGTGGCACGGTGTGAACCGAAAATATAGTAGCGCTGCGAGGTTTGGTCGTACACCACGCTGGGGTCGTGAACGCTCACCCACTTCAGTAGCGAAGCGCCGTTGGCAACATCATCTTCTATCTCAGCCGAAGGCTCGTCCTTCTGGAGAGTGGTGAAACTTACATCAGAGGAATAAACCACATTGGAACTGTTCTGCACATAGGCACGGACATGATAGGTGGTTGAGGGCTGCAGTCCCGTCAACGTAAGTGTCATCTCCGTCGAGCTGCCCTTCACCTTGTTATCGTTGATGGTGGGATTGGCCGATGTGCTGTAGCACACACCACGTTCGGTGATACCAGTGCCCGTTGTTTTTGCGGTGACCACGGCTGACGTAGCAGTTAAGGAAGTCACTACAGGCGTAGTGGCCGTCATAGAGGATGTTCCCCCTTCCCCGTCATTGTCACCGTCGTTGCCGCAGGCGACAAACAGCAATCCTATACTTAAAAGGAAAAATAATTTTGTCAGTTTCTTCATACGTTATGGATAAGATTGCCTGCAGACATGCAAAGGTGTCTGCAGGCAACCGGTTATACTTATGATACTATTCCAATACCAGATAACAATGATCAACTGTTAAGCGGAAGTACAGATTATCCGGGTCAATAGTGTTGATACCAATGTAGTCCTGTATGTAATCAACGCCATCGGTACCATGCATCACCATCTTCACATCAGCCGTACCGTCGCCGTTGTTGGTAATATAGGCCGTCACCTTGGCACCGTTCATGACAGCACGCCAGGCGGCCCACTTCTCCTCATCGCTTCCGAATCCGCCGACGTGTGTGCAGGCTGCATAGCCGCTGCCCCATCCGTAGTTGTCG
>JAFRPY010000117.1 GCA_017428925.1 Prevotella sp. | reverse complement strand
TGGTTCCTGAATACTTATAACTGCGCACCCAGTTGGACCAACGGGTTAGAATTGTGGAGCCTGATACATTGGACTGCGCATTGAGGTCGAAGTCTGCAGGATTCTGCCCGAATGCCGTCCCGCTGCCTACCAGCAGTGCAAGCATCACGAGCAGCCCCAGCCACCGGCTGCGCTGCGTTGTTTTTGTTCGCCCCCGCCTTGTGCCTGCAGGTAGCGATGAAGAGTGTTTCTTGGTTTCCATAAAACTTTGTTTTTAATGATTATTGTTAATTTCGTTGTTCCGTTATGTTTCAATTTGTCGTATTTTGTGCAAAGATAGTAAAAAACAATAACGTACGCGAAGAAAACAGCGTGGTATTTCTCAAAAATGGAGAAATACCACGTGGAAAAGGCAACTGAAATGAATAATTATTCCTCTGAGCTCTGGTGGGGCGTTCTATACTCCGCCAGCGTTTTGCCTGTCACCTTGAGGAAGTGCTTGTGGAAATTGCTGCGATCGTTGTAGCCGCAGCGGGCGCAGAGCTCGCCGGTGGGGATAGAGGGGTTATCGGCCAGGAGGCGCTGGGCTTCAGCGATGCGTTGCTCGATGCGCCACGAACGGAACGGCATCTTCAACTCAGTAGAGAAATAGTCGCTGAGTGCCTGACGGCTGATGCCCATCTGCCGAGCTATCTCCTCCACCGACACGTCTGGCTCGAGGTAGCGCTTGGTGGTTACCCAGTCGTCGATCGCCATGCGGACATGCTCGAGGTTGTCACGATTGCCCATTGCTGTTTCGGCCACGGCCTCCTCATCCAACGACTCCTCGGGTAAGGTGGCGGCCTTGACGACAAAGGCTGCACGCGACATATAGTTGATGAAACTAATGGCTACATAGGTGTAGTAGGCCGTCACGACAAGACCGAACACGGCATCGAGCGTCTGGTTCACAAGCAGGATGACGGCCACGGCCAGCAAACCGACCACCAGGGCAGAGAAGAACAATCGCTTCACCCACGCCAGTCGCGACGAGAGGTCGTCGGCATACACCTCTTCGAGATGTTCGACATTGGCACGATAGACGGTAATGAAATAGTGGATGTATAACAACAGCTGGGCAAGATAGCACGCCACACCCGCCATCAACAGCGCCACACTCCAATGGGAGGTGAAGAGGTAGGCACCTGTCATGAGCGTCGTGAGCACAACCATTGGGATAAGGTTCCAGAAGACGAACCGCCGCATATTCCTCTGAGGTGCGACGAACGCCACACAAGTGAACGTGAAGAGGATGGCCTGCAGACTGGCCACTACGAGCCACACGAGCATCACGGGGACGTCGAACGCCCAGCCCATCAGAGCCGACGATCCGTAGGCAGCACTGAGCACAAAGCATGCCAGCGCAGTGAAGAGCTTCGCCTTGCGGAACGACTGCCATTCGAGAGCCATCGGCACGCGAAGGAACACCAGCAGCATGGCCAAACAAAGGAGAGCACCGGTCACAAGGGCACATATGATGCGATAGGAATCCATCCGAAAAGTCTTTGTTATAACGGTTGTTTTATGGTCGCAAAGAGGGCCTCAGCCATTTCTTACGGTGCAAAGATACAAAAATACTTTCAAACTGCGTCCATTTTTCATGAAGAAATATGGGATGAAAAGGGGAGAAAAGGGGAGAAAAGGGATGAAAAGGGAGGAAAAGGGAGGAAAAGGGATGAAAAGGGAGGAAAAGGGAGGAAAAGGGATGAAAAGGGACATTTAGAGCCCCTTGATAAGGGGCGGCTATCGCTCGGCGACGTAGGAGACGCAGAGCGAAGCGGAGAAAGAATGCAGGGTTTTAATCCTTTGACTCTCACTCCTCTGGTTGCACAAAGCATTCGTCCCTTTTCTCCCCTTTTAATCCCTTTTCTCCCCTATAAGCCCTTTTAGCCCTTGGGAAGTGGAGCTTGCTAAACTTCAGTTATATAATACTTCTGGCGGTCATTGCCCTTTTCAGGATGATAGCCCAGCCTGTTAAGGGCACGCCCCACCTCTACATTGATGTTCTTTGTGAGACGGAAATTGGGGAACGAACGGCTCAGCACATCTATGATGTCATCGATTGTCTTCCGCGTTGACTTGTCTTTATCCTTTGCTGGACAGAACTTCATTTCTATCATCTTCTCCAGACTGCCCACACGCTCATACTGGCGGTTCTCCTGAATGATGCGCTGGTTCTCGGCATCGTCGAACCAATAGCGGTCGCCACGAGCGATCTCTGCCACCAGCTGAGCATAGAGCTGCTGATAGTCGATGGGTGTGAGGGTGTCGATCATTCCCTCCACAACGATGCAGACGAAGCGGCGCGAGCCAGACTTGTCGTCGGGCAATGGCCGGAGGTTGTTTGTCGTGGCAATGAACGAGGCATAGCGGCGGCGCTGCTCGTAGACTTTGCCGTAGGGCGGGCGCATCTTCACATCGCTCTTCGAGATGAGATGCTTCAGCAGCGGCTGCTGACTGCGCGAGAGCATGTCGAACTCATCGATGTTGATCAGGGCGAACGACGACAGGCCGAGGTTGATGGCGGTTTCGTTCTTGAAGTCTATCTTGTCGATGTAGTAGTCGCGCAGTTCGTTTGGCAACAGGATGCCACAGAAGGAACTCTTGCCACAACCCTGCGCACCGATGAGCATCGGCACGATGGCATTTCCGTGGTTGCGATCGATGCCCTTCCAGTGGGCCACCATCGACAGCATCCACTTGTGGAAGTCGTCGGTCCAGTGCTTGTTTTGCGTCGGGATGCGCTCGGCCAGAGGCGTCACACGGTCGGTGCCATCCCACTTCGGCAACTGCTCCAGCCATTCGTTCACGGGGTCGTAAGATGGGATGAGCGTCGACTGCACATATCGCTTGATGTCCTTGTCCCATGACTCGATGCCGGCCTTCAACGCTCGTATCGACATGGTGTTCATCGCCTCCTTTGTCAGGTCGCTGAAACGATAGTCGAAGGAGTCCTTCGACCGATACTGCGCCGCTCCCGTCATCACATTCTTCCGCAGTTCATAGCGCGAGTTCAGGAAAGCCTCGGTCTTGTAGGTCAGCAGCTGCGAGGGTTTTACGTGCTTCAGCGGCCAGGTGGCTTTCAGCGTCTTGGAGTACTGTGAGTCGAAGACCGTCTGCACATACTCCGCATCCTCGTTTAGCCGTCCGTCGAACAGCGTCATCTTCACGGCAAAGGCCTCCTCAAGGCCGCTCTCATGACAATACTGGGCGAGCACTTCCAGACAATGCGGCACGAAATCGTCGTCCTTGTCAAGGCGGCATGCCTCGAGGGCATCGGCCTTGCAAGCTTGGTACTCATGGCGGCGGGAGGCTTCTGTGGAGAGCCCTGGTATCGTCGTGCTGTCGGCCTCATCTCCCCTCTCCTGGCGCACCATCCTCGACAGCCGCTCAGCCGTCTGATCTTCTGGCGATACTATCATCACCGCACAATCGGGGTTGAAGTACACCTCCTCGTCGTGACTCAGCACACAGCTGGAGCGCAGCGTCGGGGCGATGTTCTCCACACGAATGGCCAGCTGGGTGGAGTATAGATAATGGAACTTCGCATAGGCGTTCAGATTGAACTTCTCCACCTCCGACTGCCAGTAGCCATCGGGATTCTGCCAGTTGTTGCGCTCCGCTGCCTGGCAGACAACTTTCACACTGCGCCCGTCGGCTCCCACGAAAGCCAACAGGGTGTAGTCGATGAAGGCGGCCTCCTGCCGTATCTCCTCTGCCGTTTGGCGGTCGGGCAGGTTGTTAATCTCCAGTAGGATCATACCATTATAAATATAGGTCCACCGCTGGCCACGTTGGTTTTTGATTTCCGATGAAAAGCAGATACGAGGTCTGTCGGCGAGTTCGCTAAACGACTTTCCGCTCTTGAGCTTGCCCGTGCGAATCATCTCCACCGCCGCGCTAAGTGCAAAACGGGTGTAGCGCTCCTGACCGTCGCGCTGATTCATCAATGTCACTTTCTGATTGCTGATTGCTGTCATCACATACAAGATTTTATGTTACTGAAGTTTCGCAAGCTCCACTTCCCAAGGGCTTAAAGGGCTTAAAGGGGAGTGAAAGGGGAGAAAAGGGACGTATGCTTTGTGCAACCAGAGGAGTGAGAGTCAAAGGATTAAAACCCTGCATTCTTTCTCCGCTGCGCTACGAAAGCGGCAAAGCCGAGCGATAGCCGCCCCTTATCAAGGGGCTCTAAATGTCCCTTTATGCTCTTTTCTCCCCTTTATACCCTTTATTCCTTCATTTTGCGAGATTGAATTATGATATTAGATTGCAAAGATACGAATTATTTTTGATTCATGCAACTCTTGGTCACAAAATATTTTATGCAATTTCACTTCCACTTCCACCTATTCTTCTGAAATGCCTTTAAATATTATAGCTTGGGATGATGGAAGAGACTCTTTTCTCTTCCACTCCTCTTCCACCTTTAAATTGCTTCGCACGGGTAAAGCAGCAGAGCTGCGTGTAAGGACCTTCGGGCGGGCAAGACCCCAAGGGGTCACATGTGCATCCGTCGCTTCAGGATAAGCAGTGCTCCGTACCATATAGAGCAGTGCTCTGTACCATAGGGAGCACTGTTCCATACCTATATAGAGCAGTGCTCTGTAGCATCGGGAGCAGTGCTCCGTAACCTCCAAAGCAGTGCTCCATAACCTCTAAAGCATTGCTCTGTGACTCCCAAAGCAATGCTTTTACGCTCTAAAGTCAATGCTTTTGCGCTCTAAAGTCAATGCTTTTACGCTCTAAAGTCAATGCTTTTGCAACTCAAAAGCAATGCTTTCCAACCTTGGAAGATATGCTTTCCAGCAAGGGAATTCATGCTTTTTGAGCCCGAAAACCATGCTTTAGAAAAGTGGAAGAGAAGTGGAAGATAAAAAGTTCTCTTCCACCTCATGTAATACCATTATACAAAGGTGTTTCAGAAGAAAAGGTGGAAGTGGAAGAGAATTTTATTGAATTTTCAGATGGATGTTTGGTTGTCTTTCATGAAGACTATCTTATCGTCTGAATCTTTGACTCAGAAAATGTAGGGACGCGGCGTGCCGCGTAACTGGAATTAGCTTTTCCTCTCCAGTTACGCGGCTGCCGCTTCAGCCGGAATCTCGTCACTCACCTGACGGCATCGCCAACAACGACCTACCGCGACCTCTATCTCTTTTGCGCTCAGCGCACCCTTGGCTCGCATGTGCATATCGTGAACTCCGCACATTTCGGCAATCTCTACACCACCGGCCCCCAGGAGTTTTTTGAGAAATAACGAATTCAGCTTTCGGAAGTCGAAGGAAACCATTAGTGCCATGATATTTGTGTTTTGCGAGTTCAAAGCACAACTTTCCTTTTGTTTTTGAAGGATTTGTCCGGATTATTTCGTAATTTTGGATAAAATCGCAAACCTTTTGTAAATAAAGGCAGTTCGGAGGATTGGGAAAAATCTGGGTTACGAACTGGCAACGGTTCTATTTCTACGAATATCAAGGTTGTTGGGAATGATGAGGCTATTACGGGTAAAATAGCGTAAATCGTTGATATTGCGCCTGTTTGCTGTCATTTGCGCTTTTGAGATTCTTTCGGATTGGAAAGAATGTTGAGCCTGTTCCGTTACCTAAGTGTTACCTCGGTTACTACGTTTGGTAACTGGGATTCGAGCTCTGCTCGCTTCGATCGTCGAAGAACACTTGGTAAAAACATGGAAATCTGTACGAAATTTCCAACGGCTCGGAAAAACATACATATTCTGGCATATTTTGCACGGCTGGGGACGTTCTGAGAATGTATAACTTTGCACTCAAAAACTCAGAAGCGTATGAAAAATGTGATTAAGAGAGAGCAATGCAAGCTTGCTTGCGGATTGCCGAGCGTGAACATTTTATCTAAAGTAAGCAAATTCAAGGTATTGCTCTACCTTAAAAAGAGCGGATTGGACAAGCAGGGGAAAGCACCTATCATGGGACGCATCACCCTCAATCGCTCGAACTTGTTCGCTTGCCAGAGCAAGAACTCAATGGCACAGTTCTCCTGAAAGTTGTCATGCAATCCCAAATTGGATCCGGCAACAAACCGCTATTCAGTGAACTTTAGTAGTGAAGAAGATATGCGTTTTCTAAAGATGTTTGAGCGTTCTGGCATGACAAGCAAGTCCGCATTCATCAAGGCGCGAATTTTTGGAGAGCCATTCCATGTGGTGACATTCGACAAGAGTCAACATGAATATTATGCCAAGTTCTTTGCTGTGCAAAGCGGCAAGGCCGAGCGGAGCGACTTCCATGCTCAGTTTCGTATGGTTGGAAACAACTACAACCAAACATTGAAGGAACTGAAAAGCCACTTCTCAGAGCGCAGAACCGCTGCATTGGTGTACAAGTTAGAGAAGTATATGATGGAGTTAGTGCTGATTATGCATAAAGTGACAGAATTGACAGACGAATATCAGAAATGGATACAGAAAAGTGAGAATAAGGAAATATAAGTGAATATAATTGTTAAATATTGGAGAGATTTGCGTGTTTATGCTAAAAAAATTGTATCTTTGTCCCAAATAATAGATTCATCCGATATGGACAAAGACATCAATCGGCTAAAAGTAGTTTTGGCAGAAAAGAAGAGAACGAACAAATGGTTGGCAGAACAGTTAGGAGTTGCGCCCTCTACTGTTTCAAAGTGGTGTACAAATGTATGCCAGCCAAGTCTTGAAACCCTTCTTCAAATTTCAGAGTGCTTGGGAGTGAAAGCCCAAAAGTTACTTAGGGAAGAATCCGATAATTAGTAAAACTATGCAGTACACTGATTTCGGCAATATAGAGGTTAGCCATGAATGGGCATTTGAAAATGTCCGTTCCACTGAGCAGTGGACACATGGTTACCATCGTTATCCTGCCAAGTTTTTACCTAATGTGGTCAAAAAGATTATAGAGGACTTTGCACCAGATAGTAATGTCATTGCCGATTTGTTTGCTGGCTGTGGTACGACCCTCGTTGAAGCGAAAGCACATGGGAAGAAGTCAATTGGAACTGACATCAACCCCGTTGCTCAGTTAATCACGAAAGTAAAGACCACTCCTATAGAGCCTGTAGCCCTTCAGCAATCATACGATGCTTTGATTGGATTGTTTGATGGCTATGTAGAGAATGACTATATCAATATTCAGAAGCACGACAGAATTGACTACTGGTTCTTTCCGTCAGAAAAAGCGAAAGTAGCATTTCTGTTTGAAACGGTCAACAATGCTCCCTTTGATAACGCAACGAAAGAGTTTTTCTATGTCTGCATATCTCATATATTAAAGAATTGTTCTCGCTGGTTGCAGTCAAGCACAAAGCCACAAATTGATCCAAAGAAAGGCGAAAAGATACCAGACCCTTTCGAAGAATTCAAGCGCCATTGTCAGAAGATGATAAAAAGCAATCGTGCCTTTTACGAGGAACTGGAGGCAAAAGGAAATCTAAATGTGGAATGTGACATTCTTTTGGAGGATGCTCGGCACACCTCTATCCAAAGCGGGAGTGTAGATGTCATCATTACTTCGCCGCCATACGTCACATCATACGAATACGCAGATATTCACCAGCTGACAGGGTATTGGATGGACTATATTCCCAACATGCAGGATTTCAGAAAGCAGTTTATTGGTACGTCCTATTCTGGTAACACCTCTATGGATGTTCCTGGAAGCGCGTTGGGGCAGGAAATCGTTAATGAGTTAGCAAAGAAGAGTAAGCATATAGCCTGTGATGTCGCTCAGTATTTCAATGATATGCAAGAAGTATCAAAGGAAATGGTGCGCATCTTGGCACAAGACGGCCAAGCCTGCATCGTGATTGGCAACACAAAGATAAAGGATGTT
>JAFRPY010000016.1 GCA_017428925.1 Prevotella sp. | reverse complement strand
ACTTGAAGAGCTTACAGACGAAACATTGAGATATTATGTAAAGTCTGTGAGGATTTATACGAAGATAACGTGCTGAGTAACAATTAAAAAGCAAATATGAATAGTAGCAGACTTTACATAATGCAAGACTTTACATACCCCTTTTTGCACAATTATTTGCCATAATCTTTTTGAACGTGTTCAGTGATTAAGTTTACATCTTGTGGCTCATATATAACTTATCAAGATTCATAGGCCTTCCCCCGGGGAGGTTGGAGGGGGCTCCTATTTCCCGTGTACGGGGCGAACGCTCTGACCGTATTCGCGGCTGTAGTCGTTCATGTACACATCCCCACTGAGAAAGTAGAGGTCGCATGCGTGGCTATTGTATGACTCGTAGAGCGTCGACGACCAGTAGCCGCCTTTCGAGCCAGCATAGCCCAAGACACCTCCCCAGCGGTAGCCCGCAGCAGGAAGGAAGATAGAGGCTCCGTTGGATGCGGTGAACCTTATGCCGTTAATGCCGTTCTCAGTAGTCCACTTACTGGTGCACTTACCCTTCAGTTCATTCATTTGCTCCAGGCTTGGCATCACCCACGCGCTGCCCCAATTGGCCGTGGCAGCGTCGTACTGCGTGCCGGCAATGTCATTGCCGATGTCGTGGCAGGTTTCATACGAGCCGTCGCAGTGGATGTAGGTGCTATAGTCGTAACGACTCTTCTCATTTGTCTCACCCCATGCATAGTAGCCTCCGTAGTCCTCAGGTTTCGATGCCCCCACATTGCAGCATGCCCACTTCGTACCGCTGGGCAAGCCGAGGTCAATCATGTGCGGGTGGTGAATGTCGGGGCAGAAGGTGTAGGCAACAGGGTTCTCGGGAGTGGGAACACTTTCGTCAGTGTCGTCGCTCTTCGAACACGATGTCCACGTTATTACAAATGCAACGAGGAGGAACGTTTTGAACAATATTAATGTCTTTTTTATCTTCATCGGTTTATGATTCTGTTTAGAGTATGACTTTGTGCACCATCCTAAAGATGGACTGGTAATTAAGTATCCACCAACACCCATCACCCAACACTCAATAATTCTCCAGCGCCTCCATCGTTTTCTTGCCTAATTTCTTGCGCTTGCGGTCTTTGGGACGGAGAAGGGAGAGGAAGTCCTTGCCGGAAGGTTTTACGCCATGGGCGGCAATCTCCTGGCGGATGCTATTACCTATCTGAGGATTGATTTCGGGAGCCTTGGCCGTAACAACAACCTCGTTAAGCGTATGGCAGTTGGGAATCAGGAAAATGGTGTCGACGTTCATCTCGCTGCTGTCCATGACCCGCTTCAGATAGTCGGGATGGGAAAACGTGGCACGCTTGAATTTGTAATGGTAGAGGCGGAAACGGCAAGTCCAGTCGAGTTTCACTTGGTCGCCGTTGTCGAGATAGACCAGCACGTCACGGATGGGGCGATGTGTCTCCATATCGGCGACAACAATCACCTTCCCGTCCGATTTGGCCTGCATCTGCAGCAAAGCCATCGACCATGCGGCCAACAAGAAGAAACTCTTAAACATTTGCAGGCAAAGATACGAGGTTTTGTCGGCCTGCGTATCATTTGCCTGCATATTTTAGTTTACGTTCATCTATTTTTGATAAGATTTATCCAACAAACGTAAACGGACTTTAAAAAAGAGAGGATTCTTAGAGTTCGCTCTCGCTGACGTTGAATGTGGTAACACTCATGTCGCCAGTCTCCAATCCGCGCTTCAGCCAACGCATACGCTGGGCAGAAGTTCCGTGGGTGAATGATTCGGGAGAGCTGTAGCCGCGAGCCTTTTCCTGCAGATAGTTGTCGCCGATAACCTTAGCGGTCTCGATGGCTTCCTGCAGGTCGTTCTCGTCGATGCTCTGGAAGGTCTCATTCTCATAGTGTCCCCACACGCCGGCATAGTAGTCGGCCAGCAGTTCAAGGCGCACGCTGATTTTATTGGCCTGTGTCTTGCCCACGGCGTTCATCTGCTGATGGGCCTTGCCGAGCGAACCGAGCAGGTTCTCCACATGGTGTCCCACCTCGTGGGCGATGACGTAGGCATATGCAAAGTCGAGGTCACCCTTGTTCTGAATGCCTAACGACTTGCGCATGGAGGTAAAGAACGAGAGGTCGATATAGAGACACTGGTCGCCAGAGCAATAGAATGGTCCGACAGATGCCGTACCCTGACCGCAAGCCGTCTGCACAGCATTGGTGTAGAGCACCATCTTGGGAGCCTTATAGGTGCGCCCCATCTGCTGGAACACCTTTCCCCAGATGTCCTCGGTAGAGGCGAGCACCTGGCTGGAGAACTTGGCCAGTGCCTGCTCTTCTTCGGTGAACTCACGCTGCTGCTGGTCGGAAGTCTCCACATTCTGGCTTGCCATCTGGGTTCCCACATTAGTGATGACGTCGCCCAGATTACCTCCACTCATAAAGGTCATGATGGCAATCAGCACGATACCGCCAAGTCCCAAACCTGCTTTCGTTCCGCCGCTCATTCCGCGGCGATCGTCCACATTACTACTTTCTCTTCTTCCGTCTAATCTCATGACATATAAATTTTTAGTTAATAATTATCTTTTTTCCATTTATAATATAAATGCCTTTGTCATAACCGCGTACACGCTGGCCATTAAGATTATAAATCTGAAAACCACTGCGCGGATTATCGAAAAAGGGGCGGATGCCGGAAGGCACGGAGACCGTCACCTTGATATTCTTAATCTTTATATGGCCGCTGCCGCTATCCACGCTGAACACCACCTTGCTGGCATTGCCTGTCCATACCAGGTCATCCATCGTACCCGTAGAGGCCGATAATGTTTTGTCCGAAGATTCTGCCAACTCAAACTCAATCTTTGTGATGGTGCCCTGACCGACACTGACGGTCAGCGTGTTGTTCTGATAGAGACGAATCTGGGAATCGTTGCAATAGCGATTTGAACCACTTCCGCCCAAAGAATAGGTAACGGTGATACCATTCTGAGTGCCTACAAGATCTTCGGCATTCTTCTTATCGATTGAACCATTATAAGAGCAATTGAAGAAAACGTTGTTCAGCGCAATCGTAGCGTCGGACGGGATTTCACCACCCTGCTCATTGCCACCGCCTTGTTCATTGCCGCCTTGTTCATTGCCGCCGCCTTGCTCACTTCCACCTCCGCTCACATCAACATCGTCGTCGGTGTATTCAGGCTGCTGATAGTTGTCGTAGCTGAAGGCCACATCCTTGCAGTTGCCCCAGATGTACTGCTCCAGTCCCGGGTAATCCACAAAGGGGTTACGGTTTTTCTGGACATAACCATCTTCATCGCCGTAGACGGCATTGTTGCGTGCTATTTCCACGTCGTCAATAGGATCGTTTTTCGACCATTCGAAGAGCATTTTCAGATACCATTCATTGAAGGCCGGATACTTGTTGCCGGCAAAGACGATGCTTGCCGTAGCTCCATCCCAATTAGAGACCAGGTTCTCATAGCGTGTGGCCATATAGAAATAGATGCGGGCAATGTCGCCCTTGGTATCGGGCAGCGGCTCAAAGACCGTGCCCGTATAGCCCGGTGTGGCACAACTGCCCAACTTACAGCCGTCTTTCGAGGTATAGGTTGCCGATTTCACATCTGCCAAGGGATAGTTACTGCGGCGGTTGTTCACATAGCCGTCGGTGGGCACCACTTGAATGATGTCGCTCTTTGGATCTCCGCTGCCAAACCAACTCTGGGGCACCAGATGCTCACGGTTATAGGCATCGCCCTCAGCACTGTACTGATGATTTTCCTTAGGCCCTCCAATCTCGTATTTATTACTGGGGGCATACCAGTCACGCAGATAACCGTCGGCCCGTTTGTCGGTTTTTTTATAATTGGTCAGCAGTCCGTCGTAACTGTAGCCAACACCCGACGTTTTCTTGCTGATGATACCATACAGCGCCGTCTTCAGCGCACTGCCCTTCTTGCCGTCGGCATTTTGGTAATAAGTACCACTGCCATTAGGTCCCTGTGCAAAGCCCAAAGACGCGGCAACTGCTAATATAAATAATAAAACTGTCTTTTTCATCACACAAAGTTTTCATATTATGGGGACAAAGATACAAAAAAATGAGAGCAGAACAAAAAAATTAGCATTTATTTTTATGCCAAGACAAAGGATCTTCGCCTTTGCCCCCACTTTTCTTTATATTCCTGCCCCGTCGGTGAAGTCCATACTGATAGCCCTGCCTTGGATAATGGTGGAATAAGGCTGAAGACTATGAGTCATCCACACGTTACCGCCTATCACCGAATGGTGACCAATAGTGACGCGCCCCAGCACCGTACTGTTGGAATAGATCGTTACAAAATCCTCGATAATCGGGTGCCTCGGCGTGTTCTGAGGTTTTCCGTCGTGATTTATCTTGAAGTTCTTGGCACCCAACGTAACACCTTGATACAAAGTCACATGGTTGCCAATAATGCAAGTCTCGCCAATCACCACGCCCGTACCATGGTCGATAGAGAAATACTCTCCTATCTCGGCACCTGGATGAATGTCGATACCCGTCAGCGAATGGGCCTGCTCGGTGATGATACGCGGAATGACGGGCACCCCCATCTCCAAAAGCTGATGGGCTATGCGGTAGCTGAGCATGGCCTGAATGACGGGATAGCTGAACACCACCTCGCCCACGTTGTCAACAGCAGGGTCATTCACGAACATTGCCTCCACGTCGGTGAACAGCACCCGCTTAATCTCAGGTATGCTGTCTACAAACCGTAGTGCCAGTCGCGAAGCCTCCTCCCTTGCCCTTTCATGGTCATACTCCTCATATTTATAAATCAGTGCTCGTGCTATCTGCTTCTTCAGCACCGTCAGTATACTTTCCAGATTGACGCCAATGGCATACGAGCGTACCTCCTCGTCGGCTTTCCGCTCATCGAAGAACCCGTGGAACACCACGCATTTCGTCAATTCCACAAAGTCTCTGAGCTCAGCCACCGAAGGCAACGGGGCATCGGCGGCAGGCATCATTTTCTCCTCGGTGGGCGACAAGGCCGACAAAGCCTTGACACTACGCAGCAACACGTCTGAAGTTTCTTTTTCTTTCGACATAGAATCTTTCTCTTGTTATCGGCGGCAAAGATAAACATATTTTTTCGGGAAACAAAAAAAGACCAGAGAAAAATCTCCGGTCTTGTGGGGACGAACAGGCTCGAACTGTTGACCTCTGCAATGTGACTGCAGCGCTCTAAACCAACTGGGCTACGCCCCCATTTCGCTGTTTGCGGGTGCAAAGGTACGAATAAAAGTGAAGAGTGAAGAGTGAAGAGTGAAGAATTTTCTGCCGGCCTCTCGAATTTATGTTTTTTTAACTGTAAACCGCCCCACTTACAAATTGCGAAGGACGAATTTGGAGTTACGAAGTACTACATCTTACTTCCACCTCGCCGAAGGCGACACATCGTAATTCATACCTCCAACTTCATATTTCGTACCTCCAACTTCCAACCGCACTTTCACAGATACTGCATCAGCACATCCCATACGGCAACGATATGGCAGACACTTCCCGCCAGCACAAAGAAGTGGAACACGGTGTGCATGTATTTTTGCTTGTTCAGGCTATAGAACACGGCACCCGTAATATAGCACACGCCCTCGGCAATAATCCAGACGACGGCCGCCGTGGAGACGCTGGCTATCAGGGGCTTGAAGGCCACCAGTACGGAAAGTCCCATGCCGATGAAGCAGAAAGTCTCTATATGGCTATGCTCCTTCAGCCGCACGAAACTCATCACCGTTCCCGCAATGGCACAAAGCCATACGAAGCAGAACAGCGTCCACCCCCAATAACCTTGTTCGCGAAGGGCAATGAGCGTGAGCGGACTATAACTGCCGGCAATATGCCAATAGATGGCAGCATGGTCCAGTTTGCGCCACGTTTCCTTGGCAATGGCCCTCTTGCCTGTCATAAAGCGGTGTGGCAGGGCATGATACACCGTAGAGGTGACATACGAGAAGAGCATTCCCACCAGATAGAGGATGACCGCCGTGGAAGCCCATCCGTCGCCCGCACGGAAGCACCATATCAGGAAAACGATGCCCACCACGACACCCAGCAGGATGCCTGCACCGTGGGAACCGGAGTTCCATATCTCCTCGCCTTTTGTATATTTAATAGCCATTCTGTTTACAAAAGTACACAAAAAAGTAAAAAGGTAAAAAAGTAAAAAGGTAAAAAAAGTAAAATACTTGCACTTTACCATTCTTTTTACTATTTTTGCAGCATCAAATATTGTGCAAACGAAAGCAGCGTCAAACTTAAAAACTCACAAACTTAAAAACTTAATAATATGATCAAAGTAGTTGCCGTACATACCGCCATGGCGCTTGTACAACCCCTGACAGAGATTTTCAAGGAATATCTTCCTGAAGTGAAACTGAACCATATTGCCGACGATACGCTCATACAGGAGGTCATTGCCAACAATGAAGTCACTCCGGCCGTTCGCCGCCGTCTGCTTTCCCACTTTGTGGCTGCTGCCGATGCCGGCGCCGATGTGGTATTCAACACCTGTTCATCGGTAGGTGATGTGGCCGACTATGGCAACATCTATGCCCCCATTCCCGTATTCCGCATCGACCAGCCTATGGCCCAGCAAGCAGTGACAAGCGCTGACCGCATCGGTGTCATCTCTACCCTATCCACCACCCTCGACCCTACCCGCCGGCTCTTGGAGAATGAGGCGCGCAAGGCAGGGCGCCAAGTTACATTGGTGGACGGATTGGCCGACGGTGCCTTTGCCGCCGGACAAAGTGGGGATGGCGAAACCCACGACCGACTGATAGCCGAGGCTGCCGCAAGGATTGCCGATCAGGTGGATATGTTTGTGTTGGCTCAAGGCTCGATGGCACGCATGGAGCAACGACTGGCAGAACTCACAGGAAAGCCCGTTCTCTCCAGTCCCATCCTCGGCGTAAAAGGCCTCCGCCAATTCCTCAATCTTTAAGTGAAGAGTTTTTGGTCGGGCTTCGCCCTTGAAATTGGATTTAAAATTAAGTTTACAATACGTTGGCGAAACAGTCAATAAAATTTTAAAAATAATTTTTAATATAATTTCGAGCGAAGCGACCAGAGTAAAAGAATAATGAAGAGTGAAAGAATGAATAGTGAAGAATCCCCCTCCCTAAACAGGGAGGGCGGGGGTGGGTCTCCCAAGAATTTCATATTGGCGATGCTCGTCATTCTGGGCGTCGTCACCTTTCTCGACCGCATCAACATCAGCGTGGCCGGTTCATCCATCATGAAAGACCTGAACCTGTCGGCTGCCGAATGGGGATGGGTGCAGAGTGCGTTTATCCTGTCGTACGGACTGATGCAGATTCCGATGGGTGCCTACGGCGACCGTCATGGTCACCGCAAGGTGCTCACCCAGATTGTGCTCTGGTGGTCGCTGTTCACGGCGTTCACGGGATTAGCCGGCGGACTGGCCTCGCTGCTCATCATTCGTTTCATGTTCGGTGTGGGCGAGGCAGGCAGTTCTCCTTGTTCCACGGGCGTCATCAGTCGCTGGTTCGAGAAAAACGAAGTAGGCAAGGCGCAGGGCTACGTATGGGCAGCCAGTCGCATGGGCGGAGCACTTACGCCCTTTGTGGTGATTCCCGTCATGGCTTGGCTGGGATGGCGCGCAGCCTTCTGGCTTTTAGGCGGACTGGGCATCATCTGGGCCGTGGTGTGGTACCTGGCCTACCCCCAGCCCCTCCCAAAGGGAGGGGAGTCCAACGCCGCTCAAGAAAGCCTCCCTCTTGGGGAGGTTGGAGGGACTAAACCGAGTTCTCCCCCTTTGGGGGAGATTAAGTGGGGGCCTATTCTCCACAACCGCCAGTTCTGGACCATCTGCGCCATGTATTTCTTCTACGCCTTCGGCTCGTGGTTCTTCTTCAGTTGGTTCCCCACCTTCATGGAGTTGGGGCGCGGTTTTGCCAAGAGCGAACTCACCTACGCCGTGGCCGTACCCTTCATCATGAGTATGATTGGTAATATCACCGGCGGCTATCTCACCGACAAACTCTCGGCAAAATATGGCCTGAAGGTAGGCCGCAAAGCCCTCGGCACCTCGTCGCTGGCCATCTCTGCCCTGTGCATGTTCCTGGCAGCATTCATCCCCGGTAAGATGGCCGTCTTTGTGTTCCTCTCCCTCTGTTTCGGCATCTTCGATCTCATGCTTCCTTCGGCCTGGGCCCTTTGCATCGACCTTGGCAAGCAGCATGCCGGAGCCATCTCCGGAGCCATGAACACTTTCGGCAACATCGGCGGTTTCTTCTGTGGCATCCTTTTCGGTTACCTCGTGCAAGCCTCCGGCAACTACAACCTCCCCCTCTACATGATTGCCGGCATGCTCCTCATCTCCGCCCTCCTCTTCAGCTTCATCAATCCCACGAAGCCGATTGTGGAGTAGATTCTTCAAACTTACTGGCTGTAGATATATTTAAAAGGTAGAAGATTATTTGGAGGAATCAATTATTATGCCTATCTTTGCAGCAAACTAAAAACAAGATGAGTGATGACATATCTCAATCAGTTTCACAAGGAGGCTATGGAGCGTACGATGAAGAAAATCGTAGAATTCAAGAAATCTCCAATGAACTCCAAAGACTTTGCCGACTATATGAGACGGAACCTCGAGACGGCAAAGGCTATGGAAGCCGCTTCGAAATAGAGCAGCGTGTTGCTGAGCAATACGCTAAATCATGTAGTGTGTGGATTCCGATGGACAACATTTTTGACCTCGGAACCCCAGGACCAAGTGGCAATGAGAACGACACCTATGTTGCCAAAGAAACGATTTACAAGGTTAATAATCTGCTTAACAGTGGAGGTATCTGTAAGTTGTTAGACAAGATTCTGCTTCATAATCTGATATTCCCTAATACAGCGTATAGATTTTATGGCTTTACAGGTTATGATGGGAGAAGCGTCATGCCAGTCTTGGAACAAGATCGTATTTGCGAGGCACAGCCTGCAACTCAGATTATGATTGACACATATATGTCGGCAATTGGATTCACGAAAGAGGATGTAGAAGGACGTTTCACAAATGGCGATTATGTCGTCTGGGATCTTGTTCCCAGGAATGTCTTGATAGATGCTGATGGCGACGTATATGTTGTCGATGCAGAAATAAAAAGAGTATAATTGGTGTTCACTGATTAATTGGCTTCCACTTGCCAGGCAGGTCTCAATCCTGTCCCAACAATGGTCACCAAAGTTAAAAATTTCAATAAATCGTATAAGGTATGACAAAGCTCCCTGAAGAACTTCATCACATTCTTGGCGAAGTAGCACATCCCAGTCCAGCATTCTGCGGTTTCGGGGAGCTTGGCTCTTATGTCGTTGGCTTGATATACTCTCTTGCCTGTACCGAACGAGCATTCGATTTCATTTCTCTGTCCCACGGCCTTGGCCATCATGGCCTGCCTCTCAGGGCTGGGTGGTTCCTTGGGCGGTCGTCCGAGTGGCTTGTAGTAGTTCTTGATCTCGAGGTCTTTCAGTATGGCCCTGTTGGCCCTGTTCATATAGATTTTGTCAGACAGGATGGTGGCAGGCAGACAGCCGAATCGCTCCTTGTATTTGTCGATTTGGAGTTGGAGGTCTGCACCCTCGTTGTAGGCATCCCAGCTGTGGTGGTCGATGAAGTTATAGCCCTCTACGATGCTGACACCGATCTTGGCACCGAACTCCACTTTTGCAGAAACCTTTCCCCGGACAATGGGACGTACATGGGGCTGGAAGATGCTGACGATACGGTCTTTGCAACGATGCTCGCCTGTTCGGAACATCTGCTCCTGCTGGAAGTTCATCTTCATCGTGGCATCCAGAATCCTGCGCTGGTCTTTGCGCAGGCAGTCAAGACGATAACGGAACTCCCCAGCGGTGAGGTCTATCAAGGTAAGAATGTCTCTGTGCAGGCAACTGAGCATCTGCTCGATGGTGTCCTTCACCAGCTTGCCGCCCTTCTTCTTCATCTTCACCAGGTATCTGTAGGCGTTCCTCGCCTTACCGTAATATGTATAGGGAACAGATATGCTGTCCGCCTTGCAGATACGCCGGATGAAGCGGTCCATGACACGGCATCCGTCATCAATAATATCCACATCAACAGGGTAGCGAACCTCGGCATCGGCACATGTCGCATCTATCTTCAGCACACCTTTGTGCTCACGTCCTTTGCTATCTGTGAAGGCGGCTGCATTCTCGTCTACGGCGGGAGCGGCTGGCGGCTCCTCGCCACGGTCCCTGGCTTCGTCCTCCTTGTGCTTACGCATCTCTTCCTTCATCTGCTGCTCACGCTTCAAAAGAGCTTCGGTCATCTTATTGATGTCATCGGCACTGATACGCTTGCGCAGGTCAACGAAGAGGGAGGAATCAAATATCGGCTGGTCGGTGAACTCCCCAAGTCCACAGAGATACTGCATATAAGGATTCTCCTGAATCATCTCTATGGTGTCCTGATCGGACAAACGGGTGATATGCTTGACTATCATGGCACCTATCACCATGCGGGCAGGCTTGCCACTGGCTCCTGCTGTCTGGTTGTTGAGTGTCTGACCGTACAATTTCTCATATTCGACCCAAGGAAGATGGTCGCCCAGCCAAACCCAGCGGTTGGTCTTGTCCAACCCTTCAAGGGAGGACCTGAAACCGTCAATGGTCAACTGCTTGTAGCTTGGCTTAAACCTCATCTGCTTGTCAGTTTTAACACCCAAAGGTACTCATTTATTGTTAAACAAAAGAAGAAATAATGTTATATATATTTAAATATCAATCAGTTACTAATAAATCAGCAAACACTAATTGGTTATGAAAATACTGTCATATAATATAAACCGATCTACACAGGAAAAGATAAACATAATCTTGCAGTTTAATGCGGACGTTTATATTCTTCCCGAAATAGCATGCCCATCAAAAGTCAAAATTCCAGAAGGATATGAAATGGATTGGATGGGTAATTATGACTTTAAAGGTCTAGGCGTTATCTGGAAGTCTGAAATGAAAGCAGATATTCCACAATGGTATAATCCGAGCCATCAGTATTTTCTTCCTATAATAATTGAGAATAAGTTAACGTGAGTTCGACTTAAGCCTTATGCAAGAATTCTGCTTTTGTCAATGATTTCAATGTTCATTGATGGTTTCTTTGGCAGCAGGTTGTACGCAATAAGTCCCGCAAGCAGGTTTGTGGCAAAGTTATCGATGGAGCGGT
>JAFRPY010000116.1 GCA_017428925.1 Prevotella sp. | reverse complement strand
CAACCAACGCTTCTGCTGAATCGCTGAATGCAAAAATCAAGGACTTCAGGGCTCAGCTAAGAGGCGTTATTGACAAGAAATTCTTTATCTTCAGACTGGTCAAGATTTTCGGTTAATCCACGCGGTTATGCAGGTGACCCGTTTATTGTGGTGAGCGACGAACCAGGAGCAAGAATAGTGGATTTACTTTCTGTCGAAACTAACGATGAGACGTACGTGCTCCCCACTTCTGTCACAATAGACAACAAACTATATTCCGTCAAGCTTGTGGGCGACTATCTCTTCACCGCAACAGGAAGTAATGTCGGTACTAATGTGAAGGAAGTGGTGGTGCCTGGAGAAATTGAGTACATTGGTGCGCGTGCTTTCATGAAAGATGCTTCACTTACAAGTACCAGCAGCCCTGTGGAGAACGTGTTCCTCATCGATGAAACATTGAACGATGGCCTGCTTTCAACGGCACGATTCGAGTTGACGGCAGATGATCTGGGTTCTTCAAGCGATGCTAAATATGATGAGTTTGGTAACGCAACTAATATCTACGTAAGGAAGTCGGCAGAGGAAGCATACAAGACTGCATGGACTCACTATGCAGACAACATTTCCTATAAGATTCCTTTCACACAGGCTGGTGAATACGGAACATTCGCTCGCGAGTTCGATGTGGACTTCTCAGAAGTGAATGGTGTGGATGCAGAGAATCCTGTTACCGACGACCCAGTTGTGATTGCTTTCACTGGTGACGGTAAGTACAGCAAGAACGGTGATACCTTCTCTGTTCACATGACCAGTATCAATCTCGGTGACAAGACTGGTAAAGACGGAACATACATTTCTGCAGGCTCGGGTGTGCTGATTAAGAAATATCGTGAGCCAGATGCTACCAGCGGTACGGGTATCTACTATCAGATTGCCGAGACTGGTGTCAGCGAAGCCTTCGTGGAAGGTAACTACATGAAGGGTGTAACGGTGCGCAAGGAGAAGATAGAAACCGTCGATGGTGTCTCACGTTACTATATCTCAGGAGGTAAGCTGCATGAGATGACACAACCGAAGCAGTTCGGCAACCACAAGTCGTTTATGGAAATCTCAAATGCTGATATCCCAACAGGTGCCAAGGTAATGTTGTGTTTCATCGGGATAGAAGATGAGGCTGAGTCTACTGGTATCGACAATTTGATGACTGATGAAAATGTAGACGATGCCAATAAGATTTATTATAACCTTAACGGTCAACGTGTTTACACACCATCGAAAGGCATATATATCCTTAACGGAAAGAAAGTGATTGTAAAATAAAATGAATTATTATGAAAAAGGAATATGAATCACCTAAGGTATATGAAATGACAGTGACGATTTCGAGTCTTCTTTACGCAGTAAGTGTTCCTGGCGGTATTCCAGACGATGGTGATCCAGAGGCCAAGCAGGCGTCGTTCGAGGAAGAATCCGAATGCGTATATAACCTTCCAAGCATCGACTACGACGTGTGGGCGGAAGAAGAGGAATCTGACAGTTATTTCAAAACTAAGTGAGAACTGGGAGTGAACCCATTGAAAAAACCATACGTTAGCCCCTCAGCAGAGGTGATTCAATCTGCTGAAGCACCGATGAGGGGCTTCGTTTTTTCCTCTGTGTATGTGGAAGGCGAGAAGTATAATTCCATGAAAAAAAAGAAGAAAGCATGTTAATCGTTTTTTTCAATTATATAGTTAAAAATCCCTACATCTGACTGTGAAGCCAGATAGAAAAGAAGTAAATAGTTTTTTCAAATTTAGTTTATTCAAATTTTGAAGACCCCCACCCGGCTGTGAAGTCCGGTGGGGATTTTTATTCTCATATACCACAGGCGAGCCTTTTCATCTTCTATAACTTTTGATACTTGGTCATATCTTCGACATTGAATAAAGGGATTACGAGATGGCGCTCCAGTTGATGTTGGTCTTACGGAGTTCTGCAAGCCGTTGCCAGAGGAGTTGGTTCTCGGTTTTCTGGCAGGTGGGGTCATCGTCGATGATGCGCTGGGCTTCATCGCGGGCCAGCTGTACGAGCTGGCCGTCGCGGGCAATGTCGGCAATCTTCAGGTCGAAGGCCATGCCGCTCTGCTGAGTTCCCTCAAGGTCGCCGGGGCCACGGAGTTTCAGGTCGGCTTCGGCGATGAGGAAACCGTCGTTGGTGTCGCACATGATGTCGATGCGCTTTCGGGTGTCATCGGCCAGTTGGGGTTTGGTGACCAGGATACAATAACTCTGGTCGGCACCGCGGCCCACTCGTCCGCGTAACTGATGAAGTTGTGAAAGTCCGAAACGCTGGGCATCTAAGATAACCATGACGGAGGCGTTGGGCACGTTTACGCCCACTTCGATGACGGTGGTGGCTACGAGGATTTGTGTTTCGCCTTTTACGAACTTCTGCATCTCTTCCTCTTTTTCGGCTGGTTTCATCTTCCCGTGAACTTTGCTGAGACGGAATTCGGGGAACACCTGACACATGGTCTCGAAGCCTTCTTCGAGATTTTGCAGGTCGATTTTTTCGCTTTCCTTGATAAGGGGGTAAACAATATAAACCTGTCGCCCTTGGTGAATCTGCTGACGGATGCCCTTATAGAGCGATGTCAGCTGTGAATCGTACTTGTGGATGGTTTGAACGGGCTTGCGTCCCGGGGGGAGTTCGTCGATAACGCTTACGTCGAGGTCGCCGTAGATGGTCATGGCCAATGTGCGGGGAATAGGGGTGGCGGTCATGACGAGGACATGAGGCGGATTAATGCTCTTACTCCATAGCTTGGCGCGCTGGGCAACGCCGAAGCGGTGCTGCTCGTCGATGACAACGAAACCGAGACGGAGGAACTGCACAGGGTCTTCGATGACGGCATGGGTGCCGACCAATATCTGCACCGAACCATCGGCAATGCCTTGCATGATGCTTTCACGTCGCTTGCCTTTGACGACTCCCGTGAGGAGTTCCACACGGATGTTCATGTCGCCGAGAAACTGGCGGATAGTAGACAAATGCTGTTCGGCCAAGATTTCTGTCGGAGCCATAATGCAGGCCTGATAGCCGTTGTCGAGGGCGATGAGCATCGACATCAGTGCAACGAGTGTTTTGCCTGATCCTACGTCGCCTTGCAACAGACGGTTCATCTGTCGTCCGCTACCCATGTCAAGACGGATTTCGCGGATAACTCGTTTCTGTGCATCCGTCAGGGAAAACGGTAGGTGATGGGAATAGAATTCGTTGAATAGAGCACCTACGCGCTGGAATACATAACCGCGATATTTGCGACGCTGGTCTTGGGCATACCGTAAAATGTTCAGCTGGACATAGAACAATTCCTCGAATTTCAGGCGCACTGTGGCGTGTGATAGTTCGTCGGCGGACTTTGGATAATGAATATGCCTGAAAGCCGTGTCGCGGCTGACGAGGTGCAGGCGGTTGACGATGAATGGGGGGAGCGTTTCAGGTAGCGGTTCCCTGATTTGTTGGATCAGTGTCTTCGTGAGTTTCTCGATGGAACGCGAGGTCAGCCCTGCCTTCTTCATCTTCTCGGTCGTGATGTAGTAGGGCTGCAAGCCCATTTCCGTGAGCTGTACGTTGTCGGCTTTGTCCATTTCGGGATGGGCAAACTGGAAGCGTCCACTGTAGATGGTGGGTTTGCCGAAGATGATGTATTCGGTGTTTACTTTATAAAAATCCTTGGGGCGTTTAGGAAGGAACCAGACGAGGTCGCAGATGCCTGTCCCATCGGAGAAATGGCCGACGATGCGAACTTTTCGCGGTCCCATTGAAAACTCCTCGTAACTCAGGATTCGTCCTTTTACCTGAACGAATGCTTCTGTGGAGAGTTCGCTGATGGTATAGACTTTTGAACGGTCGACATGCTTATAAGGGAAATAGTTCAGCAGGTCGCCGTAGCTCTCGATGCCTAATTCCCGACTGAGCAGTTCTTTCCGCTTCGGGCCTACTCCCGATAGGAATTTTATGTCTTGCTCGAGGATATTATGCATTGGTCCCCCCTTCTGTCTCTCCCTGGGAGGAGACTAACGCCTCGGCGACAATGAGGTCGAATGGCGTAGTAATCTTGATGTTCTCGCGGTTGCCTTCGACAAGAGAAATGGAACCCACCCTATATTCCTCCCGAGGGGAGGGATTATCATTCCAATACGCTTCTACTACGGATGCATCATCGGTGAAATTGTCGTTATAGGGTTGGTTGTAAGCCTGCTTGTGGAGTTGGATGTCGAAGGCTTGGGGAGTCTGGACCAGACAGTATTCGGAGCGGGGGACAGTGAAGGAAGAACCCACCCCGTGGGTATTAATTTTCCTTAGCGTTTCCACCACAGGGATAACGGGTACGGCGGTTCCTGTCTTGCGTGCGGTTTCAAAACATCGGGCAATGACTTCTACCGATGGAAAGGGACGCACGCCATCGTGAACGGCTACTACGCCCTGGGCATCATCGGGGATGAGGGCAAGACCGTTCTTGATACTATGGAAACGCGTCTGTCCGCCGTCGGCGATTTTGTAGTCCTCAATGAAGTGGTGTTTCTGGCATAGTTCGTGCCAATAATCCTGTTGGTCTTTGGGGAGCACAAGAATGATGTTGACATCTCCGTATTCGCGAAACCGCATAATCGTACGCATCAGGATGGGGATTCCTCCAACCTCGAGAAACTGCTTGGGCACATCAGCCCCCATGCGCAGTCCTTTTCCTCCACCTAAGATAATAGCGTAGTCCACGGGCTTTTTATTCTTCGTAGTCGCCCATCATCAGGTGCACATAGCGCATGCCGGTGGCCACTTCGGTGGCTGTTTCCTCTGTGGTCAGCAATGACAGGATGGAATAAGCATAGGGGAATGCTGCTGCAGGTCCTTCGCCGGTGATGATGTTTCCATCGATGGTCCACAGGGCAGCTGTGTATTCAGCACCTTCCAGGAATTGCTCGAATCCGGGATAGCATGTGGCTCGTTTACCCTTCAGAAGTCCAAGCTTACCCAACACGAAAGGAGCGGCACAGATGGCGGCCACCTTTTTTCCTGCTTCTGCCTGTTTCACTAAAGCGGCCTTTAATCCTTCATGCCCGTCGAGGTTGGAAGCTCCCGGCATTCCGCCAGGCAGCATCAGCAGGTCGGCATCACTCAGGTCGGTATCCTCGAACAGCATGTCGGCCTTGATGGTCACACCGTGGGCAGACTCTACCTCCAGTCGTCCCATGATACTTACGGTCTGAATGTCTACACCGCCTCTTCTTAACACGTCAACGGGAATCAGTGCCTCGATATCCTCGAAGCCGTCAGCCATGAATTGATAAACCTTTGCTTTCATACGTTTTTATGGATTTTAGTGTTTTTATGAGGGCAAAGATATAATTTATTTTTGAAATATGCAAATTAGCAAAGTGGCATTTCAAAAAAAAGTAGATATCTTGCTGTTTCAGTATTTTTTTGTTACCTTTGCATCCAAAAGCAATTGTTATTATGGCACAACGCATACTCCGCTTTGCCCTTTTTGGCAACATTTATCAGGCCAAAAAGTCTGTTTCGATTCAGAAGATACTCTCGTTTCTCTCTGAGCGTAAGGCTGAAATTTATATAGAAAAAGATTTTTATGAGTTTCTTACTCGGGGGCAACATCTTGAAGTGAAGGCCAACCGTATTTTCGAGGGGCGTGACTTCGATGCCGACTTTGTTATCTCCATGGGTGGCGATGGTACACTGCTGAAAGCCGCCCATTACGTAGGTGACAAGAATATTCCCATTATGGGCGTCAATATGGGACGCCTGGGATTCCTGGCCGACGTGGGGCCGGGTGACATTGAGCGCGCACTGAAAGCCCTCTATGCGGGTGATTTCATACTTGAAGACCACGCTGTGATTCAGGTGGATGCCGAAGGAAAGACATTCGAGACTTGTCCCTGCGCCCTGAACGATATTGCCGTGCTGAAGCGCGACAATGCTTCGATGATCAGCATACGTACGAATGTGAACGGTGAATATCTGGTGACCTATCAGGCCGACGGACTGATAGTGAGCACCCCCACCGGCAGTACGGCCTATTCGCTGTCGAACGGTGGTCCTATCATTGTTCCTGAGTCTGACATTCTTTGCCTGACACCCGTGGCTCCGCATTCGTTGAACATACGTCCTATAGTGGTTCGCGACGATGCCGTGATAAGTATTACAGTCGAGAGCCGCAGCCATAACTTCCTTATTGCCATTGATGGCCGTTCGGAGAAATGTGATGAAGGTACTCGACTGACTATCCGCAAGGCTCCATACAGCATCAGGATTGTGAAACGCAACGGACATAAGTATTTCACTACGCTGCGTGAAAAGATGACCTGGGGACTGGACAATAGGGGTTAGATATGAATCTGAAAGAGATATTCAAGACAAGTGAAAGCCACTATGGCGCCAAGGTCATCTTGAAATGGCTTTGGAGAGCCTGGCGCGGCAATCGGCTACAGGCATTCATCAATGCCTCGCTGGGATTGCTGGGCGTAATTGTTAGTCTCTCTCAGGTAAGGGCTGTTCAGCATGCCATCGATGTCGCCTCCCATGTGGTGGAGGGCAGTCTTTATTGGGCCGTGGGCTTGATGGGTGGACTGATTCTTTGCGATTTTGCCATCAATATCTGTGCCGTATGGGTTCGCAACATCTTGGGTATCAAGGCACAGAACCGAATGCAACAAAAAATGCTCGACCGCATTCTACGGTCAGAATGGCAGGGGCGTGAACGGCTGCACAGCGGTGATGTCATCAACCGTTTGGAGAAGGATGTGGGCAACGTGGTGGGATTTCTCACAGAGACCATTCCCAGTACGGTTTCCACGCTGGCACTTTTCCTGGGTGCTTTCTTCTATCTGTTCTCGATGGACAAGTTGCTCTCGGTCATCATCATCGTGATGCTGCCCATTTTCATTCTGGTCAGCAAACTCTATGTCAGCAGGATGCGCTACCTCACGCGTGAGGTGCGTGACAGCGATTCGAAAGTACAGTCGGTATTACAGGAAACAGTGCAGAACCGTATGCTTATCAAGACACTGGAAAGCGATTCGATGATGGTCGACAAACTGGAAAATACCCAGAGTGAGTTGAGGCATAAGGTGGTGAAACGCACGGCATTTTCCGTTTTTTCGAATCTTATCCTTAACTTTGGGTTTGCCTTTGGCTATCTGGTGGCTTTCCTTTGGAGTGCCTTGCGTATGTCGTCGGGCACACTGACCTTTGGCGGTATGACCGCTTTCCTTCAACTGGTGAACAAGATTCAGGGACCGGCCCGTTCGCTTACCCGTCTGGTTCCACAGTTCGTGAGCGTGTTCACAGCTGCCGAGCGATTGATGGAACTCGAAGAGAATCCGTTGGAAGAACAGGGTGAACCGATTATGCTGGCGTCACCTTGCGGAATACGTTTCAACGATGTCTCTTTTGCCTACGAAAAAGAAGAAGGGCGCGTCATCAGTCATCTTTCGTTCGATTTCAAACCGGGTTCATGCACGGCCATTCTCGGTGAGACAGGAGCAGGCAAGACCACGCTGGTGCGCATGATTCTGGCGCTTATCCGCCCACAGAAAGGTTTGGCTGAGATATATAATGACAAGGAGAGCCAACAGCTGTCACCCCTGCACCGCTGTAATCTGGTGTATGTGCCTCAGGGCAATACGCTCCTAAGCGGAACCATCCGCGAAAATCTTCGGCTTGGACGGGTGACTGCAACCGATGAGGAAATGGCGGAAGCTCTCCATCGGGCATGTGCCGACTTCGTCATGGAGTTGCCGGCAGGACTCGACTCTCAGTGTTCGGAGTCGGGTGGAGGACTTTCGGAAGGACAGGCCCAGCGCATAGCCATTGCCCGAGCCTTGTTGCGTGAGGGCAGTGTGATGCTTTTCGACGAGGCCACCAGTGCGCTGGATCCCGAAACCGAGCGCCAGCTGCTGCAGAACATTCTTGCCAACCACGACAAGACCATCCTTTTTATCACCCACCGTCCTGCCGTTGTTGACTATTGCGACCAGGTGCTGCATGTCGAAAGGATATAACAGAAGGCATTTTACTGAAAAAAACAGCCAGTTCGTTTAAACATTTTTGAGCGAATGGACTTTCTTTTTATCTTTGCACCAGAAAAACAAAATTGAATATGAACAGAAGAACTTTACTAATGAGCGTATTATTCGCTTCATTATCTTCAATAGGTTATGCTCAGAACGGCAAGACGACTACCAAGAGTGGGGTAAAGCCGAAAAAAGAGCAAAAGATGTCTAAGGATAACAAAGGTGAAATGCCTGAACCGCCGGGGCCGATGCACAAGAGAGGCAAGGGACCGGGGCCAGGCATGCCGCCGCCACCGCCGCCGGGATCCCCCAATGGCATGCACAATCATGGCGGCCCCCACGGCCCGGGCATGGGAATGCCGCCGGGAGAGAAGGGCATGCCGCCGGGAAAAAGAGGTATGCCACCAGGAAAGAAGGGAATGCCGCCGGGAAAGAATGGAATGCCGCCGAGAGAAATGGGAATGCCGCCGGGAGAGAAGGGCATGCCGCCAGGAAAGAACGGAATGCCACCAGGGAAAAAAGGCATGCCACCAGGAAAGAAAGGCATGCCACCGAAAAAAGTAGAGAAGTAAGCGTGTAGGATGTAGAATTCTACACGCTACGCGTTATTTCATGATTTTCCGCTTGCCCTTGATATATACGCCAGGATGCTGCATCTTGGAGATGCGGCGACCGCCAAGGTCGTACTCTATGGCTTCGGCTGACTCTGCTGCCTGCATCTCGGCAATGTGGGCTGAAGCCAAATCCTCCACTTTCAGTTCCCATGTCTTACTGTTCACGGTGAGGCGATATTCTCCTGCACCAAGTTTCATGGCAAAGTCTCCTGCCTTCGATAGTTGATAGGTGTTGCCGATGCTGATGGGATCATCCTTCACTCCTGTTGACAGACGGTAAGAGGCATTGTAGGTGTCCCAATCGAGGTCGGTGCCGTCGCTGAAGCAGAGCCAGATATCTTCGGTAGGTTTCACGTCGATATAATAACTGATACCGTCAGCACATACGGTCATGGCCTTGCAGTCGCTGAGTGTCCAGTTGCCAAGTTCATTGCCGTTGCCCAACGCATAGATTTGTTTGGCTTCATGCTCTGTGCTGGAACTCTTCCCGAGAAATTCTTGAATAACGTAAAGGGCTTCCACGGCATGGCCGGTCGAGGTGCTGAACAGTCCGTGATTATACCACGGCGAATAGACGGTGTTGCCTGCCGACTGGTTTTCTTCTGGGAACCAGTAGAGCAGTCCCGTCACGTAACTCAGGTCTTTCGTGGCCGAAACCAGATCAGTGAGGAATTTCTTCTGACCTTCGGGCGAGGCAGGCCATGTGCTTTCAAAATTATAGGTGGCATCCGTCCTGTACCAATTGTTATAATATCCCGTCTCGACAATCATCACCTCCTTCGTAGGATAGGTGGAATGGCAGTTCGAGAGTGTCGTTTTCAGGGTGGCAATGTTGCTGTGCCACTCGGGATAGTAAGACAGTCCGATGATGTCATAATCAAGCGCACTGAATTTGTCGTAGATGCCTTTCGTTGTCGACCAGTTGTTTGTTCGTTCTGTATGGATGATGATTTTTGCCTGAGGGCACACTTCGCGGCAGGCCTCTCCTGCCTTGGTGAGCAGGTTGACGAAACGGTCCCAGTTGGCTGTGCTTGAAGTGTAGCATTTCTTCAAGCTGCTGCTGCCACTGGCTCCCCAAAGTATTCCGTAGGATAATTCGTTGCCAGTCTGGATGAAATCGGGTTCGGCTCCGTAGTTTTTCAGCGTGGTGAGGCATTCCTTGGTATAGTCGTAAATCTTAGTGTAGAGCTCGGCATCGCTCAGGCTGACCCATGCCGCCGGCGTGTATTGGTTGCTGGGGTCTGCCCAGGTGTCGCTGTAGTGGAAGTCGAGCATGAAGGCCATGCCGGCATCCTTGATTCTCTTTCCCAATGCTTTCACATAGTCGAGGTCTTGGCATACGCCTGTTGCGCCTGTGGGATTGACGAACAGTCGGACGCGTACGATGTTGAATCCGGCATCGTCGCGCAGGAACTCCAGCAGTTTGCCGTTCTCAATCTTGGTGCCGTTGACGTCGTAGTAGGCCACATTGGCTTCTTCGTATTTCGTGAGCATTGAGAGGTCGCCGCCAGCATACTTCGTCTGCGCGTTCACGCTTAATGTGGCAAGGGATAGAATGCCAAAAAGTAATGTCCTGATTGTCATGATTATCTGTTTTAATAGGTTGTTTCTTGGGGTGCAAAGATAAACAGTTTTATTGAAAACACAAAATATCACCTGAATTTTTTCAGTTCCTGCAAGGCAGGCAGTGCACGGCCCGTACGGTTGTCGAAGAGTCCGCGGTTAAGCCATCCTTTGGTGACCGAGTTTTTGTAGCCGTTTTCTTCGGGGAACCACCAGAAAAGTCCCGTCACGTTCTTATGCCGGTTCAGTTCGGCCACGAGTTCGGCCGTAAACTGCCGTTGACCTTCGATGCTGATGGGGTAATATTCGCTGTATTGCGAGGGTTTTGCCCAAGGGTCGTTGTCGTGGCTGTAATAGAAAGCCGTCTCCACAATCATCACCGGTTTCAGTGGAAAGTCGCGCTCCAGCATGTTGAGCGTCTCAGAGAGGATGGGCAACCGCTCGTGCCACATGGGGTAGTAGGAAAGTCCGATGATGTCGTAATCCACGCCGAATGTCGCCAGTTTCTCATAATAGGCTCGGGTGGCAGCCGAATCCTGAGCATGTTCGGTGTGGATGATGATTTTGGCCTTTGGACAAATTTCACGGCAGGCCTTCACGCCGCTCCTCAGCAACTGGCACAGATAAGGCCAGCGTTCAGGTTTTTGCGGATCGACTTTGGCCAGGGGCCAGAGCATTCCGAAGGTGATTTCATTGCCCACCTGAATAAGGTCGGGGGTGCATCCAGCCTTGTTCAGGGCCTCAAGGCATCGGCGGGTGTATTGATAGAGCGTATCGGGCAGGGCAGTGCTGTCTGTCTGTTGCCAATCGTTGGGCATGAACTGTTTGCCCGGATCTGCCCAGGTGTCGGAATAATGAAAGTCGAGCATCAGCTGATGGCCGGCCCGCTTGATGTCTTTCGACAGTGCAATCACGTAGTCGAGGTCCTGGCACACACCTTCGCCTTTATGGGATTGCGGTGCTTTGGCCGGATCCACAAAAAGGCGTACCCGCATGGCATTCCACTTTTGCTGGCGGAAGAATCGAAGAGGCTGCTTGATGAGTTTTCCGGATTGTGTCCTGAATTCTGTGCCATTTTCGATATACGAAGGCAACAGCGAGATGTCGCCGCCGAGGAGTCTTTCCTGAGCAGAAGCAGGAATGCAGCCCATGAGCCACATTCCTGCAATGATTAAGTATGATCTAAAACGCTTCATTTTTTGATGTATTTCTTACCATTTCGGATATAGATTCCCGGACGGGTGGGTTCCACCTGCTGGCCGTTCAGGTTGTAGTAGCGGTTGTCGGTGGATATTTGGCTGCGGTCGCCATAAACATCCTGGATGCCGCTAACAACAGACTGTAGCCCGTCTTTTGTATAATAGCCCCCATTGGTGAAAGTGAGGTCTGCGGTCTGGTTGCCGCTGCCATCGTTGAAGATGATGTAGTCGGGTACAACGGTGCTGCTACTGATCCATTGCCAGAGTTCGTTGCCGTTTTGGGTTACGCCAAGTCTCGTGGCATTTACTCCAGGCCATGAAACTCCAAGGTAGTCTTCGCCCCCCTTGTTTTTCTGCCATACCCAAACGTTGATATTGCTGCCCCAGTTTGACGGTTTTTCAAAGTAGGCAAACACCTTGCCGTCGACGTAGGTGGGTGAAACCACGGGGTCGGCCTCTTTTTCGGTGAAAACTCGGGTAATGATGCCCGATACAGTCCCGTTCTTGAGCAAACCGATGGTCAGCGTGCAAGCACCGGTGATGTCGATGGTGGTCCCGCTATTCACTTTGGTACTTGAAGCCGTCGGGGTGGTTCCGTCGAGTGTATAGACCAACTGGGCGCCGCTGGTCGCACTCACTGCCGTGAGCTTTACTTTCAGCGGCATGATATATTGTCCAGATGCTTTGTCGGCCCATGCTGTTTCTGCCGATTTGGTCAGATAGTATCTGTAGTGATAGCCCGACAGGATTTCCGTATAGTCGGAACCGGCTGGGTAACTGCCGGCCAGACTTCCAACCACTACTAATAGTTTGTCGTTGACAAGATTGACATAGCAGCTCGACGTGCTTCTCTGATTGGTGAAATTGCTGGTGTTGGTGACGCCGGCAATTTTTCTGGCAGCTATCATCGCGGCAATCTCCGACTTGTATGCCTGCCAGTGCTTGAGGAAAACGCAGGGTGTTCCAGGCATGGCAAGCAGGAAGGCGTTGGCAGCCAGCGTGTCTTTCTTGATGGGATCCTGTGCCGCATTTGAGCGTTTCTCAGTGTCGTGATTTTCCACGAATGTAACGGCATATTGGCGATAATTGGCATCCGACATTACACTTGAATTGCCCAGATTCGTCCAGTTGCTCTTGTTGATGGCATCGCGCACGGTGTAGCGGAATGGAAAGTCGAACACCGCACTCTGAATCCGTCCGTCTTGCTTTGTGGCATTCAGCCATTTCTTGCAATAGGCAGCATTGCCATCCCAGAATTCACCAACCGAGTATGCGGGATTTGTGGTGTAGTTATATTCGGCGAAATATTTGGCAGGGAATCCTTTTGCCATGTCGTAGCGGAACCCCACGTAGCCAAACTCGTCGGAAAGCAGCATCTTCAGATAGGCCTTCACGTTGTCCTGCACATTTTTGCTGCTGTGGTCCAGGTCGCGCATTCCGTCCCAGCCTTCGCAACTTCCGCCATACGTCTCGCTGTTGCCCTCGGCATTGGCACTCAGGCTATATCCATTTTTGGTTGCCCATGTGAGGGTTGCCCCTCCGTCGTCGTCAGAAACGATGTCGGTGGATTGCAGCTGGTAAGTTACGCCGTTGTAGGTTTCCCTGGGGAAATCCACCCAGTTGCTCACGTTGCCGCGATGGTTGACCACAATGTCGGCAATGGTTCCCAGACCTTTGCTCTTGAAGGTCTTGATCATAGACACCAGCTGCGACTTGTTGCCAAAGCTGCTGTTATAGTCTGAAAACCAATACAGGGGGTCGTAGCCCATCGACGGGCTGCTTTTTGCCTTTGCGCTTTGTGGAATCCAAATGAGTGAAAACGAAGCGGCAAGTTCGTCGGCCTGTGATTCAAGAGTGGCCCAGCGGGTGTCGGTGAAGGAATCCCAATAGAATCCCTGAAGCATCACGCCGTCGTAGTTGGCAGGCCATCCTTCGGCAGCCATTGTTTCCTGTGAGGTGCTCATGCAGAGCAACATTGCGAGTAGAAATATCAGCAGTTTCTTCATTGTTGTAACGGGTTAAGAGGATTTTTTGCAAAGATAACAAATATTTGAATTTCCTGTCATATAACTGGCTGACTTTTACGAACTTGTCGTGCGCAATCGTTTGCATCTTCCCTCGAAACGCCTGAACTGTTGGTTCAGCTGACGCTCTCCCGGCTTCAGCCTCCCATAATTCTCCTTTCCCATTCCAATTCCCTACAGTGCAAATGTTTGATAAATCCTCAACATCGAAAAAGTAATTTAGTCTAATTTACTTAGCAATTTAGTCTAAATTACTTTTCAATTTAGTCTAATTTACTTTGTAATTTAGTCTAAATTACTTTTTAGTTTAGTCTAAACTCTTCGGAAATGCTGATTTTTCAGTACAAAAGTACATATTACATGAGCAGGAAGGAGGGGGTTGCGGCTGGGCCTGCTGGTGCCAACGGCTACGACTTTGACAAAAAAAATAAGGTGGGCCTCCGTGAGGAAGTCCACCTTATTATAATTGATGTGCTCGGATTATTCCACCGTACAGTAGATTTTGTCCGAATTCTTGCGCGTCGGATAGAGTTTGATGGTCGAGCCTACGGCACCAAGGTTCTTTCCGTTGGCAGCCAGGTCGTCGATTACCATCGAGGGTTCCACGCTGTCGTTACCACCGAGATTGATGCCCCAGTCGTTGTTGGCCGTGAACTTCCATCCATCGGCTGTCACGCCTGCATTGGTAATAACATAGCAGTAGTTTTCGGCATCCCAAGTCATCTGCTGAGCATCGTCGGCAGGATTCCATCCGTTGAAGTTGCCCACCAGGTTCATGTTCGTGATGCGGGTGCCCTTCAACGTGCCGGTGGCCATGTCGGCCTCGATGTAATAGATGCCTTCGCCTGCTGTGGCCTTGATGTTGCCGCCACCGCCTTCTACGAAGTCGCCGCTCACACCTCCGGTGAAGGTGCCGAAGTTGATTTCGTCATCCCATGAACCAGCCACGCGCTGGAACTTGAACTCGTTGCCCCATCCGTTCGGGTCGGCACAATAGATGTAACCCGTATAGATGCCGCTGTCGTCGGTCAGGGCGAGTTTCTGCTCAGCCTGTGACCATCCGTCGGTGGCTCCGATGAAGTAGATGAACGGCTCGAAGTTGAGCGGGGTGATGGTGTAGGTCATGTCGAGGACATTGATGGTGAAACGATAGAACTTAGCCGAGCCGTCAACATGGAACGAGTGGTCGCCTCCAAGGTTGTAGCGGCGGTCGAACGATCCGCCCAGGTCTTCGCTGGCACCCTTTGTTCCGAATAGCTGGTTCCAGTCGCCGTTATCAATAGCATCCAGAGCATCGGCATCGCCGAAGGCAAACCACAATTCGCTGCCACCCGTCAGCACATAGGTGAATACGGGATCATCGAATACGTCTTTGTCGCTATGAGTGAACTTCTGGCTCTTATCGCTGCTCCACGAACCGTTGCCGCCAACCAGATAATAACTGTCTGCAATATTCACAGCTTCCACCTTGAAGGTCTGTTCCATCATGTCGATGGTGACGCGAATTTTCTTGGCACCGGCAGGAACGCAGAACGAGTTGTCGGCTCCCATGTTGTAGCGGTAGTCGAGAGAACCCTCGGTGGCTTTGTTATCGCCGCCTACGATACCCATCAGTTTCGACCAGTCGCCGTTTCCTACGGCGTCGCAACCTTCGTCGTCGCCAATGGCGAACCATGTGTCACCGTCGGCTGCATCGATGATGATGCTGAATACAGGATCTTCGTAGACATCCAGGTCGCTGTGTCTGAATTTCTGCTCCTTGGATGCAGCAGAAGCAGCCCAGTCGAGGCTACCGCCGACGATGTAATAGTTCGGAGAGATTTTCGGAGCCTCAGGGATGAGCGTCAGCTGGACACTTCCCGCATCGATGAAAGCGGCTTGTCCCTGATAGACACCGTCCAGATATACTTGGGTGTCGAACGTGCGAACGTCAGGTCTGCGACCGAAATATTCAAGAATCATCTCCTGCAGCGTTTCCTTGCTGAAAGTGCCGTCGGTGGTGGAGATGGCCTGAATGGTCTTTGGTTCAGCACCATCCACTCCCTCGGGAGTTACGACGATGCGCATTTTGTCGAAGGTTGTTCCCTCGGGGGCAGAGGATGTGCTGACGGAAATCAATCTGACAGCTTCGTCGGCCTTGGCCAGATCAACATTCTGGGCAACGGCAGAGGCCGTCACGCCGGGAATGGTGATCGCAGTGGGCTCAGGATTGAAGATGGGGTCTGCCCAATCCTTGAAGTCTTCCGTACAACCGGTGAACATTGCTGCTAACAGCAGCATGCCACCGAATAAAATATGTTTCTTCATACGATTCATCTTTTATTGTTTTTGTTATTACTCCACAACACCGGTGTTGCGGTTGAAGTTCACCTTGATAGTACTTCCAGGACCTACGCTGACGGAATATTCCTCACCCACGTCGTCCTTCCAGTTAGAGTCGCTGTTGTGGTCAGCATCACGCCATACCAAATCACCGTTGCCATTGAGAATGGTGAACTCGGTCTGCCACCAGTCTACACCGGGAACAACAATGTATGCACGCATTTCGCCTGTGCCGGTGAAGTCGCTAAACGTCCAGTAACCATCCTTGTCGGCAGGAGGTGTCATTTCTACGCCACTCCAGCTGCCATTGTCTACGGCAGCACCGATAGCGCAGGCCTTTCCTGGGGCTACGGTGAGGGTGTACTTAATCTTCTTGCCATCAATTTTGGCGACAAACTTCAGCACGTACCAGCCGGCCTTGTTGAAGACGATGTTGCCATCGCCGTCGGAACTGATTTCAAGTCCGTCTACCTGATTGTCGAATTCGTCGATCATATCGTAGCCGAACCAGTCGTTGGGTTTGTTACCCCACTTGAATCCGTCGGCATTGTTGTAGATCATCGTGTAGAACTGACCTTCTTTCGTCCAAATCAGAGGAACGGGTTTCCATGTGCTCCAGGCATCGGCGATGCTGGCACCGCAAACATAGATGTTGGTGGGCAGGGTGAGTTCCTGTGGAGCCTCCCATGCATATACTTTGATAGAGACACTGTTGGAATAAACCTCTGCAAAGTCGCTTCCCGTATCGCCCAGGAATGCGCGGGAGCGCAGGTAGACGGGAAGTCCGATTTCGGGATCCTCATCATTGTTGGCAGCACGATAGAGGGGCAGCACAACGTCGTTGATTTCTGAACCATCGACGCTTATGCGTGGATTGGTGTAAGTGGTGGGCAACTCGGTCCACTCGTTTCCATCAAGGGATACCTGAACGGCATAGGTCACGGCAGCGGGCCAACCGCCATAGTTGGGTTGCGAAGCCGTCAGATTAACCGTTCCGTATGGCAGGTCATACACGTTGTTGGCTGCCATCTCCGGTGTGTTCAGCACGAAACTCGACGGAATGCTTAACGTGGGATTGCTGTCGTTGTCGTCCTTACATGAGGTAAGGAAAGGCACGACTGCCATCATCGTGAAGAGCAGGCTTTTATATATTGTTTTCATTTTTTTATCTTTTAACTTTAAAACCTATTTTCAAATTCTCCTTTTTAGTAACCTTCATTCTGAACGAGGTTCGGATTGTTGGTCAGGTCGTTCAAAGGCAGGGCAAAAATGTTACGGAAGGATGGGAACTGTGAACCATCGACTGCTCCACCCATGTACTCCCAAGTATAAGCAGACTGTCCGCCATAACTGTTGAAGCGGATAAGATCCATGCGGCGACGTCCTTCGCACCAGAACTCTTTCGACCACTCAGTGCGGATATCGTCGAGGGTGTAGCTGTTCTGTGTGGCAGCGTTGGCACGCTTGCGCAATTCGTTAATCTTGCTGGCTGCATCGGCCGTTGCACCATTCAGACGGGTTTCTGCCTCGGCATAGGTCAGATAGGCTTCAGCGATACGCATCAGCGGTAGATCGGTATCTACAAACTGGTCAACAATGCTGGTTGCACCTCCGTCAGAACGGACATTACGGAACTTAGAGCAGGCAAAGCCGTGAGTTGCATCAGTCTCGTCGGCGATGTACTTCGAGTAGCCCTTGCCTGTGTAGAACAGGGCGCGGTCGTCGCCGGCAATTTTTGTGATGTCCTCCTGGCAGAAAGGCTCATCGGGAAGGACAGTGCTTACTCCAAAGAAGTTGTCAATAAGCTTACCTCTTACACGCATACATTTACCCCAGGCTGCTGTGGTGCCTGACGGAATGACGATATCCATATCGCTCTCGCTAGGCTTGGCGTAAGAAGAGAGAATGAGGTAGTGCATACCACCATAGCTCTGAGTGTTCACACCGTCGTGGATGATGGGGAAAATGTCCTCATACTGGGCACCATTGGTGTCGTTGTCGGCAAGGAACAGCATCTGGTAGGCTGAGTATTTCTCGCCCGTTGTAGGATTGACGGCACCTTTGGTGTTCAGGTGGTAGTATCCGTTGTTGATGACTTTAGTGGCATATTCCTTTGCCTCGTTCCATTTGGGAGTGCCAGTGTAAACCTCGGCATTCAGATAGAGGCGGGCCAGCATCAACTGGGCAGCAACCTTGTCGACACGTCCATACACCATTGAACCTGCATCTCCCAGTTCGTTCTCAATCTCCTTCAATTCTTTTTCGATGAAGTCGAAGTACTGGGTGCGTGTGTAACGCTCGCCCGGATCGGCCACAACATGCTCGGTAAAGGTGGCGCTGCCATAGATGTCCATCACCTGATAATAGGTATAGGCCCTGATGAAGCGTACCTCGGCGCGGCGCTTGGTGTTCTCGTCACTACCATCGGCAGGGAACTGGTCAAGATAGTAGTTACAGAGCGTGATGGTGAAAAATAGACGATAGTAAAGACCAGAGGAACATGAGTTGCTGGCATCGTAGGTGTTGTGCAACAGTTCGGGAATACCGGGGTCGCCAATCCAAATCCAGCTGGCCTCATCGGTGGTGAACTCCTGCAGTTCCCACACATTGCGGTAGTAGTCAGAGAATCCCTCGTCAACGCCTTGGATGTCCCCCTTTCCTGCGGGACCTTGTTGGCCAGTGAGTACAAAGCTACTGTAAATCTTATTTAAAAGTCCTTCCTCGGTATAGTTAGGGTTCTGCTGTGGGTTGATGTTCTCCACATGCAAATCGTTGACACAGGCCGTGAAGCCTAACGAGCAGGCCAGGGCTACAGCAGGAATGATTTGCTTAAATATTTTCAGTTTCATAATTGTATCCTTTTTTATCGTTTAGAAATTCAGACTCAGACCGAAGATTCCCATAAACGGGCGCGGATAGATGCTGCCGTCGTAGCCACCGTCGATTTCGGGGTCGATACCCTTATACTTCGTGATGGTGAACACGTTTTGAGCAGTAAGGAATACACGACCGTTGATTTTGGTGTTGAACAGCTTGTCGAAAGAGTATCCTAAGGTGATGTTGTCCATCTTTAGGAACGAAGCGTTCTGGATGAAGTAGTCAGAGAGGGTTGTCTTCTCGCTGGTAGCTGTCCATTCTTTCTCTGCAGCGTCTTTATAGACATTGTGCCAGGCATTACCTGTATAGAGACCGGTGATGGACACGTTGGAGATGCCGCCAGCCTCTACGCCATTGTAAACGTAGTTGTTGATGTTAGCACGCATTGAGAAGCTGAAGTCCCAGTTCTTCCACAGCACCTTCGAGGTGAATCCCATAGTCACATCGGGGTTCGACTTCTTGTAGAAGTAACGGTCGGCTGCAGTGACGGTGCCGTCGCCATTGCGATCTACAAACTGCCCGAGGATGGGCTGACCGTTTTGGTCATATACCTGCTGGTAAACATAGAAGGCCTCAACAGGCGAGCCTACGTGGTAGGACTTGACATTGCCGCCGACACCGTAGGCTGCTCCACCGTGAAGAATCATGTAGTCGGGGTTCGTACCGTCAACCAGTTCGTCAATCTCGTTCTTGTTCCAAGTTACGTTGTAACCCAACTGCCAAGAGAGGTCCTTGGTCTGGATGGCACGCCAGTTGGCTGCAAACTCAATACCCGTGTTGTGCAATGAACCGATGTTCTTGTTGATCTTGTTGGAGAAGTTCGTTCCCACGGGAAGTACCACCTCGTTGATCAGGTCCTTGGTCTTGCGGTGGTAGACATCCAGATTGAAGGTCAGACGGTCGTTCAGGATGCCAAAGTCGATACCAGCGTTCCAAGTAGTGGTCTTCTCCCATGTCAGAGCCTGATAGAATCCATCAGGACGAGTAGTAGTGCCGTCGCCGAACAGGTCGTAGTATGCTCCCTGTATGTTTGGCGTATAGGTCGGGATGTATGTATAGTCACCTATACCTTCCTGCTGACCGGTGATACCCCAGCCGAGACGAAGTTTGAAGTCGGAAAGCCATGTGGCATTCTTCAGGAAAGCTTCTTCGTTGATCTTCCATGCGAATGCGGCAGAGGGGAACAGACCCCACTGCTGGTTGTCGGCAGTCTTCAGCCAGTTGAAGCGTGAAGAACCGTCGGCACGCAGGGTGGCTGTGAGCATGTAACGCTCCAATAGTGTGTAGTTGAGACGTCCGAAGAACGAAACGAGATAGTTCTCGGTCTTGTAGTCTGGGTTGGCAGATTCATTATAGTATGCCCCCGGGCTCTCGGTGTTGGTAGAGGGATAGAGGCCATAGGAGTGATAGCTGTTTTTCTTGTGGAAGTGCTGCCATTCGTAACCGGCCATGATGCTGAAGTTATGGATGCCGATTTCTTTCATATAGTCGGCATAGGCGTTCAGCGAGAGGTTGTAGGTGTCGGTCTTGCTGTTGGAATAGAAGCCATAATAGTAGTTGTCGAAACTATAGGGGCTTTGGCTTGTATCCGACTTACCGCTTGTCAGGTCCATACCTGCATTGACGTGGAACTGCAGGTCCTCAAATCCGTGCAGTTTGTAGACCACCTCGATGTTTCCGACCAATGACTTGGTCTTACCTACACAGTCATACAGTTCCAGTGCTGCCACAGGGTTCTGGGGAGCCAATGAGTTCTTGTTGGCTTTCCATTCGGTGTCAGACCATGTAGCAGTGCTGGGCCACTGCCAATAACCGCCGTAACCCTTCTTCATTTCGCTGGTGACAGCGTAGATGGGCTTGGTGGGGTCCATGCTTAGGGCGTTGTAGATTGCACCTCCGTTGTTGTAGTCGGTCTTAGAGTACATTCCCTTGGCATTGATGTTGAACGTCAGGTGCTTGTCCAGCAATGTGGGCGACACATTGATGCTGGCCGTATAGCGCTGGTAGTCGCTCTTCTTTACGATACCGTTCTGGTCGGTGAAACCAAAACTTACACGGTAGGGCATGTTCTTCAAGCCTCCCGTAACGGTGATGTTATGGTCTGTTGAGACAGCCGTGCGGTAAATCTCTTTCTGCCAGTCGGTATCAGCAAAGAGATGGTTGCCTTGCTCGTCGAAATAGCCTAAGTTGGCATACTCGCTGCTGGCCAGATACTCTTCCTCTGAATATCCTCGGGAATTCATCACGAGGTTCTTGATATAGGGAAGATACTCACCGGTGTTCATCACGTCAAGTGTTTTGCTGACAATACCTACCGAAACATTGCCATTATAGGTCACCGATGGAGCAGAGCCTGCACGTCCCTTCTTCGTGGTGATGATGATAACACCATTAGAAGCACGGCTACCATAGATGGCCGTTGCAGAAGCATCCTTCAATACGGTGAACGATTCAATGTCGTTCGGGTTCACAAGAGACAGGGGGTTAGACGTACCTTCCTTGCCGTAGCTGTCCATCGTCAAACCGTCGATAACAATCAACGGATCGTTGGAGGCGTTCAGAGATGAGCCGCCACGAATGCGGATGGTAGCACCAGCACCGGGCTGACCGCCGCTGTTGGTGATGTTCACACCAGCCACCTTACCCTGCAACATGTCTTGGGCACTTGTCTGGAGACCTTTGTTCTTGTCGTCGGGCTTGATGGCCGTCACAGAACCCGTCAGGTCGCTTTTCTTGGCGCGGCCGTAACCGATAACCACCACGTTTTCCAGGGTCTGGGCATCGTCCTGCATCGTTACCACCACATTGGGAGCGGCGGCCACGATGGCGTCCTGATAACCTACGAAGGTAACCTTGATCTGGTCACCCTGGTTGGCTTTGATTGAGAAGTTTCCGTCGATGTCGGTAATGGCTCCGCCCGTTTGTCCTACGACTTGCACGGTGGCACCAATGACGGCTTCGCCGGTAGCATCTTTAACATGGCCGTTGACAGTGATTTGCTGTGCAAAGGCACTTGCTGAGAGGATCAGCCCGCATATCAATGCAAGCATCCTAATCGGCATAGTAAATTTTACCTGCTTCATCATTGTTCGATTTTTTTTTAGTTAGCGTTTATATGTTTTTAGTTATTTTCGTTGCAAATTTAGTTTTATTTATGTAAAGTTGTACTAACAATTGACATAAATCAATAGATTTGTGTGTGCAAACGTTTGCATTTGCAAAACTTTATTATTAAATTTGTACCCGTTACATCGTATAAAACTTTTGTTTAACTTTGCAGTCGGATTGCTAACCTCTTGATGATGACAGCAAAATCAACGTATACAATGAAGGATATTGCCCGCGAGCTGGGAGTGAGCGTGGCTACGGTGTCGAGGGCGCTGAAAGACTCTCCGCGCATCTCTGCTGAGCAGCGTGAGCGCATCAAGTCTTTCGCCCGCGAACATAATTTCTATCCCAATGCCATTGCTGAGTCGCTCCGTAGGAGCAAGACACGTCCCAGCACGCTCATCGGAGTCATTATTCCGCAAATCAATCATTTCTATTTCTCCAGCATTTTGGCCGGCATCGAAGAACAGGCCAATGTTCGCGGCTATTCTGTAGTTGTGGCGCAGAGTGGCGAGAAGTACGAACGCGAGGTTCGTATCTGTGAGTCGTTCCAGCATAGCCGTGTCTGTGGCGTGATTGTCTCTCAGGCTAAGGACACTAAGCGGTACGACCATTTCCAGGAACTCCTTGACAAGAACATCCCGCTGGTGTTCTACGACCGCATCTGCACGGGAATGAACAGCAATAGGGTGGTGGTGGATGACTACATGGGGGCATTCACTGCCGTCAGTCATCTCATCGATACGGGATGCAAACGGATCGCCTACTATGGTTCGCCGATGACGATGGAGATTTCGAAAAACCGCTACAACGGTTATCGGGATGCCATCTTGAAACACAGTTTAGAGGTCGACGACTCGCTGCGCTTTATCTGCGACTGCCGCGACGACGCCGAGGTGCTGACGCCCGAGGTGATGGAGCGCGCCGACCGTCCTGACGCCTTTTTTGCCGTGAACGACGATACGGCCATAGGCATTCTCTACACCGTGAAGCGCTTGGGCTTTAAGGTGCCCGAAGAAATCAGCATCTGCGGGTTTACCAATGGTGAACGTGCCATTGCCTGTGAACCCCAGCTGACCACCGTCGAACAGCGTGGCTACATGGTGGGCGAGGAGGCTGTCGACATTCTTGTGAATCAGGTGGAGGGCATCACTCCAATGGATAAGGTGGAGAAAAAAGTGGTGCGCACGCGCCTGGTGGTAAGGGGGACGACGAGGTAAAAACCCCCCCCCTCTCCCCCCTCCCGAAGGGATGGGGGTAACCGTCAGGTGTTCTGCGGTCGCACCGCAGAAAAAATGAAAACAATTAACGAAAAAAATATGGAAAAACCGAATTTAAGTTTTTGGAAGTTGTGGAACCTGAGTTTCGGGTTCTTTGGTGTGCAGATTGCATACGCGCTGCAGAGTGCTAACATCTCGCGAATATTCCGCACACTGGGTGCCGATCCCCATTCGCTGAGTTTCTTCTGGATTCTGCCCCCGCTGATGGGTATTCTGGTGCAGCCCATCGTGGGAACGCTTTCTGATAAGACGTGGACGCGTTTCGGCCGTCGAATTCCCTATTTGTTTATCGGAGCAGCCCTGGCCGTTGCGGTGATGTGCCTGCTGCCCAATGCCGGTTCGTTCGGTATGGGCGTGGGTACGGCACTCATCTTCGGGCTTTTTGCGCTGATGCTGCTTGATACTTCCATCAACATGGCCATGCAGCCGTTTAAGATGTTGGTGGGTGATATGGTGAACGAAAAACAGAAGGCCAAGGCCTACAGCATTCAGTCGTTCCTGTGTAATGCCGGCTCGGTGGTCGGTTTCCTGTTTCCGTTCTTCTTCACTTGGATAGGATTGAAGAATGTGGCACCCGAAGGTGTTGTTCCCGACAGTGTTATTTGGTCATTCTATATCGGTGCGGCCATACTGATTCTTTGTGTCATCTATACCGTGCTGAAGGTCAGGGAATGGAATCCGCAGGAATACCTTCAGTATAACCCCGTGAGTACCGAGAAAGAGGAGAGCGCCAACTGGATTACGCTACTCAAGAATGCTCCTTCTACATTCTGGCGCGTCGGACTGGTACAGTTCTTCTGCTGGGCGGCTTTCCTCTATATGTGGACATACGTCGTGGATGCCGTTTCGGCAACGGTATGGAATACCACTGATCCCGTCACCGAGGATTACCAGATAGCAGGCAACTGGACTGGAGTGCTCTATGCCATTCAGGCAATGGGCTCGGTGGTATGGGCCACCATCCTGCCTCGTTTCAAGAACACCAAGATGGCATACGCATTTAGTCTGGTGCTTGGTGCCATAGGCTTCGCGCTTATCCCCTTCTGTCCAGATAAATACCTGCAGATTGTGCCCTTCCTGCTCATCGGTTGTGCATGGGCTGCCATGCTGGCCATGCCGTTCACTTTTGTCACCAATGCCCTGCAGGGCTACGGACACATGGGTGCCTATCTCGGTCTGTTCAATGGTACCATCTGTCTGCCGCAGATTGTGGCCGCCCTTTGCGGAGGCTCCATCCTCCATCTGGTGGGCAGCCAGCAGGAGAACATGATGATCGTCGCCGGAGTACTGCTCGTCTTGGGTGCCTGCTGCGTATGGCTGATAAAAGAAAAGAAGTGATAATTGTTGTATCAATACCATGTGTTTCCCCAAATTGTCGTGCAAACGTTTGCACGACAATTTGTTCATAAAGTGGACAATTTGCGAACACCGCAAGCGAATTCTTCGTAATTTAGCACCCAAGAACAACTAACTTAACAGTCTATGATATTAAGATTTAATATAGAGTACCACACCTCGTTCGATGAACAGTTGGTACTTAACATCGATGGGAACGATGGCAAGGCCTCGGCTTATCGTATGAGTTCTCTCGACGGACAGCACTGGTCGTGCGAAATCAACGCTCACCGCAAAGTGGGCGATGTCATCGATTATCATTATAGCGTCGACTGCGACGGACAGACCACCCGCCACGAGTGGCTCGTGGCTGCCCATCGGCTGGAAATGGCCAGTCAGAAGGGCGTCAACTACATCATTTACGACCACTGGATCGACATGCCCGAAGACAGCTATCTCTACAGTTCTGCCTTCACTGAATGCGTGGCCCGGCATGCCGTGGTGAAAAGTCCGGTACGTGATTTCACTACTACGGTCCGCCTGAAGGTTCGTGCCCCGCAGCTTCGCCAGGAAGAGCGGCTGGCCATCATCGGCAGCGACCCGGTGCTGGGCGCATGGGAAATCCGTAAGGCCGTTCCCATGAGCGAGCATAACTACAACGAATGGGTGGTTAATCTGGATGCAACGAAGCTTCAGACGAATCCCATCGAATTCAAGTTCGTGGTGCTCGACGAGGAAGACGACGTGACGCCTATCTGGGAAGGCGGCTGCAACCGCTATGTGGAACTGCCGCCGCTCGAGGCTGGCGACGTGGTGGTCTATGAACTGCCCGAGGCCCTGTTCCCCATTTACAACCAGAAGATAGCAGGAACGCTGGTGCCCGTCTTCTCGTTGCGCAGCAAGACGAGTTTTGGCGTCGGCGATTTCGGTGATTTGAAAAAAATGGTCGACTGGGTTTCACTCACCCGTCAGCGTGTGCTTCAGGTGTTGCCCATCAACGACACCACCAACACCCGCACATGGACCGACAGCTACCCCTATTCGTGCATCAGCATCTTCGCCCTTCATCCGCAGTATGCCGATTTCACGTCATTGCCCGCTTTGGCCGACAAGAAGAAGGCCGAGGAATTTGAGACACTTCGTCAGGAACTCAATGCACTTCCACAAATCGACTACGAGCGCGTGAACAACGCCAAGAACGAATACCTACAACTGCTCTACCAGCAGGAAGGCAAGAAAGTGTTGGCCAGCGCAAAGTTCAAGAAATTTTTCGAGGAAGAAAAACATTGGCTGGTGCCCTACGCACAGTATTGCTCTATGCGCGACCGCTACGGCACAGCCGACTATTCCCAGTGGCCCGACCATCGTTCGTGGAACGAGAAAGACCGTGCCCAGCTTTCGTCGCCGCGCACCAAGCAGTACAAAGAGGTGGCCTACAGCTATTTCGTCCAGTTCCTGCTCTATTCCCAGATGTGCGAGGTGCACGAGTATGCCCGCCAGCATGGCGTCATCCTCAAGGGCGACATCCCCATCGGCGTCAACCGCTACGGGTGCGATGTATGGCAGGAGCCGCGCTACTTCAACCTGAACGGACAGGCGGGTGCTCCGCCCGATGATTTCTCGGTGAACGGACAGAACTGGGGATTCCCCACCTACAACTGGGAGGCCATGCTTAAGGACGACTGCCTGTGGTGGGTACGCCGTTTCCAGAACATGTCAAAATACTTCGATGCCTACCGCATCGACCACGTGCTCGGATTCTTCCGCATCTGGGAGATCCCCGTTGATGCCGTCCACGGACTGCTCGGACAGTTTGCTCCATCATTGGCCATGACGCGCGAGGAAATCGAAGCCTACGGACTTCATTTCCAGGATGAGCTATTCCTCGAGCCGTTCATCATGGACTGGACGCTCGAACGCATCTTCCACGAGGATGCCGACTACGTGAAACAACAGTTCCTGGAGCCCACCCACGACGGCCGCTATCGCATGAAGCCGGAATACAATACCCAGCGCAAAATCGAGGCGTGGTATCAAAGCGTAGAGTCAAACATGAAGAGCCAACCCAAAGATTCTTCAATCTTCACTCTTCACTCTTCACTTCCCACTCTTCACTCTTCACTTAGTGACCTGCGCGACGGCCTGTATGCCCTCATTTCCGACGTGCTCTTTGTGCGCGACCATCGCAATCCCGAGAAATTCCATCCGCGCATTTCCGCCCAGCTCGATTTCATCTACGAGAGCCTCTACGACAGCGACAAGTTCGTCTTCAACAAGATTTACAACGACTACTATTATCGTCGCAACAACCAGTTCTGGTATCGTGAGGCCATGAAGAAACTGCCTCTTCTGGTGCAGGCCACCCGCATGCTCGTCTGTGCCGAAGACCTCGGCATGGTGCCCGACTGTGTGCCCTGGGTGATGAACGAACTGCGCATCCTCTCGCTCGAACTCCAGTCGATGCCGAAAGATCCGTCGGTGAAGTTCGGCCATCTGTCGCGCAATCCCTATCGCAGCGTCTGCACCATCTCCTCTCACGATATGCCCACCCTCCGCATGTGGTGGGACGAAGACGAGCAACGCACGCAGGAGTACTACAGCACCATGCTCTATCGAGGCGACCAGGCACCCCATCCGCTTCCCGGCTGGCTGGCTCGCGACATCATTTCCCGTCATCTCACCTGTCCCTCCATGCTTTGCGTCCTCGCGCTTCAGGATTGGCTGGCCATCGACGAGTGCCTTCGTTTGCCCGATGCCAATGCCGAGCGCGTGAACATCCCAGCCAACCCCCGCCATTATTGGCGCTACCGCATGCACCTCAATTTGGAAGACCTGCTGGCTGCCGATGCCTTCAACAATAACGTCAGGGAACTGATAACGCAGGCCGGACGCAAGTAAAAACAACCTACCTTTGTTAACAAAGCTCCGCGATTCCTTATTCCGGGGATTGCGGAGCTTCTTTATTAAAATCTGCCGCGCATCTCATTCCCGAAGTCAGGAAACCCCATTTCCCTGAAATAAAACGTGGACGCCCAAACTGGCTTGTCGGATTGAGCATATATTTGCGCCACGAAGTTGTCCCCGTAGAATGCTGTTTGTCCCTACATGGAACTTATGTCAAGAAAAATACAATTTTTCATGCGCCGAGATTCGCGCGAAATTCAGCAACTACACTTTTGGTGGCAAATACGCGAGTTTTAAACCATTATCCGAAAGTCGTTGATAATGAATTGGTTAGAAAAACAAATCCGCTTTTTATCCTTCTTTTCCAACTCCCCGAACTTTAAAAGATAGGCTTTTGGACTGTAATTGACCCTCAGTTGCAGTCTGAAAGCCTCGTATTTAGACTTCAAATCCTTATCATCCGAACTTCAAAAGCTTATTATCCGAACTTCAAAAGCTTATTTTCCGAACTTCAAATCCCTATCATTTCAAGTCAATTCCCTAATTTTTCCCCTGTAAAAGAAACTTCAGCCGGCAAAAAGGCATAATCTCCAACACAGATTGTGGAGGAAGATTGATGAGAATTTGTCGGGAATTTTCGATTCACCATAAAAGTAACAAAAAGTCCATATTGCGCATATATATAGCAAAGGCGTGGACTAAATGTAAATAAAGTGTATCTGTGAAACAGTCAAAAACACATAAAAAAGCATAAAAGCAGGAGTAAAACGCTGATAATTTAACGATGAATAAAAGAAATTGAAAATAAATCACTATCTTTGTACCATTAAAAACTCAATCAGATGGAAGATATTAATAGAATCAAAATGGTGCTGTTCGAGAAGAAGCGTACTGCCCGATGGCTTTCAGAACAGATGGGGGTTACGCCATCTACTGTCAGCAAGTGGTGTACGAACACATCACAACCCGACCTTGCAACAATACTGAAAATTGCAGATTTGTTAGAGGTCGATATTAGAGAGTTGTTTGTGAGAGAGTATAAGCAATTTCTTCTTTCGCAAGAACAAAAATAAAACGTAATAAAATATATGTCTGCAATAGAACAATATATCAATCGGATTCCTAATGTTGAACTGCGGCGGCAGTTGAGGGAGGAGATAGAGCGATTGACGAAAAAGAAACGGTTCGGGTTGGTGTATGAAAATCACCTACCGGATAATGTGGTGATGCCGGAAGTGAAGATACGGCGAGGGACGAAAGTGGCTCTACGCGACCAGACTCCCAATGATGTGTATGAGGTGCAGAGCCTTTCGGAGACGGAGGCCACCTGTATTCATCTTTCCACAATGGCGGAAAAGACGCTGCCGCTGGCAGATTTGGTTGCTGTGGCCCAACGTGGCGATGTGATTTATCCATACCTCAAGCAGATGGACAGTGTACAGAATGCGCCTGACAGCGACTTGTGGCACACGCTGATTGAGGCTGACAACTACCATGCGCTACAATTATTGGCATACCTCTATCCTGGCATGTTCGATTGCATATACATCGACCCACCTTACAACAAACCAGACTCGCACGATTGGAAGTACAACTGTGACTATGTGGACGGTACAGACTCTTATCGTCACTCCAAGTGGCTTTCTATGATGGAAGCGAGGCTGAAGATTGCAAAGAAACTGCTAAATCCGAAAGACTCTGTGATGATTGTCACTATTGACGAGCTGGAATACCATCATCTTGGATGTCTGTTGGAACAGATGTTTCCAGAAGCAAGAATTCAGATGGTTGCCACTCATATTACACCTCAAGGAAATCCAAGGGAAAAACAATTTTCGAGGACCGACGAATATATTTATATTATAGAAATAGGAGATGCAAGTGCAACTCCATTACCTCTTGAACAAAGCTGGCGAACAGGAACAGGGAATAGTTCTGTGAAGAATATTAACTGGGTATCCCTTTTGAGAACAGGTTCGGCAAGAAAGAGAGAAGACCGACCAATGATGTTCTATCCTTTCTTTATTAAGAAGACGCCAGATGGTCCCATTATTGATTCAATTGGCGAAGCATATTTAGGTGATGATTTTAAAAAAGTAGAGAAGCCAGAAGGAACAACGGTTATATGGCCAATTGGAAAAAATGGTGAACTGAGAAGATGGCAAGTTGCTCCTACGAGCGCAGAAGAGTTAAAAAAACAAGGTTTTTTAAGACTCGGGAAGTGGAAAGGAGAAAATACCGCTGTTCAATATTTAGCAGAAACAAATAGACAGAATATAACAAACAATCTTATCCCAGTTATAGGAAGAAGATATGACGGTTCTATAATGGTTGATGAGCATTATGTTCCTAAGTTCATTCCAGGTACATTATGGAAAATACCTTCTCATGATGCAACAAGATTTGGCTCTCAGTTATTATCTAAGGTCATCGGAGAAGGGCGTTTCCCTTTCCCCAAGTCCCTTTATGCCGTTCATGATGTACTTAGGTTCTTTGTTGCTAATAAGCCCAATGCTTTAATCTTGGACTTCTTTGCTGGCAGCGGCACCACGCTTCATGCGGTAAATCTGCTTAATGCAGAGGATGGCGGACATCGCCGTTGTGTGATGGTGACAAACAATGAGATTGGAGAGCCCAAGGAAAAAGAACTTCTGCCCCAGGGCATACGTCCTGATGATGAAGAATGGGAATGTTGGGGTATTGCCCGCTATGTGAACTGGCCACGTACTAAATGCAGCATATTGGGTAAGGACGTAAACGGACTGCCTATAGAAGGTGATTATATCTCTTCGCTTACAGAGACGAAGGAAACAGACCGCAAGTTTACGCAAATCAATTTCCTGCCGGCAGAAGCCCCCTTGAAACAAAAGAAATCTTTGGTGACACTCATCAATAAGCAGAAAGATGTGAAGCTGCCAACAATGACTTCAGATGTGCCCTTCCTTGCATCGGAAGATGACAGTTACAACGCTTCCATTCTCTTCGATATAAACAAGACAGAAGAATGGTTGGAAGCATTGGAAGGCAACGATCACATCACAAACTTCTACATCGTAACAGAAAAAGACTCGGTCTATAAGAATGTGAAGAGTGAAGTAACCGAACTGATGGGAAATATAGAGGAAACGGTTCCCGTGAAAATGCCAATGAAGGACGGCTTCAAGGCTAATGCAGCATTCTTTAAACTAGGATTCCTTGACAAACGTAGTGTGGCACGAGGTCGCCAATTACAGGAACTATTGCCGTTGCTTTGGATGAAAGCAGGAGCCAAAGGTGAATGCCCTTCAGAAGTTGAAGGTGATTATGCTATCTGGCCTAACAACCATACGGCACTACTGAAAGAGGAAGCACATTTCCGCAACTTCCATAAAGAGTTGGAAAAACATCCCGAGGTTGAAACGGTGTTCCTCATTACAGACAGTCAGAGTGCCTATTTAAGCATGATAGCTGAACTGAAGGGCAAAAAGACCTATCAGTTGTATCGCGACTATTTAGAGAACTTCAGAATAAATTACGCAGCGAAATAAGGAGAGAACAGATGAACGAGTTTGATAGGAATAAAGGAGACTTTGAGTCACTCGTAGGAAAAATCCAGTCTGCGAGTAGCGCATTACAAGAAGATGCCCGACTTGTCATCAACCGCAACGTAACAACGCGAGCGTGGCTGACAGGCTTCTATATTGTGGAATATGAGCAGCACGGTAACGACCGGGCAAAGTATGGTGAGAGCCTGTTGAAGCGATTGGCAGAACGCTTAGAAGACAAGAGCTTTAGTTTGGCAAGCCTAAAGAATTTCAGGCGTTTTTATCTTTGTTATCCCGAACTGGCAGAGCCAATTGCAGGCTATCTGGAACTGAAGGCACAAAAAAGCCAATCAGTGATTAGCCTTTTACAATCGGCCGCAAACGTGAGTGTTATAAAAGGCCAATCACCGATTAGCCAATTACCATTGCAACATCCTTCACCAGTATCAAATGATGGTTTTGCTTTGTTGACAGGAGAAGGCGAAGTGCGACCTGTTCCACAAATGTTGTTCAACAGGCTTTCTTTTACACATATTGTTCAACTGCTCCACTTGAATGATCCATTAAAACGTTCCTTCTATGCAATTGAGGCCATGCGTGGTCCGTGGAGTGTGAGAGAACTTCAGCGCCAGATAGACTCCAACTACTACGAGCGCAGCGGATGGAGCAGGAATCCGGAACTGTTGGCAAGCAAGGTCAACGAAAAGGCAGAAAAACCATCGTTCCGTGAGGAATTGAAGTCGCATTATGTCTTTGAATTCTTAGGATTGGCTGCAAAGAATGTCATTGAGGAGGATGAACTGGAACAGGCACTCATTGACCACTTGGAGGAGTTTATGCTCGAACTGGGCATGGGGTTCTGCTTGGAGGCCAGGCAGAAGAAACTGCTTATTGACGACCGCTATTTCAAAGCCGATTTGGTGTTTTACCACCGCATATTGAAATGCCATTGCATCTTGGAGCTAAAAGGACACCGGCTGGATTATGCTGATATGGCCCAGCTCAATATGTATCTGGAGTATTATCGTCGGCACTATATGCAACCAGATGACAATCCACCAGTAGGACTGCTGCTTTGCACAGAATACGGGCAGGAGATGGTGGAATATGTGACCCCGAACATCGACCCGCAGTTGTTTGTGGCAAAATATGAGCTTCAACTGCCCAGTAAGGAGATAATAAGGGAATTTCTGCTGAAAGAAAACAAAGGTTAAACAAGGAAACACTCAATCATGAATATTACGTTAAAGACCTTCCAAAAATTACGTGCGCGTGAGTTGCGCAAAACATTTGCAATGGCTCAGATGAGTTGGCAACATTTCGGGCAGAAGCAGATTATCTCGCTGACTGCACCGACAGGTGCCGGCAAGACCATATTGATGGCACGATTCATAGAAGACCTGCTGTGTGGTGATGAAGAGGGGATGGTGGCTCCTTTGCCTGAAAGTATTGTGGTATGGCTAAGTGACGCGCCAGAACTGAACGAACAGAGCAAGAAGAAGATAGAACGCTATTGCGACCGAATTGTGTTTGGCCAGTGCAAAACACTGGACGAATCCTTCCGTGGCGAGAAACTGGAACCGGGAAAGATTTATTTCCTCAACACACAGAAGTTGTCTAAAACGAGCAAAATGACTCAGACAGGAGACGGACGCGATTGGACAATATGGGAAACTCTTCAAAACACAATAGACGAGTATGGTCAGCACCTTGTACTGATTATCGACGAAGCTCACCGAGGGGCCAAGGTGAACCAGACGACCACGATGCAGAAGTTCGTAAAGGGCTTTAAAGACGATGGGCAACGGATGGATGCCTGGCCTATCATCATCGGCATGAGTGCTACGGTAGAGCGATTCAATACATTGGCAAGTGCGAGTTTGTCTACACTCAGCAAAGTTGTCGTGACACCTGCAGAAGTTCGTAACTCGGGGTTATTGAAGGACACCATTGAGATACATTACCCCGAAGAAAGCGTCATTAACAAGAATATTGCCGTATTGCAAACAGCCGCAGACGAATGGAAGGACAAGTGCCTACATTGGTACAACTACACAGAAAAGCAGCACTATCAGAATGTATGCCCTATCTTTCTGATTCAGGTAGAACCTGCAGCGGGAGGCAAGCCATCAGCCACAGATCTGGATGAATGTTTGCAAGAGATAGAGAAACGTACAGGAGAGCATTTTGAGACGGGCGAAGTGGTACATGCCTTTACGGAGCAAGGAGACCTTCCCGTCAACGGTCTGACAGTACCATATTGTCAACCGTCTGCTATCAATGATGACCGCCACATCAAAATAGTTTTCTTCAAAGAGGCACTTTCTACAGGATGGGACTGCCCCAGGGCAGAATGCATGATGTCATTCAGAGTGGCTCGCGATGCAACGTATATTGCCCAATTGCTTGGCCGCATGATACGCACGCCACGAGGGGAACGAGTAGAAGTTGATGAAACACTGAACTATGTACATCTTTATCTGCCTAACTTCGATAAAGATACCGTCAAGCATGTAGTGGACAAACTGAACGAAGAAGGTGGTGCACTTCCTGTTGAAATACAGTCTGTAGAAGGTTCAAAAAGGCAGACCGTGGTAATGACCACAAAGAGGCCTGTCCAGCCTGTCACAAACAACGCTACCCCCACTAAGCAGGAATTGAATAATAGTGGTTCTGCATGGCAAGTGGAAAAGCCGCAATCAGCGAAGCCTGAATTTGGCGAACCGATGGATTTTAAGCAGTCTTCAGAGGTTAGTAATACCAAGCCAACGCCAACACCTGCTGTTGACCCGTATGAGGAAGTTAAGAATGCCATCAATATGGCGGAGATTCACACATACGAAGTGAAGACTGTAGCCGTTACAAAGAACTATATGCGTTCTCTGTTTGAATTGGCACATTTGGCAGTTATTTCTGGTATGGACGAAACAGGCAAAGTGGTTGACAGTATAAAGGACGATATCGTGGGGATGATTCGAAATTACGTGACAGAACTGAGAAGCAACGGTGAATATGATGCTTTGGTAGATAAAGCCTTGCAGTTCCAGCTGAACACAATTAGTGTTGAACTATATAAGAACAATGCCAGTTATGAAACCACTCAGGGGCCGGATCTATACTCCACGACTGATGCAGGCGTTGAGCACCAGTTTATGCTAGCAGAAGTGCAGTTGTGCAATGAAGGCATCGGGAAACGCTATGCTGATAAGTATGAGGATGACATTGATGACAATACGGCTCTGTATGATGTGATACTCTATGTGGCCGATGAGCATCAACGTGATAAGCGAATGGATTATGCGAAGAAGCGATTCTTTGAACTTGCAGATGCTTATCGCTCGAAAACTAAGACAGTGCCAGAAGAGTATCGCAAGAAGTATAACGGTCTGGTAACGCAAAGCAGTGAGGTGTCGCCACCTTTGCTTTTTCACCTGCCAGATAATATCAATGTTGACCTCGATGTGGATGGCGAGCCTTGTACTGACCATTTGTTTGTGAATGCTGAGGGAACGGCTAATTTTAAACTTAAAGGATGGGAACCCATCACACTGGAAGAAGAACGCAAGCATCCAAATTATGTATGTTGGCTCCGTAATCAGGAGCGTAAGCCCTGGGCATTGTGTGTTCCTTATAAATATGGCGAAGAGATACATCGCACATATCCTGATTTCCTTATTGTACGAAAGGATTGTAATGGTAACTATGACTTTGCCTTGCTGGAGCCGCACCGTGATGACAAAAAAGATAATTTGGCAAAAGCCAAGGGACTCTGTGACTACGCAGAGAAATGTCCCGCTGTCAGTCGTGTGCAGATGCTCCGACTGGTTAACACACCTTCAGGCAAGAAAATGAAGCGATTGGATTTCTGCAAGATGGCTATAAGGGAAAGAGTCAGGGCATGTAATACGGAACCAGAATTCGATAATGTGTTCTCCACGGATGGGGAGATGGAGTGATAATAAAGGTACTCGATTCATAGATAGTCTTAATGGTCTGGGCTGAAGTATGACGATTGAGGATGTGATGGAGATTCCTGCCAGTTCCAGTTTGCACACAAATCAGGCAGATGAAGCATTCGTGCGTGTAGGCGACAAGAGCCGGAAATTGACATTTGACGAGCGTGTGCAACTGATGTATGACAAGGGAGAACGGTATTACGAGGATACAGCGGTCTATGGTGCGACCATTGATGATATTGATATACCCGTTTTATCCGCTATGAAGGTATCGATGAAAAGGTGGGTGCAGAAATGAACGTCATTAAGGATGTGACGTTTGAAGGTACCATCTTGAACCAGATAAAGAAAACTATCGAATTTATCGAAACCCAAGTTCGGGAGCATACGTTCCTGGGACAACATGGACAATTCGTGACAAAGCGGGACTACCCGGAGTTCGTCATACAAGAGATGACGGTCAATGCCTTTTTATGTAAATGTTTACATAAAACCGCTTATGTCAAGTTCCACATTATGTCAAGTTCTGCAACAAATAATAAAAAATGTTATTGTGAATCAAAAAGATGCGCGTAAGACTTTACATAACGACTTTACATAATATATTGTTGGGAGGCCATCACATTGGCTTACCT
>JAFRPY010000115.1 GCA_017428925.1 Prevotella sp. | reverse complement strand
GTCAATGGTGCCGAACAGAGTGACGACCTGACCATGCTGGCCATCCAATACACGAAGCAGCAACTCGACGTGCGCTACCAGCGCAGCCTCACGCTGACCAACGACGTCCAGCAGGTGCCCCAGTTGGCAGAATTCGTCGATAACGTCTGCGAGGCGATGGGCTTCGACGACCTGACCACCATGCAGATGAACCTCGCCATCGAGGAGGCCGTGGTGAATGTGATAAACTATGCCTATCCAGAGGGAACGACGGGAAGCGTCAATATAGAGGTCCAGGCGAACGATGCCAGACTGAAGTTCGTTATCTCCGACAGCGGCAAGCATTTCGACCCCACGAGTGTGGCTGAGGCCGATACGTCGCTCTCGGCAGAAGACCGTTCCATCGGCGGCCTCGGTATCTATCTCGTTCGTCAGCTGATGGACAGTGTGAACTACGAGCGCATTGGCGGCTTCAACGTCCTCACCCTCCGTAAGAAACTCAACAAACAATAGTAATTACGACCACTAATTTCACTAATTACACTAATTGTTGCGCTTGACAAAAAATTAGTTTAATTAGTGAAATTAGTGGTCGTTAAATTCTTGTGAAGTTTATTGAGGTCCGTGAGGACCCTTGTGACCTTTCTCGTGACGTTGTTGCATGTCGGCTTTGTACTTTTCATACTGCTCTGTCGTCATGATCTTCTGCAGTTCTGCATCGTAGGCCTTCATCGTCTCCATCATCTCCTTCCGGCGATCCTGGCGGTCACCCTTCGGCGGTTCCGGACGCTCACCCCTCATATCGCCCTTTGGAGGTTCAGGCCGTTGTCCCCGCATGCCGTGAGGTCCGTGGTGTCCATGAGGCCCGTGGTGGGGCGGACGCATTTTGTCGGCATACTCTGTGTTCAGTGCCAGCAGTTTCTTGGCCTGCTTGTCGTTCAACTGGTAGTCTTCCACCATCTTGTCCGTGCGGTGCTTCACCATCTCCTGCTTGCGGTTGTTGTCCTCTGACGGCTTGTTGCAGTCCTTGTCCTGTGCGACGGCTGCCGTGCTAACCATAACGGCTGCTAAGAATGTCATAATCATCTGTTTCATCATCTTTTTGTTTTTTAATTGTGATACATTATTGTGAATTATCTCTTGCGTTGCAACTGTCTCTTTGACTCTCCGCAGTCCGCAAAGTTTAATCCACTCTCCCGCCCTTTCAGCCAACTGCCCGATTTCTTCAACGAATCCAACAGTTTTCGAGGTTAGCTCTTCTGGCGGAACACAATATATCCGCGAATGAAACTCATTTTGTGATTTTGTGATTTGTGAGGCGAACTATCAATTCTTCGTTCTCGCACTGATCTTCTTTCCGTTTTTACTCCATGTGAAGATCCAACTGCCTTTACGACTGGTGATGGTGCTGTTGGTGACAGCGACGATCTCACCGACATCAGAGACGTTCATTGTCTTCATCGTCCTCCCTTTGGCATCGCAGATGTGGTAGTAGGAATAGCGCTTTGCCACAAAGAAATCGCAGCCCCAGCCTTTGAGTTCTCCCACGCTGCTTCGTGAGAGCCCGCCGATCTTCTTGCCCTTCTCGTCATAGACGTAATACCAGTTCTTCGTCTCTTCAATATACGATATCTGCTGGCGCTGCGCCTGAACAACTAACGCCATCATTAAGCAAAGGATGGTAAGCAGTTTTCCAGCTATAAGGGCGCGTTGGGGACTTGAACCCGTTAGAATACGTTCGTGCTGAACGAACAAATAAAAAGAGTTGCAGATGCAACTCTTTTAAAATGGGTAGTGTCGATATAGTCTTGCCCTCTCGGGATTCTGCCCGGATAGCCATAAGAGATCTTATGACGGTGCAAAGATACGAACTATTTCTGAAATTTCCAAATTTTCAGGCATTTTTTTCTCTCATTACACGTTTTAGTATAACATTTTTCGTTTTCTACATACATTGTATATAGGAAGAAATCACTATCTTTGCAGCATAAATGCTGCGAAACTGCTCACGATCAGCCAATCATACATGCATATTGGCACTCGTTTAATCGCAGCCTTGCACTATAAATCTGTGCATTGACAAAGAAAATCGCAAGAAAAATGAAAAAAGTCCATCTTTGGATTATATATTTTGGTGAAAAGTGGTAATATATAAGTAGAGAACATCAAGCGAATGGAAACAATGACAGGCAATACACCCCAGGCCATACAGGACGAGACGCTGCTCATACGCCGCATCCTTGACGGAGACACAAGACTGTTCCGTCAGCTTGCTGGCCGATATGCCGGACAGGTCCTGAGAATGGTGGCCCGCCTGATTCCTTCGCATGAAGAAGCCGAGGAGGTAACGCAAGACGTTCTGCTGGAAGCCTTCCAGAGCCTTGCCCGTTACGATGCGCGACAGGCCAGTTTCCAGACATGGCTCATGCGCATAGCCTACCATACGGCACTGAAGCATTACAGGCAGCATCACAAATCCGTCCAGTTCGTAGAGATGGAACAAGACAATGGTGAGTACCGATCGTCTTGGCTCGACACCATCCCAGATGATGAGACCGACATCTTGTTGGACGACACCGACACTGATCGCGTGACACTCATGGAAAGGGCCATCGACATGCTGAAGCCCGACGACCAGATGCTGCTTAACCTCTACTACTTTGACAACCGCCCGATTCGGGAAATCTCCTGCATTACGGAACATGACGAAAGTTATCTCCGCTCGCGGCTGCAATGGATACGGAAAAGAATCGCTATCACCATCAAAACTCTTGAAAGCAATGAAGAAAAATGAGCCTAACAACGGACGGAGCAGTGAGAGCCATCAAGCTTGCTTGAATGGCCGAGTCGTGACGGACGAAGGCGAAGCCAAAGACAAAGGGCTGCACATGGCCGTGCAGCACAAGAATGAGGCCGCCGAAAAAATGACGCTGTCTGAAGACTTTGCAGACCGACTGATGCAGCGCATTGGACAGGAAGAAGAGAATCCCAAACAGCAACGTTTCGGCTGGATGAAGATTGCCGCATCCGTTATCGGCATACTATTTGTATCGGGCATCGCCTTTGCTGCCATTCATATCGTGCGTAACTATGGGAACACTGTTGGAGAGGATTTGAAATCCCCGGCTCAAGAGACACGAACATCAAACTCGCATCAACAGACTCTGCCTGCAGATACAACGGTCACTGTTCCTCCCATTGTTTTCGACAATACGACATTGGATAGTATTCTTCCTCAGATTGCAAAACATTACGGCTATGACGTATCTTTCCGTTCAGAGCAGTCCAAGGCACTGCGCCTGTTCCTCACGTGGAATCCCCAGGACTCCATTCAGAAAGTGACGAATAAACTGAATCTGTTTGAGCAGATCCACATCGTGCTCGACAAGCAAACTATGATAGTTGAATAGGCAATGAAACAAGTTTTAGCCATTTTGCTGCTCTGCCTGACCGTCTGTCAGTCATCAGCACAGCGCATCAGCCGTTCATATCAGGATCAGTCGCTATCTGAAGTCCTGAAAGATCTCAACGCCTCTTCAAAACGTTATGAGGTAAGCTTCATCTACAACGAGCTTGAGGATTTCCGTGTCACCACTACGCTTCATCGCTGCACCCTGCCCGATGCTGTACGTCGGGTCGTAGGCTTCTATCCTATGCGCGTCACTGAGACCGACAGTGTGATCGCCGTGGAGTGCATTCACAAGACAGACCTCCATCTGACAGGTACCATTATCGACGAGACAGGCCAGCCCATTGCATATGCCAATGTTTACCTGCTTCATCCATCTGATTCAACTCTCATAGGTGGAGGCGTAAGTAACGAGGCTGGCCTCTTCGTTATCCCATGTGAAACAAATCCTGTCCTCGCCCGAATTTCCTTCGTAGGTTACAAAACTGTATATAAACAATGTATTAGCACAGAACTTGGCACAATACGTATGCGACCTGAGACGATGACAATCAAGGGTGTTGTTGTGACAGGCGAGCGTCCTAAGGTGCAGCTGCAAGGCAATTCCCTGATCATGAATGTAGAGGGCACGGTTATGGAACGAATAGGCACCGCTGAAGATGTGCTTTCCCGCGTACCGACCATCTCAAAGAAAGGAGATGTATTTGAAATCCTGGGAAAGGGTGTGCCCTTGATTTATCTGAACAACCGTAAGTTGACTGACTTACAGGAACTGAAGAATATCCAGTCGGACAACATTAAGACCGTAGAGGTAATACAGAATCCTGGTGCCCGCTACGATGCGACGGTCAATGCCGTTATCATCATCCACACCAAACGCACAGCAGGCGAAGGCCTCGGCGTAGAACTGACCTCATGGACTCGTAAGGGACATGGCTTTGCGAACAATGAGCGTATCAACCTAACCTACCGCACAGGAAAGCTAGAACTATTTGCAAATCTCTTTGGAGCTTACAATAAACGGTGGGAGAAAGGCGAGTTCGAACAGACCGTCTTCGCTGACACTCTGTGGGTAATTACCAATAAGCAGAAGAATAAAGTTCATAATCCTTTCCTTGAAGGCCGCTTCGGCTTCAACTACCAGCTGAACGACGACAATTCTTTTGGCGGATTCTATCAGAACACTTACGACTACGTGAAGACTTGGAGCGACTATGACGATGACCTGCTTGCCAACGGTTCTATGTATGACCACCTGCAAAACAGCAGTGTCAACAGAGCCGAAGGTGCGCCCAAACACCAAGTGAATCTCTACTACACGGGCAAGATAGGAAAGCTCGCCATCGACTTCAATGCCGACTATACCTATCGTAATCAGCGTAACCGCAACCAGCAGCAGGAACTGAGCGACGAGTATGATGACCGCAACGTGAACACCTATGCCCTGACGCGCAGCCGACTGATGGCAGAGAAACTCTTCGTGACGCATCCGATAGGGAATGGACAGATTGAAGTTGGCGAGGAGTACACCAATACCCGTTGGAACAGCAGTTTCGAGAACACGGAGGGCTACATCGCCAACAGCAACAATGAGCAGTATGAGCAATCTATCGCCCCCTTCATAGAGCTACGCCAACAGATTGGTCGCTTTCAGTTGTCTGCAGGTTTGCGCTATGAGCATGTGGCGTCGGAATACTTCGTTGGTGGCATCCGTCGCGACGACCAAAGCCGTACTTACAATGACTTCTTTCCATCGGTTTCCCTATCAACTTCTGTGAAGAAGGTGCAATTGTCTTTCAGTTATGCCAAGCGTATTAGGCGTCCGTCTTACTGGCAATTGAGTAGTGATGTCATCTATGAGAACCGTCTGAATATGCAAACTGGTAATCCCTACCTGAAGCCCATCAAGTATCATAATGTGAATGCTATGGTTATGTGGAAGTGGCTTTATCTGAATACAAATTTCTCTCATTGTGTAGACCCCATCCTCTACACGGCAGAAAGTTTGGAGAGCGATAGTAAGGTGAACCTTGTGACCTACAAGAACTACAACCATGCCGACTGGCTTACCATTACGCTGGGAGCACAGAAGAATATCAAATTGGGGCACGAGGTCACATGGACACCCCAGTACAATATCTCATTAATGAAGCCATGGTTCAAAGCGGAGTTCCTTGGTGAACAGAAGAGTTTCAGCAAACCCATGCTATCCTTGCAATTAGGCAACATAGTCACGTTACCATACGACTGGCTGCTGCAGGCCGACTTCAATATGCATACCCACGGCAACAGTGGTGCAAATGCTGATTTCGATTGTACCAACCCCATATTCTCACTTAGTGTCAGCAAAGACTTCTTCAAGCGTCGCCTAAACATCAAACTCTCAGGCATCGATCTTTTCAATGGTGCTATTAACCACTTCACGCTCTATAGCAACCGCATGATGTTCCGCAAGATGGAGGACAACGATTCCCGTTGCGTTACCCTCTCCCTGCGTTACCGCTTCAACGTCACCCCATCGAAGTACAAGGGTACAGGTGCTGGTAATGCAGAAAAGGGGCGTCTGTAAATAAAAACAAGTTTATAATAAAAAAACTATGAGTCCATAAGATATTTTTCAAAAATGTGTCGGAATGTGAAGGAAAAATAGTACCTTTGCATCCACAACATATTTATTGGAAAAAAAGAGCAGTAGGTTACTCTTAGAATCCCAAAGTTCACCTGGCAAGTAAACGGAATCAGATTCTATACCTAATTGCAACCGACGCGCTCCTCATTTCATAATGAGGTGTGCGTTTTAACGGTTTGTAGATATAGAAAAGATCCGTGGCGGGTATTTTTCGGAGACTACAATCCTAGTACACCTCCTTTTTGAGGAGCTTTCAATAAATTAGTAGGTGACAAGACAGGATTGTTACATTCCCCAAAGTGACTTTTTTATTTTATTAACGCCGTAGGGTATGAATGTACCCTTGGCAAGTCAACAAGAATTAAACGGAAACGTAAATATGAATTACAATGAAGAAGTCCCAGACAATCTGGGAGGACTCGGCGACATGCTGCCCGCCGATGTCCTGAAGGTGTTGAATGAACTGCTGGAGCAACTGCACTGGAAAGACAAAGATCACCAAGGCAGCCCCGTGTTCATCTATGCCCCAGGCAGCCAGTACGTGGATAAACAATTTATCATTGGAGCCTCACCCTCAACCCCCAAGCCTCACCCCCTAACCCCCTCTCCAACTGCCGAGGGGGAACGCCCAAGGGACGGGGAGTTACATGAAGTTCTCGCTACCGACGAGGCAATGATCCTCTGGCAGAAAGCACAACAGGCAGGCTATGTCGATGACCGCTATCAGCCTTTATTATCCCGCACGCAATCAGCCTTGTTGGCCGATGCCATGGCTGAACGCTTAGGCATCAAGGAGAAGTGGAAAGTGTTCGGTGAGCTATGGCACAGGAAAAACATGTATAATGACTATTACAGAGCCATGGAACAACGGCAATCCCTGAGATTCCAAGACAAGCTAAAACAGTTTTTTGACTAGCAATATACCCCCCCATATATACATGCAATATGGGGGGTAAATGTTTTATCTTTTTCGTACCTTTGCCCCGTCGCGACGTAAATGGTAAAAAAGTAAAACAAAACAGATTATGACAGAACAATCAACACTTATCTCCGAGGAGCTGACTCTGGCCGGGGAGGCATCCCCCGTCACGCCGGAGATCATCGCCCTCAACAGTCACCGCATCACCACGGAGACACAGCTGAAGGACCAGGAATACCTGTTCAGGCCATCGAGACCTACCGCCCTGACCTCGTCATCCTCGACAACATCAGCGACCTGTCGTTCGACATCAACAGCGGCGAGGAGTCCACGGGACTGATGGAACAGCTGATGCAGCTGGCCACCAACTTCGAGTGCAGCATCGTGAGCATCATCCACCTCAACCGC
>JAFRPY010000114.1 GCA_017428925.1 Prevotella sp. | reverse complement strand
ATATATTATGTAAAGTCGTTATGTAAAGTCTTACGCGCATCTTTTTGATTCACAATAACATTTTTTATTATTTGTTGCAGAACTTGACATAATGTGGAACTTGACATAAGCCTGTTTATGTAAACATTTACATAAAATCGAGTTATATAGCATCTCTCTCAGAGATTCCACAGGCACCTCCAGTTCCTCGTATCTCCGCATACCCTCAAAGCGCACTGGCGATACCAGATACTTCGCTTTCAACACATCCAGCACTCGGTCGGCCATCTGAATAATGTTGCCTTCTATCACATCCTGTATCAGCAAGTCACCTTCGTCACTGCCGAAACGGCCAATCTTAAAACGCACACTGGTGAAGAATTTTAGTGGGTCTTTGCCGAACAGCAGCAGGGCAGCGTTCTTCAGATGACCTTCCTCGTCCATCAGATGCAAACTCGTCAGCACGTCTTTTGTTGAGTCATTAAGTTGTTCCTCTGGAATGCGGTTCGCTTTTACACCATTTTTGAGGAAGTAATCTATTGCCCCACGGTCGATATCATCAAGTGTAGCCCGCTCATTGATGATGTCATCCCACGACCGCCCCATCTTCTTCAGCACGAACTGCTGAAGGGCAGGCCCACGTAACTCCTGCATCGTGCTGCCAGAGCGATAGTAATACTTGCCCCTGTAGTTGATAGGAATATTGCTTGGTTCCACCACTACCTCGATATAATCCAACCCCTCCACCTCATAGAGGTTCACGTCAACGACAATACCCATCGTGGTGACAATCTTGTTGGGAATGTCCTCCATCAGTCAGTCCACATTCTCCAACCCAATCACCTCATGGTCATCGTTTACGCCAAAGTACATCACGGCACCTTGCGCATTAGCAAAGCCGCAAATCCACTTGAGGTATTCGTCGTGCCAGCTGCTCTTATACTCAACATTCTGGCTCTCTCTTGGTTTCATCTTTGCCATATATTCTAAATAACGTTTTTGTTTCTTGTTCTATTGCCTATTTGAAATGGGTCAGAAAAAGGTTTCGCTCGACGACCCAAAGGGAAAGTCAATCGTTCCCATGATCTAAAAGGTAGTTAACCAGTAAGTTGGAATAATCTTATGGCTTGAGATATTTTTCTAAGACAGCTTGCTTGAGAGAAGAACATCTGCGCATTATCGACTGAGCAGATTCGATTATTGCTTCTTGTTCTGTAATCTCGTTTACAATTTGTTGTTGTATAGACATGTCAGGAACTACAATCTTGTATGACTTAATGTTAGGCACGGTCAGTTGGGGTGTTGCACCACCTGTATTGGTAAAACCATGATGCAAAAGAGCTACCCGTAAAAACTCAGCGAGTATGATTGTCTCATTCGGTACAGCAACAATAAGGCGTACAATTGGAACAAAGGGTTCATAACGAACAACGGTAAAGCCTATTGTGCCACGTGCCGATATAGTTATACATTTTCTTGTTTCTTTGGCCTCATTCGTATATCCATATAGGCCGTTATTTGCTATTCCATTAGAATAGATGGGTACTTGACAAGAATCAGTAGGAGTGGCAGAAAACATCTTTGGCTTGTCTCCACCAGCAAACAAATTAACACAAACGCTTTCCAATGTTCGTTTAGTTTCTGAAAGGCCACCAATCTTTTTAATTATATTACCAATTTGTTCATTTGCATTAGACAGAATCGCTTCATTATTTCTATATTCATTATCCAAAGCAGCACACTCTTCAGATATCTTCTGCTGTATCTCTTTTGGGGGCAAAGGTATCTCCATAGTTGAATAGAAACTTTCTGGAACTCGACGATGTCCACTACTTCCTGTCATATTTTTCTGAGCGTAAAAACGGACTATATCTGTATTAAGTAGATGGAAAAGATAAGTGTTTAGAATACTATCTGAGCAACGGAAAACATGAAACTCTGTGCTACCAAATCCTATTCCATTAGTTAAACCGCTTGCAATAGCACATTTCCCATTTTCCATACATGGAGTAATTTTTGCAATGATAATGTCATTTTCGACAAAGAATGTATATCCAGATTTTACTTCTCTATAAGGTCTATCCTCTTTAGTCATAATATATCCCTGTTCACTGACAGATGCCATTTCTACAAATGAGACTAAAGCACTTGGCGATGTATCTGAAATTTCTCTTTTAGAAGGATTGATAAGCACGATCTTCTTTAGTTGGACAAGATCATATTTACTCTCGAAATTAACCTTATATGCAACATTTGTATCAAAGGTTTTATCAAACTCAACGCCATCAAAATTAAGCATTTCTGTCAAATAATACTGATGAATAATCTCTGAAAACTCCTCTGGAACAATGAAGTCCTCATTTTCATCAAAATTACACCGAAGAATGGAATTGATTTTCTTGTTGTCAAACAAATCTTTTGGATTGAAAAGAGGCGTATTGATGTCGTCCACACTCAAAATTTGACTGATCGTGTCATCCTCTGCTTCCTCGTCATCCTGTGCCGCTTTTTTTATTTTTCCTGTATTAAGATAGTGGATTCCTTCTGCACCTTTGCGGTTGCTCCATTCATAACCAAGAAATTTCTTCTCATCATCTTTTTTGTCAGGTGCTTGCACAACAATAACTGGCCGTGGATTAGGCTTCAGATTCGATGCAGCCAACATATAGAAATAGAGTTTTTCTTTTTCAATCGCACGAATAAATCGAAGTCGGTAACTGGATATAACGTTGTTTTGTCCTTCTTGTGTTAGGTCCGTAAATGCAGGAGTTGTGACGTACTTTTGTGCTTCTTCACGTACTTTCCTCGCGTCTATGGCCAATGCTGTAGCAGATGAGTTGTCCCCAACTTTAGGCACATTCAAGGCTGTTATATATTCCTGTATCTTCTCTATTTTTATGAATGTGTCTGTCAATTCCCCTTTCATCATGGCGACATAATCTTCCCGTTGGAATCCCATGCGTTCAAGGTATGCGTCAAGCAAGTAACTGTCTTTGTAGAACTCATCGTCATCCATATTGCCATTAAACCATGAATTAACACGATTCTTCAAGTGGCTGGCAGTATTTGGCTCAATTGCCTTACGACGCAAGAATAATGTCACGGTGCTTGTACTTGTCTGGCCAAATGTGTTTTTCCCGAAACAACATATAGCTACTATATCGAAGTTCTCCAACAACAATTCTCGGGTTCGCATATACAGATTGCCTTTCGTTAGGATGCTGGAAGGCAGTATAATGGCTGCAACGCCTCCAGAAGCCAATAGTTGCGATGCACGTTCTATAAAAAGAGTTTCAATAGAATTGTTCTTTTCCGGATTACTGACATATTTCGATAATGTGTATCGTTGTTGTTCCTCTTCCTCCATAGTTTCCAAGAAACCTGAAACAGAATAAGGAGGATTTGCTATAAGTACATCAAAACTATGGTCTTTTACTTCGGGAATATCTGTCAAGGCATCAGAGAAGTGAATGCGAATACCATCCATTCCATACATAAACGCTGCAACCTGGCTTACTTTGGAAAGACGATAATCCTTTTCTATGCCGACAATCTGCTCATAATAATGTTGAAGTACCTTTTCGTCAACCATTGGTTTTATCTGTCGTGCGTATTCTGTAAGGAAATGCCCTGCACCACAAGCATAATCTATCACCCGAGGAATAGCATTTGTGTCTTCAACAATCCTCCGTAATGGAAGTGATGAAACAAGAAAGCGAGCGATGGGTATGGGTGTGAAGAACTGGCCTTCACTCTGATGCACTCCCTTGTTGAGAAAACCTTCAAACAAATCACCAAGGAATTGGTTATTATCATGCTTGGTAAGGTAAATACCTTGAAGCATGGAGATGACATCTTTCAGAATAACGGCATTTTTATAGAACAGCTCTTCGTTGTGAACGTCAAGAAAAGCGAAAGGATTGTTGTTGAAGTATTTCAGTTGTCGAAAATATCGTTTGATGGTTTCCTTCCCTTCGTCAGCTTTAGACGTGAGGAAGTCGAAAGCCGCGTCTATCTGTTGATTCTCAATGTATGTTACCTCGTCTTTGAAGAACTCCATCATACCTTGCCTGTATAGGATATTCAAGCGGTCTTGAAGTGAGAAATCATCATCGTATGCAGCACCCTTCCATAGAAATGTCAATTCGCTACCGTTATACTTTTCGTCAATGATTTTTGAAAGAAAGAGATTGACTAACTTGTCAAAAGCATTTTCATGACTTGAAATGGTGTATTTACGCAAAATTACAGCGAAGTCGTTATACTTCTTTTGCAAAGAATATTCATTAACGGTGTCTAAGTCGTCCAAATTGTAACTCTTCTTTCCTATATTGAATGCTTCTATACCATTTTCTAAAAGTCCACGAGTGCTAAAATCCTGTTTATAGGTTTTCTTCCAAACATTAAAGAAATCCTCACTACCTCCTTGCTCTTCTCGCTGTTGTTGAAAACTCCGCAGAGAAGGATCTGATTGCAAATAGGCATCATTATCTATCAATGATATAAGGTGATAAATGAATTCAAACTTGTTGGCCCTTGTTCCGTCCTCTTTCTTATATGCTGGAAAATCGGCGGCTAAAAGACAAAGATATTTGGCTTTACGATATGTGTTGAAATAACGGAAGAGTTGGTCGCCATTGCGTAAAGTCTTTGCCCAATATTTGCGAAATTCATCATCTTTCTTTTGAATCACGTCAGCTGTCTTACACTCAATAATTAAATACTCATCTCCATGATTGTCCTTTACCAGAATGTCACAATAGCCCTTTTTATTCCCCTTGTAATTCTCGCCTTCTAACTTGATATGGTTAGGTTTATACCCGATTGCGAACAGTTGGGCCACACATAGAAAAACCACATAACTTTCTTTCTGGAAATTATCCTGAGTTGTGCTCCTATCCAGCTCTACTCCTTCTGGGTAATCGAATGTACCTGCTCCAAAATTGTATGATAGGTCAAACCCCTCTTCATCAGTTCCATAATGACGAGTAAAAACATTACGTTGTTTTGTGAAATTGAATGGTTCTGATAAAAGAATATCTTCTATGTTGTCTTTGGTAATCATGTGTAATAGTTGTTTTGTTTCAGTTTTTATTTCATTGATATCAATCGCTCGGCTATGCCGCTTGCCTAAACAAGAATTCCCTCACATCCACATCGAGATGATTGGCGATGGGGCTTTAGTCTTTATTTTCTCCTTTATGTTGCAATAGGAAAAACTCCTTCTGCTGCTCAATCTCGCGACGCAAGTCGGCTCTTGAGGGCATATCTTGTTCTGCGACTGGAGCAAACGATGATAGTACTGGCTGCTCACATTACGTTGCAGCGTTCGTGTGCCCCACATTTCGCGCGCCGCCTCCTGCTCGTACCAGTCGCAAGCCTCTTTAGCTGTTTTTCTTGCAGGATGATGCAATAGTGAGTCCATGATAAACGTATAGGGGATTCTCCAACCACAGACTGGAATATGTTATCAGATTTTGCACTCACTGCGTGCAAAATTTCTTGATTCGACAATAGATTCTCAGTTACCTTTCACTCTGTCAGTGAAGTACTCTGCCTCAACTACTGTACCAAACTTAAAAGGATTTTCCATATTTCGATTTTTTTCGTTACGATTTTTTTCGTAGTTGGTGCAAAGATACAATTAAGTGAGCGAAATTCCAAAAAAATAATAGGTATTATATTTTTTTTGCGCAATGATTACGATAATTCTATAATTATCACTATCTTTGCACATAAAATGTGCACATTATGAAACAATTTGCCTTATCGTTCGTATTCATGGCCTTCCTTTTATGCTCGTGTGGCATCAATGGCACAAAGAGTGAAATAACGGCAGAGATGGCCTATGAGGGTGTTAACAACTATTGCCATAGCACGTATGACTGGAGTATAGCCAAAGGGAATCCTTCCATTATGTATGTGCAGATGGGGGAAGAAACCGATTCTGCCTATCAGGTGGTATTCCGCAGTTATACAGGGGCTTTTGTCAATTTCTACGTCGATAAAGCCAGCGGCAAAACAAGAATGGAAGAGTATGTTCCGACTCTTGACATCAAAGAGGAAGCAGGGACTATTGATATTTTCGATTACCTGAAGAAGGAGAACAATTAATAGTTGCTGTAAAATGCTGGTGAAGACGCAGGCCGTGGTGCTGCGCACGATAAAATACGGTGAGAATAAACTCATCGTGGACTTCCTGACGGAACAGGAAGGACGGCTGTCGTGTGTGGTGGGTATCCCCAAGACGCAACGGGGGAAACTGAAGAAGCAGTTTTTCCAACCGTTGACGATACTTGACTTGGAACTGGATGTCCGTCCGAAACAGACGTTGCATCATATACGGGATGCGCGAATAGGCATTCCTTATGCCACCATTCCCTTCGACCCCACGAAACTGAGCATATTGCTTTTCCTGGCTGAATTTATATTTTATGGAACACGAGACGAGCAACATAACCCCTCGCTTTACCAGTTTGTGGTGAACAGCCTGCAATGGCTCGACGGATGCAGTGAACAGTTTGCCAACTTTCATCTGGTCTTTATGATGAGGCTGAGCCGCTTCATCGGTTTCTTCCCCTACGTGGAAGACTATCATGAGGGTGACCTGTTCGACTTGCGGGCCGCCTCGTTCACTTCCCAAGTCCCTTCGCATAACGATTATCTTACGGCTGTTGATGCGGCCCGAATCAACAACTTGCTGCGTATGAAGTATGCCTCGATGCACCTGTTCCGCATGAGCCATGATGATAGGAACCGGATTGTCGACGTTATCGTGCGCTACTATCGGCTTCATGTGCCAGCGTTCCCGGAGCTTCGTTCGCTTGATGTGCTGAAGGAACTTTGGCGGTAGCGTATTCAACGGTGGAACCGTTGAACACCTAACGGTTCTGGCGGCGATTGGCTGTGGGAGACATCTCCCTTAAACCTCGGAATCCCGAACAGCTTCACAGCGTTCGGGATTCCTTCATTTATGATGAATAATTGTTATGATAAAAGCTTTTTGACGATTGCTGATATTTTTCCGCCTTCAGCACGGCCGGCCATTTGCTTGGAAGCGATGCCCATCACGCGGCCCATTTCTTTCATGCTGGTGGCTCCTGTCTGGGCGATGATTTGTTTCACTTCTGCCTCAATTTCCTCCTCGGAGAGTTGTTTGGGGAGATAGCCCTCGATGACTTCAACCTGTGCCAGCTCGGCATCGGCAAGGTCCTGACGGCCAGCATCTGAATAGGTCTTGGCGGTCTCCTTGCCCTGCTTGGCCAGTTTGGCTATGATTTTCAGGGCATCGGCATCCTCAAGCGTGTCGTTGGCCCCCGGGGCTGTCTTTGCCTCAAGGAATACTTTCTTGATGTTGCGAAGGGTTTCCAGGCGAACTTTGTCGCGGGCCTTCATGGCGGACTTGATGTCCTCGCTTATCTGATCGAATAACATAATGTTTGGTTTTTAATTGTTTTTTATGAAAACTTGATGGTTCCCTGGATGGCTTCTCGGCGGTCGTCGTCGTTCGACTTGACCTCGCCGGCTGCCTGGTTGCGGATTTCATCGAGAACGGCACGGGTGCGCTTGTAGGTAGGTGTCTGTTCGACTGATGAGATGACATCGTCGTTGTCGAGGTCTTCCTGACGGAAGATGAAAATGTGCGGACGGCGTTTGTACTGCGATGTGCTTCCGTCTTTGCCGTAGTAGCGGTTGCGGCGGTCCTGGCGCTCGGCAGCCTTCTCTTCCTCGGCGGCAATGCGGTCGGCCTCTTCCTGGGTGCGCTTGGTGAAATGGCCGTTCATTCCGTCCACGTCCTCGATGCCGAAGCCTGTGGCCAGGATGGTTACCTTCACCTTGTCGCCCAGTTCGGGGTCGGTGGCCAGTCCCCACTTGATTTCGAAATCGCTGCCAAATTTTGACATGAAGTCGTTCACGTCGTTCATTTCTTCCATCATCAGGCCCTGCTTGGAATTCTTGTCGGAGCAGAAGGAGATGGAAAGAAGGATTTTCTTTGAATTGAAGACGTCGTTGTCGTTGAGCAGCGGTGAGTGGAGCGCGTCGTCGATGGCTTTCTTCACACGGCCTTCGCCTTCACCAAAACCTGTTGACATGATGGCCACGCCACCGTCTTTCAGCACGGTCTTCACATCGTTGAAGTCGAGGTTGATGAGTCCGTGAACGGTTATAATCTCGGCAATTGACTTGGCAGCTACGCTCAGCGTGTCGTCGGCCTTTCCGAAAGCATCAAGCACGGTCAGCTCAGGATAGATTTCACGAAGACGCTCGTTGTTGATAACGAGCAATGCATCAACATGTTTCGACATCTCTTCGACACCATCGAGAGCCTGGTCAATCTTCTTGGGACCCTCGAAACGGAACGGGATGGTGACAATACCCACGGTGAGAATGCCCAACTCCTTGGAGATACGGGCGATGACTGGAGCAGCTCCCGTGCCTGTTCCACCTCCCATGCCGGCGGTGATGAAAGCCATCTTCGTGCCGTCGCTGAGCATTTTTTTTACGTCCTCGATGCTCTCTTCGGCAGCCTGACGGGCTTTTTCGGGCTTGTTGCCGGCTCCCAGTCCTTCCTTGCCTAACTGCAGGTGAATGGGAACGGGTGAGTCGTTGAGTGCCTGGTTATCCGTGTTGCACAGCACGAACGAGACGTCGTGGATGCCTTCACGGTACATGTGGTTCACGGCATTACCGCCACCACCACCAACACCAATCACTTTGATGATGCTATTCTCTTTCTCGGGTTCTCCGAAATCCAATATATCGAAATCTGGTTTCATATTCTTCTGTAATTTACTTATCACTTATCATTTATCACTTCTCGTTTATCATTTTTTCAGTCTATTCCTCGGCAACCATCTTTTTGATGAAGTTGCCAAGTTTTTTGCTGAAGGCCTTCAGTCCGTTTTCTTTTTCTTCTTCGGCAGCCAGTGCAGCAGCTTCGGCAGCGGCCTTGGCGGCAGCCTCTTCTTCAAGGCGACGCTTTTCTTCCTCGGCTTTCTGCTTCTCGGCCTCGGTGAGCACGATGCCCTGTCCGATTTCGTTCACCTTGCGCGGCTCGCGATGGATGTCGGCAGTTGTCGTGGTGGTGGCAGGCTTGGTCTCGGTGAACAGATCGGCAGTGGGATCAACTTCTTCACCGGCACAGTTCATGTCGCCTTTGGCCAAAATACCGAGCACGGTGTTCATCTTTCCGTCGCGCACGGTGATGAGGGGATCTTTTGACGTGATGGTCTGAGTGACGAATTTGGCCGTGCGAATCTTTTCGATGTGGGTATGGTTGCGGAAGGCAGTCTCGATGTTCTTCATGTTGGAACCGCCGCCCGTCAGCACGATACCACCTAACAAACGGTCGGCATACTCGCTGGGCACTTGGTACCAGACGTTTTCAACGATTTCCTGCACACGGCCCTCGACGATTTCTACAAACTTCCTGCTCTCGATAGAGCGGTCGCTGTCGATAGTGATGCTCATCGAGTTGTCGATATCGCTGTTGTCGGTAAAGGCTGAACCATATTTCAGCTTCATCTGCTCGGCATGGCTCTCTTCCATCTGCAATGATGCAATATCCTTGGTGACATTGTTGCCGCCAAGGGGAATGACAGCCAGATGGCGGAGCACGTTCTTGAAATAGACGGAAACGGTAGTGGTGTCGGCACCGAGGTCAACGAGCACGCATCCCGAGCGTTTCTCGGCATCGGTAAGCACGCTGTCGGCCAGTGCCAATGGTGCCAGATACATGTCGGCTATGGCTACACCTGCCAGGTTGAAGCATTTGTTGAGGTTGCGGTAGAACAACTTTCTCCAGAGGATGTTGAGGAAATTGCCTTCCAGACGGGTGCACTGAATGCCCACGGGATCCATCTGATACTGGTTGTCGACTTTGTATTCCTGTGTGGCAGCATCCAGAATCTCCTGATCCTGATAGCTCATGTTGCGGTTGCCGTCCATCAGTTCGTTCACCATCTCTTGGGTGACGATGGTGTCTTCGGGTAGGTTCTTCACAATGTTGTTCCTCACACTGCGGATAGACTGTCCGCCTACGCCGACGTAGACATAGGCTATCTCCGTCTTGAGTGCGTTGGTGAGTTTCTTCACAATGTTGGAAATGCACTGTGCGGTCTTGTCGATGTTGTAGACCACACCCTTGCGGATGAAGCTGCTCGACTCTTCCGTGACCACTGCAAGCACGGAGATACTGCCGTCGAGGTTCTTCTTTCCTGCAATACCTGTCATCTTGGATGACCCCAGTTCGATTGCTACGATAAATTCCTTTGCTGCCATACCGTTTATTGATTAACTATTTATTTTTCTAATTTCTTCTTTCACTGTTGCTTCTTCTCTTGCAGATAATCTGGTTGTCGAACTCCAGGTTGATGTAGGAGTATTTGTTCCAACCAGCCTGATTGAGACCGTATTTGTAGAACTTTTCCAGACGGACGAGCTTCTTGTTGATGAAGTCGCTGATGAGTTTTGGACGTTCTTCGACGTATTTCGTCATGGGCAGACTGCCAACATAGACAACATGGTCGCCCACACGTGGTACAAGTTCGATGCTTAGATCGCCCAGCACATTGATCTGTTCAATCTGGTTGCGCCACAGATCGTTGTTCATCAGGGCCATGGTAAGGTGAGAGATATAGTTCTTGGCAAACCATTCGTTGATGTTTCCTGTGGCGATGATGAGGTCACTGGTATATTTGGAGTTGGGCATCACTCCGCCTTGGTCGTCAACGTAGAAGTCTTGTCCCTTGTTGTTCTTGATGCGCACGATGGGCAGTCGTTGCGTGATGTTGATGACGACATGTCCGTCTTTGGTCTTATAGCACTGCGAGGTGTTCACGAACGAAGTGCTCTTCAGTGCATCCTCGATGGAACGGGGATTTATTGAAGCCATCGGTTTCTCGTAGGGATAGAGTTTCTTCTGTTCCAGAATGTTCTTGATCTCCTTGGCGCTCAGGAAACCATTGGTGGTCTCGTCGTCTATCTGTATGCTCACGTTGGAGCATGCCTTCATCGTCTCGTCCGGATTGTTGAACGAGGTAACGGCAAAGCCTAAATAGACGGCGAGCAGCACATCCAGCAGGACGATGATGGTTTTCTTGACGCTGACCTTCATTATATTGTATTATTTGTATTTCTCTTTAAGAATATCCGTGATTTCGGGAACCTGATTGTCCAAATCGCCGGCACCTAAGACGAGGAGCACCTCGAAGTCGTGGACTTTTACGAACTCCAGCACATTCTTCTTTTCAATTATCTGTCTCTTTACGCCTGGCTTCAGGTTGTCGTAGATGAGCTGTGAGGTGACGCCTTCAATCGGCTCTTCACGGGCAGGATATATTTCCGTGAGTATTACTTCGTCCAACTGACTTAAGGCATCGGCAAAATCTTTATAGAAGTCGCGGGTGCGAGTATAGAGATGCGGCTGGAAGATAGCCGTGATTTTCTTGTCTTTATAGATTTCCCGGATACTCTTGGCACTCTGGTAGATTTCCTTCGGGTGGTGGGCATAGTCGCTGAGGAAGGTGATGCGCTTGTTCTTCAGTTTGAAGTCGAAACGGCGGTCCACACCAGCATAGGTTTTCATTCCATAGAGCAGTTCTTCGGTGTTGCAGCCGTTCAGCTGTGCCATCGCCATGGCGGCGATTCCATTCTCGATATTGATGGGAATGGGCTGGCCAAGTTTCACGTTTTTGATGTTCTCGATGGGCGAGATGAAGTCGAATGTAATCTCCCCGTTGTCGATGACGATGTTTTCGGCATGGAAGTCACCTTTGTTCAGGCTGTATTCGTAGACCTTCACGCCCTCTTGCACGTCAGCCTTCATCTCAAGTCCTTTATGGATGATGAGCGCGCCGCCGGGCTGGATGAGTGTTGTGTAGTGGCGGAAACTTTCCAGATAGGCCTCTTTGGTGCCATAGATGTCGAGATGGTCGGGGTCGGTACTGGTGATAACCGTCATCCAGGGGCGTAGCCAGTGGAAGGAGCGGTCGAACTCATCGGCCTCAATCACCACGAAGTCGCTCTTTTCGGACAGTATATAGTTGGTGCCGTAGTTTTTGGAGATGCCGCCAAGGAAGGCATTACAGTCGATGCTGCTTTGGTGCATGATGTGGGCACACATCGTGGAAGTAGTTGTCTTGCCATGAGTGCCGGCCACGCAAAGTCCTTTGTGGGAACGGGTGAGAATGCCCAGCACCTGTGCCCGCTTCTCCACATCGAAGCCGTTTTCGCGGAAATATACCAGTTCGGCATGCTCGGCTGGTATGGCAGGCGTATAGATAACCAGTGTGTTCTTTACATTGCGACATGCCTGCGGAATCAGATTAATGTCTTCGTCATAGTGAATAAGGGCGCCCTCTTTTTCGAGTTGCCTGGTAAGTGCAGAGGGTGTCTTGTCGTAGCCTCCCACAATCATGCCTTTCTTCAGGAAGTAGCGGGCAATGGCGCTCATGCCGATGCCGCCGGCTCCCACAAAATATACGGCCTTTATATCTTTCAGTTCCATTATCTTTATCGTTGCCTATTTGTTTGTGTTTTGTTTAGCCAATTTGATGACCTCGTTGGCTATGATGTCTGCAGAGTTTGGAAGGGCGAGCTTCAGGATGTTCTCGCTCAGTGAACGCAGTTTTTCCCCGTCCTGAACGGTTTCCAGAGCAAGGGAGATGACCTTTTCGGGAGCATCGGCGTCCTTTACATAGAGTGCAGCCTCCTTATTGACCAGTGCCATGGCGTTTTTCGTCTGGTGGTCTTCGGCGACGTTGGGCGAGGGCACTAGGATAACCGGCGTACCCAAAAGGCAGAATTCTGAAATGCTGCTGGCTCCTGCACGGCTGATGACGAGGTCGGCGGCCTTGTAGGCAGCACCCATGTCGCTGATGAAGTCGAGAACCTTGACCATGGGAAGGTCGCGGCCCTTCAGTTGCTCGTTGATGTCGGCATTATAGTATTTTCCTGTCTGCCAGATGACCTGAACACCGCTCTTGGCGATTTCGTCAAGATGCTGCATGACACTTTTGTTTACCGTTCCTGCTCCCAGCGAACCGCCCACGATGAGGATGGTTTTCTTCGAAGGGTCAAGTCCGAACGTCTTGATGGCTTCTTCTTTCGATATCTTTGTGTCGAGCAATGCCTGACGAACAGGGTTACCTGTCATGATGATTTTCTCAGCGGGGAAGAATCGTTCCATTCCTTCGTAGGCGACACAAATCTTGTCGGCCTTCTTGGCCAAGAGTTTATTGGTTACGCCAGCGTAGGAGTTTTGTTCCTGTATCAGGCACGGGATGCCCATGGATGTTGCGGTATTGAGTGTGGGGCCACTGGCGTAACCGCCTACGCCCACGGCAGCCATCGGACGGAAATCGCGAATAATCTTCTTGGCCATGCGCTGACTTTTCCAGATTTTGAACAGCACCTTGATATTCTTCAAAGGGTTCTTGCGGTCGAAACCTTGGATGGGAAGGCCCTTAATTTCGTAGCCTGCTGCAGGCACGCGCTGCATCTCCATTCTTCCCAAAGCGCCTACGAATAGGAGTTTTGCATCAGGGTGTTTAGCCTTGATAGCATTGGCAATGGAAACAGCAGGGAAGATGTGACCTCCGGTGCCGCCGCCGCTGATGATGATTCTTAATTCTTCGTCCATTTTATACCTTATTTATTTAAGGGGCAAAAGTACTTATTTTTTTCCTCTTTTGAGCACGCAAAATGTTATTTTATGTTATGCCGTGGCCAATGCAGGTTTTACTTCCGTTTTTCTGTCCACCTCATCTTTCTTTTTAGCCCAGTAACTCACGCTTAAGATGATGCCTATGTAGATACAATTCATGATGGTGGATGTTCCGCCACGCGAAATGAGCGGAAGCGGTTGGCCCGTAACAGGTGCCAGTCCCACGGCAACCATCATGTTGAAAAATGCCTGGGTAGTAAGCATGAGCGAAATGCCCATGATGAGCAGGGCAGGGAAGGCGTTCACGCAACGATTGGCAATGGTTGCTGTGCGGAAGAGAAGGATAATGTAGAGCAGACAGACAAATGCTGCTCCCCATATACCCATTTCCTCGATGATAATGGCATAGATGAAGTCGGAGAAAGCCTGAGACAGGAAGTCGCGTTCCACCGAGTTGCCGGGGCCTTTGCCCACGATGTTCGATGAGGCTATGGCAATGTTGGCATGAGCCACCTGTGCGTCCTTGTCGAGATCGTAGTCATTCGGGGCAACTTCCTTGTTGTTCATGAATTTGTCGATTCTTGCCTTCCAGGTGTCGGCACGGTGGAAAATCTTGCTGACGAAGCCTGTCTTTTCCGCAGCTGGTGGGTTTTCTGTCAGTACCATCTTCTCGTTCTTCGTAGTATCTTTGGCTTCATCGTTGCCGACAAGCATAATCATTCCGATGCCGAAGGCGGCAGCCAGTACTACAACACCGATGGTTCGGTTAAGCTGACTTTTGGGAACTCGGCCGATAAACATCAAAATAAAGATGGTGATGCAGAGCAGCATGGCCGTAGAAAGATTCTCGACGGCAATGAGCATGACAAAAGGAATGCTCAGAATACAGATGTATTTGAAGGCACGGCGATCGGCCCCGTTTTCGGTCTGCATGGCACTCAGGATCTGTGCCTCGGCCAGGATAAGAGCTCCCTTGGCAAGTTCCGACGGCTGGAACTGGATGCCGAAGAGTCCTATCCAGCGTGCGGCTCCATTGGTGCTTTGTCCCATGGAGAGCACTACGACCAGCATGACGAATGAGATGAGCAGTGCAAACGGAGTAACTATCTTGAAGTATTTGCACTTGATGTTCATGGTAATAATCATGAACAACACACCCACAAGAAGTAGTCCCGTATGGCGGAGCACGGGTCCATAGTAACTGCCGCTCTTGAAGGTCAGTGTACTGGAGGAACTGTAAACCTCGACGATGCTGATAATACAAAGGAAGAAGAACACCATCCAGATGATGCCATCGCCCTTAATCTTAATTTTTAATAGCCGATCAATCAAAACAAATCCTGTTTATTATGTGAAATCGCTTAAGCGACATGATGTTTTTTATCTCAATGCTCAAAGACTTCTTGCCAGTGTCTTGAACTGTTCACCGCGGTCTTCCATGTTTTTGAAAAGGTCGAACGAAGCGCAGCAGGGAGAGAGTAGCACGGTCATTCCCGGTTCTGCCATCTCGTAACAAGCCTCGATACACTCTTTCATGGAGTGGGTATCGCGAACAGGCAATCCTAACGGGTCGAAGAAATTGTGAAGTTTGGTGTTGTCGGCTCCAAGATAGACCAGTCCGGCGCACTTCTGCATCACCAAATCCTTGATGGCCTCGTAGTCGTTCCCCTTGTCTTTGCCGCCAATGATAAGGATGGTCTTGGTCTTCATGCTTTCCAGGGCGTACCAGCAGGCATCGACGTTGGTGGCTTTTGAATCGTTCACATAGCGAACCCCGCGAACGGTGGTGACATATTCCAGACGGTGTTCCACACCGGGGAAGTCGCTGAGGCTCTTGCGAATGATTTCTTTCTTGATGCCAGCCACGTCGGATGCAATACCGGCTGCCAGCGAATTGTAAATGTTGTGTTTCCCCGTCAGCGAGAGTTCTTCCTGCTCCATGTTAAAGGGAGTAGGCTGTTCAATTTTATATTGTCCTTCCTCAATGTAACCGATAGAACCTTTCTCCTTAAGTTCCGAGAAGGGAAGCTGGATGGCTTTGATGTCATATTTCTTCAACTCCTTCTGGATAATGGGGTCGTCGTTCCAGTAGATGAAGGCATCCTCGGGGGTTTGGTTCTGTATGATTCGCATCTTGGAGTCCACGTAGTTCTGCATACAGTTCTGATAGCGGTCAAGATGGTCGGGGGTGATATTCATCAGGATGGCAACATTGGCACGGAAGTCATACATGTTGTCAAGCTGGAAACTCGAAAGTTCGATGATGTAATATTCGTGTGGATCTTCTGCAACCTGAAGCGCAAGGCTCCTTCCGATATTACCTGCAAGTCCGGCATCATAGCCTGCCGACTTGAAAATATGATAGATGAGGCTTGTCGTCGTGGTCTTGCCATTCGACCCCGTAATGCATATCATCTTTGAGTTGGTATAGCGTCCTGCGAATTCTATCTCGCTGATGATATGGATTCCCTTGGCTATGATTTTCTGAATCATAGGTGCATCGTCGGGGATACCCGGACTCTTGATGACCTCGTCGGCATTGAGTATCTTTTCTTCCGTGTGATGTCCTTCTTCCCATTCTATCTGGTGGTCGTCAAGCATCTTCTTGTAGCGATCCTTGATGGCTCCCATGTCGGAAACGAACACATCGAACCCTTCTTTTTTCGCCAGTACGGCTGCTCCTGCACCGCTTTCAGCGGCTCCTAACACAACAATTCTTCTCATTTTCGTTTTATCTGATCTTCAGTGTAATAATCGTTAATGCGGCTAATATGATGGTCACAATCCAGAAACGGATGGTTATTTTCGACTCATGGAACTGTCGCTTTGGCCAGTTTTTGAACACGTAGCGACTGGTGGGGTCGAGCTGTTCGTCGAGTTTGCGGAAATTGTCGTGAATTGGCGTTGCCCGGAAAATGCGCACACGCTGGCCTTTTCGCTTTTTGTATTTGAAATAGAAGGTCTGAATCATTACACTCAGGCTTTCTACGAGGAAGATACCACAGAGAATGGGCACCAGCAACTCTTTGTGGATGATGACAGCACATACTCCGATGATGCCTCCGATGGTCAGCGAACCTGTGTCGCCCATAAATACTTGTGCGGGGTAGGCATTGTACCAGAGGAAACCAATCATGGCACCGATGAAGGCGCAGAGGAACACTACCAGTTCCTGGGAACCGGGAATGAACATGATGTTTAGGTAGGCGGCATACTCCAAGTGGGAACTCACATAGGCGAGTATGCCCAACGCGACACCTATGATGGCCGAGTTGCCGGCAGCCATGCCGTCCATGCCGTCGTTGAGGTTGGCTCCGTTTGAAACGGCAGTCACCACGATGATGGTCATGATGACAAAGAGCACCCATCCTGCGGCCGTTTTATACTTACCAAGAAAACCGAATGCCTGTCCGTAGTCGAGATTATGGTTCTTTACGAAAGGAATGGTGGTCTTCAGCGATTTCACAGGTTCTGATTTGTGAATCACTTGCGTCTGTTGTCCCTTGTGCATGATTTCCACATTCTCGCGGACAAGGGCATCGGGACTGGCCCAGAGCACGAGTCCCACGATGAGGCCAATACTCACTTGTCCCACAATCTTGTATTTTCCCTTCAATCCTTCTTTATTTCTGCGGAATATCTTGATATAGTCGTCGAGGAAACCCAGGAAGCCCAACCAGACCGTTGTGACCAGCATCAGGATGAGGTAGATGTTACGCATGCGTCCAAACAACAGGGCCGGTACCAGAATGGAGACGATGATGATGATGCCGCCCATGGTGGGAACACCTTTCTTGGCTGTTCCGAAGGGGTCGATGCTCTCGTCACGCTGTGTTTCAGAAATGTTCCTGCGTTTCATGAACTTGATAAACCTTTCACCGAACCAGGCCGATATGACGAGTGCCAATATCAGTGCCAGCAACGCACGGAATGAAATGTATCCCCAGACGTGAGCACCTGGAATACCATAGTTTTCTAAAAATCGGAACAGATAGTATAACATTTTCTAATCTGATTATGTTTGCTGTTTTGTTTTTGGATTTAATTATCGAGTGAGAAGATTTCACGAACGACTTCCTTGTCGTCGAAATGGTGCTTCACGCCCTTTATTTCTTGATAGTCCTCATGGCCCTTTCCTGCAATGAGGATGACGTCGCCTTTCTGTGCCATCATGCAGGCTGTGCGTATGGCTTCCTTGCGGTCCACAATGCAAACCACCTTCTTCATCTGCTGCTTGTCAAGTCCGGCGATCATGTCATTGATAATGTCCTGAGGCTCTTCGAAGCGGGGATTGTCGCTGGTGATAATCACCCGGTCGCTTTGCTTCACGGCTTCTTGAGCCATCAGCGGACGTTTGCCTTTGTCGCGGTTGCCGCCTGCACCGCATACGGTGATGACCTTGCCCTTGCCGTCAAGCACTTCGTGTATGGCTTTCAGCACATTCTCCAAGGCATCGGGTGTATGGGCATAGTCGACGATGGCCGTGAATCCTTCTGGTGAACGGATGGGGTCTAAGCGGCCACTCACGCTCTTCAGTGTGCTCAGCACCACAAGCACGTCTTCGGGCTTCTGACCGAGCATGACAGCTGCTCCATAGACGGCCAGCAAATTGCTGACGTTGAACTTTCCGATGAACTGCACGCCCACCTCGCGTCCGTCAACTTCAAGATACATGCCTTCGAAATGACATTCGAGGATGCGGGCACGGAAATCGGCCATCGAACGGGTTGAGTAAGTCTTTATCTGTGCCTTGCAGTTCTGAACCATCACCATGCCATTTTTGTCGTCAGCATTGGTTATGGCAAAGGCCGATTTGGGAAGACCGTCGAAGAATGCTTTCTTCGCGTTGCGATAGTTTTCCACGGTCTTATGATAGTCCATGTGGTCGCGTGTCAGGTTTGTGAAAATACCTCCTGCGAATTTCAGTCCTCCGATACGCTTCTGGTGAATGGCATGGCTTGAGCATTCCATGAAGGCATATTGACAGCCTGCATCGACCATGCGGCTCAACAACTGGTTCAGTTCGATGGGGTCGGGCGTAGTGTGGTCGGCAGGAATCACGTCGTCTTCAATATAGTTGCAGACGGTGCTCAACAGACCACATTTATAGCCTAACTTACGGAACATATTATATAATAATGTTGCAATGGTGGTCTTGCCGTTGGTTCCTGTCACGCCGACAAGTTTAAGCTTCGAAGTGGGGTCACCATAGAATTTGGTAGCCACCTTGCCAACTGCGTCTTCCGTAGACTCTACCTGAATGTAGGTTACTCCCTCTTTGCGCTCATCGGGCATATCTTCGCAGAGCACGGCACTTGCACCCAATTCAAGTGCCTTGGGAATGAAGGTATGGCCGTCTACCTGGGTTCCTTTCATGGCTACGAAAAGGTGTCCAGGCTTTATCTTTCGGCTGTCGATGTTGACGCCGGTAATATCGATGTCGGCATCACCTGCCATCTGCAAGGTCTTGATGCCCTTGGTCAACTCGTTAAGTATCATATCTCTAATCTTAAATTACAAATTTCTCCCACCTTAATAGCATGTCCTGCAGGCAGACTCTGCTCCACGACCTTGCCTCGTCCGGCCAGGCGTACCCTCACGCCACGGCTTTCGAGCATGAACACGGCATCACGGGCACCCATGCCTAAGACGTCGGGAATCAAGCCCTTGGGGTAAAGTTTTGTCTGTGCCAGCTGCACGGCATTTTTCTCGTGCGAGGCCTTACCCCATACAGGGTTGCCTTCAGCATACGAACCGTTCCATCCTTCGTTGGTTTTCACCCCCAGTTGGTTCAGCACGTAGTCGGCAGCAAGTATGTTGCCGCTTTTCACGTCGGGCAGCATCACCGAGAGCGAATCGCGGGCATCTGAAACACGCATCTTCACGTCTTGTGCCATGATTCCTTCAGCAATATTATGGAATACCACACCGCTCATGCCGCCACCCGATGCTGGAAGTCCGCTCTTCTGAATACAGACGATGCAGGAATAGCGTGGGTCGTCGGCTGGGAAGAATCCTGCAAAGCTCAACAGATAGGCGGCAGTGTTGCCGAAACGGTTCCATATCTGGGCCGTTCCCGTCTTGCCTGCAACCTTGAAGTTCTTCGAACCGGCCTTTTTGCCCAATCCCTGGCTGACCACATGCGTGAGGATGGTCTGCATCATTGGAATTGTTTCGGGATTCTTGCAGATTCTGTCCTTCAATACCTCTGGTGGGAATTCCATCAATACTTGTCCGTCTTTTACAATCTGTTTCACAAAGCGTGGGCGCATCATGCGTCCGTTGTTGGCAATCGCATTGTAGAAGGTGAGTGTCGAGATTGGAGGAACTTGTGTTTCGTAGCCAATACTCATCCATGGCAGTGCGGTCTTGCTCCAGTTGAGCCACTGTCCGCGGTCATTCTTCTTGGGCATGCGGATTTTTGCCGGCGAAGCACCCACGAGCGGAATGCCCAGATCGCTGGCTATACCCGTTCGGTAAATGCCTTCCACGAACTTTTCGGGATTCTTTCCGTAGTGTTCATCGATGATACGGCTCACGCCGATGTTGGAACTCACTTCCAGGGTGCGCGGCAGTGAGATTCTACCATAGCCGCCGCGACGCCAGTTGTGGTCGCGCATCTTCGCACCGTGCATGTCCATCACTCCTCCGAAGGTCTCTACCCAGAGATTGGTGTCGCATTTGTGGTCGTCAAGATAAACGAGAATGGAAGCTGTCTTGAAGACAGAGCCCGGCTCCAGCAGGTCGCTGACGGCATTGTTTTTCACTTCGCGGTATTCGCCATCGCTGCATTTGGTCATGTTGACGATAGCCTTGATGTCGCCAGTCTTCACTTCCATGACGATGGCCACGCCCACGTTGCCGTTGATAAGCTTCAGTTCGTCGATGACCGAACGCTCGGCCAAATCCTGCATGTTCACGTCGATGGTCGTCACGATGTCAGCACCGTCGATGGCTGGTTTTTCGGTGATGCTCAGGTATTTGTTCATCACCTTCTTGCGCTGAACATATCCCAGTTTTCCACGAAGTGTAGAGTCGAACGAAAGTTCAAGTCCACAACGTGCAGTGTCTTTTGCTCCAAACATGTCGCCCACTGTTCGTTGGGCGAGGGTTCCGAACGGACGCTGTCTGGAGTTGAATTCTTCCGTATGGAATCCGCTCTTATATTTTGGCAGGTTGAAGAACGGGAGTTTCTTTACTTCTGTGTAGACATCATAGCTGACGCGCCTGTTCCATATCGGCCAGTGGCGGCTGCCTTTGGTGTCGGGATTGTTGTTGCGCCCTTTTACAATTTTTGCACGGCCTGCCTCCAGATGTGCTTTGAATTCAGCAGCACTCTTTTCGGGGAAAATGTCATGCAGTCCCATGCAGACGCTGTCCACCTTACTTTCCCAGAGCGAGTCGCGGTCTTCGTCACCGGCTTGGAAGTCCATGTATAGTTTGTATTCCGGCAGTGATGAAGCCATTAGCCGCCCGTCGCTTGACAGAATGTTACCACGCACGGGTTTCACGGGTACCGAGTCGTTTTTCAGTCGGTCGGCCACCTTCATCCAATAGTCTCTTTGTACGGTGGCGATATAGAAGGCTTTGCCCACAATGAGCAAACCCAGCAAAAGCATCACGTAGGCGATGATTTTGTAGCGTGGTATGATTTTCTTTCTGTTAAACAGACTGCTCATATATTATTTCTTTTATTGCAATTATTTGTGTTTCTGTCTTTCTGGTATGGTTCTATTTTAGGGCACCTCAATTATATAAGGTGGAAGAGTGGGAATTTTCAGCACACTGTCCTTGTTGTTTCTCAGCATTTCCAGCACGTTGCTCTCGCGGCAGCGCTCTGTCAGTTCGCTGGCACTCGACAGTGACCTGTATTTGGCATCTTGCAGTTCCACGTTCAGCTTGTCTATCTCCAGCAGTTTCTGCTGGCAGCTGTAACGGTTGCTGATATAGATGATGACGAAGAGCACGATGAGCAGGATGACGCCTATCTGCCGGCGGAGCATCTCTGCCGTCAGAAAGTCGCCACCAAGAATCTTGCGGAGCGTGAAGGTCGACGACTGTGCTGCCTCGTCCTCACGCGCCTGTTCCTTGATGGCTTCCTGCAGCGATGGCTGTGGATTGGTCTCAACCTTTTGCTGCTTAGGCTCTTCTTCTATCTTGTCTTCCTTCATTTTTTCTCTGCAATTCTGAGTTTTGCACTCCGGCTCCGTGGATTTAGCTGCTGTTCCTCCTCGGAGGGGATGATGACTTTGTTGTTAACCAACAGGAAAGGTGACTGTATTTTCCCGAAAAAGTCTTGTTCCTGCTTGCCTTCGGCATTACCTGCCTTCATGACATTTTTCACGATGCGGTCTTCGAGCGAGTGGTATGTGATGACAGAAAGTCGCCCTCCCTGACCAATCAGTTCGGTTGCTGCCTTCAACATTTCTTTCAGGGCATCCATCTCGTGATTTACTTCGATGCGCAGGGCCTGGAACACTTTTGCCATGTCTTTCTTCTCGCGCTCTTTCGGAAGTAATGGACTGACGGCCTCTGTCAAATCTTCTGTAACCGCGAACGGCTTTTCTGCCCGTTTTTTAACGATGGCTGCTGCCAGTCGGCGTGCCGTTTTCAGTTCTCCGTAGAGATAGAAAATGTCTGCCAGTTCCTTTTCGTCCGCTTTGTTCAGCAAGTCGGCAGCGGTTTGCCCCGAGCGCTTGTTCATCCGCATGTCTAAAGGAGCGTTGAAACGAAAAGAGAACCCGCGCGTCTCATCATCGAAATGGTGGCTCGATACGCCCAGATCGGCTAACAGTCCGTCGATATGGTCAACTTCGTAGTAGCGCATCCAGTTTTTCAGATAGCGGAAATTGCTTCTAACGAATGTGAAACGGGAATCCGGCCCTATGTCTTGTCCTTCGCTGCAAGTTCCTGTATTTCTGATATTTAATTCGGCATCGGCATCCTGGTCGAAACTGAACAGATGTCCTTTCTGCCCTAACCGGGAAAGAATCTCACGACTGTGTCCACCGCCCCCGAATGTGACGTCCACATAAACACCGTCGGGCTGGATATTCAGCCCGTCGATGCTCTCCTTGAGGAGAACGGGAATATGGTAACAACTGTCGGTCATTCTTTTTTTCTTCTTGTTTGTTCTGCGGACTCACTTTTCGTCCATCGTGTTTCCCATGACTTCTTCCAATGCTTTTCCGAAATCTTCAGCATCCATGAATGGTTTTTCTGTCTTCTCTATGGCCCATATCTCGATAGTGTCGTCCATGCCGATGAATTTCACGTCGCGGTCGATTCCTGCCATCTGCAGGTAGCGTTTCCCGATGAGGAAACGCCCGTTGCCGTCAAGTTCAATGCGTTCGGCATCGCTGACAAACTGGCGCAGAATTTCCTGGTGATGGCGGTTATAGCGGTTCAGACGAATGCGGAGCAAGTCCAACTGCTCGTTCCACACGCTTTCGGGATAAAGTGTCAGGCAGTCTTGAAATGCGTCTTTGCGCATGACCATCACTTCCTGGCCCGATGCCTGGAGCACCTTGCGGAATGTGGCTGGCAGGAAAACCCTTCCCTTAGCGTCTGTTTTTGCCTCAATATTGCCTAAAAATCGCATGCGTTCATTATTAATGTTGAATTCGTTGGCAAAGATAATCATTTTCCACCACTTTCCACCACTTTCCCCCACAAATTTTCAAAAATAATTAATTTTTCTTCTTTTTAACAATTTCGGAGATGTTTCGGCGGTCTGTTCAAAACTTCGTTTTTCTGTTATGGTCGTGGTGGTTGTTTTCATTGAAAAGTGTGGTTTTTCTGTTTTTCTACCTTGTTTTGTCACTTTTTATTCGATTTTTGTGTGAAAAAGACATCTTTTTTGCACATTTTTTGTGCTTTAGTGCACGTTTGTCGAAAATAAGAACTATTTTTGCACTTGTTTTACAACCCTCATGAAAGAAATTACCGAAAAGACAATCGATCTGGAAGAAATACTTCGCTCAAAAATGGGAGCGAAGGCAAAATTTGTACCGGGATTCATCGTTGGATTGCTCAAACGGCTCGTTCATCAGGACGAGGTGAACAGTTTTCTTTGGGAGTCGCGCCATCTCACCGGTACCGATTGGCTTGAAGAGTGTGTACGCTATCTTGACATGACGCTCGAACTGGAGGGTATGGAGAACCTGCCTGACAAGGATGATGGAAAACTGTACACCTTCGTCAGCAACCATCCGCTCGGCGGAGCCGACGGGGTGGCATTAGGAAGCATCATCGGGCGTCACTACGACAGCCGTTTCCGTTACCTGGTAAACGATTTGCTGATGAATCTTCCAGGCTTGGCACCTTTATGCATTCCCATCAATAAGACAGGTAAGCAAAACCGAAACTTCCCGGCTATGGTGGAGGCCGGCTTTCAGAGCGACAACCATATCCTGATGTATCCGGCTGGTCTTTGTTCACGAATGATCAACGGCGAAATCCATGATTTGCCCTGGACGAAAACTTTTATCACAAAGAGTGTGCAGTATCAGCGTGACGTCGTGCCCATCCATTTCAGTGGGGGAAACAGCAAATTCTTCTATAGATTGGCGAATTTCAGCGACAAGCACCTGAAGTTCAATCTGGCCATGCTTTTCCTGGTCGATGAAATGTACAAGAACGTGCATAAGACCTTCCGTGTGTCCTTTGGCAAACCTATCCCCTGGCAAACGTTCGACAAGTCGAAAAAGCCGATGGAATGGGCAAAATTTGTTGAAGACATGGTCTATAAACTCTAATCAAATAGTCGAAAAATCTAAATAGATATAAGAAATGGAACTTCCCATCATCCCTCCTGTTGACAGAGAACTGATCAAAAAAGAACTTACACCCGACAAGCAGCTCCGAATGACCAACAAGAGCCACAATATCGTGTATATTGTTACGGCTCACAATGCGCCAAATGTGATGCGTGAAATCGGAAGACTTCGTGAAGAGGCTTTCCGTGAAGCTGGCGGTGGAACAGGAAAGGAAATGGACATCGATGAGTTCGATATCTGTGAGAATTGCTACAAGCAGTTAATCGTGTGGAATCCTGAAACCGAGGAAATCATCGGCGGTTACCGTTATCTCTTGGGGACCGACTGGGATATGGCAGCCGACGGACAGCCCGTTTTGGCCACCAGCCACATGTTCCACTTCTCTGATAAGTTCCTGAAGGAATACATGCCCTATACGATTGAATTAGGACGTTCATTCGTTTCTATCGAGTATCAGAGTTCACGCATGGGTGCCAAGAGCCTTTTTGCTCTCGACAACCTTTGGGACGGACTTGGTGCGCTCACCGTCATCATGCCCAATGTGAAATATCTGTTTGGAAAGATGACCATGTATCCGTCTTACATCCGCAAGGGACGCGATCTGATACTCTATTTCCTCAAGAAGCATTTCGATGACAAGGAACACCTGATAACTCCGATGAAACCGCTAAAATTAGATACCGACATCGCTGAGTTGGAGGCCATTCTCACTGAGGACGATTTCAAGAGCGACTACCGGATTCTTAATCAGGAAATCCGAAAGATGGGCTACAACATTCCTCCTTTGGTGAATGCCTACATGAACCTGTCGCCCACCATGAAACTCTTCGGTACGGCCATCAACTATGGTTTTGGTGACGTGGAGGAAACGGGAATCCTTATTGCCGTCGACGAGATTCTTGCCGAAAAGCGTATTCGCCATATCGACACCTACATCAAGGAGCATCCCGAGGCCCTGAAAATCACGTCGGGCGCCAACAAGATATTCTTTAAGGACTAACGACTAAAACTACTGTCAGCTTGGTGCAGAAAATGAATGCAAGTCGCATCCCCGCGTATAACGAAAAACTGGAAAGCCCTAAATACATGGGCAAAGATGTCCGGCTATGCACAGACGGGAAGTATCGTTGGACCTACCCGATGAACATGCTCACCAACCCTTCCATCTACATCACCGTCTGCAAAATCTTCGGCAGCATAGCAGCCGTTGCCTTTATATTGTTCTATATCGGCCCGGTTTTTCGTGGCGAATGGGCCGAAATGGTTGACGACCTGAAGTGGTGGGGGGTTGCCGTATTGGTATTTCTCGCCATCAGTGCCCTTGCCTACCTGATAGTTGCAGCCCAGTACGGGTGGAAGTACAACGTCATGTTCACAATGGACGAGAACGGAATCACGCACGAACAGACTCCTGCCCAGAAGAAGATAGCCAAGAAGATAGGCTACACCGTTTCGGGAGCGGGATTAGTGACAGGTAACATCGGACGCATTGGACAGGGCATGATGGTTGCCCATCACACCAAGCTGTCGTCCGACTTCAAGGTCGTTCGCAGCGTTAAGCCCCTTCGCCGTTGGAACACCATCAAGGTGAACGAGCCATTTGCCAAGAATCAGGTTTACACGACGAAAGAAGACTTCGATTTCGTACTTGACTACATCCGCGAACACTGTCCGAAAGTGAAGAAATAACCAACCGGCATCCACAAAGCCATTCAGACTATCGGCAGCGAGATGCCATTGATTTTCTGATAGATGTCGAGCGCATACACGTCGGTCATGCCTGAAATGTAGTCAATGATGGCCATGATTCGCGTTTCCAGTTGGGGCGAGTCGATGTCATACTGGCTGCTGACACGCTGAATGAGCTGTTTCGAATAGAAACGGTCGGGATGCACGGCGGCCTCGATGAAGGTTTCCATCAGCGTTGCCATAATCTTGTAACCCGACAGTTCCACGTCGAGCACAGGTTTGCTCTTGTAGATGCGCTTGCCCGACATACGTGTGCATTCTTTATACGCATTGCATTGTTTTTCGGCAATGTTGTCGATAAGGCTCCCTTTGAAGGTTCCGTTCAGAATCTCGTCTTCATGCTCCATGAACGTGTCTACGCAGCAGTTTTCCAGCTTGCCAATGACACATGCACGCATATAGGTGACCTTCTCATTGTTGTCGGTAATCACCTCGTCCGAAATGCGCTGCAGGATTCTGTTTTGGTCGATTTCATTGAAGAAATTGAGCAGCAGCTCCTGTGTTTCATCGTAGGTGAGAATCTTCAGTTTGTGGGCATCCTCGATGTCCATGATTTCATAGCAGATGTCGTCGGCGGCTTCAACCAGATAGACCAGTGGATGGCGGGTATGGACGGGCATCCCTAATTCGTGGATGATTTTCTCATAGATTTCCCCTTCTTCCTGAAAGAATCCGAACTTTCCTTTTTTGCCCGATAATGTCGATGGAATGGGGTATTTTAGAATGCTTGCCAATGTTGTGTAGGTCATCACGAACCCGCCTTCACGCCGACCTTTGAATCGGTGGGTTAACAGTCGGAAAGCATTGGCATTTCCTTCGAAATGGGTGATGTCCGACCATACTTCGGGCGAAAGAATTTCTTTCAGATATGCCCCTTTCCCTTCGGTGAAATAGGTTTGGATGGCTTTCTCGCCACTGTGCCCGAATGGCGGGTTACCCATGTCGTGGGCCAAACAAGCCGTACTGACGATGGTGCCAATCTGCGGAAACAGCGTGTCAATCAGTTCCGGACTATTTTGCAGTACGCGGTGGGCCACGTCATTACCCAGCGACATGCCCACGGAAGCCACCTCCAAGGAATGCGTGAGCCGGTTATGAACGAAGATGCTACCAGGCAGGGGGAACACCTGTGTCTTATTCTGCATACGGCGGAATGGTGCCGAGAAAATCAGACGGTCGTAGTCGCGCTTGAATTCCGTGCGGTCGTCGTGGCGCTCGGCGTGGCGGTTCTCCTGTCCCAGCCGTTTGTTAGATATTAGTTGTTTCCAATTCATATTCGATTGCAAAGGTAGTGCAAATGAGTGGAAAAACAAAATTTATTTTGATTTTTCCCGAATGCCGCCTATCTTCATTGAGCGTAGCTAAATTAAGGTAGTGCAAAAAAGTTTCAGCCAAACGAGATTTGTTGTATCTCTGATGCACCAAACTTCTGGGATTCAACGGCATTAATAGTTCAATTTCAACTAACTATGAACGTAAATTATAGCACAGAGATTAATCCGGAAATCAGTGGATTAACCTACAATATGAACGTCCCACATGTCCACATGTTGGGGCGTCTTAACAGTTTGTGTCTGCGAATTCTGCATATTCATGCACATCATGCCCTCTGTTGAGCAAAAATTCAGCATGGCACATGGAACCACACAAAAAGAAAGCGGGGCATCATGCCTCTGCTCGTCGTCTCATTAGGTCCTGCGAAAAACCTCACAAATTACAAACAGACTTTGACACCCACGCCGTTGGTATATACATTGCGCCCATAAAGGTGTGCATGACAGCCTTTTGCCAGCTGTCGGCACACCGACGGGACAGCATATAATACCTACCCGTAGTATCTACCTCTGCAATGTCTTTGATTTGGGTTATTGATTTTTCGCAGGTTCAATGAGACCAAATGACAAAGCTTCAGCAAACACTTCTTAATATGTAGTGCTCCTTTCCCCTTTCTTCACCACTTTGCTCATGTATGAGCAGCACAGTGTGGTACGGAAGTGACTGCAAAAATACAAAATTTCTTTCAATCGGAAGCGAAAAAGGCCCAAAACATTAAATTTTTGGGCAATTCTTGGGTAAAGTGAAAGGGGATTGGGGATTTTTTACTATCTTTGCGAGTAATTTGAAATCTGAAATGGCTGTCCCGATGCGGGACAGGACCAACGAAAAATAAAAAACGGCTGTCCCATATTAGGATTGCCGTTATGAAAAACAATAGAAACTATTGTTGCTTTGCCTTATTGACGAATTCGGCGGGAGTCATCACCAATATGTCGAAGTCGTTGAATCCACGCTTGTCACGGGTGATTATCACATCGGGATGATATGAAAGCGACGACAAATACTGCACTGCATCCTCGTAGTCGTAGGGGCGAAACCGTACTGCATCCAGAAGTTGGCTTCGATCTATCGGCGTAACATCAAGTATCTGACATAATGCCTCAACCTTATTGAGCATAATGTCCGAGTTGAAAGCTTTCTTCAGTATATTGCACAGTTAACGATGGTCAGTGCTGAGGCAGAGGCCGTGATTCTCTTGTCTTCAATCATGGCGAAGATGACAGCGGCATCTTCAAAGAAGCCTTCACGTTCCCCCATGAAGTCGATGACAACATTGGTGTCAAGAAAAACGTTCATCGTGTCCTCGCCTCCCACATTTCATCAAGTTCCTTGTCCAGATCGAAGTCTTTCGGAAGTGGGCCGCATGTCATAGCAAGTACCCTTGCAGACGGTTTGTAGTCCTTGGGAATCTTTGGGAACACGAGTTCCGTCTTGTGTTGCTTCTTTTCCACGCTTTCCGCAGCTTCCATTAGGTGGCTGGCCAGCCATCGTTGATTGCTTGCTGTGAGTGAAAGCCCCTGTAGATAACTCCACAGATTGTTTAGTGAAATTGCATTCATAATCTATCACCTTTGCTTGTTTATGCTTGCAAAATTAATCAAAAATATCTGCACAGCCACCGCTTTATATAAAAAATGCTGAATTTTATGTGATTTTAGCAGAAAAGGGGGGATATCGGCTCTGAAACGGATGGTTTTGTGGCGTATTACGATTGAAAGTCGTTGTCCCTATATGGGAAAGGGCCAACGAAAAATAAAAACGACTATCCCGATGCGGGACGGCGTTCGAATAGTCTGTCCATAAATACCAATATTAAATCCTACAACGTGTAAAAATCAGTTTACGTTTATCGGTGTGATGTGTAAAATGTGATTTACGATATATACCATAATGTGTAAAACGTGATTTACACTTTTCGGCTGCAAAAATACAAATAATAAATTAAACTCCAAACCAGGTGGTTTGCGTATAATGTAATAAAAATTGGTAATTTTTTTTTTGAAACATGTAGCTGTTTCCTTTGCTGGAAAATGAAAGAAACTATGGTTCTTTCGTAAATAATAGTTTTTTTTGATGGCAAAAAATAAGGAATTGAATGCGAAAAAAACAGGATTTCATGTTGAAAAGATAAGGATTTGAGGTGCAACTCAGGCAGAGTTGCAAAGAAAAACCCTATGATTTGCAAATGAAATCATAGGGCTTCTAACGCAAATGTAGTTCCATCTTATTATACTCCCCCTCCTTAAAAAGGAGGGGTTAGGGGTGGTTGATATAAGGTGCTAGGGGTGGTTGATGATCAGTGGGCAAAAGCAAAGAGGAATCAACCCCTCCTAACCTCCCCTTTCTAAGGGGAGGGATTTATTTGTCCATGCAAAAAGTGCCTTTTGAGCCATGAAGGGAATATATATGTCCGATTTTTTCGGATTTTTGTCCAAGGGTCAATAGGGGTAGAGTGGTTTTATTCATTAAACGGTGCATAACGTGACAAGATTTTTGTGCAAAGATAATGCTGAACCGCCCAATGAGTTTGGACAAATAGTTGATTGTATTTTCCACCTTGCAAGTTTGTGCTTGGATGTAGGTGTTGCATATTAGTTATTTAAGAAGTTGCCACTCACCTTTCATTTTTGAATGCTCCTTGTTGATATAGCCCTGTTCTTTTAGGTCTGCGATAGCCCTTTTTATAGTGGCCTCACTTACACCAAGATTATCAGCAAGCCATGAATATTTGGCTTTGCGATTAAGTTTAATGGCTTCATAAACATTCTTGGTCAGCATAGTAGAAAAATCAGAAATGGTCAAATTTGACCTTTTTTGTGACCTTTTTTCTTCAGAAATGGTCAAGTCTGACGGTTTCTGACCATTTTCAAGGAGGAAACCATTGGATATTGCTTCTTTGATCATGCGTTCTCCTCTTGGCGATTTCCTCTCAACGACCAAAACAGCTGTCTGATAAGTAAAATCATATTCTGCTTCACCGTTTTCATTAGCTTTCAAGTCTTTCTGTACCCTTTGTACGCCACGACTATGGCGATTCACGAAGCCTAACACTTTCATAGCCTCAGCCACCACAATGTTACGATAGTCGTTTACATTGGGAAAGTTCTCCACATTGGCTCTTCCGTACAGTCCGCCATGATTCATTATCTCTATACGGTCATCATATTGATAGAATTGTATCGGCCCATTACTTGTATAATCTCTATGGCAGATGGCGTATGTAAAGTCTTGCATTATGTAAAGTCTGCTACTATTCATATTTGCTTTTTAATTGTTACTCAGCACGTTATCTTCGTATAAATCCTCACAGACTTTACATAATATCTCAATGTTTCGTCTGTAAGCTCTT
>JAFRPY010000015.1 GCA_017428925.1 Prevotella sp. | reverse complement strand
TTTGTACACTGGCATTGGGATATTGAGTCTTTTTGTTTTGCACCATAAAGGTACTCAATTCTTGCGACATATGCAAGATTCCAATGCCTTTTTTGCATCTATATATTCACGTTTTTATTAACTTCCGAAACTTCAATCAATTAATTAAAATTTATCGCACCACTAATATTAACAGATTGTAAATAATAGGCACAACTTACTAGGAAGTTGCAATGACACTCTTAGGAAGAGCCGTACTTTTGCAGCGTGTTAAGGAGCATTAGACAGGAAAAGAACAGGAAATCTGTATAAAGTTGATATCAAGTTGACATTGGAAGTCCTTCAAAATCTCTACTTTTGCCCCCGAAATAGTGACACAGCGTAAAAAATGAGGCAAAAACAGCCTCTCGGACAAGAAAATTTTCTTCACCTTGTATAAGGTTGAATAAATAAGTCTGAGGAAATGCCGAATTTTGCACCGTCAAAACGAAAAAAACAGAAATGAGAACAAAAAGGGAGATCATAGATGAAAAAGTTATTGGCAACTTGTTGGCAACTTGTCAATCCGAGCCGGTTTTAATACCGAACTTTGCATCGTTGAAACGAATAGTAGATAATTTGAGAGCCAAAACCAAGCGTAATCAAACAAATATATTACCAAGGTGTTAAAACGGTGGTAAACAGTTTGGGAGATATTGCCGAAATTTGCACTCGAAAACAGATAGTAGAGAAACTGAATGATTGAAAGAGACCACATAGAGCTGATGGCACACCTTGACAGGTTGGAGCAGAAAGTTCAGAAGGATAGCCTTCTGATACAGCTTCTTGTCGAACAGAACAAAGGTCTGCAGGAACAGTTAGAAAAGGTTACCCAACTGCTTATCTCGCAGCAGGGTCTGACTGTGCCAAAGCCTGTGGAGGACTCTCAACTGCATCAAGACCAGTGGCTCGACAATCAGGATCTTTCTCAGTTGCTGCATGTATCGGTTCGTTCCCTACAACGTTATCGTAGCGAGGGAATCCTACCCTATAAGATGATGCACAAGAAAGCCTACTACACGAGAGAAGGGGTAATGGACTTCCTCAACAAACACGTTGTCAGCTATGATCAGGAAGAAGTCGCTCTCTATTTTGCAAAACTTGGAAAGACAGCATAAGGACTCTGTGTTGAGATAAGTACAGCCTTCTTTAAGCGCTTTGTCAATAACTAGTTCCATCCATGGTACATCAGCTAATATAGCCTTACGGAATGCGATATTTCTTTTAACGTTCTCGCATTAGTTCAATAGCTTCTTTCCCTGTCAGATGTTCGATGTCGAAACGGATGGCCAACATGCGGGACAGACCGTGTTTAATCTCCTTCTGCAGGGCTTCCTCCTGATTCGGATTGTATCGGTTGCCGAACAGTCGGGCTGCAAATAGCTTTTCCTCTTCATCCTCAATGATGTGAATCCTGCCAAAGGCTATCACACTGCGGAAATATGTAGTGTACTTCTCTGGATGGATGTCATCCTTGTCGATAACGCAGAATGATGCCTTGTCACAGTTTCGGATGGCATCAACCTTGTGACCACTCAATGCACTGTGGAAATACAACTTGTCATCGGCATAGACATAGCTGATGGGAATAGCGTAGGGATAGCCGTTGTCACCCAGCAATGCCAGAGTGCCAGATGTGGCTCTCTCTAATATCGCGATGCTTTCTTCTTCCGAAAGCTGTTGGCGCTTGCGCCGCATTGATCTGATTTCCATACTACGAAATGGTTTTTAGTCCGACAATTGACGCAATGAGCGTCGTTAAGAAAAACAATCGCCAGAATGTGGCAGGCTCACGGAACACGAAGATTCCTACGAGTACGGCTCCCACTGCGCCTATGCCTGTCCATACGGGATAGGCCGTTCCGATGGGTAACGTCTGAGTGGCTTTGGCCAGCAAAACTGCACTTAGCACATAGAAAGTGGCAAAAGCCGTAATCCACATCCACCACTCGGAACCTTCCACATCTTTTGTCCGTCCGAGACAATAGGCAAAAGCTACCTCACACAGTCCTGCGATAATCAAGATAATCCAGTTCATAATCATAATGCCCCTTTGGCTTAGGCCGCATCCCCGTTTGGCGGGGATTGCTCAAACCTTCTAAGGCGCTGCAAAGGTAATCATTTTCTTGCAGAATATTTGTAAATTATCATAAAACTGTGGCATATATATCTTGAATGTGCCATATTTTTCGTATCTTCGCAGCATATATTTTTGCTTATGAATGACAATATCGACGAGATTATCAGCCGGATGACAGCGAAGGACTCTGCCGTGCTCTGCCGAGAAGTGATGTCAATCAAGGACACGATGGACGTATTGCGGAGCAAGTGGACGGTAGAGGTGCTGACGGCTATCCTCTACGGCGACACTCGTTTCAAGGACATTCAGCAGGCTGTTCACGGTGTCAGCGAGAAGGTGCTGACGGAGCGGCTGCGGCAGATGGTGGACGATCGCCTGATAGAGCGTCATGAGTGCTACGGCTATCCGCCAAGGGTGGAATACCGTGAGACGGAGCACGGCAAGCGGCTCTTCGCCATCGTCTATCAGATGACGGAATGGGGACAGGAGCATCGGCGGTTGCTCATATGATACAGTCAATAGTTTATTATCTTATTGTTCTCAACATGGATTCATTCCTGCATCAGGAATGACAAGGTATGAAGAAAGGCTATGCTCCCACACATGACGGCGGATAGCCGAACTCACGCTTGTAGGCGATAGAGAAGTGGCTGAGGTTCTTGAAACCGACACGCAGATAGACATCGAGAGGGCGTTCGCGTTCCTGTTCTATCAGTCGGCGGGCTTCGTCCAGACGGCGACGGATAATCCATTTCATCGGGGGCATACGGAAGGTATCCTCAAATTCCTTCTTGAACGAAGAAAGTGAGCGACCTGTATAATGGGCAAAGCCCTGCAGGTCCATGTCGACGGTGTAGTGCTGGTTCATAAAATCTGCCAGATCAATCTTCCACGGTTCCACAAAGTCGAAGAGCACGCTTTTCAGTTCCGGCATCGTCTCTATCAACGTCATGATGACTTCTTTTATTTTCGCCTCCATCAACAGCTCTGACGGATATTGCTTCAGCTCGAAATAGGACTCCAGCGAGCGGAACATACCTGTCAGCAATGGATGTTCGGGTAGCATGACGTAAGGCGACTGCGACTTGTAGCGTGGTACGTCGCCGACGGTCAGCCCGTATTCATTCATCGTCTTGCGCAGCATGGGCACCTTCAGCTGCAGGAAGAGTCCCTTGAACGGTGTTCCGTCCTTCGATGGGTATTCTATCTTGTGCGCCTTGCAGTTTCGGCGAATCAGATAGGCCTGACCGCGTTTCAGATGATGACGACGATCTTTACTGATAACATCCAACTCTCCTGAAATGACGTACACCAGCATATGTTCAGTTACGACGGACTCAAATTCCTTGCTGCTCGTCACGGTACAGCAAAAGAAAGTGTCCATGTAATTGCAAAGTTCTACTCCTGCTTGAAACATAATCCTTTGTTTTTTTCAGGGGCAAAGTTACACATTATATTTAATAACCGCAGAGCAAAGTACTTAAAACTTCTTAAAAAGACCGCAGAGCAAAGTAGAAAAGACCGCAGAGCAAAGTAACTTTGTGGAATTAGCACTACCTTTGCGTCATAATTCAAAAAATAAGTACATGACAGAATTAGAGAAACTGAAGGCAGGACTTGAATACTGCTACGATGACCCCGAAGTGGAAGCCCTTAAGGAGCGTGCCATCATTTGGTGCCGAGAGTACAATGCAATCAACGATACCGACTACGAGGCACAGTCGGCATACCTCGAAAAGATGCTGGGTGCCAAGGGCGAAAAAGTGTGGATAGCAAAGACGTTCAACTGTGACAACGGTAAGAACATCTTCATTGGCAACAACTTCACAGGCAACTACAACCTGACCATCCTTGACATACGCGAGGTTTGGATAGGAGACAATGTGATGATAGGACCAGGTACGCTAATCTCCACCGTCAACCATCCGCTCACCCCGATGGGTCGCCGCCAGCACCTCGGCATTGCCAAGCCTGTCCGTATCGGCAACGACGTGTGGATAGGGGGCAACGTCACCATTCTTCCCGGTGTGACCATCGGCAACAATGTTGTGGTAGCAGCAGGAGCCGTAGTCACTAAGGATATTCCTGACAACTCGCTTGTGGGTGGTGTGCCAGCCAGGCTGATACGCGAGATAGAAAACGACACTATATCCGAATAAAATAACATCATTTGAATCAACGAAGATATGAAAAGAGTATTAGTTACCGTCTGCCTCATGGCAGCAACAATGGTCTCAATGGCCCAACCTAAAGTGTATGTGACTCGCGACATCAGCCCTGAGTCGCTGGTTAGAATCTACAAACAGCTGGGCGTACCCGCCAAGGGACGCGTAGCCGTGAAAATCTCAACAGGCGAAGGCAGCAACCCTAACTTCCTGAAGCCTGAGCTGATTAAGGATTTGGTTTACGAAGTGAACGGCACCATCGTGGAATGCAATACCGCATACGGCAACGGACCAGCCGACAAGAAGGACGAGCGCAACACTTCAGAGAACCACTGGAAGGTTATCGAGCGCCACGGATTCCTGAAGTATTTCCCTGTAGATATCATGGACGAATATGACGAGATACGCATACCCGTTAAGGACCAAAGCCACATCAAGTACGACATCGTGGGCGGACACCTGGCCAACTACGACTTCATGGTGTTGCTGAGCCACTTCAAGGGTCACCCCATGGGTGGCTACGGTGGCTCGCTGAAGAACCTCTCGATTGGCTGTGCCAGCAGCAACGGCAAGGCCTACATCCACTCGTCGGGCAAGATGGAGAAACTGGACATGTCGAAACTGTGGACACCTGAGTATATTGGTAATCAGGACGGATTTCTGGAGTCGATGGCTGCTGCGGCACAGGGTGTGGTGAACTACTTCCAGCGCCAAGAGGGCATCATCTTCATTTCGGTGATGAACAACATGTCGATTGACTGCGACTGTGTAGACCATCCTAAACCCGTCAAACTGGAGGACTATGGCATCCTGGCATCAACCGACCCCGTGGCGCTCGACCAGGCCTGCATCGACATCATTAACCAGCAGAAAGTGACAGCTAAGAACGACCCTACCGACCTGCTGAAACGCATAGACAAGCAGCATGGCGTCCACACCATCGAGTGGGCAGAGAAGATAGGTCTTGGTAGCCGTAAGTACGAACTGATTAGTCTTGATAAGTAATGAGATTGTTTTTTGTACTTGCAGTTTTGGCTGCAAGCACCTTTTGTACTCCTGCATCAGCAGAGGAAGTGCAGACTGCTGACTCCTTGTCTCTACAAGAGGTGGTGGTGACGGGAACACGCAATGCCACCGATGTTCGCCACCTGCCCTATACGGTAAATGTTATCGGTAGGCAGACGCTGACCGAGCAACAGCAGACGAGCGTATTGCCCACCGTGATGCAGCAGGTGCCTGGATTGTTTGTCACGAGTCGTTCCATAATGGGCTACGGTGTTTCAACGGGAGCAGCAGGCGGCATCAGCTTACGTGGCCTGACTGGTGGTGCAGGACAGATGCTGGTGCTCATTGACGGACATCCGCAGTACAACGGTGTATATGGTCATCCCATCTCAGACAGTTACCAGACGCTGATGGCAGATCGTGTAGAGGTACTGCGCGGACCGGCATCCGTTCTCTATGGTAGCAATGCGATGGGAGGCGTGCTGAACATCGTCACCCGTTCGATGCACGAGGATGGAGTAAGAACGCATATCAACCTCGGCGCAGGCAGTTATGGTACCGTGCAGGCAGAAGCTTCGAATCAGATACGCAGCGGACGCTTTTCATCTACTGTTGCCATGCAGTATGGGCGCACCGACAACCACCGCCCACATACCGGTTTCGAACAGTACGGTGGCTACGTCAAGTTGGGATACGACATCAACGACCACTGGAATGCTGCCGTAGATTTGGATTTGACGCATTGGAACGCCTCGAATCCCGGCACTGTGACGCTGCCCAAACTGGAGAACGACCAGTGGATTACGCGTGGCGCTGCCAGTCTGACTATCGAGAACCACTTTGACAAGACCAGCGGTGCGCTGAGCATCTACGACAACTTCGGACGGCACAAGATCAACGACGGCTATAATCAAGAAGGCGGCACGCCGCAGACCGACCTGTTCCACTCAAAGGATGCCGTAGCTGGTGTGTCGTGGTATCAGAGCGCACAGTTCTTCGAGGGCAATCGCGTTACCGTGGGCATAGACTATCAGCACATCTACGGACGAGCCTGGTACACCAATCGCGAAACGGGCGAGACTGTGACCACCCAGCGCCGACTGATGCAGAGTGCCCACTCACATGAGAACGAGGTGGCGGGCTATGTGGACTTCCGTCAAGACTTGACCCAGTGGTTCACCGTAGATGCTGGACTACGCTACGACCACCACTCAACGGCTGGTGGTGAATGGGTGCCACAGGCTGGTATCGTCTGTCGCCCCCTCAATACGGGCACGCTGAAAGCATCCGTCAGCAAGAGTTTCCGCAATCCCAACACCCGCGAGATGTATATGTACGGCACAGCCAACCACGATTCTTTACGTGCAGAGCGACTATGGAACTATGAACTGTCGTGGCGGCACGGTTTGGGAGGTTTCTCGTATGCCGTGAACCTCTTCTATATCAAGGGCGACAACATGATCCAGACTGTAGCGGGCCGGAACATCAATACGGGTGAGATCAAGAACTACGGTCTGGAACTGGAGGCACAATACACCATCAACAGCCACTGGATCCTGAAGACGAACCACAGCTTCCTGCACATGGAGAATCCCGTGGTGGCCGCCCCTAAATATAAAGGTTTCCTCGGAGCTAATTTCCGGCAGGACAAGTGGAGCATTATCGCAGGTCTGCAGTATATCAATAGTCTTTATACCGCCGTTGGCGATAATGAACAAAAGGAGAATTTCTGTCTGCTCAACGCCACTGTTAACTATGACATCTGCAAGAACATCGGTCTATGGCTTCGCGGTGAGAACTTGCTGGCACAGAGCTACGAAATCAATCTTGGCTATCCCATGTCACGAGCTACTTTCATGGGTGGCGTGAACATCAACTTTTAAATAATAAACAATAATTTTATACAGATATTCAAAATGAGAACAATGACTAAGTTTTCAGCCCTCGTGCTGACAGGCATTCTGCTCACTGCCTGTGGAAATAAGGAGCAAAAGACAGGTACAAACGTGAATGAGAATCCCGCAAAGGAGAAAGTGGAAGTGAAGGCAGTGGAAGGCCGCAAGAACTTCAGCGACAAGGCTGTTATCACACCATTGCCCGCCATTATGATTGCGACATGGGATGAGAACAAGAATCCCGACGTGATGATGGCTGCATGGGGTGGCCAGTGCGGACCGAAGCACATCTGCTTCAATCTCTCTCCACATAAGACAACTGAGAACCTGAAGTTGAAGAAGGCCTTCACCATCAGCTTTGCCACTAAGGATGACATCGTTCAGAGTGACTACTTCGGCATCGTTTCCGGCAACGACGTTCCAGATAAGGTGTCAAAGGCTGGCTTCACCATCACTCCCAGCCCCAATGTGGATGCTCCTATCATCAACGAATATAAGCTGACACTGGAATGCCGTGCTATAGAAATCGAAGAGACCAGCCTTAACGAGACGCGTGTAGTGGGTGAGATTGTCAACATGAGTGCCGACGAGAGCATCCTCGACGAAGAAGGCAACATCGACCTCTCGAAACTTCAGCCCGTCATCTTCGACTCTGGCAAGAACGAATACCGTGTAGTCGGCGAGAAGGTAGGCACCGCCTGGGGTTCAGGTAAGGCTATTCAGGAGCGCGAGGTGAAATAAAGAAAGAATATCAATATGATAAGGGAGCAGCATCCACAAAGGGTGTTGCTCATTTTTTATATATTTTTCTGCCTTGATGCCGCTCGGCTTTGCCGCTTGCCTTAGCAAGAACTTTTTCTTGCTTTATTACGTCTAATATACAGGAACTTCAAAAGAGAACGATTATGATACTATCAACCGCTCGGCGACGAAGGAGACGCTTGGCTCGTCCAAGAACCCCACAGATTGAAGGTCGCGCCGTTGCCACCAGCGGAACAGCGGTAGTTATATAAATCAGTTACTATGTTTGCAGTCGGAAATACCAATGAGCCGATAGGAGATAGTCCTTAGGCTGTGAAATATTCCGCACCGTGAGGTGCAGAGAACCTCTTCGCTACGCTTCGAGAACCTCTACATCTCATGGTGCGTG
>JAFRPY010000113.1 GCA_017428925.1 Prevotella sp. | reverse complement strand
CCAACTTGCTGCTCACGCTGCTGCAGAGAGGAGTGACACATGCCTGGAGCTTCTCCGGCCTGGCAACCATTGTCAGGATCATGCTAATGTACTACATCGATATCATGGGCTTCCTCGAGCACCCTGAAAAGGACTGGGAGGTGGCCATTGAGGAGGCTATAAGCAGTCCCCCTGCCAAGGAATAGCCTTACGGGGGCTTGGAAACGGTATGGAATTCTGGGGTTGCTGACTACAAAGCAGGTTCAGAATGGGATTGCAGGTTTAGCGGACAGTAATATTTTAAAACAATAAAAACGACCATGAAGACTAGAAAAGTTTTATTGTGGGCTGTCCTGTTGACATTCCTCTCAGGACTTGCCGGGTGTAGTAGCGACAACTACGACGACACACAGTTGTGGAACAAGGTAAACGACCTCGACCGGCGCGTAAGCACCATCGAGAGTACGCTGAGCCGCATGAACAACGACATCAATGCCATCAACGTGCTGGTCAATGCCATGCAGAAGAATGTGTATGTAACCAATGTGGTGGAAACGGTGGCGGGCTACCAGATTATGTTCTCAGACAATCGTGTCATTAACATTAACAAAGGGGGAACTGACGGCCTTACACCCACCATCGGTGATAACGGAAACTGGTGGATTGGCGACAAAGACACTGGCGTGAGGGCTGCCGGACGCGACGGTAAGGACGGCATCAACGGCGTTACTCCCCATATCGGTGAGAACGGAAACTGGTGGATGGGCGACGAGGACACTGGCGTATCGGCCAAGGGCATCGACGGTAAGGACGGTGAGACACCTCGCATCGGAAGTAACGGCAACTGGTGGATGGGCGACACCGACACTGGCATCTCAGCCTTGGGTAAGAATGGTCTTACTCCATTCATCGGCGTAAACGGAAACTGGTGGATTGGCGACAAAGACACAGGGGTGCCGGCCCGGGGCATAGACGGTGAAAACGGCGGGAACGGCCAAGACGGCCAAGACGGCATTATGGGCACATCCGACACGCCCTACATCAGCATTGAAATATATGAGGGCGATTATTACTGGGTACAGATTGTGAACAACGTGAAAACCTTCATCCTCGACCCCAACGGCAACAAGATTCGCGTGACGTGGGTGCAACCCATCATCAAGGTGGATGTGAACAACTACTGGACCATCAGCTTCGACGGAGGCATCACCTTCATCTACATCGTGGATAAAGATGGTAAGCCCATGAGCGCGGGCAACTGCGAGTGCAAGAGTTTCTTCAAGAGTGTAGAGATGAAAAACGATTACCTCATAGTGGTTCTTATGGACGGCACGGTCATCCGCTTCTACGTGGGACGCGGTATCTGCGAGGACTATCCCAACCTGGGTATTCCCTACGAATATCACCGCAACCCCTACCTGCATAACGAGAACATTACCATCCCCAGCAGTGTGACTATAGGTTTTGGCAAGGACGCGACAACTGGATCAATCTATGGACGTTTAGAGTTGCCTGGCATAGCAGTTCCTTACGTTGACAGCCAGACAGGTAACACCGTATATGAGTATCTCGAACTTGTGGGCACCGACCGCACCGGCCATAATGTATGGGTGGAACTTGACGATGAACCGCGAGGGAATATTGTCTCTGAACCTACCGAGACAAATACCATGAAGATTGACATTGTGTTCGTGGTCGACAACTCGGGCAGTATGAGCGAGGAAGCCGATGTGGTGGCACGTGACATCATACAGTGGGCCAACAGTCTCGTCTCTGCCGGAATCGACGCGCGTTTCGGCTGTGTGGGCTATTCGGTAAGCGGTACTATCAATGGTGCCATCGACATGACCACCTCCACGGCACTCTCGTCGTGGCTTAACCAAGGCACCGGCACTTCACGCACCGTAGGATTCGCATCGTCTACACTGCAGAATGCTGCTAACACATCAACATACAAATTGTCAGACGAATGCGGTGCCATGGCCATTCTTTTTGCCGACAGGAATTTCAACTTCCGCACAGGCGTGAATCGTGTCTATGTGAACTTCACCGACGAACCCAACCAACCTAACGGAAACAGTACATACTCTGTAGAATACTTCAGAAATTACTGGACGAGTTCGAAAGGTACTGTCTATACTGTGTACAGCGGCTCTACCAGCTATTCATGGGAGACCGGCAATAAAGAAAAACCCTGGCTCATTTCAGAATACACCGGCGGCACTACGTTCTACACCAACGGTAATTTCACAGGCGTTTCACTGGCAGACCTGCCCGTAACTGGAGCCATGACTCACTCCAACTTCATCTATTTCACTGACGTGAACCATATCTTCGACGGCAAGCCACACAAGATAAAACTGACCATCTTCCAGCCTGACGGCAGCATACAGGGTGAAAGGATATTCTATGGAACCGTTCAATAGATAGTGTAACCAGAGAAATGAACTTGCTTGCAGGCTGTGGCTCCCGTGGGGCTAGCTTTGCTGGCAAAAGGGCACTGCAATTTGAGCGGTGCCCTCATTTTATTCATTTATTCTTCGTCGTCCCAGAGACCGTTCTTTTCAGGCTGCGGCTGTTCGAAGTAGTCGTGCTCTTTGGATAGTTGAGGTCCATCACCCTCCTGGTTGTTTCCACTCACACCACTTTGGCCGGCCATACGTGACCAGCTATATTTGATTCAGAGATGTGCCGACTTCCAGGGAGATAGATGCCGACATGACGGGTGAGAGCCTGATTAGCGACAATAAATAAGCGAAAGTTTATCAACAAAAAAGGCCCTCTTCTTGTCTAACGATGACAGGAAGAGGGGCGTTTCCTTACTTAATCACGACCTTACGGCCATTCTGGATATACACACCCTTCTGTGTCGGCTTGCCCTGCAGCTTCCGGCCGTCAAGCGTGTAGTAGCTATCGTTAACGTTAAGGTTATCGTTTACGGCAGGCAGGATGCCGCTCGAAGTCGTCGAGGTGAAGTAGCCGGGCTTCGAGGTACCGCCGTCAGGACGGGCGTAGCGCTTGTCCTGCAGCGAATAATGTACCGAGCTGTCGAACGCCGTACCCTTGCCGCCAACCAGCGACGTGCAGTCCTGGAACATGCCGTACGACTGCGTCATCACCGTGCTCGTACTCCAGTCGTTGTCGCAGTAGATGGTCGTCAGCGACTCGCAGCCACGGAACATGTAGCTTGCATACTCCACCTTGCTGACGTCGAACGTCGAGAGGTCGAGCGTCTCCAGCCGCGCGCATCGGTTGAACATCGAGTTCATATTGGTCACGTTCGACATGTTCAGGTTCTCCAGCCCTTCGATGCTCGTCAGGTTTATCAGTTCCTGATCGGTGCCGCCCCAGAACATGCCCGCCGTAGAGGTCAGCGGTGCCTGCTTCATCGACGAGTGAACGACGGCCTTGGTGACCAGATTATAGCAGGCCTTGAAACGATTGGCATCGGGGGCGTACAGCTCGTTCGTACCGCCGCGCTTCGTCCGCAGGTTGTCGTAGTAGTACATCAGCACGCCCGTTTCGGGCTCAAAGTGGGTATAGACTTCCGGCTTGTCGCTCGACGACGTGAAGTAGCCCGGGCTCGACGTGCCGCCGTCGAGACGGGCGTAGGTCTCATCTGCCACCGAACTGTCGTATTTCGTTCCCTTGCCGCCCACCAGTGCCGTACAGCCAGAGAACATGCCTGCCGCATTCAGCAGCTTGGTGCTTGCACTCCAATCGTCGTCGCAATAGATGGCCTTCAGTCCCTTACACAAACTGAACATTCCAGTCATATACCGAACTCTTTCAATCTTGAACATACTAACGTCCAACGACACCAGCGAAGTGCATTGATAGAACATATTTCTCATATACGTCACGTTGGAGGTGTTGAACGAACTCAAGTCAAGCGAGGTAAGTGCATAGCAGCCAGAGAACATCCTATCCATATCCCTTACGATGGCAGTATTGAGGTTCTCCAATCCTTCAATGGCCGTCAAATGACCCAGAAGTTTACCGTTGCCGTCATTAAACATATAGCGCGTCGAAGTCAAAGGGGCATCTTTCATCGACGGGTCAACGACGGCCTTGGTGATTTGATTATAGTAGGACTGGAAATGAACTAACGCACTTCCAAGTTCTGGAGCATAATCCTCCGTTATACCACTGCGCGAAGCCCGCTTGTTATCATAATAGTACGTCAGCACACCCGTGCTGGAGTTGAAGTGGGTATAGACCTCCTTCGACTTATCAATAGGTTGCGTGAAGTAACCCGGCTTAGATGTTCCACCGTCCAGACGGGCATAAGTTTTGTCTGCCGAATTGCTCTCATCTTTCAAATAGTAATATGTCGTGCCTTTGCCACCCACCAGTTCATTGCAGTCTCTGAACATCCAAGTTGACTGTGTCAACACACTGCTGGTGCTCCAGTCGGTGTTGCAGTAGATAGTCTCTAAATTAAAACAATACGCAAACATCAGTCTCATATCCGTCACCTTAGAGATGTTGAACGAACTCAGGTCAAGAGTCTCTAGTGCCGCGCAGTAGTAGAACATACCGTACATATCCGTCACGTTAGTTGTGTTCAAGTTCTCCAAGCCTTCTATGCTTCTCATGTTAACCAAGGCTCTTCCTTTGCCACCGTTGGTGCTACCATTGAACATGTACCGCGTCGAAGTCAAGGGAGCGTTCTTCATCGAAGAGTGAATGACGGCCTTCTTTACATCTTGGTAGTAAGTCCCGAAGCGATATGAATTCGGGTTATAAAGCTCGTTCGTACCGCCGCGCGACGTCCGCAGGTCGTCGTAGTAGTACATCAGCACGCCCGTTTCAGGGTCGAAGTGGGTGTAAACCTCTGCAGCCCGAATGTTCAGGACTGCAAGTACCCCGAGGAGCAAAAGGGTAAGTAGTCTTTGTCTCATAGTCGTTATTGTTTAGATAGTTAATAATATGTATATCATTCGAAAACGAACAAAAGAAAAACGTGAGCAAATTACTTCGCTTACGTTGTTCGAGGTATCGGCAAACACCTATCTATCCTTAAACGAGTAAAAGCCCACGCCGTTTGGCGTGAACCATCTACTTCAGTTCTTGATAGATGTCGTTAATTTTGCCGATTTACGAACAACAAGAATCAAAAGCGGACGTTCATCCTATATGTCCTTAATTATATTTCTCTCAGCCCATAGGCAATTCAGTTTTTAGGTTCAACAATCTGTTAGTTCTTTATTGAAAGACACTATTCTCAGCAATTACCTGCTGGGCAGGGATGTGCTGGATATTATTGTTTTTGTCGCAAACGACAACGCTCTCGCCTCGCAATGCTTTATCTTGAAGCATCCGCTTTTCGGCCAACAGGAGACCGTTATCAATTTTCTTGGATAATTCCTTATACTCTTTATCTGACATATTCTTTAATTGATTTATATAGTTCTTCATTGAAAACATCAACACCTTTCATTTTACTACCACTTGCAATCTTTATGCGTGGCTGCTCAGAGTTATCGTATATGCCCCAGTAATCCACCTCTGGTATAAACAGACGGAACAGGTTCTTGATGCCTGCTTCGTATCTACGTCTAATAATATCTTCAGGTATGTTATGCCCACCATGCTGGACTCTCTCTGCAACGCGTTGAATTGCAAGTTCTGGAGTTCTCAGCCAGAAGAAAACTATGTTTACGCGATACCCCTTTGCCTGAGCACGGCGAACAAGATTCAAGTACGACTTTGTAGCGAGTGTAGTCTCTATAGAAAACGTCTCATCCCGACTGAGCAACTCTTCGATGCGTCTGATCATCAGTCGCCCCGCTTCAATTGCCATACCTTCCGGATTGAACGGGGAAAGTCCACGGGCAATCTCGTCAGCATTCACAAACTCCCTGCAATCAAGGATTTCGGGAAGCACCGTGTATGATGCTGTTGTCTTGCCAGCACCATTACAACCACTGATGATATAAAGATTCTTACTCATTCTTGCAGGCAAAGATAAAAAGAATAATTGATATTTGCAAGAAACGGGGGTTCTTTTTGTTTCTGTGTGCCAGTTTTACTAAAAGGAAAATGACAATCAATTACGGGGGCTGGTTCTTTTTAGTTGTTCTTCTTGTAACTCTGTACTGCCCAGACGGCCATGAGGGTGAAAGGATATTCTATGGAACCGTTCAATAATTTATTCTTCGTCGTCCCAGAGACCGTTCTTTTCAGGCTGCGGTTGTTCGAAGTAGTCGTGCTCTTTGGATAGTTGAGGCCCATCACCCTCCTGGTTGTTTCCACTCACACCGCTTTGGCCGGCCATCACCTGGCCGGCCATGATTTTGACGGATTCAACGACAGGTGCTATATAATTTCGTTTCACTTTTCTTTTGAGTTTAGAGTTTAGAATTGTCGCCTTCGGCGATTATCAATTTAGAATTTCTCATTTTGCTTTTCCCTTCGGCCAGCGACCGTTGGTTCTTCATTTTACCAGGAACTTCTTTCCGTTCACAATCACAATTCCCTTGTAATTGCTGCCTGCATGCTGGCCTGACATGTTGAAGTGCTGAGATTTTATGATTGTGCCGTCTGCCTTGACATCGCTGATGCCTGTAGCCTCTTCGAAGAGAAAGAAGCTCTTTGCACTTCCCTCTTCCTCATCCTCGGCAAATTTCTCTTCAAGCGCCATATAGACCTTGTGCGCACCGTTCGTGAAGGCCGACCCCGTGCTGTCCATCCAGTAGAATCCCGGCCCACCGGTGCCGTCCTTTGCCTTAGCTCGCAGGGCATAGTAATAGTTGCCGCCAGTAGTCGTTTTTTCCTCGTCAGAGCCTTTCAACATATTGTCGCCATCCTTCTGCTCCGTGGTCGTTGAGGCTTTGAAGGTATAGCTGCCGGACGAACCCTTCAGCACCACAGCCTCACCCTCAGGAATCACCTTGCCTGCAGCATACGTCTTGCTCTCGGCAAGTTTTCCTTCGGTCACCTTGTACGTCTTGGCCGTCACTCCCATAGGCACCTTCAGCGCGCGGTCGCTGTAGTAGAGCGTTGCATAGCCCACGGCGCTGATGGATATGTTTACGTCGTAGTCGTCTGTCTCTTTCTTGAAAAAAGCGATTTGGGTGTTCCTATACGCGCTGCCAGTAGTATTAGTATAACTTCTCCAATCTATTGTTTCACCTGCATTATTTAGAACTACATAGCGCGACTGATTGATATTGTACAGCCATTGTCTATCATTAACTACCTGTATGTTGAAGTTTTTGTATGAACTCGTTCCAACCCTCAAGCCATTATTGTTATTTGTAAGACAATACAACCATGTATCGTCAGTCGCATAAAACTGATAGGTATCACCAGAACGCTTCACCGTCCACTGGATATTGGTTGCCGGTGCGTATTTTAATTGAGTCTTATCAGTGCTTAAAGTCACTTTCAAAGCCCCTGGCGTAGAAGTTCCTCCATCATTTTTCATGGCATACCCATCATACATGTCATAAATAACCACCACATCGCCTTCTTCCAGATCAGCGGGATCCGTCTTCACCCATTTGGTTTCGGCCCCAACATTCCCGGCCACAAACATCAATAACGAGAGGAAGAGGTATTTCATAAATAACAGTTTCATATCATTTTAGTATAATATTTGTTAATTGCACTATAAAAAAACCGCTGCAAAATTACGAAATAATGCTGACTTGGCAAAGCATTTTTGGAGAAATCGCGCTAATCGTTTTTTAAAAGCTCCTGTTTTTTTTGAAAATTTATTTTGACGATAAATATCTGAATGGCTGAAACGCAAAAACAATAAAAACGGCAAAAAGAAGGTGTTCGTGAGCAAAAGAATCGGATTTCGCCATGCCACATACCAGTTTTTTTTGTATTCAATTTTGATTGCAAAGACAGCACCATACGATGTCGGCATCCACCTGATAAACAATCATGCGTATGCGTGTCACATGCTGTCAGTGGGAACAGAAAAATGGAATTTACTCTTCTCTGCCTTGCTGTTTTTGGGGAATACCAACAAAATACCACATAACTATCCAAAAAACGATTACGCAGACAAAAGCCACGGTGAGAATTGTGTCAGAAAACAGGTCACGTTTCGAGAAATTCACTTCACATTATTATCTCTTACAGCCCCTCAATTTCCTCTGTCGTCAGGCCCGTAATCTCTGCAATATCCTCAACGGCGTAGCCCTTGACTTTCATGCGATGGGCTGATTCTACGGCTTGCTTGTAAGCGGCATTGTCAATTTCGGTATAGGGGTCTTCACCTTGCTGCCAGTCTTCCCAGTCGATTTCCTTGAGATAGTGCTTCACTTGTTCGCACAACGGATGGATGTCGTTTGTCGCCGTCTGCCACAGGTCAATATCGGAGACTTGGGCATAGCCGTGAACCAACACGTTGCGCATACTGACAATCAGCCTCCAAGGTAGTTCTGTATGCGTCTCGCGGAAATGGCGCGTAAGCATGTTGGCAGCCTCACCGATGACCTCAACATTCTTCATGACGGAATAATAGATACGGATATCCTTGGTGAAAACTTCGTAGGAGATACCGTCTATTATCTTCTCTACGTTCTGGGCGTATTTCAGGATGTCCTCCAGCCGTCCACGGTCTCTGCTATGCTCTCTCATAAATCAACCTTCTGTCTTTATTTACACTTTCTACGGCCCACGGGCGCAGGGTACCGTCTTCCACAAGATCAACCTCACAGTGAAGCAAATCCTCAAGATCCACTTTCATTCCGGCTATTTTCATCAGACCAATGGGTCGGCTTCGGTCGTACTGCACGAGTATGTCAACATCGCTCCACGGCCGCTGTTCGCCTCGCGAATAAGAGCCGAAGAGCCATGCCTTCAGCACGGGCTGCGTCTTGAAGTATTCGGCGATGGTCTTTTGCATTGCTTGGGTGCTCATAATGCGTGATGTTTGATGTTACGACTGCAAAGATACAACTTATTTCGCAAACTTGGTGTGATTATGGCGTTAAATATGCGAAAAGCGGGTAATCTCATGCAAAAGGTTATTGGTGTCGATGTTGCAATGAGTGAGTTTCGAATCGGATGGCTTCGTCCAAACTCATTGGGCGCTGATACATATATTATGGAGCGCGACAGGCGATACCATGGGGAGGAGACATCAAACGGGGAGTAATTGAATGCAGCTTGTAAAAAATTATTCGATTTTTACGGGGTTGTTTTTCGCGTTTTACTCAGTAACTGCCAAGTAGGACGCAAATGCACGAGTTTTGCGCATACTGACGCAAAATACTGAAAACAAAGAAGTTAAGACAAATTTCTTTCTTTTCTGACATGATTTCCACTATACAGCTTTTTCAAAAGATAGGGAATTGGACTGTAATTGAGGCTCAGTTGCAGTCTAGAAGCTCTTTATTCTGACTTTAATTTCTTATCTTTCGAAGTCAAAAAGCATAGGATTTGCAGTTCAAATCCCTATTTTTTTGAAAACGGGCGCGGAAAATTTCAATTCCGAACGCCCGTTTTTCGTTTTTCCCGTTCTATTTTCATCAAAATCGGGAAAAGATTTTGTCAGGAAAAATCACAGAGGCCTTCATCATTTATTCTCCTGCGTCGGGCTCGGGTGTTTCCTGAGGCGTGGGTGCCGGTGTTGGGGGTTCAGGGGCTGGTTGCTGAGTGACGGGTGATGATGTGGTTTGTGAAGGCTGCGGCGAAGGATTCGAGACTGGCGCAGTCTTTTTCTTTGTGGCGGTTGGACGGGCATAGACGCCATTGGGCTGGTCGAGGTACTTGACGTACTTGGTGCATATCTTGCTGGAATAGGCGTTGAAAATGTTGTTGGCAAAGAGGATGTCGGTGATATGGTTCTGACGGACGTACTCCCGCATGTTCTTGGCGAAATAGCGGAAATCGACGACATGGACCTCCTCGAACGAATAGAACAGGTAGCCGGGGAGGGCGTTGCCGAAACTGTCTTTCAGGATGAGCACGCGGCGGCCATTTCCTGTGGGTGTGCGCACGCAGGTGATGCGGGTGTCGCCGCCCATGAATGTGCAGTAGGCACCGCCACTGCCGTCCTTATATTTGTAGAAAAAGATGCCTTTGTAGGGTTTCCGCTCGCCGGTAATCTGGTAGTCGGCATTGATGGTGTAGTCGGTGTAGGTGGTGGTATAGTCGATGCCCATGGGGACGTAGTAGACGAAGTCCTCGGGAGCATTTTTGATGGCAATGTCCTGCGAATAACCATACATGCTTCCCACAAAGCGGTGGACGACCTTGCGCTCGTAGGAGGTGAGGGGCCGGAATGGTACTCCGGCAACGCGGGCGAACTGCTCGGCAGCATAGAAGGCTCCGAGAGGGGCCCAGTGGTGGTCGGTTCGCAGGTAGATGTCTTCAGCAGCATGGTTGCCCAAGGCGGTGTAGGCATCTACGGCACGCACATCGGGGTCGAGATGGCTGTAGATGTTGCGGATGGTGGGTTGCTGGGGATTAGAGCGCCGGCGGGCTTTTTCGGGACAGTAGAAATCTGCAGCGGTGGGAATGACCATGCAGTAGACGTTGACGGCGGAACCAAATGCGCGCTTGTAGGCATTGGCAGCCTCGGCATACTGTACACCGCCACGGGAACTGCCGCCAAATGCCATGAGGGCCCTGACATTGGAACCGCTGCCGACGATGATGATGCCATTGTGCGCAATTTTTGCGTTCTCGTCGGCCGTCAGTTTGTTATGATACTCACCCACGTCGCGCTCGTCCATCTCCTGGGTGTCGGCTTCATCCTCGCCTTCCTCAACAGGTCCGGCGGCGGCATGGAAGGTGACGTTGTCGTCGCCCATAACGATGCGCAGCAGGTCTTTCTGCTTCATGCTGAGGGCCATGAAACGGTCGCGAAAGGGCTCGCTGTCGCTATACCACGAATTGACGCTCGTGGTGAAAGTCCCGCTGAAGAGGCTGTCGAGCGAGAACTCGGGGAAGCGGGCAAGGTCGCGCTTCTCGAGGGCTGACCAGGCACTGCGCGGGAAAAAGTTGAGCACCACGGCAAAGGTGATGAACAGCAGCGATACGAGGGCGATGTATATCTTGTTCTGGAGCATCGGGGACAGAGCGGATTTTCGCAGGTGTTATTTGTTGAGCATGCTGATGAAATAGCGGGTGGTAGAAGGGGCGTAGGCGTGCTGCATATTGTTGACGAACAGCAGGTCGGTGATGCCTTTCTCGCGGGCGTAGGCGATGATGTTCTTCTGGAAATAGCGGAAGTCGACCACGTAGATGTCTTCGAAGGAATGGAACAGGTAGCCGGGAACGGCGTTTCCATAGCTGTCCTTGATGACGAGAAGCCGGCGACCGTTGTCGGTGGTGGTATGCACATGGGTGGTGCGGGTGTCGCCGCCCATGAAGGTGCAGTAGGCCTGCGAGCTGCCGTCCTTGTAGCTCAGGAAAAACGGCCCCTCGAAGGGGTCGGTAAGTCCGGTGACGGCGCGGTTCTTGCCGAGGGTGTGGCCCACGTAGGTGGTGACGTAGTTGGAATCGAGGGGAACGTGGTAGACGAACTCCTCGGGGTCTTGCCTGACCGAAGCGTCGCCTGAGAACTTGGCCATGGTGCCCACGAACTGATGGACGGTGCGCGGTTCGTAGTGGCTGAGGTCAAGGAAGGGCACATCGGCAGCCTGTGCAAAAGCCTCGGCACAATAGTAGGCACCGAGGGGGAGCCAGTGGTGATCGGTGCGGGCGTAGATTTGCTCGCCCTGATGGGCGCTGAGCACGCTGTAAGCATCGACGACGGTGATCTCGGGACTGAAACGGCTGTTGATGTTCTCGATGACGGGTTTCTCGCGGTTGCTCCATGAGGCGCACTCGGGGGGACAGTAGAACTCTACGGCGGTGGGGATGAGCATGCTATAGACGCGCACATCGGGGCCGAGGGCTTCGTGGTAACGGTTCAGTGCACCGGCATAGTCGCCACCACCGGTGACGACTCCGCGGAAGGGTTCCATGGCGCGAATGTGGCCGCCGCGGCGGGTGATGATGATGCCGTTCTTGGCCTGACGGGCAATCTGGGCCGTTGTCTCGAAAGGGAACAGGCACAGGAGGGCGGCGATAAGGATGGTGGTTTTTCTGCGGTGCGACCGCAGAACACCTGACGTTATTAAGGGTTGTTGCATTATCTTATTTTTCATTTTCTCATTTTCTCATTTTCTTAATTGCTCAATTTCCCAGGGGGTGGGCCTTAGAATCTTGTATATATAAACGCATTATTGGTGGCACCTACCAGCAGGGCGACACTGAGCAGCAGCAGGACGACGGAGACGGAGAGGCGCGTGAGGAGGGCAACGTTTTTCTTCAGGGCGGTGTTGCGGCGGAACAGGCGGTGGTAGAGCCGCGACACAGCATCGTAGACGGGCAGGCAGAAAAGTATGGCCACCACCCAAAGCCAGAAATTGTCGGTCAGTGCGCTCTCTACGGTGAAATCGTGGAAAATGGCGGTCTGACCGAATCCGATCTGGAAAAAGCGCGTCATTTTGCCGAAATCGTCGAAATAGAAAATGCCCCATCCGATGATGACGAGCAGCATGCTGTAGACATGGAGCAGCAGTGACGGGATGTAGCGTTTGACACGAAGCAGGGTATATTTCTCGAGCGTCACGATGACACCGAAATAGACGCCCCAGATGATGAAGTTCCAGCTGGCCCCGTGCCACATACCGGTAAGGAACCACACGACAAAGATATTCAGGGCCTGGTGGCGACGGTTGCCGCCCATGGGGATGTAAACATAGTCGCGGAAGAAACTGCCCAGCGAGATGTGCCAGCGGCGCCAGAACTCGGTGATGGTGCGACAGCAATAGGGATGGGTGAAGTTCTCGGCAAAATGGAAGCCCATGCAGCGACCAAGACCGATGGCCATGTCGCTGTAGCCGGAGAAATCGAAGAAAATCTGCAACGTGAAGGCGGCTATGCCCACCCATGCACCTGTGGTGGAAAGACCGTCGAGGTTGTTGGCCAGGAACTGGTCGGAGATTTCAGACAGCTGATTGGCCAGAATCACCTTCTTACCCAGTCCGATGAGGAAGCGATAGGATCCCTCAACAAAGTCGTAGGGCGTCACACGGCGGTTGTTAATCTCGAGGGCAACTATTTCGTAGCGCACGATAGGTCCGGCGATGAGCTGCGGGAACATGGAGATGTAAAGCAAAAGGTTGACGAAGCGGCGCTGTACGGGGGCTTCGCGGCGATAGACGTCGACGAGATAGGAAATGGACTGGAATGTGTAGAAACTGATGCCGATGGGCAGCGATATCTGGGGAACGGGCACCGCGAGGCCGGCATCGCAAAGCGTCTGCGCGAAAAAGCCGGCATACTTGAATGTGCCGAGGATGAGCAGGTTCAGCGTGATGCCCATGACGAGGGCCGCCCGGCGATGATTCTCCTGATTGTCGATGATGCGACCGGCCAGATAGTTGACCACGACGCTGCCCAGCATGAGGAACACATAGACGGGTTCGCCCCAGGCATAGAAAATCAGGGAAAAGACGACGAGCACGGCATTGCGCACGGCCGTGGAAGGACGCTCAGGGGAGCCCTGCCATTTCTTGTCGACCAGCCACGCCGAAAGATAACAGAGCAGAAAGACCGGCAGAAAGACAAAGATAAAAAACAAATCTGAAAAAACCATCCCTATTTTTTATCCTTTATGAGTTGTTCGACGCCAGAGGCGATGCAACGGCCACAGCGCTTGGCACCCTCGACGCTGGTGTGGGTGCCATCGGTGGTATATCGTTTTTTCTGATTCTCGGAAATGCTGCGGATGCCCGACTCACGGTCGAGACGTATCACGCCGATGTTCATCTCGCGGCCACAGTCTTCGATGAGCTGGTTGACAGCATCGAGATGGCGGGCGGCCTGAACCGACTGCAAGGGGGCTACCAGGATGATTTGCGACTGCGGGAAACAACGGTGCAGCAACTCGCAATTGTAGCGAATGCTTTCGGCCAGCGTCAGCATGGCAGAGGGCAGTTTGGTGCTGAACGACCCGGTTTCGGCAAAAACCTGTCGTGCCGTCTTCTCGAGGGCATGGGGACGCTTGTCGAGGAACCACGCGTCGTTGGTGCCTGCCATGATGATGATGAGCTGAGGCGACGGCTGGCGACCACGGCCAACGGCATCGTCGAGACGGACCACCTGGTTGTAGATGACATTGTCGTCACCCAGCGTCTGAATGTTCTCCTGAACGTTTCGGCGCGTCTTTGGCGTATTGGTCCAGGTGGCACCGCTGCGGGCATAGCTGCGGCAGCTGGCAGGCTTGAAGATGTCATTAAACCACTTGTTCCATCCACGGGGATTGGTGCAGTCTTCACCACCAAGGAAGGTGTTGGAATCGCCCAGAAGGACAACATTCATGGAGGGATGGCCCTTGTTTATCCAGGCAGGAGTGGTGCCGTCGTCATCGGTGGTCTCGAAATCAAACTCGGGCATCTCTTCGGCAGAATCGAACTTGTAGGGCACGCCCTTGTTGGGCTTGTAGGGAGTCACCACAACCGAGCCCACGCCTTGAGAAATCATTCCCAGTTTGCTGGCTGCCGCGTATGAAAGGTCGATGATACGACCCTTGATGAAAGGTCCGCGGTCGACCACTTTCACCACAACCTCCTTGCCGTTTGAAATGTTGGTCACCTTGAGCAAAGTGCCGAAGAGATATTTGCGATGGGCACAGAACAAACTGTCGCTGTGGAAACGCCGGCCACTGCTCGTGTAAGCTCCCGTAGAACGGCGGGAATAGTAAGAGGCCTTGCCTTTTTCTTGCGCAAAAGCGACATCCGTTGCCAACAGACAACAGACGGCCAACAGTCCTAATTTGAGCGGTAAGGAATGTATGAAACGGTGGTAGTCACAGATTTTCAAGCGCATAAGTGCTGCAAAATTACATATTAATTTATAGAGAAACAACTTATGCGCTTTCTTTTTTGTTTTTTTTGCTTATTAAAACAAAAATGTAACTACTCAGCACCCCTACACTTTCTTAAACAAAAATCTTAAAAAATCTGACACAAATATTCCCTTTAGGGCTCAAAAGGAACTTTTTGCGTGGACAAATATATCCCTCCCCTTAGAAAGGGGAGGTTAGGTGGGGTTGATTTCTCTTTGTTTATGCCCACTGAACATCAACCACCCCTGGCCCCTCCTTTCAAGGAGGGGAGTATAATTCGCATTCATTGTTTTTTGTAGATTTTTGCCCATAGGTTGCGTCATGGGAAATCAACGGTCAGAGACCTTGCTGGTAATGTCGGCCACGATATACTCGGAACGGGTGCCGATACGGAACTTTCCACCCCAGATTCCTATTCCGGAAGTGATGTAGTATTGGGTGTTGCCCTTCGAATGGGGACCAAAGGCTTTCTCGTAAACCGACTCGGTAATCCAGGAAATGGGCCACACCTGCCCGTGATGGGTATGGCCGCTCAGCTGGAAGTCGATGCCAGCCTGCTCGGCATGCTCTAGATGGTAAGGCTGATGATCGAGCAGAATGGTGTATTTGCTGCGGTCGATGGGGGCTGTAAGTGCTTTCACTGATTTGCGGCGAGGCTTGAAACGGTCATCACGTCCGGCTATGGCCAAGTTGCCCATAATAAGCACTTGGTCGCGAAGCAGCCGTATGCCAGCTTTCTCGTAAAAACCCAGCGAACCGGGTTCTCCCGCATAGTATTCATGATTGCCAAGACAGGCCACTACAGGGGCTTTCAGCCTGTGGAACTCTTCCCACATTTTTTGCTCCTCCAGCGGACGGATACTGCGGTCGATGATGTCGCCGGCAATCAGGATGAGGTCAGGATTTTCGGCATTCAGCATGTCGATCCATCGGTGGAGTTCGCTACGGCGGTTGTGGTAGCCCAAATGCAGGTCGCTAATCATCACAATGCGCACGGGCTTGGAGAGATGTTTGGCGGTTCTCAGCTGCAACGGCTGGCGCACTTTGTTCCGATAGTGAAGGTTGCCGTAAACGAACACCACAAGCATGAGGCCTGTGACAAAAGCTGTTCCCGCCCAGCTGCCCTTCAGAAACGATGAAGGAACAAGATGGAAGAGGCGTCCCAAATCGAGCACGAGGAAAAGCATAAAGAGATAGAGCAAAATGATGAGCGACGAGGTGCCCACCTCATAAACGGCCGAGGCCAGTGGCATGGGCATAGCGTCGAGCCGGTTGCTAAACCCTACGAAGAGCATGAGGAACGATGCCGCCATTAGCACGACGACCGCCCATTTCGCCCACGCCGACGATGGCAATATCTGATACACGTGCCAGAGCACATAACCGCACGCAGCCAATGGCAGCAGCATGAAAATCAACATACCCATTTTCATTCCTTTTTACGATTCTAATTTCATTCTCGTAGCATATCACAAATCTATACGTGCTGCAAAATTACAAAAAAATAAGCGTAAATGACAACAACATAAAGAATTTTTACTATATTTGCAGCGTTATTAAGTAAAACTATTCATCTGATTAAAACGCTATTACCATGCTCGGAGCTATCATTGGAGACATCGTAGGCAGTCGTTTCGAATTCGGACCTGCTCCCCAGAAGGGGTTCAAGCTTTTCACCGAAGAGTGTAACTATACCGATGACACCATCTGCACCATCGCCATCGCCGATGCCATTATGAACGGGCGCGACTACGGTGAGTCGTTGCACGACTGGTGCCGCCGCTACCCTAACCCGATGGGTGGCTATGGAGGAAGGTTCGGGCAATGGGTAGAATCCGACAATCCGAAGCCATACGGTTCGTTCGGCAACGGTGCTGCCATGCGTGTGAGTCCCGTGGCATGGCTGATTAGTGACTACAATCAAGTAAGGGAGCAGGCCAAACTGACGGCAAAGCCCACACACAACCATCCTGAGGGACTGAAGGGGGCCGACTGCATCGCCACGCTTACCTACTGGCTTCGCACTTGTCGCATCACAAAAGACGACGTGGAAAACAAGGTGTGGAAGATGTGGGGCTACGAAATCCCGACCATAAGAGAAATCAACAAGATAGGATCGGAGAATCATTTCGACGGAACATGCATGGAAACTGTCCCCATGGCGATACGCTGTTTTCTGGAAAGCCAGAATTTCGAAGACGCCATACGCTATGCCGTGATGGCCGACGGCGATACCGACACAAAGGCCGCCATCACGGGCACGCTGGCCGAAGCTTTCTATGAAACCCCGATGGAACTTATCCAAAAGGCACTGAGCTATCTGCCCGACGACATGCTGGCCATCGTGTACCAGTATTGTGACCGTCTAAGCGAAAAAGTCTGAGTTCTGTTTCAGCGTTTCTTTGCCCTCATGAAACGAATTTTGCCGAACTGGTCTTTTCGGGTTTCTATGCAAAAATAGCCCATTTCATCGAGCATTTTTGTTAATTCCCGATAAAAGAGCGGGTTAATTTCAAAGTAAAGCCATCCGCCATCTGCCAATGCCTTTCTGCCATATTGTGCAATGGTGCGATAGAAAATCAGGGGGTCTTCATCAGGAACGAAAAGGGCCTGGTGGGGTTCCTGGTCAAGCACGTGGGATTCCATTTCATCCGCTTCCTTTTTACAAATGTATGGCGGGTTGGAAATGATGGTGGTCCAAGCTGCAACTTCTGTCGGAAACTTTCCCAGCACATCGACTTGACGAAAAGAAACTTCAGCGTTTAAGTCACGGGCGTTTTGCCTGGCTATCTCCAAGGCTTCGTCGGAAATATCCCATCCTTCTACATAGGCATTGGGATGTGCCAAGGCAAGGGTGACGGCAATACAGCCACTTCCCGTGCCGATGTCGAGAATACGCTCCTGCTCATTGCAAGAAAAACTTTCAGAAACCTCCCACTCTATCAGTTCCAGGGTTTCTGGACGAGGAATCAGCACTGAAGGGGTCACACGAAACAGCCGGCCGCCAAATTCAGCCTTACCGACAACATATTGAACGGGTTCACCATCGAGCAATCGTCGTCGATTTTTCCCCATTTCATCGGAAGAAATCCGTTCTACTGCCCCACTGAGAATATCGGCCATAGAAAGACCATAGCCTACCTCCAACAGATAGCGTGCCACAGCCTTCGCTTCCTGCTCAGTATAGCGTGAAACAAGGGGCTGCCACAGTTCACGATAGGTCATGGGTAATTAAAGAAGAAATAAGCGCCGGCACATCGGCGGTCTACGCCTTGAGCCTTGCCGATGGTGTTGCCGCTGGCATTACGGATTGTGCCGTCGCTTTCCACCTTACCCATTCGGTTTCCGCTCTTGTCGTGCACGGTTCCATCGCTCTCAATTTTGCCGATGCTGTTTCCGCTCTTGTCGCGCACAGTGCCGTTGTTGTCGATTTTCCCAATGGTATTCCCGCTTGAGTTGCGGATATCTCCACTGCTGGTTATTTGACCTACGCGGTTTCCGCTCTTGTTGCGCACGGTGCCGTCGCTTTCAATCTTTCCGATGCTGTTGCCGCTCTTATCGCGCAGGCTTTGGGCGTTTACGCAGGTAGTGCAGGTGAAGAGGGCTACAGCCATCAATAACAGTCTGAAGTGTTTCATTGTCAGTGGTTTTAATGATTATTTGTTGCAAAGATTTTGCCGAGTGCAACCAAATCGTATGCAAAGATATAAAAAAGTTTGCATATACCAAAAGGAAGACGTATCTTTGCAACCAAAAATAATAACAAACAAGAAAAAAAATGAAAAAACTACTGACAACAGCATGTGCCCTATTGTTTGTACTTGCTACCCATGCAATAACAACCGCTGTGGCTCCCGACGAAACAGGTATGACCTTGAGCGCACAGGAATGGGACAAGAATGTGAAGATGGGCTGGAACCTCGGCAACTCGCTGGAGAGCAGCGGCGGAGAGACAGGATGGGGCAACCCAAAAACTACCCAGGACATGATCAAGTATGTAAAGGCACAAGGCTTCAATGCCATTCGAATACCTGTCAGATGGACCGAACAGCTCTCTGATGAGACGAACATGGTGGTGAAGGATACATGGCTCAACCGCGTCAAGGAGATTGTCGACTGGTGTCTGACAGAAGACATGTACGTCATCATCAACGTACACCACGAGGCATGGCTCGACCGCAATCCCTTCAATTCCAAAAAGGCAGAAAACAACAGGAAGCTGAAAGCACTTTGGAAGTGCATTGCCACCTTTTTCCGCGATTACGACCAGCGTCTGGCCTTTGCCGGAACCAACGAGACAATAGCCCTTGTAAACGGGGAGGAGAACTGGGGCAAGCCCGAAGCCGAATGGCAGGCCGTTCAGAACAGCTATAACCAGGCGTTTGTGGATGCTGTGCGTGCTACCGGCGGCAAGAACTACTACCGTCACCTTGTGGTACAGACGTATGCCTGCAATGGAAACTACGGTCTCGACGGCTTTACTGTGCCCACCGACGTGGTAGAGGGCCGCATGAGCGTGGAGTTCCACTGCTACGACCCGTACGAATATGCCGGCGGTGCCACCTATTACTACTGGGGGAAGAAGTACAAGGACATGGGAAAGAGCGTTCCTACGAGCGATGAGTCGACATTGTCAAGCTATTTTCTGCGCATTTTCTATGATTGGTGGAAAAAAGGGCTGGGCGTTGTCTTGGGCGAATATGGTGCCACCTGTCACTATAAAAACGACGACAAGCAAACTCAGATGGAAAATCTGCAGTACTACTACAAGACTATGGTCAGTGAAGCCCGTAAATACGGCTATGCAGCCTTTGCTTGGGACAACAATGCTTTCGGCAATGGCACGGAGAAATTCGGTATCTTCAAACGTTCCACTTCTGGTATATCCGTCGGAAACACTTATGCCCTGAAAGGAATTTGCGAGGGTGCCGGTGTTGAGTACAGCGGACCACAGGACACAGGCGGAGATGACACAACCGGAGGAACGGTGATTTGGGAAGGCGACGCTATGATGGACTGGGGCAACGGCTTTCAACTCAACATTCCTAACACAGAGTTTGAGGCAATGGGTAAGGACGTAAGGCTGATATTGCAATACACCCTTGACTATACAGACTATAATATAATTCAATTTTTCTACGGGGACTGGAGCACCAACCCGTCATTCATCATCAACGGAGCAAAATTCACCAAGGAATATGTTCCCAGCGATGTCCACGGTGTAGGCAACGGCGAAAACTGTACCTCAACCATTACCTTCGAAGAGGCTGTCTACAACATCCTTGCCCAGAAAGGCATCGTCATGCATGGTCACGGAATACGCATGAACAAGGTGATGTTAGCCAATGCGACATCAGGCATACATGCCATTGGCGCCCTGTCCCACACAGGAGTTTCTCCATATTACTATACTATTGACGGACGCCGTACCACGACACCTACCAAGGGCATCTACATTAAGAATGGCCGCAAGGTTATCATCAAATAAAAACAGGAAACGGTATCAAGAAGAACTATACAAAAATGAGCAGTCGAAACAAGGACTGCTCATTTTATTTGGTGTCGTCACTCAAAGATCGTGCTTTCTTTGGTACGTGGCAGTCGCACGTCATTCAGATTATTTTTCTCCATCGTCGTTCTTCTTTTTCATCCGTTTATGTTTCTTCAGGGCTTCGTTGATGATCCATTGCAACTGTCCGTTGGTGCTACGGAACTCGTCCGCAGCCCAACGTTCAATGGCATCCATCGTATCCGAGTCGATGCGAAGCACGAAACTCTTGGTTTTCTTCTCTTCCTTTGGCATGGAAAAACCGTTATGGAAGTTGTTTTACCCTGTTTTTATTTAATAAAGAGAACTGGTGTTGACTACCGGCTGGGCATTGTCTTCACCGCAGAGTACCACGAGCAGGTTGCTCACCATGGCAGCCTTGCGCTCCTCATCGAGATCCACCACACCTTCGTCCTTCAGTTTGTCGAGTGCCATCTTCACCATCGAAACGGCTCCCTCCACAATCTTCTCACGGGCGGAGATGATGGCCGAAGCCTGCTGACGGCGCAGCATCACGGCGGCAATCTCAGGGGCATAGGCCAGATAGTTGATGCGGGCTTCCACCACCTCGATGCCGGCCATGGCCAGACGCTCGTCGATTTTTGCCTCCAGTTCCTTGTTGATTTCATCCGAACCGTCGCGAAGCGTAATCTCGGCCTCGTTCTCCTCGTTGTCGTAGGCATACTGACCTGCCACCTGTCGGAGCGCCGCATCAGCCTGAATACGCACAAAATTCTCCAAGGCGGTCATCATCATTGAGGCATTCACGCCACCCATGTTCTGACCCGCACGACCGGCAGCCATTGTCTGCACATCCACCTCGAACATGGCCTTATAGGTGTCTCTCAGTTTCCACACCAGCACCAGTCCAATCATCACGGGATTACCAGTCTTGTCGTTCACCTTGATAGGCTCGGCGTCGAGGTTGCGGGCACGAAGCGACAGTTTCTTGGTTGTGAAGAACGGATTCACCCAATAGAAACCTGCCTTCGTGAAAGTGCCCCGATATTTGCCAAAAAACATGATGACCCGCGCTTCACCCGGCTCTATCAGGAAGTAGCCACAGGCAATCAGTATAGCTGCTATCAGCAGCAGCACACCGGCCAATGCGGGCACATAGTTTTCCGAAGCAATGCTCCATCCTATCAATGCAATACCGCCAAGGAAAGCAATCAAATTAATGATCAGCATCAAGATACCATTTAGTACCATTCCTTGGAATTGAAATTCTTTTGTTTCCATAATCTTATCTAATTAAAAGTGATATCATTTTGATATTGCAAATATATGCCTTTCTTTTGCTATCTTCCAAATAATTCCCACTTATTTAACCATAATTAACGGGGTGGTTTTGTATTTCGGCGGATAATGCTTATTTTTGCACCATGAATCAGCAGCAGATAGATGAAATGTACATGAGGCGTTGCCTGCAACTGGCACGTAACGGTATGCAGAATGCCAAGCCCAACCCGATGGTTGGGGCAGTAATCGTTGTGCCCTCCCCCTATAGAGGGAAGACGGAGGGAGGCCTCATCATTGGCGAGGGTTATCATGTGCGCTGCGGTGAAGGACACGCCGAAGTGAATGCCTTCGCCTCGGTGCTTCCCGAAAACGAACACCTGCTGAAAAACGCCACCATCTATGTCTCGCTCGAACCCTGTGCCCACTATGGCAAGACTCCGCCCTGTTGCGATTTGATTATCCGTAAGGGGGTGAAACGATGCGTAGTGGGTTGCGTTGACCCTTTTGCCGAAGTTCAGGGCCGTGGCATCCAGAAGATTCGTGAGGCAGGCATCGAAGTAACCGTCGGCGTCCTGGAAAAAGAATGCCAGTCACTCAACAGGCATTTCTTCACCTTCCACCAGTTTCACCGTCCCTATATCCTGCTGAAATGGGCACAAACCTCAAATTCCATCATCGACGACCACGGAAAGGCCATAGCCCTCTCCACGCCCTACACCAAAATGCTGGTCCACAAGCTACGCAGCGAATATGATGCCATCCTCGTGGGGCGTGTTACTGACGAGCGCGAACATCCCCAGCTGAACGTTCGCGAATGGAGCGGGAAAGACCCTGTACGACTCGTCTTGGGAAAGAATGCCCAAATTGATTCATTATCTGTCCTATCATCCCCCCTTTGGGGGGAACGAGAGGGGCTTCAAAGTCTTATAGTCGAAGGCGGACGATGCACCCTGCAATCATTTATCGATTCTGGTATGTGGGACGAAATCCGCATCGAGACGTCACCGATTACCGTTACCAATGGCACCCCTGCTCCCCAACTGCCAGCCGACGCCGTGCTTCAGCAGGAGCAGTTCGTCGACGGCAACATCATCCGCACATACCTAAAAGGCTTTGGACAAAAATCTTCAAAAATCTCACAATAATCATTGCTTAGATTTTTGTTTAAGAAAGTAAGGGGCCGAGTAGCAACTCATACCATCCAAAGACACAACGAATGTTAAATTTATCGCTTTTCGATAAAATTTTATTGAAATTATTTTGTGGTTTCAGAAGAAACATCTACTTTTGCATATCGAAAATCGATAAATTCTAAAAATAAAACGATAAGATTATGAAAAAGAGACTGAATTTTTTCTGTGTTTTGATGTTGCTGCTGATGGCAACACAGGTGGTGATGACGTTCGTAACCGGTGCTGATGCTTTTATGGAAGGTTGGAATGATGGCAGAAATGGTGGCGCAGTCAAAGAATGGGGATCGTTCATGGAATTTATTGTCGCGATGTTTGCTGTCGTGGCAGCACTGGTGTCGTTCATCAGTTTTATCCGATTTATCCTTAACGTAAATCGCAACAATGTGTTTGTTTGGGAGAACGTCAACTTGCTTCGCCTCACAGCTTGTGGTTTGATGATTTTTGCCGTTGTATCAGCTGGCGATGAGTTCTATACTGGTTGTAGCTTTGTTGAAGTGTACGAGCACTTCTTCGATGCCTTCATCTTTGGCGTATTTAATCTGATTATGGCCGAGGTGTTTGCCGTAGGCCTGAAATTGCGGGAGGAACAGGAATTAACCATTTAAACGGCTATGGGAAAGATTATAGTAAACCTCGATGTGGAGATGGCCAAACGCAAGATGTCGCTCAGCGAGTTGGCGGAACGGGTAGGATTGACACTGGCCAATCTCTCAATCCTGAAGACTGGCAAGGCCAAGGCCGTGCGTTTCACCACTCTCGAGGCTATCTGCCGCGAACTGGGTTGCCAGCCTGGGGATATACTTGAATACAGAGACGAATAACCAGGAGATTGAAAGCAACCGTATCTTCCGCATCCGTTATCCCGAGAATCTGCATCCTGATGCGCCATACGACATTTACGTGACAGGCTTGTCGAAGAAACCACAAGAGATTCTAAATCTGCTGAACGAACATATAAAGTTGAAGTAATTGCAAACTGAAGGTTTCAATCATTCCGTTATAGTATTAAAAAAGATTAAGAGAAAAAGGCAACACTCACGTTATTGCCTTTTTCTTTTTATCTTTGCACGATGAAAAGATTGTAAGTCCGAAAATCACAAAATGTAATTTTGTAAACTTATAAACTCATATACTCATAAACTTAAAAAGAAATTATGAAGATTCAGAAAATTCATGCAAGAGAAATCCTCGACTCTCGTGGCAATCCCACCGTTGAGGTTGACGTAGTGTTGGAAAATGGTGTACTGGGCCGCGCTGCCGTTCCTTCTGGTGCATCTACCGGTGAGAACGAAGCCCTCGAACTCCGCGACGGTGACAAGAACCGTTACCTGGGTAAGGGTACCCTGAAGGCTGTTGAGAACGTGAATACCGTTATCGCTCCCGCTCTGGAAGGTGACTGCGTGTTCGATCAGCGTGCACTCGACTACAAGATGCTGGCCCTCGACGGCACTCCCACCAAGAGCAAACTCGGTGCCAACGCCATCCTCGGCGTTTCACTGGCTGCTGCCAAGGCTGCTGCCAACGCCCTGGGTCTGCCTCTCTACCGTTACATCGGTGGCTGCAACACCTATACCATGCCTGTTCCTATGATGAACATCATCAACGGCGGTTCTCACTCTGATGCTCCTATCGCTTTCCAGGAGTTCATGATTCGTCCGGTTTCTGCTCCTTCCATCAAGGAGTCTATCCGCATGGGTGCTGAGGTGTTCCACAACCTCGCCAAGCTGCTGAAGGCCCGTGGCCTTTCTACCGCTGTAGGCGATGAGGGTGGTTTCGCTCCTGCTCTCGACGGCATCGAGGACGCTCTCCAGATTATCTGTGACGCCATCAAGGCTGCTGGCTACGAGCCGGGCAAGGACGTGAAGATTGCCATGGACTGCGCTGCTTCTGAGTTTGCTACACAGGATGCCGACGGCAACTGGTGGTACGACTACAGCCAGTTGAAGAACGGCAAGAAGAAGGATCCCAACGGCAAGAAACTTTCTGCCGACGAGCAGATCAAGTTCCTTGAGAAGCTTATCACCGACTTCCCCATCGACTCTATCGAGGACGGTCTCGACGAGAACGACTGGGACAACTGGGTGAAACTGACCGCTGCCATCGGCGACCGCTGCCAGTTGGTAGGTGACGACCTGTTCGTAACCAACACCAAGTTCCTGCAGAAGGGTATCCAGATGGGTGCTGCCAACTCTATCCTCATCAAGGTTAACCAGATTGGTTCGCTCACCGAGACTCTGGAGGCTATCGAGATGGCTCACCGTCACGGTTACACCACCGTTACCTCACACCGTTCCGGTGAGACTGAGGACGCTACCATCGCCGACATCGCCGTGGCTACCAACAGCGGCCAGATCAAGACCGGTTCAATGAGCCGCACCGACCGTATGGCCAAGTACAACCAGCTCATCCGCATCGAGGAAGAGCTCGGCGACACCGCTGTCTATGGTTACAAGAAACTGAAGTAATCCATTACTTCCCATAGAAGAAGCCGCACCTTCATAGGATGCGGCTTCTTTCATTAGACCTTTCATCATGGAGCCGGCAATTCATCCGCTACATACCGACATCAAACCGCCCTCACAGTTGAACAACCCTTTCAACTATGAGCCTCATCCGCTGTGCCTGTTGGCTGCAGAAGAGGTAAAGAAATATGTACGCGCACACAAGGATTTGCTGGAGGATGCCGAGAAAGGAGAAATGTTCGGAGTATTGATAGTAAAGGTGGGTTCTGGATTGAGTGTGAGCCTTGGTTTCCTCGCCGCCTACGCCGGACTGCTCGCAGGGCGAAACGACTGGGACTGGTTCGTGCCACCTATTTTTGATGCACAACAGCCCGACGGCCATTTCAAACAGACCGAAGCAAAAATCTCCGCTCTAAACAAGGAAATTGAAGCCCTACAAGCACAGCTTCAATCTTCCGATTCCACACTAGAAACTCCCTCCCTTCGGGAGGGTCAGGGGTGGGTTCCCCTTCGGGAGGGCAGGGGTGGGCTTTTGGACTTAAAACACCAGCGCAAGCAAATGTCGAACAACCTGCTACTATGGCTTTTCGAGCAATACAACCTTATGAATTATAAGGGAGAGGTGCGCAATGTGGTGGATATCTGGCGCGACTATCACAACTCGCCGAAACTGTTGCGCAAATTCCCGCTGCCCCCTGGCGGTACAGGCGAATGCTGCGCACCCAAACTGTTCCAGTATGCTTTTCAGCATGGACTCGAGCCGCTGGCCGTTGCCGAATTCTGGTGGGGCGAAAGTCCGAAGCGTGAAATCCGACACCATTTCCAGTTCTATCCCGCCTGCAACGGCAAATGCAAACCGATACTAACATGGATGTTAACACCCAACCTCAATCCATCCAGACCCACCCCCTGCCCTCCCTATAGGGAGGGAGCAATTACCTCTGAAGTGGATAAAGATATTACTCCCCGCCCTATAGGGCGGGGTAAGGGGGAGGGTCTTTTTATCCCCACCCTCTTTGTCGACGACCAGATAGCCGTAGTGGTAAAACCCGAAGGACTGCTCTCCGTACCAGGAAAGACAGGGGAAATTTCACTCTACGACATCATGCGCCAGCGTTTCCCCAATGCCACAGGCCCCATGATGGTGCACCGGCTTGATCAAGCCACCAGCGGCATTATGGTGGTGGCCAAGACCGAGTTCGCCTATAAACAGTTGCAGCGGCAGTTCGAGAACCACGAAGTGAAGAAACGGTATGTGGCGATGGTACAGGCCGCAAAACCCACCAGACCCTCCCCCCGCCCTCCCTATAGGGAGGGAGCAATTACCTCTGAAGCGGAAAAGGATATTACTCCCCACCCTATAGGGAGGGGACGGGGGAGGGTCTCCCTCCCTCTCTCCCCCGACTACCTCGACCGTCCGCGACAAGTGGTGGATTACGAAGAGGGAAAACCTGCGGTGACCGATTATGAAATCATTGGTCAGGAAGGACCGTATTATCGCGTTGTGCTCACGCCCCATACCGGCCGCACCCACCAGCTGCGCGTGCATTGTGCCCACCAAGACGGTCTGGGAATGCCCATCGTGGGCGATGACCTCTACGGTTTCCATTCCGACCGCCTATATCTCCATGCCGAATACCTTTCTTTCACCCATCCGTTGACAGGTGAAATCATGGAATTCGAGAAAGCTCCCGATTTTTAGCCTTTCCTCCGCCCCATCCTGTGGACAAAAATCTACAAAAATCCCACAAGACAGTTGGATAAAACTGCTCTTTACTCCCAGATGTCAACATCTATATTATTTACAGATTTTTGAAGATTTATTGTTTCCGTCAGTTCTAATAAAGAAAACTGTCAGTTTTCCTCCGTAAAACTATCAGTTCTAATCATTAAAACTACCAGTTTTCCTTATCAAAACTATTTAATACTACTTAATAACCACCACAGGCACCCAATAATTCGCTGAAAATCAGATTCATGGCAAGATGTTATTACAATAGCCTCAGCCACTGCTCTACGGGGATGCCGCGGTTTTTGTCCTCGTTGTCCTTTGTTGGCATCAATAAGTCGGTCTGAATGCCCGGCACTGCTCCCTCCGCACAGCCATCTTGTAGGGAAATCCTCAACATTTCCTGAAAGATAATTTATAGAAGGTCCCTATAAAACTACTTTCCCCAATAAAAAATCAAAAACATTGAGAATCAGTATTCCGTCGTCATTCCTATAGGTAGGTTGCGTGCCACCAACAATTACAATCTTCTGGAAACTGTCGTTGATGCGCCTAAGAGAGTTAAATTCCTGCTGTTGTTTCTCTATGGCGGGCAGAGCAAAGGCTGACTGAATGTACAGGCGTTCATAGCCTTTGTTGCACACAAAATCCACCTCTAACGTTCTACGTTCGCTTTTTCCGTCACTGTCTTTGCCAAAGATTGTCAGTTGCCCTACATCTACAGAATATCCCCTGATACACAGTTCATTGAAGATAAGATTCTCCATCAGGTGTGACTCTTCTGTCTGGCGAAAACTTAGCCTCGCGTTGCGAAGTCCCAAATCCTCAAAATAGTATTTTACAGGGGTATCAATATAGCGTCGCCCTTTGATGTCGTACCGCACTGATTTGTTGATGATGAAAGCATCTTGCATATAGTCCAGATAGTTCTTTATAGTATCCTGTGTGATACTGCTTTGCTTCACTGACTTGAATGTATGTTGTATTTTGTGTGGATTGGTAAGAGACCCTATGCCACTTGCTATGACATCTATCAGTTCCTCCAAGTCATGATCTAATTGTATGGAATACCTCTCTTTAATATCGCGCAGATATGTCTGTGCAAACAGACTTTGCAGATATTCTCTTTTCTCGTTCTCATCATCGGTTGTCACCACCTTGGGCAAGCCTCCATACTGTAGATATTCCAACAGCAAACTTGTGTCATAGTTGCTACGGTTATGCTGTGCAGACATAAATTCTGCATAGTTCAACGGATGAACCATGATACTTTGGCCACGTCCTCTAAATTCTGTGATAACATCTTTTGAAAGGAACTTAGCATTAGACCCCGTAACAAAGACATCTACGTTCTTGATATGCAGATAACTGTTTAGCACGTCCTCAAACTCATCGACCAACTGTATCTCGTCAAGTAAGATATAGTACATGCACTCATCAACCAATTGTGCATCGATGTAGGAGAGGAGGTTATCCGGGTCTCGCAACCTGCTGTTTCTCCGATCTTCCAAATTAACAGTCACGATATGGTCGTCAGGCACACCTTCCTCTTTAAGAGCATCAACAAACAGGTTAAACAACAGATACGACTTGCCACTTCGTCGCATACCGGTGATTACTTTTATCATACCGTTGTTACGACTGTTCAATAGTTTTTGCAAATAATAATCACGTTTAATCTCCATGCAAGGAATGATTTATTTGTGTAAAGACACATTTTTCTCGACTGCAAAGATAAGGTATATTTTTTAATTCGGCAAAACAACCTGTCTATTTTTCTGTGGAAAGACACTGTTTTAACGATTTCCGCCCAGAGGCGACAACTCACTAAAGCAACCTCAGCCACTGCTCTACGGGGATGCCGCGGTTTTTGTCCTCGTTGTCTTTGTTGGCGTCAATCAGCCGGTAGAGGGCGTCCATGGCCTCGCGCGTACTCTTTCGTAACGACTCACCGTTGAGCAGATGACCAATCAGTATGGCCGAGAACATGTCGCCTGTGCCGGGGAAGTGTACGGGAATCTCATCGTAAGACAATTCGAAGTAAGTATCCTTGAAATGGTTGTAGCCCACCACCGATGGCTGGCCCTCAACGGGTATGCTTGTTATCAGCGCACTCTTCGTGCCTATTGCGCGCAGTTTGTCCAACAGCAGCCGAGCCTCATCTGATGTCACCCCTTCTGGGCGATATTCCGAATCCGTCAGGTAGGCTGCTTCCGTGTAGTTCGGGAAAATCAGGTCGGCCACAGCCACCATCTCTCGCATACACTCCACGCGTTCCGGCGTCACGCCGTTGTAAAGTTTTCCCTCGTCTCCCATGATGGGGTCCACGAAGATGATGGTGCCCCGTTGTGCCTGTTCCTTGCAATAGTCGGCCACCATGCGTGCCTGTCGTTCGCTGCAGATAAATCCCGTGGCAATGGCATCGAACGAGAACCCCAGTTCCTTCCACACCGGAAACACCCCCTGCATATAGTCGGTGGTTTCCATGATGTTGAATTTCCCGTAGTCGAGCGTGTTGCTCACAAGAGCCGTGGGCATGTTATAAATCGGGTAGCCCATATAACTCAAAATGGGCAGCATGGCGGCCGTGGCCACTTTGCCATAGCCCGCCAAATCGTTAATCAATAATATCTGTTTCTTTGCCATTTCGGCTGCAAAGGTAGTGCAAAATTTCGATTGAGCGAAGAGAAAGCAAATGTATTTGCTCTCTTGAGCGTGAGAAATTTATCAAAATGAGTGGAAAAACAAAATAAATTATGATTTTTCCCGAATGCAGCCTACCTTCATGATGCGAAGCAACATAAAGGTACGATTAAGTGAGCACAAACGCAAAAAAAAGTACTTTTTTTTGCGTTTGTCGAACGTAAGTACCTTCATGGCGCAAAGCGACATAAAGGTAGTGCAAAATTTCGATTGAGTGAAAAGAAAGACTTTCTTTTTTGGTATTTGAAAAAAAATTGTATCTTTGCAACGTCGAATTATTATCTAATAGAAAATAATATGAGTACAAAAGCATTATCAGGTCTGCTTGAATATCTCTATGGCACACTCAGCATTAACAATATGCGGTGGGTGGGCGAGCACTTGATAGAGCATGCCAAGAAAGAGGAGGAAGAACGGCTACGACCTTACACAATGGAGGAGATTGACGACATGCTTGACGAGGCAGAAGCGGCATTCGAGGCTGGTGAATACCTTTCTCAGGACGAAGTATTTCACCATGAAAAGAACACCATGGCTGAGAATGCAAAATGAAAAAGCTATGTTGAAGATACGCTGGCACAAACGGGCCGTCGCCCAACTGCATCAGGTAGAGGACTACGTTCTGAGTGACTTTGGCGAGCGTATTCGTCAAGAATTCATGGACGAGGTGGAACAAACCGTGCTCTCTTTGGCTGAAATGCCTACGATAGGCAAACTCGATCCACTTTTCGCCCATCGAAATCAGACGTACCGCAGCATTATCATCCGTAAACTGAATAAGGTCGTTTATTACGTTAAGGATGACACGCTCCACATTGCTGCCTTCTGGGACACACGCCGTGAGCCGAAGAACCAGGCAAGGCAAACGCGATAAACAATAAGTTCTGTTTATCCACTAAAAATAATTCGGGTCATGAAGATTCTTCACGGCCCGAATTTTCTTAATAAGTATCTGCTACCATCATTTCACCACAAACCGCTTACCATTTCTGATATAGACACCGGGACGTGTGGGGGTGCCCTGCAGGGCGCGGCCGGTAATATCGTAGACGACGGAGGATTGTTCCTCGCGGAGAGACGGGGCGTTTTGGATGGATGTGGGCGTCTCGTCGATGGTGTCATCGATGACGAACGTGAATCCCTTGGCTCCTTCTATCACGGTGTTAGAGGTGAGGTAAGCACGATAGGGAGGAATCACGGCGCCATTATACTTATAGAATCCCACAACGCCCTTGCTGTTACGTCCCAGGGTGAGAACACTTCCCGTGATGGAAGTCTCCTGATTGACCTCAATTCCCCACTTGCCCTCTTGTCCGATGTAGGAACCTACGAAACGGTTGTCGTATTTCGGAACGTTAGGCACGGCTCCCTCCCATCGGGTAAGCGGATAGATGCCGGGGGCGAGTCCTGCCGCATTCTTGATGACCACGGGGGTGGTCTTGGGTATCACCCGACCGATGTTCTTCAGCTTGGCAATCTTGGCATCGTCGTCGCTGACGGTGACCACGTAGGCGTTGAATCCTTCAGGCAGCCGGGTGGGGAAACCGATGTAGAGCGTGGCCCATCCAGCACTCGTCATGTTGAGCGGATAATAGACATGGAGATGGTCTTCGTAATAATAGCCCCAGAAGGAGTTCTCGTCCTCATACTCGGAGAAGAGCAGCGACCCATACGAACTGCCTACCAGTCCATAAGAACCGTCGTTGACATAGATGTCAAGAATCTCAGTACCATCCTCGGGGACAATGGGGGACTCAGCATCGGCATCAACAAAATTGCCTTCGGGCAGACAGTTGTCGATATAGATGTTCTTCAGGTTGGGAACCTTGTAGAACGCATAGTCGTCGATGTAATGGAACAGGGTGCTGACGGTGGCGTTTTCCTCGCCGCGTCCCGGAGGATAGGCCACCAGATGGAGCTTGCCGTCGTTGTCGGTCTGAAAGAGCATACCGGCAATGCTCTGCATGCTTGGGTGCTTGTAGTTGACGAGCAGGTTCTTGATGCCCGAACCGTAGAGTCCGGCTTCCTGCAGGGTTTCAAAAGTTTGCGGCAATATGATTTCTTCCAAGCTGGTACAGCCGTCGAAAGCATTGGTGCCGATGGTCTGCAGCTTCTTCGGCAGCTGCAGTTCGCAGAGCTGGTCGAGCCCCGAGAGCATGCCTTCCTCAAGCGTCGTAATGGTTGTGAAGTAGCGGAACTCGGGGAACCATTTCAGTCCGGCGGCTTCGCTGTTAAACACATCGAAGTCCGACTTCGTAGCCTGCACCAGTTCGCGCAGGGTGAGGACATCCGTGGGGGCTTCCTTGTTGAAGGCCGTGAAGGCTGCCGACTGTGCAACGGGATCCTTAAACCGGAACGAGGTGAGTCCCGAGCGGAGGTTGAGCGGCAAGGTGCGCATGGCCCTGGTGCACTGGCTTTCCACATTCTCGGCCTGTGCAATGAGTATTTCCACATCATTGTCCGTCCTTTCCACTATCGAGGCGGCTCCGCAGTCGTTGATGACGTCGATATAGGTCTGGCCGTTGAGTGCGCTCCAAGTGACATCCTCGACAGGGAATTCAAAGATATAGTTGACGTTGCCGGCACGATCGCTGCCATCGAAGAGTACGGGCAGTGTGAGCATTTTGCCGTACGGCGTGCCCGCAAAGGTCTTCAGCATAGGATAGTGCTCATCGTCCTGCTGCCAAGCATTCGAGCCGCCCATAAGATTGCCAGAGAGAATCCCACTGGTGGTGCTCCCCATTGTCTGGTTATAATCATCTCCTGCCATCATTTGCTTGTCGTAGTGGCAGGTCGTACAACCTTCTGCACCATCGCTGATGCCGTATCTGATGATGAAATTCTCTACCCTTCCCGTAGAGAGGCAATATTCCATCGCGGCAGGTGTATTGTAACACAAGCCACTTGCAGTGAAGGAATTGCTGCTTGCGACCGGATACGTGACATGCACATTGGCGAAGCAGTCGGTAATCGACGTATTGCTTTCATCCGCACGCCCGGCAATTCCGCTGCAATGGCTGTCGGCACTGACACGTCCGTGGAACAGACAGTTGCTGACCGATGCCCCCTCTGCCAAGGTTCCGCACAGCAGGCCAGCGTAACTGTTGGGGTTGGATACTTCGTCAGTTGAAACATTACTATCCACTATGGCCAGGTTCTCCACCGTTCCGTAGAGATTTTTGAAAAAACCCAAATTCTCCCCGTCGCCCAGCGAGTTTTTTGTCACGTACAGCCCGTAGACGGTTTTCCCGTTACCGTCCAGATGCCCCTTGAAATCGCATGGTTCCCATGCTATTGCATCGCTGCGCGGAGTCCCATCTTCTTGCAACAGATGGGTATTGAAGAAGATGTCGCTGGCAAGCTTTAAATGCACACCGGCTTTATTATACTTAGTAGAGCGCAGTACACCGTTTAATTGGTCGGCATTGTGGATGAGATAGGGTTTTTCTTCTGAACCATCGGAATATTCCGTGCCATCGTTGTTATAGCTGTGGTCATAGTCATAGTTCGAGACACCTTGCCACTCCTTTCCATACGTGATGTCAAGGTGCACCTTGCGCTGCAGACCGTTCCACTTGATGGTTACTACCACCTCACCCGGGTCGACGGGATAGAGGTGCTTATCGACTACCTTCACGCACTCTACGTCGTCGGGCACAGCAAAGACAGCCAATCGGTCGCCTGTGGAACTGTTCTTGAAATCCTCAATAGAGAAATCGACGGTGACATCTGTTGTATGGTATAGTGTCTTGTTATCGTTAGTAATGTAGAACAACAAGTCAGCAAGTATATAGATATCTGTGTAGCACATTTCTATACCATCCATTGCAAGGGCCTCGTTTTCTGGATGCGACAACGTTACGTTATTCACATGCCCCCAAACCACACCAAAAGAGCCATATCCATCGTCGTTAGGCAGAGTGCCGCCAGAGGATGAACTATTCTCTAAATTGTAACCATCTCCATTGGTCTTGAAGTCGCACATCGTTCCCAAATAATGCAAATAGCCAAGATTCTTGGGGTTAGAGATTCTTTCAGATTTTCCAAAAATTACTCCATAATAATTTGAGGACGTAGGCTTAGCCATAGTTCCCAAGAAATAATTGCATTCCCCCCAGCTTTCACTTGTCAAAGAGTAATTATCATAAGTACTAACATTTACTTTTGCAAATTGTAAATAGCCAAAATAACCTCCAGCATATGTGGCATCACGAGCATCTACATAAGAACTACTTGCATTATTCGCCAGCTGTGTACCATCGGCTGACCTCACCCAGCAATAGCCTATCATTCCACCGACTGTATGACCACCACTCACCGTCACCGTTGAGCAACAAAAGCTCATTTTGAAGATATTTGAGTACTCCGTGCTACCCACAAGTCCACCTGTCCGGGAATGTGAACCTTTTTCCACAATGATATCCCCTGCAGCAGAGCAATATTTCAGTACTACGTTCGCATTGGAATTAGTAAAGCATGAACCAACGATACCTCCGAGGCAACTCCATTTACTGGCGTCTGACGTGGAGAGTTTTGACGCTTTCATCGTGATGATTGCATGACAGTCGCTGATAGGGCCCGATGTGTATCCTGCCACACCTCCAGCATTTGCCTCTCCCGAATCGTTGTTTCCAATAATGGTGATTTCAGCGTGAGTGAAACAACTAAGGAGTTCTCCAGTCTTTTGGCCTTGATAATAAATGGTGTAACATCTGCCTACCAAACCACCGATATAAGCTTTACCATCCACACTATTTGCAGTGATATAACCCTTCTGTACATTACAGTGCCTCATATAGCCTTCCATAATGCCACACATCAATCCTGCATTATACTCTCCGCTAACGCCGCTGACAGTAATGTCCGCCTCATTCATAATGATACCATCAACTGTTCCTTCTTTGACATAACCGAAGAGTCCGAAGCAACTTGTTGTTTCTTTGCTGTTCGCCTTAATCATCATATCCTCGATGACATAACGGTCAGGGTTGGTCAGCGTTCCCTTAAAAGGTTTGTCATTACTGATGCCAATTGGCACCCAAAGCACACGCTCACCATCTACGCGCTTATTCAACGAAATATTGGCAGTGAGTTTATAGTAGCCTTCTGCGCCGTTAACGTTCACTTCGTAAGCCAATTTTGCCAACTGCTCAGGCGTGGATATCAGGTAGGGATTATTCTCATCGCCGTTACCACCAGCATAAGTGGTGGCACGATAATCGTACCACGTAGGTCCGTCGAAACCAGCCATTTCGGTGTAGGCATTGGCATTGGTAATGGCAAGAGCCAGCACGAGGCTCAACAATATGGATTTCTTCATGTCTTTTCGTCAACTGTGGTTATTTATTTTCTCTAATTACAAAGCGAACTTCAGCACATCCTTTCCGTCGCTGATCATGTACACGGCACCGGACTTCAGGGGCACGAACACCTCTTCACCAACATTCTTGTTGCTATATATCTGGACGCCGTTCACACCATAGACGCGCAGGTGGGTGCCTCGCTTCAGACCACTGATGCGCAGACCGTGGTCTTCGGCCTTCACCGCGAACGAAACTTCGTTTTGTCCGCCGTTTTTCCTAAGCTGTTCAATGACAGTCGGACTGTTGTGAGGCAACAGCGTGATGTAATGGGCATTGCCGCTGGCGCTACGGTTCTCAACATAATAGTCGGAGAGGTTTTCCGCCTCGATAGTGCTGAACACCTGCGTAGAGAGATATGCACGCATCGGTTCCTTAATGTCGGCCACGCGTACCGTGGCGTAAGCCTTTCGCTGTCCACCGATTTCCGTGAAGTCTTCGGCCTTGACGATGGTCTTGGCATTGTCAAGAAGCGTCTCCATGTTGGACGGGTGTGCATAGATGCCCACATGGACGGAGTTGCGCGGCAGCATTCCCCTGACAGAATGGTCGATCAGTTCCACCACGAAGTTGTTCACTCCGTTCTCCACGCTGTGACCGATAAGACGACATTCCACATCTTCTGTCGAGACGTTGGTGAGCTCCTTCGACTTCATCTGACGACGGAAACTGATATTCCTGCGCTTAGGATGATGCTGGGCACGGAACACATTGTCGTAGTCGACGACAACATCACTGGAAATATATCCGTCGAACTTTTCGTCGATGGGATAATTCACCACGAACGAACGCGCACGAAGCGGCGGCACATAGGAATCTTCGATAACGAACTCGCTGCCGTTGATGGTAGCCGTCACTTGTCGGATGCCCGACGTTCCTGTGTTGCGCACCTCGAGGTTCAGCGGCAGCTTGTTGCTGGACAGCATCGTTCCCCTCGGATAGGATAAATCGTATTCGAAGCTGTTGGTGAAATATTTTTCGTTGCTCATGATGACAGCGGCTCCCGTTTCAATGTCCGAAAGCGAATACACCACCTTGATACGTGCATCGTCGAGGAATCCGTCAAAGTCGGTCATAATCAGGCTGTCGCGTTCACAACCCAGGGTGATGGGCGCCGTGATGTGGGGCGCTGGATACAGGCTGACACGCGAGGCGTTGAGCATCAGTCGCACCTCGTCAGTCTTTGTACTGGCCTCGCCGCTGTTATGCGCCACGTTGTCCATCTCTGTCCAGAGGATGGCGAAATCGTTCTGATTCTCCACCGCACGGTCACAAATAATCTTCACGCGGTTAGGCGAAACCAGGTTTGCCCCGATATCGCTACCAGCAATGCCGTTGTCGCGACCGCTCATGGCCAGCGTCTTCACATAGATGTCGCGCGTGGAGTCGTTTTTCTCATAGAGCATGGCAATGACACCGTGTTGCCCCACGCGGTTCATGAAGAAGTGGATTGGCGTTATCGGATCCTTGACGATGCTCACGCGCTTTGTCGCTTCATCGACAGATGCATAGCTGAAGTGAGGCATTATGCGCAGAGAATCCTGCGGAAAGTCCACGATACGGGATCCCACGAGCACTGTATCGTTGCGCATGATGAGGTCGTACTCGGCTGCCACATGGTCTTCATCGATGCTAAAGAGCGACACGGGGCTACTCCATTTTTCTCCGTTGTAGATAGAGAGCACCAAGTTGCCGCGCAAGGCATTGTTGTAGAGCGTGTCGTTGGGCACTTCCTTATCGAGCAGATACAGGTTTCCGCGCTGCCACACACAGGCAGCCTTGCCGTCGTCCTGCATGGTCACCACGGGCTTGCTGTCCACGATTCCGTCGTCGGTGGTGATGACAGTCTTTTTCCACTGGCCGTTATTCCCGTTTTTGATGGAAGCTGCAAGGAAGGTGCGGGCCGAGAGTTCATTGTTCTTCTCCACAGCCGTCTCGGCCTCCACTTCGCTGGTCTCCACCTTGCGAGCTAGTTCTTCATATACCACAATCTCATGCTCACCGCGCTTCGAGCGCATGTGGTTCATGGTGGTCTTGTCCGATTGCGAGAGGTTGAGTGTCGTGTTGTCACCCATGTTCAGCACCGTCACGCAGTCGTCGTTGTAGTCGGAAGGATTCCTTAGGTCGTTATACACCACATGGGTGTCGTCGAGGAAGTGTGGGTTGGCATCGGCAGCCACATCGCCGATGAGTGTCTGACCGAATGTCGAGGCGCCGAGTGTGGGCATGCGTCGGTAGCTCTCAGCCACGGTCTTTGCACTCGGATTCTTTGAAACCCACCAGGGATATTCACTATGGAAGGGGTTGTGGTTGTCTTTTCTCGGGAAGAGCCACCTCTTGCCAAAGTTGAGGCCGGCGCGTCCCGACCAGTTGAACAGGAAGGTGTGGATATTGGCATAAGCCTGTAGTCCTCCCACAACAAGGAAATAGCCGCCGTGGTCGGGCGCCTGTGCCTTCAAAGGTCCTGCAAATCCATATCCGATGCCAAACTTGAATCCGCCCCTGACACCGGCCGACAAGTGCAGAATCGGGTTGGGTGGTGTAGAGAACTCGGCCCATGCCCCCACCTTTGCCTTGAGCGACACCTGGCCGTAGTAGCCATAACTGTCCCAGTTGAAGGTCTCTCCACTTTGGTCGTACATCTTGGCGCCACCTTCCACCTCGGCATGAATGTCGAGACCGAAACCAATGTGGAAGAAGGGAAGTTTCCTAAAGATTCCACCAAATCCGCCAGCACCCAAGTAGCTCTTCATCAGGTCGGGCGAGGCTATCGAGAGACCATAGCCTCCCTTCAGGTTGAGCTGGTCGAGGATGAAGTAGTTGCCGTCCGTTCCTGCATCGGGGCCGAATGGCATCGACATGCCCAGTGATCCACTAAACGTGATGCCCATTCCTATAGCTGCAGGATTGTAGGTGAAGATGTCATCCATCTCGGCCATAATCCAGTCTTCGAGCTGCACCGTTCCCTTTGCATTGTGGATGAGGAAATGGTCTTCGTCTCTTTGCCAAAGCATCTGGTTGCCGTTACCGTGGAACTGCTTCGCCTCTTCGCGCAGCGTTTTGCCCACCTCGCTACCGCCCTGTGTTCCCCAGGCCATTGTTGTCAACGCGCTGAGTACCTGCCTTCTGAAGTCGACATTAACCGACGTGGATACCGAGATGGGTTTGAAGTTCAGCGTGAAGTTGGCCGGCAGGTTGAAGCTAAAGCCCGCATCGGCAAACGACGCGTTGCGTTCATTGTTGTCAACACCGGGCACATGCTCGTTGGCTTTCTTTTCCACCTCCTCCCTGGTTTTCTTGCGGTCGATGTAGAGGGGGTAGAAATAGGGGAACTCGGCATACTCGTAGTTGCCTGCCTTCATGTTCAGCCGGCAGAGTTTGTTCAGGGGCAGAACGTCTTCCATGTCGAACCTCATATCCACATAGTTGTAGGTGAACGAGGGGAAGTCCGAGATGTCCACCGTCTTCGAATAGGGGCGGTCGAACTCGTACTCCTTACCCGAGCCCACATCCTTGCCGAAAAGTTTCACCGAACTAATGGACTGTCCCCTTGGAATGGCAAACGACAGGTTTATCTTGGCGTATTTCTCAATCTCGCCGTTGTACAGCACCTTCGGATACTGGTGACCTGCATCCTGCACATAGTAGAGCGTGTCGGCGGTGGGCCGGAAGGTGATGTCGAAATCCTCGATGTCGCACACAGCATGATCGTCTTCATAGATGTAGATTACGTTCTTCGTGTCGTGCAGAACCTCCACGTGTGTGCTGCTCATGGCGATGCTGCCGTCGGCATTGCGGTTGGTGAGCAACTGCATGGTGGCAGAGCAGAGCGACTCATCAACGATGCGCGTCACGGGGTCGGCGGCACCGGGGTATTTGAAGAGCCTGGGCACATAGCCTGAGGCCACTACCTCCGTGTAAGCGGGACGCCCATAGGTGAGCAGTTTATGCTGTTTAAGCTTGCGGTCGTAGCTGATATACTTCATTCCGTCAGTATTGGGAATGCGCTCTCCTTTCTCGTCGATAGCCTCAATATGGAACGTGGCGCGTGTAATGTCTTCACCCTCACTGTTCAGCAGTTTTACGTAGAGCGTGTCGTAGCGCTCATACAGACCAGAACCAATCCAGTTGAAATTCACCAGCTCACGGTTCTCATGCTTGTCCAGCTGGAAGGTTGAGGTAAGCGTCGTATGGCTGTAGTCGGGGTCCAGCGTCACGCCCGTATGCAGCCGCGCCTTGTTGAGTCGCAATTTGTGCTCCTCCTGAGGATAGTTGGGGTCGCCGCTAATGAGGAACACGTCCATCAGGTCTTGTCCGTCGTTCACGTAGAAACTCTGGAACGTACTGTCACGCAGGGCAAGCGTCGTGGTGTCGCGTTGTAACGTTCCCTCCTCGTCGGTATGTCCGAGCACATACTGCAGACGATATTCCTCCTTGGCGAGCTGACGCTTCGAATCGAGTTGGAAGATGTAGAGGTTGTCATCGTCCCAGTCGTGCACGCTGTATTTAAACGCGATGCTGTCGGTTTCGTTGTCGGTCTTATAGACCTTTATTTTCACATCCTCACCCTGACGCGGCGCATTCACATAGAAATAGCGGCTCACCGTCAGTATCTGTGGCGACTTGGTGGCATTGTCCTGCACCTCAACCACGTAGCTGCCAGTCTTCCCCTGGCCGTCGTTGATGCGGAAACAGAGTAGACAATGGTCGCGCATGGTCCAGAACTGCCGTTGCTCTTTTCTGAACTTCATCTCCTTCGAGTCGAACATCTTCCTCACCTCAACCACCTCGGCCAGGTTGCCGCTAATGTCCTTGTTCTTCACTTCGCGCCACATGAGCGGAGACGAGGCGTCCTCAATCTTCGTGAAGTCTTTCACATCGGTGACGTTGTTGGCAAAGTAGAGCTTAAAGTCTTGCGCTTGTGCCATGGTGCCGAAAAGCGAAAGCAGCACCAGCAGCTGCAATCGGGAAAACATGTGTATCTTATTCATTTGGGGATAAGCTTATGTTATTAAACGTTTTTTCTATCATTTCATCAAAATCCACTGAGAAGCCGATGGAGTCCTTTAGGATGAAATCGTCCCAAATGCTGCCTCCCTTCGACAGCGCTTCTCCGGTCTGATCTTCTCTGTCAAAAGGCAGTGTTTCCGTGTTCGTAAGAAACGGCTCCACGGAAATTTCTTTCAGTTGGATGTATGGCTTTGCATACCTTCTTTTCGTTATGCTTTTTCTTGTCATTAGTCTGATAAACTCAATTAAAAATCCCTCCAAATGCCGGATATAAACGGGCAAGATTGTATTGGTTGCAAATATATAAAAAATATCCTTGCAATCAAAATTTAATACAAAAATTAACTATATATGGATGATATGGAACGGGGTGCTATAAATACTTCTTGAAGAAATCCAACACGCGTTTCTGCGACTTCTTGCCACAGCTATGAGGCATCTCCCAGAGTTCTGTCTGGAGCTTGTCGCCGGCACCTTGGCTCTTCCACGTGTCATGCATGATGCTAAATGCCTTTTCAACACCAGCCACAGGGAAGAGTTTGTCTTGAGAACCGTTGATGAAGAGCATGGGCTTAGGACAGGCGATGCTGGCCACATGGGGATAGTCGAGCCAACGACGTAGGCCAGGATAGCAATTGGCAAAGCCTCCATTCTCCGTCCGGCTGTACTTGAACGTCATTTGTTCGTCGGTTGTCACCATCCAGCAGACGGATGCGCCTGCTTTAATCCTATCGCTCAGTGCAGACAGCATCCAGGCACGATAACCTCCCATCGACCATCCTGTGCAGCCGATGCGACTGGCATCCACTTCTGGCATCGTGGCCAGAAACTCTGTACCGGCAATGTCGTCGTAGGTCATATAGGCGGAAAGGTCGATGCCGTACATCATCATATTGCCAGCTATCATGTCGTAACGGTCGCGGAGAGGGCCTTCCTTCTGTCCACGCTCACCCCACATGGGGGCATCAGCAGAGAATACCACATAGCCATGCTGAGCTAAATAGTCGCCAAAGAACTGGCCTTCGTAGCCTGCAGACCACGCCTCAGCATCCTTAATCACCGTTGAATCCTCACAAGCCAGGGGACGTATCACCTTCTCCTTGCCTATAAACAGGTGGGCACCATGATCGTGCAGGACATTAATAGCAGGGAAGGGACCCTTTCCATCAGGTACAAGAACGTATGCAGGAACTGCATAGTATTTCGACAGACGGATTTCTATCTTGCGGGCTTTGTAGCCCTCTCGCTGTTCCTCGAAGAGCACCCTCGCATTGTAGCCGTCGGCAGGTGATGGCGGAGGTGTCAGCATACAGTCAAATACTTTCTGACGGGCCACACGTTTCCATTCTTCAAAATCCTTGATGTCGCTGTTTCCCCAAGCCAGGGGATAGTCCATGTCGGCTATCAGCGAGTCGGCATAGACAGGCAGATTGCGCATAAACTCATACTTCTCGCGTCTCTCTTGGGCTGATGCCGTCGTGGCTGTCAGCAGGCAAAAAAGAACGATATGAAGAAGACCCACATTTCTCATTTTCTCATTTTCTCAATTTGACTCTTTCGCGTCGATTTTTCTCAATTTTCCAGCGTCACCGCCATTAATCCTATGACAACGTCATTGGAGAGGGTGCGGAGGGAGATGGATTTCAGTTTTTTCTTCGGGTTGAGCGGCATCTTCAGCATCTGGGCTGCGCCTCCAGGAATTTCGCGGCCATATACGCCCTCGATGCCTAACGTCTTGCCCAAATCGCGACTTACATCGCCCGTGCCTAGACTGAGGCGATAGGGACGGGGTTCCATAGTGCTGAAGGCCATGCCGTCGACATAGTAGTCCTGCTCTATCGGACACCAGTTGTAGGGCGGCATCAGGTGGAGCGTGTCGGTGGTATGGTCCTTATACATGGCAATGACAACGGCATTGTCTATATGTGTCTGCATGTGGTTGGTGCTACCCGCCATCAGCAGGTAGGCATAACGGAAACCGCCCTTCACACCCCCGGCAGGCTTCTCCTTGGGCATACCCTTCAACTTGAACGTGATTTCGTCGGGATAGTTTTCCCAAAGCGACGTATAGGCAATGTTCTTGCCCTGTCGCACCGTCTCAAATGGAACCCCCGCCACATAAATCCGGTTATTCTTTACCTTTGTTCGCATCACACTGTCGTTAATGACCGGACAAAAATCCGGATGGCACCATTCGCCCACACCTTGTGAGGGTATCTGCAAGGTGGTCACCTGAGGTCGTGGTTTCAGATATCGCTGCTTGAAGATATCACTGACACTGGCATTCAACTGCTTGCCGATGGTTATTGGGTAGCGCTTTGCCTTATTGCCTTCCGACGGTTCGGCAAGCCCCAACTGCTCGGCAGAATATGGGCATCTGCTGACCGTAGATTCCCATTTATATCCCTTTTCCGACAGTTGGCCGATGTCGTGTTTCAGTCCCATCTTTGCGTATGCCGACTCATAGCCGTATTCCTCCAGAATGGCTGCCGGCATCCTGAATTCCTGTACCTTGCGGTCGGTGCCTTCATGATCCACGTATTTTCCGTTTCCGATATTCAGCCGAAGGATGATTTTCAGCGGCTGGCGGAAGTTCTGCTCAATCTGGTAGATGTCCTCACCGGCCTCCCTTCGGTAAGAATATGACAAATAAGGCGTGCGGATGGTGGCCTGGTCCCACTCGATGGGGAATCCCGGACGGATGATGCAAACGCTGTCGAGCGCATGGGGCACAATGCCATAAAGGCCCTGAATCAGTGCACGGGCCGCCGTTCCCGTACAGTCTGAGAAGTCGCGATAGCACTCTCCCCGTGCCGCATCGAGATAACTGATTTGGCCGAAGTTTGCCGGACTGCTGCCCAGATACATCTGGTCGAGCACCGTTGCCTTCAGCAGCTGGAAACCCTCGCGCGGACGTCCTGCCTTGAAATAGGCAAGCGACATGTTCAGGTCTTCTGCCGTAGCCACATTGTTGATGCTCCAGACGTATGGCATCCAGTCGCTCGTGCTCACCGTCGAGAACTGCTGTTGGCGGAAGGTCTCGGTCAGTGCTGCCTTCTGCCATGTATATTTCTTCGGGATGGTGTATTTCAGCGGGATGTGCGGGATAAAGGAGTCAACGTAGTGCGTCGCATCAAAAGCCTGCTGTTCAGAACAGGCACCGCAGTCGATGGGCGTATAGATGCTCCAAAGGGCAGCATCTTCGTGCACGCGCTTCAGTCCCATCAGGTCTTGGTACTCCGCCCAATGGTTCTTGTCTTTTAGCCATAGCCGGCTGTTCATCGCCGTCAGAATATGGTTGGCCTCCGCCTCATAGCGTTTCCCGTCTTCACCAATCATATTGGCAATCTTTGCTGCCAATCGGTTGGCGCGGTAGTTATAGGCTGAAGAGTGAGTGACGGCACCACCGCTATAGTAGAGCGCATCGCTCGCCCAGATGCAGCAGTAGGCATCGTAGAGCCCGTCGCCGTCGGGGTCGAAATTTCGCTTTTCCCATTCCAGATGTCGGGTAATGACTGGCCACATCTTCCGCATATAGGCCGTATCGGCATCATATTCGAAATGCCACAGCAGTTCGTCGATGTAGTTCAGGTTCATGTCGTAGTGGTGCATCTGGTCGTTGCGGTTGGGATTGCGGCAGATATAGCCGTTGCTGTACATCTGTGTTCCCCATTTCTTCTCCGATCGTGCCATGTTCATCGACGCATCCTGCGAGGGATGGGGAATAGTGGGCGGGACAGTGGTCACCTGACTGGCAGCGTATGCATCAAAATGACTTCGGGCACGATCCGGCCATCCCAGCACATCGGCCAGATAACCGGCGCGCCATCCTGCCAATGGCATACGCCACCCCACGGCACCATGCAGCCAGGTCTGTCCGTCCCATGACCCGTCGGCAGCCGCTACGATGGCCGAGCCCAACGGGTTGAAGAAGGCATCAGGAGTATGAAAAACAATTTGCCGGCCGTATTCCTCTATCTTTTCCTCGGTGGCCTTCATGCGTCGGCAGAACATCGTCCACTCCACATTCTCCAACCGCAGGCTGTCGCTCATCAGCTGGCCAAATCCCCTTTTCTCCCAATTCAGGCGAACTCGCTGATGCACCACGCCGTCGCTTTCCAGACATCCTTTGGAATCAACACCGATGTCGCCATTGCGTGAGAGACGCTTTTCCCTGACGCCCGTCACTATGGCTTCAATCTGGGGCATTTCGGTGAAGCCCACCGTCCAGAAGTGCCAGGCGGCCCGGTCGGCATCCACCAGGCAGCACACGTCAAGCAACAAACTTGCGCCGCCCCAGTGCCGGTCCTCTATTTTGTACCACCGCTGTCCACGGGCATATCTTGCCTCGCAGGTGGTTGTACTGTCGAGCGCCACGGTATGCCCTTTGTAAGTGAGTTTGAAACTAATGTTCCGACAGTTGCGGGAATCTTGGAACAGGGCGAAAACAGGACGATCACTGGTTTCCAGCCGGTAGGCCGACGTGCCTCCGTAAAGTGCCCTTGTATAGCGGTTGTTGCCATTCATGCACACCACCACGTCGTAGTGTGGCATATACTGCATCTCCCTTGCCACCATCCGGTCGGCAGGAGCGTCCGTGTTGCCGTTAGTGTTGTCGGCATGTGCTGTCAGCACAGCCATAACGGCCAGCAAAACCCCTAAAAACATTCTTCCCATGAGTACTTCTGTCGTTTTGAGCACAAATATACAAAAAAATTCGAACAGCAAGCAGTATTCGAGCGGAAAAGTTTAATAACGGATTAGTTTTTTGATAATAGTAGTGGTTTCGGATTGTGGTCCCACCGAGAATCGAACTCGGATCTAATCTTTAGGAGAGACTTGTTCTATCCATTGAACTATAGGACCCCTCTAAGCTACCCCACCTGACTGCCGGGCTTCACGTCCTTGGTGGTAGTGACCACGCTAAGACTCTCGTCGCTGTCAACGGCAGAGAGGATCATACCCTGACTCTCGATGCCCATCATCTTGCGCGGCTCGAAGTTGGCTACAAAAAGCACGCGCTTGCCGATGAGTTCCTCGGGATTCTCATAGAAAGTGGCAATACCCGAGCAGATAGTGCGGTCGGTGCCGCTGCCATCGTCGAGGGTAAACTGCAGGAGTTTCTTCGACTTCTTCACTTTCTGACACTCCTTGACGAGTCCCACGCGGATATCGAGTTTCTCGAAAGTCTCGAACGAAACGTTTTCCTTCACGGGCGCAGCCTTGAAGTTGGCAGCCTCGTTGGCTTTCTTGGCGGCTTCCAATTTATCAATTTGCTTCTGGATGACATCGTCCTCGAGTTTCTCGAAGAGCAGCGAAGGCTCACCCAGTTGATGGCCTGCCGGCAGGATATCGGTGTTGCCCAATTCCTCCCAGTTGCATTCCTTCAAGTTGAGCATGTCGCGGAGTTTCTTCGAAGAGAAAGGCAGGAATGGTTCGAAGGCAATACTGAGGTTTGCCGAAAGTTGCAGACAAATATTGAGGATGGTCTCCACGCGCTTCATATCCGTCTTGGCTACCTTCCAAGGCTCACAGTCAGTAATGTATTTGTTGCCGATACGGGCCAGGTTCATGGCTTCCTTCTGGGCATCGCGGAACTTGAACTGGTCGAGCAACTGCTCCACCTTCTGTTTCACGTCCTTGAATTCCTCAATGGCCTGACGGTCGATGCCCTGCAGTTCGCCGCATTCGGGAACGATGCTGTTGAAGTATTTCTTTGTCAGTTGCAGGGCACGGTTCACGAAGTTTCCGTAGATAGCCACCAGTTCAGAGTTATTGCGCTCCTGGAAATCCTTCCACATGAAGTTGTTGTCCTTTGTCTCGGGGGCATTGGCCGTCAGCACATAGCGCAGCACATCCTGCTTGCCGGGCATTTCCTCCAGATATTCATGAAGCCAGACGGCCCAGTTGCGGGAGGTGGAAATCTTGTCGTTCTCCAGATTCAGGAACTCGTTGGCCGGCACGTTGTCGGGCATGATATAGCCGCCGTGGGCTTTCATCATCACGGGGAAGATAAGGCAATGGAACACGATATTGTCCTTTCCGATGAAATGCACCAGCCGGGTATCCTCGTCCTGCCACCATTTTTGCCACGTACCCCAGCGTTCGGGATTACTCTCGCAGAGTTCCTTCGTATTGGAGATATAACCGATGGGCGCATCAAACCATACATAGAGCACCTTGCCCTCTGCTCCCTCTACGGGAACGGGAATGCCCCAGTCCAAATCACGCGTCATGGCACGGGGCTGCAAGTCCATATCCAGCCAACTCTTGCATTGCCCATACACATTCGGGCGCCACTCTTTATGACCTTCCAGAATCCACTGCTTCAGCCATTCCTGATAGTCGTTCAGCGGCAGATACCAGTTCTTGGTTTCCTTCAACACAGGCTGAGAACCACTGATGGTGCTCTTCGGATTGATGAGTTCCGTGGGCGAAAGGTCGCGGCCGCATTTCTCACACTGGTCGCCGTAGGCGCCTTCATTGTGGCAATGAGGACATTCGCCGGTGATATAGCGGTCGGCCAGGAACTGCTTGGCCTCTTCGTCGTAATACTGTTTGGAAGTCTCTTCCACCAACTTTCCCTCGTCGTAGAGTTTGCGGAAGAAGTCGCTGGCAAACTTATGGTGAGTCTTCGAAGTGGTTCGTGAATACACGTCGAACGAGATGCCGAACTCCTCGAAAGAGTCCTTGATCATCTTATGATAGCGGTCCACCACATCCTGCGGCGTAATGCCTTCCTTGCGCGCTCTCATGGTCACGGGCACGCCGTGCTCGTCGGAGCCGCCGATAAACATCACTTCCTCACCTTTCAGCCGGAGGTAGCGCACGTAGATGTCAGCCGGAACATACACACCGGCCAAGTGTCCGATATGCACACCGCCGTTTGCATAGGGCAGTGCCGAAGTCACGGTAGTGCGCTTGAATTTCTTGTTCTCTTCCATAGAAAATCTTAATTTGGGTGCAAAGTTAGTGCAAATCGAAGACAAAACAAAGAAAAAGTTTCTTTTTTTGTTGAGATGCAGCCTAACTTCACGGTGCGGAGCAACGTAAAGTTACAAAAAATCTCGTTTATTTTTTGCAGAGATGGAGTAACTTATCCAAAGTTAGTGCAAAATTTCAATCAAGCGAGAAATTCTTCCCGAATGCAAGAAATCTATTCAAAATATCGAGCAAATGGCAGTTTGTATCGCATATAAAGGGAATATGCTAACGTGCCTGATGGCTCCAGCAGCCTTCTCGTCCGTATAGTCGAACTCTCCATAATTTTCCAATGAACAGCGGATGGCCTGCGAGAGTTCTTTCTCGCGCATAAAATCCCACAGACTTTTCATGCCGCCTTGGACACCCGCCTTTACTTCAAACGGCAGAATATGCATATCATGGGGCATGACATAATCTACCTCGGCAGTTGCATTCTTGGCTTGGCGTACCCAGTAGAACAACTCGTGTTGCAGATTCGGAGTGCGATAATGTAAAAGTTCGAGACCTGCCAACATCTCAGCCATCGGCCCCTTATTAACCAAATCGGCAGCAGTAGAGGTTAGAATATGTGTCGTCATCTCCGTGATGTTGCCCATTAGCATATTCAATAGGCGCAGCATCAATCCCGTGTCAAGCAACAGCATCTTGCGGACACTGTCGTCTCTTTCGTCACCCAAAGGCAGACCGTTGGCGTTAGTATGAGTGACAGGAATAATGATGTTGGCCTTAATGAGCAAATCGAGGGCTTTTTTCACGTCGGCCGTCTTATATTCGCCTGGCACCTGAGAATACATAAACTTCTTTGTGGCCTGCCGGGCGGCACTCCTCATGGTCATTCTCAGCAGTTGTGGATCTACCTTTTTCTTATATTTGGGGAAGTCGGCCTCATAACCAGTGATGATGTCATCCTGAACTTCCTGACATTGCAGATAGTCGTGCGTTTCCACCCATTTTGCTACAGATTCCGGCATGCCACCTACCAACATGAAGGTACGCAATAGACTAATTAACTTGTCGTGTAGAGGTATTGGCAATGGTGATGCCGGTGATGCCTGATTACGGGCATCCATCAGAATTTTTTCACCATTAGCCAAAAGGAATTCATCGAAAGTCATTGGATACATATACATCGAATGAATTCTGCCTACGCCAAATGTCGGTATATCGTCTAATACGAACTCCAGAAGCGAACCTGCAGCAACAACATGCAGGTCGGGCATATCTTCCTTAAAGAATCTCAGGGCCATGATGGCTTCTTGACAATCTTGAATCTCATCGATAAACAGAAGCGTCTGACCTGGAATGATGGGCGTACCATGCATAGCGGCCATTTGAGGCACGATACGCTTTATGTCAAGATCTGGTTGGAACAAGGTCTTGTAGCCGGGCTGTTTCTCCAAGTTAATTTCAACGAAGTACTTAAATTGCTCTCCCAGATGCTTCACAGCAGTAGATTTTCCTACTTGTCGGGCACCTCGTAGTAACACGGGTTTGTGGCTTGAACGTGCAGCCCACTCGCTAAGATGATGATCAATAATTCGTTCGTAATACATAAATCATTCCTGTTACTGAGGCACCGCCGAGGCCAGCACCGTGAATTCATGGCGCAAAGATATAAAAATAAAATAATCCAAACAAATAATTTGCCGGAAAATGAAAAAATCCAAGGTAATAATTCGCTCAAAATCGAAAAAAAACAAAGAAATACGGTATTTCATGAATGAAGAAAAACACAAAATGGTTTTCCAAATCAAGTCATCTGAAGATTCGGAAGAGGGTGGATAGTTTTTGACCCATCATTTTGCCCTGTCATCTTAAGGATTTTCGGCGAAAAAGTAATTTAGACTAAATTACTTTGTAAATTAGACTAAATTACTTTTCAATTTAGACTAAATTACTTTGTAAATTAGACTAAATTACTTTTAAGATTAGGCTGAATTAAAAATTAATTAGACTAAAAAAGAAAGTAATTTAGACTAAAAGAGAAAATAATTCAGACTAAAAGAGAATAGGATTCAGACTAAATGAAACATTAAATTAGACTAAAATAATAGAAAATTTTGGATTGAAAAGGCAATAAATGCGGGGCGGGGGCGTTATGGGAACAGAATGGCTTCGGCCCTTTGTAACACAAAGGATGCAGTTGTTTTTCTGAAATACGATAGCCCGTAATCTTAAAACCATTGGGCGACAGATATAAAAAACTTAGCCGACATAATTAATATTAACCTATTATAATAAGGAGAAAATGAGCATTTTCTTGAAAATGGAACAGAAGAACTTCAAGACGCGGGAGACCGCGGGGAAGTGGTATGCCAAGGCGACACCGCTGATGACGGCACATACGGAGGACCTGGCAAAGAGCATCAGCGACTCGGCAACATTCACGAAGGCCGACGTGGAGGGCGTGATTACGGCACTGGTGGAGGAAATGAAACAGCGGTTGCAGGACGGGCAGAAAGTGGTGCTCGACGATTTCGGCTCGTTCTATATTGCCGTGCACAGCGACGGGGTGGACAGTCCCGAACAGTTCGACCTGAAGCGGCATGTGCGCAAACCTTTCTGCAAGTTCACTCCGGCAGGCCGACGCAATCAGCAGTTGGGCCGCCGCATCGTGCGCAATTTCCTGGAAAACGTGAAGTGGACCTGGAACCCGAAATGGAAGGACGAACTGAAAAAACTGAAGGGCTGAGCGTTTCGAAATGGAGATACAGCCCATAGGTTTTTTCCGCTCTCCATTCGCCCAAAAATTCGGAATTCCACGGCAAAGCGGACTGGTGGAGGAACTGGAAGGAGAAATTTTCCTTGTGCCCGAATGGCGCAAGGCAGAGGCACTGCGCGGACTTGAAGATTTCGACTACGTCTGGCTCATCTGGGGATTCTCGGAGCATGTCGGGGCAAAAAAGTCAGCCACGGTGCGCCCTCCCCTGCTGGGAGGCAATCGGCGCATGGGCGTGTTTGCCACGCGCTCGCCCTTCCGCCCTAACAACCTGGGGCTTTCCTCCGTTCGACTCTCGGGTATCGACTATGAAGCAACAGACGGCCCGGTTGTGAAGGTTCTGGGCGCCGACCTGATGGACGGGACGCCCATCTACGACCTGAAACCCTATCTGCCATACGTGGACAGCCACCCGGATGCCCGAGGCGGCTTCACCGAAGAACGCCAATGGAACTTGCTGAATGTGAAAATTCCCGATGAAATGGGCGATTTTTTCACCTCCACACAAATTTCAACACTAAAAAGAATACTGGAACTGGACCCCCGGCCGCATTATCACGACGATGCCGGAAAAGAATATGGCCTGACTTTCTGTGGCGTCGACATCCGTTTCCGTGTGGAAGGGGACTGTCTGAAAGTGATTGAGGCCAAAAATAACAGATAAACCGATTTTCCTAACAGACACCGCAAATAAAACCCGTTTTATTTGGATTAATGCCTTTTTTTTCCTATCTTTGTGCTCGTAAAATCGAATAATCAAAAACCTAAACCTATAAGAAAATGTACGACAAAGAACGCGGGCTCTATATCGCCCATTGCGCCAACGGTGCGCTGAGTATCAACGGAAAGATGGCCAATCGCCACGGACTCATTGCCGGTGCCACCGGAACGGGTAAGACCGTAACCCTGCAAGTGATTGCCGAATCCTTTTGTCAGGTAGGCGTACCCTGCTTCATGGCCGACATGAAGGGTGACCTCTCGGGCATCTCACAAGTGGGCAAAATGAGCGGTTTCATCGAGAAACGACTGCCCGAATTTGGTATCGAAAACCCCGAATTCCAATCGTGCCCCGTCAGGTTTTTCGACGTTTACGGTGAGCAAGGTCACCCCATGCGCGCCACCGTGAGCCAGATGGGCCCGCAGCTGCTCTCACGCCTGCTGCAACTCAACGAGACGCAAGACGGCGTGCTGAACATTGTTTTCCGCATTGCCGACGAGCGCGGTCTGCTCATACTTGACCTGAAGGATTTGCGGTCGATGCTCGACTATGTCTCGAAAAATGCGAAGGACTACACCACCCAATACGGCAACATTTCGGCTGCATCGGTGGGTGCCATCCAGCGTGCCCTGCTGCAACTGGAAGCCCAGGGCGCGAACCAGTTCTTCGGCGAGCCTGCATTCGACATCTACGACCTGATGCAGACCGAAGGCGGAAAGGGCATCATGAACGTGCTGGCTGCCGACAAACTGATGATGCAGCCGAAGCTCTACTCCACTTTCCTGCTGTGGCTGCTGTCAGAGCTCTATTCCACATTGCCCGAGGTTGGCGACCTGCCGCTGCCCAAACTGGTATTCTTCTTCGACGAGGCCCACATGCTTTTCGAAGGCACCAGCAAGGCCCTGCTCGACAAAATTGAGCAAGTGATTCGTCTGATCCGCTCGAAAGGTGTGGGCATCTATTTCATCACACAGAGTCCAACGGACATTCCCGAGAACATCCTCGGACAATTGGGCAACCGTGTGCAGCACGCCCTGCGCGCCTACACACCGAAAGACCAGAAGGCCGTGAAGACCGCCGCCGACACATTCCGCGCCAATCCCGAATTCAAGACCGACGAGGCTATCATGAACCTTGAGACCGGCGAGGCACTGGTGAGTTTCCTCGACGAGAAGGGTGCGCCCTCGATTGTGGAGCGCGCAAAAATCCTGTTCCCACTGTCGCAGATAGGTGCCGTGACCGAGGGGCAGCGTCTTGACATCATCAAGCAGAGCCGCATCTATGGCAAATACGACACGATGGTAGACCGCGAAAGTGCCTACGAGATTCTTCAAAAAGAGAATGAGCAGGCACTGCAGAAGGCCGAGGCCGAGAAAGCCGCTGCCGAAGCCGAGAAGGCTGAGAAAGGCAAGAAGGAGAAACCCGGCATGTTCTCGAAGGTATCGAAGGCCATTATGACGGCCATCACCGGAACGCTGGCCACCATACTGGGCACATGGGTTTCGAACAAGGTGACGGGCAAGAAGACCAAATCGTCGACCTCGGCCACCGGCCGTGTGGTGAAGAACGCCACGTCGGCAGCCACCCGCTCGATCACCAAGGAACTCACCCGCGACATTTTGGGTAATTTGACGAAAGGAAAATAATCAGCAGAAACGATGAATCGTCTTCATAGACTGACCAAATTAAGGATAGAATAATAATTAAGGAAAAAGATGAGTTTTTTAAAGAATGTACTTGCAGTAGTATTGTTAGGCATGGCCGTACCCGGCCATGCCCAGTTAGTGATTAACGAGTTGATGCAGTCGAATGTGGAATGCATAATGGATGACTTGAATGAGTTTCCCGATTCGTGGGTGGAATTGTATAACCCGACTGATGCAGCCATCAACCTGGCTGACTACAAGATCAGTAACAAGAACAAGGAAAAGAAGGCCTGGCAACTGCCCGACCAGTCGATACCTGCCGGTGGCTATGTCGTGATCTATTGCGACAAGGAGGAGAACGGTCTTCACACCAGTTTCCGCCTGGAATCGGGCAAGGACGGCAATCTCTATCTCTTCAAGGGTGGCGAAGTCGTCGACAAACTGGAAACTATGGCCAAGATGCCGGCTCCCGACGTTGCATACGGCCGTAAGACCGACGGTGCCGACGAGTGGGGCTATCAGCTCACACCGACACCTGGCAAGGCCAATACGGGCGAGATTTGCGATGCGAAACACATCTTGGGTGCTCCCGTATTCAATTTACCTGGGCAGGTATATGAGAACAGCAAGAGAATCAGGCTGTACATCTCGCTGCCCGAAAATTCCCCTGAGGGTACGGTGATTCGCTACACCACCGACGGTTCAGAGCCTACGGCATCGAGCGAGATTTTCAGCAAGGCCATCTTCATGGAGAGCACCACGGTGATTCGGGCCAAACTGTTCTGCGACGGCTGGCTCTCGCCCGTCAGCACCGCCCAGTCGTATATCTTCCACCCAAGGGCCGTGACGGTTCCCATCTTCTCGGTCCAGACCGACGACAGGTATCTGAACAGCAAGGAACTTGGACTTTTTGCGAATAACAACAGTAAGGAAGACAAGAAGACACATGACTGGCGCCGCCCCGTCAACATCGAGATGTTCACCGCCGCAGGTACGGAGAGTGTTTTCAACCAGTTAGGTGAAACCCGCATCCAGGGCGGACAGTCGCGTTCGAATGCGCTGAAGTCGATGGTATTCTATGCCAACAAGCGTTTCGATCCCGACCACAAGCGTTACTCGTATGAGTTCTTCCCCGACCAGAAGCCGGGTGTCACGGAGTTCAAGTCGTTCTCGCTGCGCGACGGCGGTAACGACTTCGGCGACCTGTATTTCCGCGATCTTATCATTCAGCGCACGATGGGACCGAACGTGGATCTTGACTGGCAGGCCGGCCATACGGCTGTGCTCTATATTAACGGTGAGTATATGGGTATGCTGAACATTCGCGAACGTTCCAACGAAGACAATATCTACAGCAACTACGGCGGACTGGAGGATATCGACATGGTTGAGATTGGCCATGAAAAAGTGGATAACGTAGATCAGTTCATCGAAGAGTTGAAAGAAGGTACTGCCGACAACTATGAGGCTTTCAAGGCTTTCTACAGCGAGAAGGGACACACCTTGGCTGAATACGAGCAATGGATGGATGTCAGCGAATACCTGAACGTGATGATCCTGAACCTCTTCTACGGCAACATCGACTTCCCTGGCAACAACATCGTGTTCTGGCGTCCCAACGACGACGACACAGATTCAGGCCTGCCCAAGAGATGGCGTTTCATCCTTAAGGATACCGACTTCGGACTCGGACTCTATGGCAGAAAGCCGGACTACAACACCATCGATCTGCTCTACAACCCCAACAACCATGGTGGCGACAACTGGGCCTTCACCGAACCGGCGACGCGCCTGATTAAAAACATGCTGGAAGATGAGGATATCCTGAAGATGTTCATCGACAAGTGCTGCGTTTACATGGGCGACTTCATGAACGCCGAGGGAACGGGCGAAGTGATTGATGCCATCAAGGCAGAAGCCATCGAGGAGTTTGTGGCCCACCGCGACAAATACAACCCATGGGGTGATAACCGCAGTGACATCAACAACAAGTTCGAAAATGCCAAGAAATGGATGGCAGGATATGAAGAGCAAGGTTGGGGCGGCTGGCCTTGGGGCGGCGGTGGTACTACCACAAAATACGATCCCCGTACGGACTACTTCTACAAATACATTGGCCAGCAATGGAGCCTGGGCACACCTGTCGCCCTGACCATTAACAAGACCAAGCAGGATGTCGACATCACCATGAACGATATCAAACTGACGAAGAACACGTTCGACGGCAAGTTCTTCCCCAACCGCGAGCTCACCATCACGGGTACGGCTCCTGAAGGAAAAGTAGTAACTGGCTGGAAACTCACCGGCGGAAAGAACGAAGAGGTGGAAGGCAGCGAACTGACACTTCAGATGACATCGAGCGCATTGACCATTGAACCCATCATCGGCGATGCTTCCGGCATCCAGACCATTGAGCAGTCATCATCGAAGATTGACCCATCGGCTGTCTACGACCTGTTGGGCAACAAGGTGAACACCCCGCAGGCCGGCAGAATCTATATTACGAAAGGAAAAAAGATTATTTCAAAATAAATCCGAACAGAATGAGACCGTCCATTATTCTTTTAACTGTCTTATCGTTAGCAGCATCGTTTACGCATGCTGCTAACGAAACCCCGACACTGGTTATCAACGAGCTGATGCAGTCGAACATCGACTGCATAATGGACGATCTCAACGATTTTCCCGACTCTTGGGTGGAACTGTATAATGCTGGTTCCACGTCGGTGAATCTCAACCAATACAAACTTGGCCTCAGCGAAAATGCCAATGGGGCCTGGCAGTTGCCCAGCCAAACCGTGCAACCCAAACAATATGTCTTGATTTATTGTGACAAAGAAGCCAGCGGACTGCACACGGACTTCCGAATAGACTCAGGAAAAGGCGGAGCCTACCTGTTTCAAGACAACACACTCGTTGACAAGGCTGAGATGAAGAAGCAGCCCGCCCCCAACATCGCCTACGGACGCAAGACCGACGGTGCCGACGAGTGGGGCTATCAGCTCACGCCGACACCCGGCAAGGCCAATACAGGGGAAATTTGCGATGCAAAGAACCTCCTCGGCATGCCCGTATTCAGCAAGACGGGCCAGGTGTTTGAGAACGGCACAAAATTCCGGCTGGACATATCACTGCCAGAGGGTGCTCCTGAGGGTACGGTGATTCGCTACACTACCGACGGTTCAGAGCCTACGGCTACAAGCGACATCTTCAGTTCCTTCTACATCGAAGACACCAAGGTGGTTCGGGCCAAGCTTTTCTGCGACGGCTATCTGTCGCCCCGTTCCACTTGTCACTCGTACATCTTCTTCCCCACCAACCGTCAGCTGACACTTCCCGTCATCTCCATCATGACGAACGACCGCTATTTAAACGATGCAATGATAGGCATCTATGTGGATGGGACATATCAGAACGGAAAAAAGAACTACGAATTCAACTGGCGCCGTCCGATTAATATCGAGATGTTCGAAACAGCAGGAAAGCAGAGTTTTATCAACCAACTATGCGAAACCCGCATACAAGGCGGTGCTACGCGTAGCAACAAACTGAAGTCGCTGGCCATCTACGCCAATAAGCGCTTTGGCACCAAACGGTTCACTTACGAATTCTTCCCCGACCAAAAGCCGGGACTAATCGAATTCAAGTCGCTCGTGCTCCGCAATTCGGGCAACGACTTCGACTATCTCTACAACCGAGATGCCATCATCCAGCGCGCCATGGCCCAAAACGCAGACCTCGACTGGCAAGCATGGCGCCCTGCCATTATCTATATCAATGGTAAATACCGCGGCATGCTTAACATTCGCGAGCGCTCCAACGAGGACAACATCTACACCAACTACGACGGACTGGAAGACATCGACATGTTTGAGAACTGGAACGAGCTGAAGGAAGGCACGTGGGATAACTACAATGCATTCAAGGAGTTCTATGCCGAACACAACCACACACTGGCCGAGTATGCACAGTGGATGGACTGGGAGGAGTTCTTCAACCTGATGATCATGAACCTCTACTTCGACAACGAGGACTTCCCGTGCAACAACATCGTCATGTGGCGTCCGCGTACGGAAAACGGCAAATGGCGCTGGATAGCTAAGGACACTGATTTTGGTCTCGGACTCTACGGGGCCAATCCCAACTATAATACCATAGCATGGGTGAATGAAGACGGTTACGACAACGACCACAATGGCTGGGGAAACGCATGGTCGGGCACACGCCTGTTCCGCCGAATGATGGAAGACAGCAACCTGAAGCGAGAGTTCATCGACCGCTGCGCCATATACATGGGCGATTTCCTTAACGAAAAAAGCGTGCGAGCCATCTGGGATCCCATGTACAACATGATTAAAACCGAATATCCCTACCACCGTGAGCTCTTCAACAAGTGGTGGCCCAACTATTCTGAGGAACTGAACAATTCGCGTAACTGGCTGAAAAAGCGTACCGATTATTTCTACGAGCACCTCAAAAATTACTACAAACTTGGCAGTACCATTCAAATGGTTATCAACTCTACCCTTGCCAACCTGGATATTAGCTTTAACGGCATCAAACTGACAAAGGGCTATTTCGACGGTAAGTTCTTCCAGGGAAGAGAGGTGAAGCTGGAAGGTACTCACGCAGACGGGCAGCAAGTTATTGGATGGACAGCAGTCATCATCACCAATAACGGTACTTCCACCGTCGACTATGAAGGCTCTGCCTGCACTTTCACAATGCCGGCATGTTCAAGATTGATCATCAATGCCAAACTGGGACCTGCCGACGGCATCCAACAACAGGAAGTGAGACCGTGGTCGTGGCGTTCTACGGGCAACCAGCTCACTGTCAGCAATGTTTCCGACGGTGTCCGTGTGGCACTCTACGACCTTCAAGGCGTACTCATTTCGGAATCTGTAAGCAACGGAACAGAAATAACGCTCCCACTTATCCCCCACCGTGTCTACGTGTTGAAAGTGGGCAGTGAGAGCATTAAGATAAAAAACTAAAAATCCGATTCATTATGAAAGACAAAACACCAACCCCGCACATCGGAGCCAAGTATGGCGAGATTGCTGAGACCGTCATCATGGCGGGCGACCCCCTGCGTGCCAAATTCATGGCAGAGCGATTTCTGGAAAATCCCGTACAGTACAACAATGTGCGCGGAATGTTAGGCTACACAGGAACCTATAAGGGCAAAACCCTCTCTGTGCAAGGGCACGGCATGGGCATGCCTTCAATGGGTATCTATTCCTACGAGCTGTTCAACTTTTTCGGCGTTAAGACCATCATCCGCGTTGGTTCTGCCGGTTCCATGTGTCCCGACCTGCATATCGGCGACCTCGTCTTTGGTCAGGGTGCTTGCACCAACAGCAACTATGCTGCCCAGTATCAGCTACCCGGCAACTTTGCCCCCATCGCTGACTTCGGGCTGCTGCGGGCCGCTGCCGATTGCGCTGACAAGTTAGGCCATCGCTACATGGTGGGTAACATCTATTCTTCTGATGTTTTCTACGATGAGACCCCCGCCACCCCACAGTGGCAGAAGATGGGCGTGCTGGCCGTAGAGATGGAGGCTGCCGCCCTCTATATGAACGCCGCCCGCTGCGGAGCACGTGCGCTGTGCATCTGCACCATCAGCGACTCTCTTATCACGGGCGAGGCAACCACTGCCGAGGAGCGGCAATTAGGCTTCACCAAGATGATGGATGTGGCTTTCGGCATCGTATAGATAGTTATAGCAGATATAAAACAATTCGTCCGCAAGAACTTGAAAGAGTCTTGCGGACGAATTGTTTTATGATTTAGGTGAACTTATTTCTTGGCCACCTCAACGTCGCTATCCTTAATCTTTCTACCCATCACAAGGTAAGCAACGGGAGAAGCGATGAAGATAGAAGAAAGTGTACCGAAGATCACACCGAGAATCATTGCAAAAGCAAACGAGCGGATGCTGGCACCTGCAAGGATAAAGATGCAGAGGAGCACGATCAACGTAGAGACAGAGGTGTTGATGGTACGGGCCAGTGTCTGGTTGATAGACTCGTTGAAGAGCTGCTGCTTGTCCTTCTTGGGATAGAGACCGAGGTTCTCACGGATACGGTCGAACACCACCACCTTATCGTTGATAGAGTAACCTATCACGGTAAGGATAGCACCGATGAACGTCTGGTCTATCTCGAGCGAGAACGGCATCCAACCCCAGCAGAGTGAATAGAGGCCGAGCACGATGAGCGTATCGCATGCCAGAGCCACCACAGAACCTACAGAGAAGGCTACGTTGCGGAAACGGAGCAGGATGTAGAGGAAGATGGCGATAAGGGCGATGATGACGGAAACGATAGCGCCGTATGTGATGTCCTTAGCCACAGAAGGACCTACCTTCTGCGAAGAAATAATAGAACCGCCTTCGCGTACATCGGGATTCTTGAACGACTCCACATCAGCCTGACTGACGAGGCCGTGCTTCTTCAGGGCGTTATAGAGAATGGTCTCACACTCGTCGTCGGTAGTCGGGAGGTTAGACTCAATCTTATAGTTCGTAGAAATACGGATGGTCTTGCCATCTGTACCAAGGGCGATAGCCGATGTGTTGCTGCCGGGATAAGCCTCGGCGATGATTGAACGGATTTCCTCAGGCTGCACACCATTCTCAAATGCCACCACATAGTTACGACCACCAGTGAAGTCGATGCTCTGGCTGAGACCGCGAACAGCAAAACTGATAAGGAAGATAACGGCGGCAATGGCCATGATGATGAAGGTCTTCTTGTAGAACGACATGAAAGGAATCTTCATATTCTGCAGCAGGTTCTTCGACAACGGAGTGCTGAAGGTAAGACCGAGCCACTTGTCGTGCTTGTGACGCCATTCATAGACAATACGTGTCAGGAACACAGCGGTGAAGAACGAGCAGAAGATACCGATGATCCAAGTGGTAGCGAAGCCCTTCACAGGACCTGTACCGAAGTAGAGCAGGATGACACCAGTAATGATACTCGTCAAGTTGGAGTCGAAGATAGCGCTGAACGCATTGCTGTAACCGGCCTTCAGGGCATTCTTGATGTCCTTGCCGTTACGCATCTCTTCCTTGATACGTTCATAGATAAGCACGTTGGCATCCACAGCCGTACCCAACGTAAGCACAATACCCGCAAGTCCCGACATGGTCAGTGCGGCCTGGAACGAGGTAAGAATACCGAGCGTAAAGAACAGGTTGACGATAAGAGCGCAGTTGGCCATCATACCGGGGATAAGACCGTACATAGCCACCATGTAAATCATCAGGAGAATGAAGGCAATGATGAACGACCAGATACCCTGCTGAATAGACTGTTTACCGAGCGTAGGACCAACCACCTCTTCCTGTACGATACGTGCAGGCGCAGGCATACGTCCCGACTTCAGTGTCGTTGCCAAGTCTTTCGTGTCTTCAATAGTGAAGTTACCGGTAATCTGAGAGTTACCGCCAGAAATCTCGCTGTTCACACGGGGAGCAGAATAAACCACGCCGTCGAGGACAATGGCAACAGCCTTGCCCACATTGGCCTTGGTGAGCTGTGCCCAGCGACGGGCACCGTCGGAATTCATGCTCATCGAAACGCTGGGACGGCCCGACATCTGCTCGAACTCATCCTTGGCATCCACGATAACGTCGCCCTCTAACGGAGCACGACCGCTGGATTCTGTAACCTTCAGTGCATGAAGTTCGAAGATGTTCTTACCGCCAGAAACCAAGTCTGTAGGCTTGGCACTCCAAACGAGTTTCACATCAGAAGGCAGAACCTGCTTAGCCACGTCGCCATAGATGATGGCATTGATGGCAGCAGTATCGCGAACGTTTGCCAGACCCACCAGGCTGAGCTGGTTACCCATTGTCTGCAGTCTGGAGAGCAGCGGGTGCTGCTGTCTTGCAGCCTCGAGAGCCTTCTCATCTTCAACGGCAGGCTTTTCGGCAGCGGCCTTCGTGTCGTTCTTCTTCACCTCGAACTTCGGTTTCTGAGCTTCAGCCTTGGCTATCTCAGCCTTCACGGCAGCAGTGTCGACGGCAACAGTGTCTTTTTCCTCAACCTGACCGCCATTGGCAACACGCTGGTCGAGCTGGTTCAGGTAAGGCAGCACCTCGTTGCTGTTATAGGTCTCCCAGAACTCAAGGTTAGCACTACCCTGGAGCAGCTTACGCACGCGCTCCGGTTCACGGATACCCGGCATTTCAACCATGATACGGCCCTGCTGGCCTTCAAGCTTTTGGATATTTGGCTGAACCACGCCGAACTTATCGATACGGTTGCGAACCACGTTGAACGAGTTGTCGATGGCCGACTGCACCTCAGTGCGCAGAGCATTCTCCACTTCCTTGTCGGTGCTCTGTGTGCTGACTTTACCCTTCAGCTGCTGAGTGGCAAAGATTTCAGCCAGGCGATGACCTGGGGCATTCTTGTGGTAAGCATTGATAAACAGCGTGATGAAATCACTCTGACTGGTTTCCTCTTCCTTCTTAGCCTCTTGCATTGACTTCACGAAAGCCGCGTCGGTCTTGTGGTCGGCGAGAACCTCTACCACATCGGGCACAGAGATTTCGAGGATAACATTCATACCGCCCTTGAGGTCGAGGCCGAGGCCAATCTGTGTCTCAAGGCATTTCTGGTAAGAGTAGACACCCAGATACTTCACAGAATCCTTATAGTCCTGCTGTGCTACCGGGTCTTTGATCTTTGCTGCCTGAGAATCAAAGTAGCTGGTTGCTGCAGAGAAACTCAGGTAGAAGATACTTGCGAGCGTCAAAAGGACGGCTACGCAGATTACGATACCTTTGTTTTGCATTTTTTTGTTATGTTATTTAAATAATATTTCTTATTAAATGCACAAAATAGCGTGCAAAGATAGTCATTTTTCGCAACTTAACGAAATTTAAGTGCAATATTTGCACTATTTTTGTGTTTTTCCCTGCATTTTCAAGCTACAAAGGAGCGGATAATGGTCACTTGAAGTGACTTTTGTGTCAACTTTGCACATGCAGGGCACAAAATGGGACGAGCAGAAAATGTGGTCAATACGCACATGGATGGCATTGCGGAAGAAAGTCCATCCCAGACCGTTGCCCGACTCGCGGAAACAGTCGGTCAGTCGTCTTGACATTGCGTAATGGGGATAGGAAATCGGCGAGTCGTTGAAATCTCCACAAAGGATGACTGGTGCCCCTTCATGCTCAGCAAGGAAACGGGAAAGGGCCTTCACCTGGCGGGCACGAACGGCATTGCGGTCGCCTAATTTCACCAGCAGCCGCTTAGACTCGTCACGGACAGTACTGCTCTTCGTCCCTCCATGAACCATATTTTCGAAATCGTTGCGCTCTTCAAGGGAGAGTCTTGTCGACTCCAGATGATTGTTCACGAAAATCACTTCCGTCCCGTTGACATCCACAAAGAAGGCAGCGCTCTGGGTGCTTCCTTTCTCAAATTCTATGACTTCTTTCCTGATGATGGGATATTTGCTCAAGAGCGTCACTCCACTGTCGGAATAGCGGAAATACAGGGACGCCGAGTATGGGAAACGGTTGCCTAACATTTCACGGGTTTTCTCGGAGAGCGTCACTTCCTGAAGGCAGGCAATGTCAACATCACTACGCTGGATATAGTCAAGTGCCCCCTTCAGGCCACCTCCCCTGACGCCTTTTTCGTCGACCGAACAGCCGCCCGTGTTGTAGCTCACCATTTTCAGGTTAGGCTTCTCCTTCTCCCCAAAATTCAGTGGGAAATAAGTGCGCACAGGTGAATAGGCTATCAGGAAACCAGCTATCGGGACAATCGTCCGCTTCAGGCTGAATAATGACCAAAATATCAGAAAACAGAGATTCAGCAGAAGAAAGATGGGGAAAATCAGTCCCAGACACGAAAGCATGGGATGAACTGTGGGGTCAAGCCTGTCGCTATATCCCACCAAGAGCATCAGTACAATGGTAGCCACGTTGGCTCCCACTATCATATTCACCGTGAACTTCTTTAATCCCTTCAACCCTTTATCTATTTTTTCCTGCGTCGAACAGTTTTTTCTTCTCCTCTTCCGTCAGGCTGTCATAGCCCGAACGACGGATTTTGTCAAGAATATCGTCTATCTCTTTCTGATTGGCCTGCTTCTGTTGGTTATACTGCCAATCCTTATCGCTTTCCGTGTGGCTGTGCACGCCGTTGTCGTCAGCCTTCTTGTGCGAACGTTTCTCCCAGTTGTTTCGCAGCCGGTCGAAGAACTGCTGTCCTCCCGAACGACCGTAACCTCCACCGCCGTCGGGATGTTTCTTCCAGTAGCGAATCATCAGGAAGCCGAAGAGCATGCCGCCAAGATGGGCAAAATGGGCAACGCCGTCGCCCGACGTTCCAAGGGCTGAGAACAGTTCAATGCCCACATAGGCCAGTATAAACCACTTCGCCTTAATTGGAACGGGGAGTGGAAAGATGAAAATGCGCTCCTCAGGGAACAACATACCGAAAGCCAGCAGGATGCCATAGATAGCACCCGATGCACCAACCGTGGTCAACTGGTTCAGATAATAGTCTACGGTGACGCTTACACCGTTCAAATTCACATATTCATAATTGTTCAGTCCGTCAATGGCGAAATAGGAAATATATTGCACCAATTCCTGTATCAGACCGGCACCAATTCCGCAAGAAATGTAATAAAAAAGGAATTTCTTTGGTCCCCACACATTCTCCACAACACAACCAAACATCCACAGGGCGAACATGTTGAAGAATATATGCTGCAGCCCTCCATGCATAAACATGTAGGTCAGCAGTTGGTAAAGATGGAAATCGCTCGCCATGAAGAAATGCAGTCCGAGCAGATAATTAAGGTCGATACCACCCCGCTGAAAAACAAACGTTGCCACAAACATCAAAAAGTTGATGATGAGCAGGTTTTTCGTTATTGTAGGAATACTACGCATACCTTGTTTTATAGTTTCTGTTTACATATCATTGTTTAACACCAAAAGCGCCATGATGACGCTTTCGGCTGCAAAAGTACGAAAAATATCCATTATTTCACACAAAATCGGCACGTTAGATACTATTTTTCGTTAATTTCTCAATTTTTTTTGTTTTTTTGTTTGATTTATGAAATGATTGCAGTATATTTGCGAAGAAAATCTGAACAACTCATATTTCAACATTAATATTTCAACAAATTTCTAAAACTTATGAACAAAACAGAATTAATCGAGAAGATTGCAGCAGGTGCTGGTCTTACAAAAACAGATGCTAAGAAAGCATTAGAAGCTACCACAGCAGCTATCAAGAGCGCATTGGTTGCAGGTGAGAAAGTTCAACTGATTGGCTTCGGTACTTTCAGCGTTAACGAGCGTCCCGCTCGCGAAGGTATCAACCCCGCTAACAAGCAGAAGATCCAGATTCCTGCAAAGAAGGTTGCTAAGTTTAAGGCTGGTGCTGAGCTGGCTGAGGCTCTCTAATCAATTTTGTAAAAGAAATTCACAAAAGACCTGCAAGAGTTCTTGCAGGTCTTTTGTTTGGAAACGAACAACAATAATAACAAGAAAAGAGGACTGCACCGGAATCCGGAATAGTCCCCCTTTTTTGTTCTGTCGAAAGAAATCAAGGCTGCTTTCCAATGTAAGCCAAGATACCTCCGTCCACATAGAGCACGTGGCCGTTGACGGCATCAGAGGCATGCGAGGCAAGGAACACTGCGGGACCTCCCAACTCAGAAGGATCAAGCCAGCGGCCTGCGGGAGTCTTGGCGCAGATGAACGAATCGAACGGATGGCGGCTACCGTCGGGCTGACGCTCACGCAGGGGAGCCGTCTGAGGAGTGGCGATATAACCCGGGCCGATACCGTTACACTGGATGTTATACTCACCATACTCCGAGCAGATGTTGCGGGTAAGCATCTTCAGTCCACCCTTTGCGGCGGCGTATGCGCTGACCGTCTCGCGGCCCAGTTCCGACATCATCGAGCAGATGTTGATAATCTTACCTTCCTTGCGCTCCATCATCTCGGGAATGACAGCACTTGAGCAGATGAACGGACCAACGAGGTCGATGTCGATGACCTGCTGGAACTCTGCGCGTTTCATCTCGTGCATCGGGATGCGCTTGATGATACCGGCATTGTTCACGAGGATGTCGATCTGCCCCACTTCCTGATGAATCTTCTCTACGAGCGCTTTCACGGCATTCTCGTCGGTGACGTCGCAGACGTAGCCTTTCACATTCTCGATGCCAGCCTCCTTGTAGTTGTTCAGACCACGCTCGAGGGCTGCCTCGTTAATGTCGTTAAAGATAATAGTCTTGATACCGGCACCTACAAAAGCCTTGGCGATGTTGAAACCGATACCATAGGAAGCGCCTGTAATCCAGGCATTCTTGCCTTCTAATGAAAATGGATTTGCCATAATGTTAAGTTTTTAAGATTTTAGATTTATGAGTTTATAAGTTTTTTTATCTCAACTCCGTGATTTCCGAGAAATCCTGATCGCCATAATCGAGATTCTCACCGCCCATACCCCAGATAAACGTGTAATTGTGAGTGGCCGCAGCACTATGGATACTCCATTCGGGCGACAACACGGCCTGGTCGCCACGCATCCAGATATGTCGCGTCTCTTCCACTTCCCCCATGAAATGACAGATAGCCTGATCTTCCGGCAATTCAAAATAGAAGTAAGCCTCCATCCGGCGACTGTGCACATGCGCGGGCATTGTGTTCCATACCGAACCAGTGGCCAATTCCGTCATTCCCATCTGCAACTGGCAGGTGGACAGCACCTGATTGACAAGCATTTTGTTGATATCGCGCTCGTTAGACATTTCCAACGACCCCATGTGGGCCACTACGGCATCTGCCTTTGTCACCTTCTTGCAAGGATAAGCCTGATGTGCCGTCGTGGAATTGAAGTAGAATTTCGCCGGCTTTGTCGCATCGTCACTCTTGAAAACGACATCGCGGTCGCCGCTTCCTATATATAATGCCTCCTTATAGTCCAGATGGAAAGCCTCATCGCCTACCATGACCACTCCTGCTCCACCCACATTATAGATGCCGATTTCACGTCGCGAAGTAAAGAACGGAGCCTTCAGCGGATCGATGGCTTCCAACTTCAGCGCTTCCTCTACGGGCATTGCGCCTCCCACCACCATACGATCGTACATTGAATATACCATGTTCACCTCGTCGTCGGCGAAAACCCGCTCAATGAGGAAATCGCGTCGCAGACGAGCCGTGTCATAGTGTTTCGCATCTTCGGGATGGGCAGCATATCGTAGTTCATAATTTGTTTTCATTTCACGGTTTTGATTTGTTTGTCTGCAAAGATACGAAAAATCGAGAGCAGAACAAAATAAAACTCGTTTATTTTTTTATCGAGATATTTTTTTCGTATCTTTCCATAAGAAAACTCTCGCTCTACAAAGCAAAAAAAACAAGTCGAATCGAAAAATCCCGACAAAATCTCATCATTCTTCAGCCGCAATCTGTGCGCGTGAATCTGCCTTTTTGCCCCCTGGTGTTTCTTTTAGGGGGAAAAAAACCGTAATTCGAATTGAAATAATAGGGATTTGAACTTCAAATAATAAGGATTTTGAGTCCGGATGATAAGGATTTCAAGTCAAAATAAAGAGCATTCCGACTGCAACTGACGGTCAGTTACAGTCCAAAAGCCTATCTTTTAAAGTTCGGGGAAATGGGAAAAAGGAATAAAAAGCGAGTAAAATTTTGCAATTAATTCATTATCAACAACTTGCGGATAATAGCTCAAAAATCGCGTATTTGTCACCAAAAGTGTGCTTGCAGGATTTCGCGCGAATCTCAGCGCACGAAAAACTGTATTTTTCTTGACATTAGTTCCATGCAGGGGCAAACAGCATCCTCTGGTGACAACATAATGGCGCAAATATAGGTTCAATCCGACTATCCAGTTTGGGCAACCCCGTTTTTTTCGGCCTGTACGGTTGAACATTTTCAGCGTTGGAACAGCTGATGGAGTGACCTGTCAAATAATGCTGTTATCAATCATACTTCACCCGTCAGAAGAGATGCTCCTTCTCTGAGCATTCATGAAAAATTAAAGTCCGCCAATAACCGTAGTTACTGGCGGACTTTGTTGGTTGGGTGACTCGGATTCGAACCGGGAATGACAGAACCAAAACCTGTAGTGTTACCGTTACACCATCACCCAATCATGCGTTTTGCGGCGACAAAGGTAATAAGAATTTGGCATTTTGCCAAATTTTTGATGAATTATATTATTTCACCGTCAGCAGGAAGTAGTTCTTCTTGCCTTTCTGAACCAACAGGTACTTGCCGTCGATAAGGTCGTCGGCCGTAACGGGACGGTCGAACTGGGCAATCTTCTCCTTGTTCAGACTGACACCACCGCCCTGCACCATCTTGCGCATCTCACCCTTTGAAGGGAAGACGGGAGCTGCCTGGGTGAAGATTTCCACGGCGGGCTGACCGAGCACGTCTTTTGAAACATCGAAATGGGGCACTCCGTCGAAGACATCGAGAAAAGTGGCCTCATCAAGTTTCTCCAGACCTTCCTTGGTGGATTTGCCAAAAAGGATGCTTGAGGCCTCGATGGCTGTGTCGAGTGCTTCCTGCGAATGAACCAACACCGTGACTTCTTCAGCCAGACGGCGCTGCAGCACGCGGCGGCCCGGATCCTGACGGTGCTCTTCGATAAGGGCATCGATAGTCTCTTTGTCCAAAGAAGTGAATATCTTGATATAGCGTTCGGCATCGTCGTCGCTTACGTTGAGCCAGAACTGGTAGAACCTGTATGGTGTGGTGCGCTTCGGGTCGAGCCAGATGTTTCCGCTCTCGGTCTTGCCGAATTTCTTACCATCGGCCTTGGTGATGAGCGGACAAGTAAGTGCGAAGGCGGGCTCGGCGTCGTTGCCCAGCGTGCGGCGAATAAGTTCGGTTCCGGTGGTCATGTTACCCCACTGGTCGTTACCGCCCAACTGCAGGCGCACACCCTTGTGCTGATAAAGATAGAGGAAATCGTAACCCTGAAGGAGTTGGTAGGTGAACTCGGTGAACGACAGTCCGTCGCGTGCGGTTCCGTTGAGACGCTGCTGCACGCTGTCCTTGGCCATCATATAGTTCACAGTGATGTGCTTGCCCACCTCGCGTGCGAAATCGAGGAAGGTGAAATCCTTCATCCAGTCGTAGTTATTCACCATCTCGGCAGCATTGGCATCCTTCGACTCAAAATCGAGGAACTTGGCCACCTGCTTCTTGATGCACTCCTGGTTATGATAGAGCGTCTCTGGCCCGAGCAGGTTGCGCTCCTGACTCTTGCCCGAGGGGTCGCCAATCATACCCGTGGCCCCACCAACAAGAATGATGGGTTTGTGACCACAACGCTGCAAGTGACGCAGCATCATGATACCACAAAGGTGTCCGATGTGGAGCGAGTCAGCCGTAGGGTCGGTGCCTAAATAGGCTGTCATCATTTCTTTCTGCAGGGCTTCTTCGGTGCCGGGCATAATCTGCGCCAGCATTCCGCGCCATTTCAGTTCTTCTACAAAGTTTTTCATCTTTGAATGATTTTTATATCTCGTTATTACGTTATTACGGCATTTCGGAATTCCAAAATCATGGCACTGGGTCGTACCCTGAACCGCCCCAAGGGTTGCATCTCAGAATACGGCGGACGGCCAGATAAAGGCCTTTGATGGGGCCGTGCTTGATGAGTGCCTGCCGGGCATACTCGGAACAGGTTGGTGTGAACCGGCACGAGGGCGGTGTGTAGGGCGATATGGCTTTCTGGTAAATCCAGATGGGAATCAGCAGGATGGCCACAAAAAACCACGATATGCCACGTATGATTTTTCTCAGCATGGTCAGCCAGCGGTTTTGTTTTCAACGGGTGATTTCACTTTCACCTTCTCGGCCAACCGCTCCAACAGCGTCTTCACGCGGCGCTCCACTTCAGAGGAATCACGGAGATTGTCATCGAGCCAGATAAAGGCCAGGGCCATGGCGTTCCAGTTCTCGCCACCTTCAGCCGTCGCCCGGCTATTCTCCCCGATGGCGTCCCAGAGGATATGTTTATGCAAGCGGTAGGCTTCGCGAACCTGACGCTTCACGCGGTTGCGCTTCACTGCCCTCTTAAAACAACGTTTAGGCACACTCACCAGCAACTGGGCTGGTGGACAGGCACCCTCGCGCTCATATTTCATATAAACAAGCCGCAGCGGGAAAAAGGTCATCGAGCGACTGTGACCACCCTGAAAGAGCCTTTCGATGAGTTTCATGCTCGATATCCGCTCTTCCTTACCCAAGCTATGAGGTCGGGATGCAGACATGAAACTTTATTTCTTATTCTTCTCCAAATAGTTTTTCAGTGCAGCCGTCATCGAGGGGAACTCCTTGGTGGGAGCCTCGATAACCACTTTCAATCCGGCATCGTGGGCCGACTTAGTTGTGCTGGGACCAAAGGTAGCCACCACCACAGAGTCGTTCTTGGTGTTGCCGAATGTCTTCTCGAAAGCATTGATGCCCGACGGACTGAAGAAAACGCACATATCGTAGTCGAAACTTTTCACCTCTTCTTCGGTGAAGTCGTTGCTCACCGTGCGATACATCACGCACTCGGTGTGGTTCAGTTTCTTCGAGTCAAGAAGTTCTGCCGTAGAATTGTCGTGGACGTCGCTCATGGGAATCAGATACTTCTCCGTCTTGTGCTTTACCATCTGCGGCACCAAGTCAGCAATTTTTCCAGTGTTACCGAAAAACACCTTGCGTTTGCGGTACATCACATATTTCTGAATATAGAGGGCTATCTGCTCGGTCACGCAGAAATACTTCATGTCCTCGGGAATCTCGATACGCATTTCCTTTGCCAACTTGAAGTAATTGTCAATGGCATGACGTGAGGTGAACACCACGGCAGTATGGTTCATAATGCTCACTTTCTGTGAACGGAACTCCTTCGAAGAAAGACCCTCAACCTTGATAAACGGACGGAAAACCAGCTCTACGCCATAATCGTTGGAAATGTCATAATATGGCGATTTCTCACTTGCTGGCTTGGGCTGCGATATCAGAATCTTTTTAATCATCTGTCCTAATAATTTATTTTCAAATAATCAACAATTATCACCAAAAATCCCCACAGGGAAAGCATCGGCACAATTTCTAGGGCGCAAAAGTACAAAATATTTTGTAAAAAAGCGGCATTTCGGCGAAAAAAGATAACGTAACACTTATAAAAAGTCAGTATTTTAATCAAAATCACAACCACTAACACATAAATAATTGCATTCTCGGTGCTAATATTGAAATAACTCTTCAGCATTACGAGGGGGAAGAGTGCCACACCTTCGGCACTAACCAGGAAAAGTAAAGTTTTTTGCCAATACTGATTATCCTTCCGGTCGAAGAAAACGCCATTGACGAGGGCATAGAGGAACGACTTGAACAGAAAGTAGACCAAGAAACAGCCGAAGAATATCCAGATGAGCATATACTGCGACTTCAGGACGAAGGTGTCGGCAATGTTCTGCTGGGTATAGAAGAAGGCGACAATGGCTGCCACCACACACGTCTGAATGGCCAGAAAGAACTGGAAACGGAACTCGCTGGTGGTCTCAGTAATCTCGGTGGTCTGTCCACTTCGTGGCAACTTAAAGAACTCCTTGGCTTGATAGATGATGAAATTTCGGCTCCAGGCAAAAGAGAACATAGCTATGATGAAAATGCCCAGCAGCAGCATGGTCACGGTGTTGTCGCCGCGTATGGTATAAGGCACGGGATCGCCGGCCACGCCATAGCGTCCGCCATAGATTTCCGGATGCAGCAAGGAGTCGTTGGCAAAGAAAGTCTCGCGATAATACTGCGGCAGTGATATATCCTTATAGCTTTTGCCTTTGTCGTGACCAGGCAGATGAAGCGTGTCAGGGCGAGTGCTGAGGTGAGTGTTCTCGGGGTGGAAGGTGGCCTGAATAGCAGAATCCTGCTGGGCTGGTGTGGCATCGGGTGGCAATTGCTGAAGCACCTGATAGGGATGCTTGGGCTTGGCCACGGACTGCCGATTTACAGAAATAGCGGCCTCTCCGGTGTGAGACTGCTGTTCTGTTTCCTCGCCCTCCTTCGTGGAAGGAGCCGTAGCTTTGTGCAGACTGTCTGTCAGCTGTATCCACTCAATGGTCATTCTCAAATTATCGATGAGAGATTAGGGAAGTCTCTGCTCGCGATTAATCAAAAAACACTTTCCTAATCTCGTCCACTTTGTCCAGTTTCTCCCATGTGAACAGTTCCACGGGGATGGTCTTCGTCTCGTGGTAGCGCGAGGTAAAGGTTTTCTCCACCACCTCGTTCTTGCGTCCCATGTGTCCGTAGGCGGCCGACTCAAGATACATTGGCTGGCGCAACTTCAGCTGGCGCTCGATGGCCTTCGGACGGAGGTCGAACATTTCCATCACTTTTTGGGCTATCTCGCCGTCGGTCATCTTCACATGGCTCTTGCCGTAGGTGTTCACATAGACACTGACTGGCTCAGCTACACCGATGGCGTAACTGACCTGAAGGAGCAGTTCATCGCTAACTCCAGCAGCCACCATGTTCTTGGCAATCCAACGGGCTGCATAAGTAGCCGAGCGGTCCACTTTCGACGGGTCTTTGCCCGAGAAGGCTCCACCGCCATGGGCACCCTTTCCACCGTAAGTGTCGACGATAATCTTACGGCCAGTGAGACCAGTATCGCCATGAGGTCCGCCGATGACGAACTTACCCGTGGGATTAACGTGGTATTTAATCTTGTCATTGAACAGTGCCAACACTTTCTCACTCTTGATCTGAGCCTTCACGCGGGGCACAAGGATATTAATGACATCCTCGCGAATCTTGTTCAACATACGCTCGTCGTCGGTATCAAACTCGTCGTGTTGCGTACTCACCACGATAGTGTCGATGCGCTGGGGCACGCCGTCGTCACTATATTCTACTGTAACCTGACTTTTCGAGTCGGGTCTGAGATAGGTCATCTCCTTGCCTTCCTTTCGAATCTGTGCCAAGGTATACACCAGCCGGTGCGACAGGTCAAGCGAGACGGGCATATAGTTTTCCGTTTCGTTAGTCGCATAGCCGAACATCATGCCCTGGTCGCCAGCACCTTGGTTCTCCTCGTCTTCTCGTGAGACACCCTGATTGATGTCTTCGCTCTGTTCGTGGATGGCGGTCAAGATACCGCACGAATTGCCGTCGAACTGATATTCCGACTTCGTATAGCCAATCTTATTGATAGTCTTTCGGGCAATCGTCTGCAAGTCAATGTATTCCGAACTGCGTACCTCGCCCATAATCACTACCTGTCCTGTTGTAACAAACGTCTCGATGGCGCAATGCGACTTCTCGTCATAGGCCAGGAACTGGTCGAGCAATGCATCACTTATCTGGTCGGCCACCTTGTCGGGATGGCCCTCTGAAACTGATTCTGATGAAAATAAATATGCCATATTCCAAATTTTGGGTGCAAAGTTACAAAAAAACACCCAATCACCATCTTTTTTGTGATTTTTTCTTATCTTTGCCCCAGAATAAGAATCATATTGACCAGGAAGTGCCCTGACAAAATCATTTATGGAGTATGAGCGAAAAAGCGAACCTAAAGAAGATAGAATCCATTTCCGCGCAATTAGGCGAATTGGCATCCGAATATTCTCCCCTGCTGACGGAAGAGACCATCAAGAACAAGCTCGTCCAACTGAGCCGCAGGTCACTTGAATACAAGAACGGCTCGTTCATCATGCTGGTGGTGGGACCCGTCAAGTCGGGCAAATCCACGCTCGTCAACCTGCTCGCCCACCGGTATGTGAGTCCTACCGATAAACTCGAATGCACGGTAAGGCCCTCCATTATCTCAAATGTAGCCAATGCCAAAGACTGTAAGATTGAAATCTATAAGTCGAGAACCGAAGGCAGGAAAGCCGAAGACCTTGATCTCATTGTGGATGAACTACGGGGCATCGTTTCTGAACATGAACTGGAGCAGTTTCTTGAGAAGGATGAATATCCCAACTATTCCGACGACACCGTCAACAACGTCATCTCGCCCTCCTACAACAAGGAAGACCGCACCATCATCACGTCCATCACCACCACGGGCAGCAAGTTGCTGGAGAAAGACCATGTAGACGGCGGAAAGATTTTCCTCGCCGACATGCCGGGATTCGACGGCAACAGTTCCAACCTCAACGACCCCCTCTACGATGCCATTTCCAAGCGCGTCGACCTCATTCTCTTCGTCCATAGTTCGGTTTCTGCCTTCAACCTTACTTCAGCTTCTTATCTCGACAAACTCAGGGAATACAACGAGGCCGTACCCGTATACCTCGTCCACAACATCTTCGATTCCACCTATTGGAAGACACCCGAAGAACGTCAGCGTGACATCGACCGCCAAGTACAGAAGGAATACGAGGAAATTCGCAGCAAGGGCTTCAACATTGAGTCGGAATTCATCAGCAAGGTCAATCTGGGAAAAGTCACCGACGCACTGCTTGGCAAGGAAGCCTATTTGTCAGGCTATGAGGAAGAACTCATGCAGGAACTCGCCAAGTTTGAGGAAATAGAAGAGAAACTCTACAAGAAAATCACATCCAACATCAGCGAACTACGGCTGAAAAGATGTGAGGACCGTACTCGCGGACTGCGCGACTCACTCGTGTCCACCATCAGCGACGAAGTGGCTTCGCTGCAGCAGAAGAAGAATGCCAAGGACCTTATGTCCAATTACGTGGATCATCTGGAGAAAGAACTCACTATCTCAATGACCGAACAGGATGAGATTATCGGTGCCGTGGAGTCATCCGCCAACCGCTCTGTTTTCCGTACCATATCAACGACGCAAGTCAACAAGCCGGCATCCACCGACGAGTGTATCTTGTTGCTCAAGGGTGTACTTGTCCAGTTCCTCTCCGACGTCGACCAGAAACTGACGCTTAACCTTTTCAGCACGTTCAGGAACAAGGAAGAGGCTTTCCGCGAAATGGTTGCTGATAAGACCGGTTTCCACAAGATGAACGTGAAAATCACCCCCGCCGAGGCTTCCACTGCCAAGAACATCTACGACGACGATGTCAGTTCGTTCATGAACAAGAAACTCTTCGAGTTCATCCGCGACATGTGGCACGGAACGCATAACGTGAAAGACATCAAGAGCTACATCAGCAAGATGGAGAACTACTTCTATGGCACCAAGGAATCACCATCCACATACCAGCTGAAAGAACTGCTGAAGAAGGAAATCAAACGCCTCGAAGCCATCTACCTGAAAGAAATCAAGTCGCAGTATGCTGCCTTCCTCCCCACCATCATCACCGAGGAGCAGACCGCCTCGCTTGAGACACTCGGCCGGCTCAGGACTCAGCTCACCAATATTCTCATTTAAAAAACCGCTGCCATGAAAAGGAACCTTTTCCTCATCGCCACCGTCTTCCTGTGCATCCTCTTTATCCTCCTGGCAGGAAATGTCATCACCATTGGAGAGAAAATCTACGAACTGACAGGCGTGAAATACATCGAATACGGGTTCTACCTGCTCATCCTGCTGCTTTTCATCTATGTCATCATCGTGCCCTTTGCCAAACTTCACCATACGCCAACATTCCCACAACTGCAGGTCAATGAGGACGAGGAACTCGATGACGACAAGCAGATAGCGCGACTCACGAAGTTCTCCAAGAAACTCTCCAACAATCTCTATTACCTGCCCGAGGAAGAACGCCAACAGCACAAAGAAGCCTTCCTCGCCGAGGTGAAGCAATACTACAATGCCGACGACATGAAGCGCATCGTGCAGAAGGAACTCGACGAACGCTATAAAAAGGTGAAGTCGCACATTCACGAATGGGCAAAAACAGAATTCCTCATCACCACCGTCTCACAGAGCAGCCGCATCGACGCCATCGCCTCGCTGGTCATCAACTTCAGGATGATTGCCGACCTTATCCGCTGCTCGGGTTTCCGTCCCACCAACCGGCAACTTTTCAATCAGTATTGCCGCATCTTGGCTACCTCACTTTTCAGTTACTATATCTCCGACGGATTAAACACTCTGGCCAACAGTGCCGACTCTGCTGCCGATGGAATGATTGACGCCGACCTCGACACCTTCTCAGAGGCAGGTTTCCTGGGTTCCATTTCCAGCATTAAGCTCTCAGGCTTAGTGTCCACCTCACTCATCGACGGAGCACTCAACACGCTGCTGACCTTGCGCATCGGCTACGTCACCTTAGCCTATCTGAAGTCTGGTTCCAAGGCATTGGCAGGCAAGAATGGTGTGAAAGTGCGCCGCAAGGCCATGCTGCAGGCCGCCACCGACTTCCTTGCCATCGCCAAGGAGACGGGTTCCAATATGACTGAACAATCCTACAAACTGATTACAGACAAGATTGAAGCCATGCTGCATCCTTCCGCCCAAAAGGAAGAGGCCACCGCTCCGATAGAATAAGCCCATGAAGCGTCCCTCCGACAGCAAAAAACTAATCCTTCTGCTCCTGCTGATGCTGTTACTCATCTGCTTGGGAGCAGGGTTGTTTTGGGTAAAGAATTATCAGGGCAAGCCTGTGGTCTCACATCATCCCCAGAAGAATTGCTGGCCTGAAAACGACCAAAACCAAGGCAATCCCTTCAGTACCGGATTCGACGGCATCGATATCTCCGCCCATCAGGGAAAGATTCACTGGGACACCCTGAAGGCGAACAACCCAGAACTACAGCTAATATATATACGCGCGATAGGGAAAAAGGCTGTAGATAGTCTTTATGGCTACAACATGAAACAGGCACATAGCCACGGCCTCAAGGTGGGCAGCTATCATTTCTTCAACATGGAGCATACCGCAGAAGACCAATACCGGAGGTTCATCAGTATGGCGGCGTACGAGCATCAAGACCTGCGCCCCGTCATCGACATCGAAGACTTGAGCCTGGCCACAGAGGGAAATGAGTATTTAAAGGATAGTGTAATGAAGTTTTCCGAACTCCTGGAAAAGTATTTTGGCTGCAAACCTGTCATTTACAGCAATCAGAATTTCTACCGCAAACGCCTGTCGCCCTGGTTCGACGACTATCCCCTATGGATAGCCAACTACAGCAGGCGGCCCGTCCTTAACGGTCCAATACCCATACTATGGCAAAAAGGAGATATTGGACATGTCAGGGGAATATGGACCTATGTCGACTTAGACGTGTTCATCAATGGGGGCACCATTCAGGACCTCCTCATTCCCAATCCGAAGACCAGGCCTTTCGCTTGGGGACTACAATTAGATTATTTCCGTCCGAAGTCGGCAGGTATCTCACCCCAGACCGACGTGTCCCATTTGATGATAGGATTGCGGTAGTTGTGGGTGGCAAGCCACCTCTCGGCCCTTTCAATAATCTGGTACAAAGGTTCCGTTTCGGGCGTGCGCTCAAGCTTGGTCTTACACTTTCGCTTATTTACCCACAATATGGCATTATAGCTGTCGCTATAGATTGTCTTGTCGTACAGTCCCTGATTCCAGCAGAGTGCCAGAGCATGTACGATGGCAAGAAACTCCCCGATATTGTTGGTTCCCTTCATGGGGCCGAAGTGAAAGACCTGTGCTCCCGTCTGCAAATCCACACACTGGTATTCCATCGGACCGGGATTTCCTGAGCATCCGGCATCCACAGCCCATGCGTCTGCCTTCACTTCAAGCGGTAAAGGCAGAACCGTATCGTGGCGATAGTCGGGAGGATTCTGTAATTTCTTATTCATTTCGTGGCACAAAGTTAGTGCAAAATTTCGATTAAGCGAAAGGAAAGCAAATAAATTTGCTCTCCTGAGCGTGAGAAATTTATCTAAATGAGTGGAAAAACCAAATTTATTTGGATTTTTATCTTTCCCACTTCGTGGCCGATGACCGTTGGTTCCCGAATGCAGCCTAACTTCATGGCTCAAAGAGACATAAAAATAGTGCAAATGAGTGGAAAAACGAAATAATTGCTTAAAAAAAGACTTGCCATATAGAAAAATGTTTAAAAAAGTTGCATGGTTCGGAAGTATTGTGTAATTTAGCGGCACTTAATTTAATATTCATGGTAAACAGACATAACGACTTCTGCTTAATACTGGCTGGCGGCAAAGGCCGTAGACTTTGGCCATGCAGCCGAGAGAAAAAGCCCAAACAGTTTCTTGATTTCTTTTCTACAGGACGCACACTGCTGCAGTCCACCTTCGACCGTTTGACGAAAATAATTCCAGCGGAAAGAATACTGGTGAGCACCAATCAGGACTACGAGAGCCTGGTAGCCGAACAACTTCCCGAACTTCCCCGCCAGAACATCCTTGCAGAACCTATTTTCAGAAATACTGCCCCCAGTGTGGCATGGGCCAGTTTCCGCATCTATCATACCAACAAAGATGCCAACGTGATTGTGGTACCCAGCGACCAGGCCGTGTTCAAGGAAGACGTGTTCCAGAAAAATATGCTGGCCGGACTCGAACTGGTTGAGCACAACGACTACCTGCTCACCATGGGCGTAAAGCCGACTCGTCCCGAACCCGGCTACGGATATGTACAGATAGGCGACGAGAAAGACGCTCCCGATGTATGGAAAGTGAAATCGTTTACCGAGAAACCCGACCGCGACTTTGCCAAGATGTTCATGGAGAGCGGCGAATTTCTCTGGAACACGGGTATCTTTCTCTCAAACGTGAAGCATCTGATTCACTGCATGCAGGCTGTGCTGCCCTTTGTGCTGCGCAAAATAGACAACGACGACACGCCCTACAGTCTGGAGCTTGAACAAAAGTTCATTCAAGAAAACTTCCCCGCATACCCGCATCTCTCCATCGACTACGGTATCCTGGAAAAAAACGAAAACGTCTATGTGATGAAATGCGACTTCGGATGGGCCGACCTCGGCATGTGGCACTCCATCTATGAGAGTCAGGCCAAGGGCCCGGGCGATAATGTGGTCATCGATTCAAAGGTACTTCTCGACGACAGCCACGGCAACATCATCAAGCTGCCTTCCGACCATGTCGGCATCATCAACGGCCTTGAAAACTACATTGTGGCAGAAAAGGATAACGTGCTCCTTATCTGCCACAAAGAAGATTCGAGTGCCCTCGTCAGGAAATACATCAACGAGGTGCACATCCGTTTCGGCGAAGAGTATATTTAGACAAACGCCTCACTGATTTTTCCGGCAATCTCCTTGAATTCCGCTTCGGTCAGCTTCAGCTTCTCGCGGCGGAAGTCAGCATCGCCCTCGGTCTGCATGGGAATCAGATGGATGTGGGCGTGGGCCACTTCCAGTCCCAAAACCACCTGTGCAACCTTGCGGCAGGGGAATGCCTTCTTGATGGCAATGGCCACCCGCTTGGCGAACTGCTGGTAGTGGGCAAGTTCTTCGTCGTCCATGTCGAAGAAATAGTCCACCTCACGGCGCGGAATCACGAGTGTATGACCTTTCACCAGAGGGTTAATGTCGAGGAACGCATAAAACTCCTCGTTTTCAGCACATTTATAGCTGGGAATCTCACCGGCAGCAATCTTTGCAAAAATATCCATGATTTCAGTGATTGAGTGAAACAAATCAATAGGTAATACTCTCAATACGCAACTTGATGACGCCGCGTGGAATCTTGATCTCCACCTCGTCGCCCACCTTGTGGTTCAGCAATCCCTGGGCAATGGGAGTGGTGATGGCAATCTTCCCCTCGCGCAGGTTAGCCTCGCTCTCGCTGACGATGGTATAAGTCATGCGGGCCTTCGTGGCAATGTTGGTCATCTCCACCTTCGACAGAATCTGCACACTGTCATTGCTCAGCCGGCTGGTGTCGATAATCTTCGCCTCGGCAAGCGTGTTCTTCATCGCGGCAATCTTGCTCTCCAGCTTGGCCTGTGCCTCCTTGGCGGCATCATATTCCGCGTTCTCGCTCAAGTCGCCTTTGTCTCGAGCCTCAGCAATAGCAGCCGAAGCCTTCGGTCGCTCAATGCTTTCCAATCTCTTCAGTTCGGCCACGAGCTTGTCGTAGCCTTCTTGTGACATATAAGCCATAATTTCTTTATTTTTAAAATTTTAGTTATTTCCCGATAGGTTTTCCATGACCTGCTCCTGTAGAGCAGAAAAAACGAAGAATTCCGACATCTCTTTCAACGTCGGAACTCCGTGTTCTGATTTTTTATTATCCGCTGCAAAGATAAGGAGTTTTTTCGGTTTGTCCAAATTTTTTAGATGAAAAGTTTGCTTTTTCATTTTTTTGTATTACCTTTGCACCGCATTTTCGAAGAGATGCAACCCTACTCTATGCCCAGATGGCGGAATTGGTAGACGCGTTGGTCTCAAACACCAATGCCGCAAGGCGTCCCGGTTCGACCCCGGGTCTGGGTACCGATGACGAGGAAAGATTTTGTCTTTCCCCGTCTTTTTTATATACAGACAAAAGAGCCTCTTCGCCCACATTCCGATTAGCCTTATTCCAAATGACGTCGAACTTCATACATTCAACGTACTGCGTGAAATCCTGGTGTTGTATCGTCAATAGATCCATTCTATTTCTCTCCTTTAGGCAAACTCTTTTCTTTCTGAATTAGTTCTCTTATTGCTCGGTCATAGTCACTTTCGAATTGAAGCATTTCCATTTTTCGGTATTTCTCGAACTCAGCGATTGCCTTTTGCTTTGCCTCTTCATGGCTTATAGTCCCCTTGCCTACAAGCAACTGCCTAGCTGAAAGTTTCATCAGCTCATCCAACTTTTCTATCCATTCTGTCATCCTCATTGGAATCTGCTGAAGAGCCTGAATTTCTGCAAAATCAAGATACTGTGACACCAACAGATTCAGGTATGTCAATTCTTGTTCTGTCAGGTAGTTTTTTGCTATCTGCACATCTTCTTTAGTTATATAGTTACCCTTGAAATTGGTCATTCCCACCATTGGTTTTTCAGCGTCCACCCGCTCGTAGATAACTTCGGCGGCCGTATGTTGATGGGCAGCATAGTGCAGTTTGTTCTGAACAGTAGCAAAAAACAATCGGGTCAGGTCTGCATGAGGGTTGTAGTCTATGCTGGTAGAAAATATGTCTGTTACCTGCTGATAAAGGTTCCTCTCACTGCTACGGATGTCACGGATACGCTGCAACAGTTCGCGGAAATATCTGTTACGATTCCCCTTCAGCCTATTGTCATCCAGTGTAAAACCCTTCTGGATAAACTCATGGAGGTGTTCTGTTGCCCATTGGCGGAAACGGGTGGCTACCTGTGACTTCACACGATAGCCAACGGCAATTATCACATCCAGATTGTAATGACTGATGTTTCTCTTCACGCTTCTGGTACCTTCCTGACGAACTAACAAAAATTTTTTGTGAGTTCGTTCGATGTCCAATTCACCCTCTGCATATATTTGCTTAATATGATAGCTAACATCCTGTTGAGAAGTGTCAAATAGTTCCATTATCTGTTCTACTGGCAACCACACATCCTCACCCTCGAATCGCACATTCACCCGAGCAATGCCATTATCATCTTGGTAAATCAGAAATGCTTGATTTCTTTTCTCCAATCCGTTTTTTTCTGTATTATCCATATCTCTATGTAACTACATTCATTTGCTTAACCCCAGAAACTGGTATAGCCACTTTCGAGCCGTTTCTTCTTATTCAGCTGCAAAGTTAAGCAAAAGATTTGGATTATCCATGATTTATTTGCCCTTAATGGTTTCAACCACTTCCAAATCCGCAGGCAACCACTTCACGCTGTCCAGTTCATCTTTCGAGAGCCACTTTGCCGCTTCATGCTCATTCAGATGCAAAGCCTCAGTCAGCAGTGAGCAGAGATAGCAATGCATAGTCAAATGAAACTTCGGATAGTCATACTCCACCGTACAAAGAAACTCCTCCACGCTAATATCCGTAGAAAGTTCCTCCCGAATCTCGCGTTTCAACGCCTCTTCCGGTGTTTCCCCAGCCTCCATCTTTCCACCAGGAAACTCCCACCAGTCTTTCCACTCACCGGATCCCCGCTGAGTGGCGAAAAAACATCCATCCTTTTGTATAATCGCTGCTACGACTTCTATCTGTTTCATCATATTACTTTCTCTGCTGCCATCGGCATCTATTTATTCTCTTCATCCTATTGATGATAATGAATAGCCTCTACACAGTGGGACTTATAACCAGATATGATTCAGCTGATATCAGAATTTTCTCTTCATTACAAACTAATCCTATACCTTAAAACATCCTCAGCCGTACAGAACAATGGCTCGTAAGCAACATATTCCTTAAACTCTTCTATGTGTTTATGTTTCACATCCGTGAGTAAGGCATTTATATCCAAACGTCCGATGCTCACCTCCTCATCAAAGCGGAAAAAAGTGTAGTTTCCGTTCAAATCCAACGGATAGCCGGTTGCACGCATTCTTTCTTCAGTCACCTTTCCAGCCATATCCTTGACATGGAACACACGATACTCACCTGTCATTTCCACTCCGTCTGTATAAAGTATGACAAATTGGATATTTTTCTTTTTATAGAAACCTTCAGTATGCGCACCATCACGAACCTCCACATCGCTCTTCAACTGCAAACGGACATTATAAATGAGAGAACCTTTGTCGTTATTGCCTAAAATCCACTGTAGATGCTCTTTGTTCTTGTAGTAGCCCACCAATACACCCCTGTTCAGGTCCCGCTCCAGATAGTGTATCGTCAACCATTGTGGCGTAACAACGGGTTGTTTCAGCTCCTGCTCTATGTCCGTCTTCAAGACGTTCTGCGGGTCCTGCCCCATATTGCAGGGCTGAATAATAAAGTATTTTGAAAGTTCTTCATATTGTCCTTTTGCCTTTTCCAAATCCTTGGCAGGTCTGGCATACGCAAAAAACATGCTGCGCTCCTCACCATACGGTTGGAACACCCGTCCATTCAATTCATAGAAATGTTGTCTCAAGTATTGTTCACCATCCACTCCAAGACGTGCCCGCATGGCATATATCTTAAATTCTTTTTGTATGACAGCCCGTATTTCGTCACGGAATATCTTTCTTACATGTTCCTTCCATTGTGCTTTTTCGTTAGACTTGTTACGAGCATAAAGATACAGCACATAAAGGAAGTTTACATCATACTGTGACAAGAATAGCGTATCTCTGTCAAACAATCTGTCAGGGAACTGATACGACACCTTTGTACAATGCTCATCATTCTTATTTTTATGTTTGCGTATGTTCTCTCGAGCATTATACTTGTGATCGTCATAGACAAATGCACTGATGAAGAAGTTTGGTATCACATCGTAACCTTCCGTCACAGTTGTATCTTGAAGCCGTATGTCCTTAAAGCGTTCGCGGTCAGCCTTTCGCTGGCGCTTGTCTTCTTCGTCAAATGCCGTGTCATCCGACAGAAACAGATTGATATTCCACTGAATAACATTTCTGGCATAAGTGTACTGCTTATAGACGGATTCCGAGGTTAGCGAATGTCCGCTCTTATAATATTTACTATCTCCTATATAATAAACCGCGCGACTTGACTGAGCATCAGCCGATGTCAGAGCCAAGTCTGTATACAAGTGATCCACCCGTTTGCCGTCTTCTTGATCTGCCAAACCTTTGGGAATATTATCATGAGGCGTTCCTATCAGTTCATCAATCATGGCCTCAAACACCACGTTGAAACTTTTGGCCAGGATATACTCCTGAGCATTGGTGTTGATGGCGATACGATATGAACTGTCGAAGAAAGCATAGCACAAGTCCCATAGCTGCAAGGCTTTGTCTGAGAAGTACTTGTATTTGATTTGCATCAGCCTCGTCTTACCCATGCCTCGCAGATATTGTCTGAACTGCTTACCTGTTATAAGTTCATATTGGATATTGATAGGCGTATGAAAACCATACTCGTTATTCAGATAATTCAAGATGCTATAGAAGATGACAAACAACTCTTCTTCGTAGTTCACAATACGCTTCTTATTAACTGGATTCAGATATACCACATCATTGCCCTGCACGAAAGCCTGCGAGTGGCTGATGGTTCGCGTCCAGTTGATTTTGTTGTTCCCTCTATGTAGGTTCTTGATGGTGAATAGCACAAAGTCGCGGTTCTCTTGATTGAAATTGATGAGCGACAGCACAATGTCAAGATATGTCTTGGCCTTGTGTCTGCGTCCTCTGCCTGCCTGTGGCAGATGCTTGTAGAGTATCGCCTTGCTCTTAGGGTTGTCTTTATAGAAAACGCTCAGTGCCCGATATATCCAGACAGAGAATTCATAGATAAACTTCCTGTATTCTTTGCTTAGCGCTTTCTGCCCCTCTGGTGTCAGTATCATCTCTGGAGTAACGGGAGCATCATTATCCAGCTTCACGCCAACAAGCGTTTCCTTTTCCGTCAGCAACACCTTTGGAAGAATAAACACACAGTCTTGCAAATGTGGATTATAGAAATACCCCACATACTGCACACTCACCTTCTTGTCAACATCCTGCAAGACATATATGTCCTTCAAGACCTTCTCCACAAGGCGGCTTTCGTACTGGTGTTCTTCAAACAGGATATACATTATACCTTATCGTTTTGAAGCCTAAAAAACTCCTTTTGCTGCTCAATCTCCCTACGCAGTTCCTCTTTTGTTGGCATATATGTCAGATACTTGGCAGCATAGAGTTGATCGCTGCCGTTCAATACAGAGTAATGGGCCACATCCTCATCTGTTTCCGCACAGAGCAAGATACCAATAGTTGGATTATGACCTTTTGGACGCATTAAGTCATCGTACATCTTTACATACATATCCATCTGTCCCACATCCTGATATCTCAGTTTTGAAGTTTTCAGGTCTATCAATGGAAAAGCCGCGCGAGTTTGACCCCCGAGGGCAAGCGACGATGACCCCTGCGGGCAAAAATACATTGACCCTCTGCGGCAAAATAAAAATGACCCCTGCAAGCGATTGCTTTTCAGGGGCTTTTTTGTAGTTTTGGGGACCGTCCTGACCGGCGGACAAACTCAAAACTTACATTTCACATGACAAAGTTAAAAAATTTATTCCGATGTTACGCTATGGGAATGGGAATAAAAAGCATTT
>JAFRPY010000112.1 GCA_017428925.1 Prevotella sp. | reverse complement strand
TGTAGGGACGCGGCGTGCCGCGTTATTGGAGAGGGAAAGCATAATCCAATAATGCGGCACGCCGCGTCCCTACATCAACACATCAAATAAAATGGTTGGGAAATTCGTTCTTACAGCTTTACACTCGAAATATCAACAAGGTTGTTGACGATGGCATAGATGGTAAGACCGGCAGGAGAGTGTATCTGCAACTTGCGAGCAATGTTGCGTCGATGAGTGATGACGGTGTTTACCGAGATGCACAGGTGGTCTGCAATCTCTTTGTTCGACATACCCTGCACAACACTGATGATGACATCTTTCTCGCGGTCGCTGAGTGCCTCGTTGTTGGTGGGCGCCTGACTAATCATGCTAGAAATCTTTGCCGACACATCGCTCTGCTTGGAGCGCTGCTCAAGTCTTCTAATAGCTGGGATGAAGATATGGTCTTCCACCTCGGCGTGTTGTGCGAGCCACTCCTCATTGTTATAGATGTCATAGAGGGTAGCGGAGAGCTGGTTGTTGCGCAAGGGGTCGCCAGGCAGGTATTTGATGATAATCTGCTTCAGCTCACGCAGTTTCTGATCGGTCTGGCCGTGATGCTTCGAGAAGGTCTCGATGTCGTAGCCAGGGGTGGTACGTCCCATGAGGAGGCTCTCGACATAGGGAAACACCATTCGCTCCTCGTATTTCATATGCAGCTGTATCTGGCGAGCATACTCGTCGTAGAGCTTCAGAATGAGGGCTGCCAGCGAATTGTCGGGGTCGAGGGCGTCGGCAAGCTCCCGACGGATGAAGGGAAGCTGGAATCCGAGATAGTAATCATGAGATGCCCGCAGGTACTTCATGAGGGTGTGCACGGACAGGCGGTCGGCATCGTCGGAGTCGCGATAGCCATTGATGGTGAAGTTTACTACGGCCAGGAAGGTATAAGTATCTACGCCCTCGTCCTCGCACACTTCGCGCACGGTTTTATCGCCAAAGCCCAGGTTGATACCGAACGACCCGAGGCTCTGCAGGATGTTATAGTTGTCGCGGATGATGGAGATGAGTTTATCGTCCGCCTCATACATTTTCTGATTCTTCATGGCTGCAAAATAACAAAAAAACTTTGAGATATGCAATCATCACTATTAGGTATTTTCAATATTCTGCCATTTTCACTCATTATAGTATCATCCCCAAATGTGGGTATTCAGGAGAGGAACCACCATTTTTAGGTATTGCGCAAACGCAGTGTTTATCGTAATTTTGCGCTCGAAACGGAAAAAACGATCATCATTAATCACATCAATGAGGATGAATAACAAGAAACTATGGATGGCTGCCGCAGCCTTGGCAGCATGTATGCAAATGAGTGCACAGGTGAACGCCGGCGACAGCGTGATGAGTCATGCCCGCGGCAACCGACTAAGCGTGGGTGGCTATGGCGAGGTGGCTTTCAGCCGTAACTTTTACAGCGACCATGTGAGCCGCTACTCACAACCCGAACAGCACAAGGACGACCCGTCGCACGGGAAGTTCGACATTCCGCATGTGGTTGTCTACATGGGCTACGACTTCGGAAAAGGCTGGACTATGGGCACGGAGATAGAATTCGAGCACGGCGGCACAGGCATCGCCTACGAGAAGGAAGATGAGGAAGGCGGCGAATGGGAACAGGAAACGGAGAAAGGCGGCGAAGTAGAGCTGGAGCAGTTCTGGATTCAAAAATCATTCGGCCGCTTTGCTAACATCCGCGCCGGACACATCGTGGTGCCGGTAGGCTTGAACAACGCCCACCACGAGCCGTTGAACTTCTTCACGGTGTACCGTCCTGAAGGCGAGAACACCATCTTGCCAAGCACGTGGCACCAGACGGGTGTATCGTTCTGGGGACGCTCGGGCGACTTCCGCTACGAGGCTCAGCTGCTAGCGGGCTTGAATGCCGACCAGTTCACGAACACCGGGTGGATTCACAAAGGCCACAAGTCGCCCATGGAATATGATGTTGCCAACAAATACGGCATTGCAGCACGAGTGGACAACTACTCAGTGCCAGGCCTGCGCATGGCCATCAGCGGCTACTACGGTCACAGCATCGGCAACAGCTATCCTCGCAATGCCAACGGCGTGGATGCTGAATACAAAGGACGTGTGGTGATAGGCTCGTTCGACTTCAGCTACAACGCCCACAACTGGATTGTGCGTGGTCAGGCCGACTATGGCTACCTGAGCGATGCCTCGCAACTGAAGTACGTCTACAACCGTCTGAACTCGAAATCACCCTTCAAGCACACGGCCTTCGTCTCTAAGAATGCCTATGCCATCGGCATTGAGGCAGGCTACAACGTGTTCTCCCAGTTCGAGCGCCTGCGCGCGCAAGATAAAAAGATGTATGTGTTCGGCCGCTACGAGATGTACAACCCCTACGCCTCGCAGACCAAGAACACTCCCTACGACTACACTGCCGTGAAGCGCATGGCCGTGGGTGTGAACTACTACCCACTGCCACAAATCGTGGTAAAGGCGGAATATTCACAGCGATTCCTGAAGAAACTCTATAACAACGAACCCGCCATTAACATCGGCATTGCCTACGAGGGTTTCTTCAGATAAGAAAAAGATTACACATACTTTATCATAAAATTAAGAAAAAAAGACTATGAAGAAAATTTTCAAGTACGCGCTGCTCTTTGCAGCAGCATGCACGTTCACGACAGGTTTCACGGCCTGCGATGACGACGACAAAGACGATCCTACCGAGGACCAGTACAAGGACCGCACATACGGTAATCTGGCCATTGATGCCTGTTCCAGCGTGGTTTCGGAATTTGAAGCTGCCAACAGCATCATCGCGAAGGCTACGCTTACCAGCGAACAGGAGACTTACCTGCGCAACGTACTGACAACCCTTGTGAACAACGTCATCGTTCCTACCTATACCGACCTGGCCGATGACGTGGAGGACCTCGAGAAGACACTCAACGGCCTCACCGTTAGCAACATCACACAGAGCCAGATCAACAAGGCTTGCGACGATTTCAAAGACGCTCGCGAAAACTGGGAGCGCTCGGAGGCATTCCTCATGGGTGCCGCCTCTGATTTCGACGTAGACCCGACCATCGACTCATGGCCGCTGAACCGTGCCCTCCTGCTGAACTACTTCAACAATGGCATGAACGACGAGATGCTGGAAGATGCCACCATCCTGGGTTTCCACGCACTGGAGTTCATCCTCTTCCGCAACGGACAGCCACGAAAGGTTGCCGAGCTGCAGACGAACGACACGTATAAGAATTTCACAGGCGTGAGCGGTGCTAAGGAACTGGCTTATGCGCAGACCATTTGCAAACTGCTGAAGGAGCGCTGCTTCCAGCTGCAGGTAGCATGGGAAGGCGAGACTGCCAAGAACGCCAGCCGCATGGCTGCCGTGAAGGCTGCCGGACTGGAGTACAAGACAGAAAATGGCCTGTCGTATGGTGAGAACCTCACCTCTGCCGGTGTGAACGCCAAGAGTACCTTCCCCACGTTGAAGGCCGCCATCGCACAGGTGCTCTCCGACGACGAGGGCTCATGTGTAGCCATCGCCACAGAAGTAGGAACCGCCAAGATTGCTAATCCCTTCTCGGCTGGTGACATCAGCTATGTGGAGTCGCCCTACAGCTACAACTCCATCACCGATTTCCAGGACAACATCCGCTCCATCCGTAACGTATGGTATGGCTCTACAAACGGCACCGCCGCCAGCAACAGCTTCAGCGGATTCTTCACAAGCGTAGGTCAGAGTGCAACAAATACCAGTGTGGTGAATGCCTTCCAGAACGCTATCACACGCATCGGACAGATGCCCGCTCCCTTCGTGAAGTACTGCTCCACCATCTGGAACATCGCCTTCGAAGATGACGAGGACTGGGACGTTGAGGAATAATCAGTAATTGCCATTAGCTAAGGCTCGAGCGCCTCGCCTGCTTTACAAGAAAACAGGCGGGACGCTTTAGCCGTTAAAAAGAAATAATCCGTAAAAACAAAACAAAACCAATCTCTATGAAAGAACTACAAAGACTATCAAAGCTGGCTCTCACAGCTATGTTTGCCATGCCGCTGCTCACAGCATGCCACGACAACGACGACATCGACCTCGGCTCACTCACTCCCGAGGAGAGTGCCTTCGGCAAGGCCAACGACGTGTTCTCGGCCGATGAGTGGTATCCAGGTGGACAACTCGGCACCACCGAGAAAGCCAGCTATTCGGCAGCAACGCCTGCCGTTGTAAACATTGCTGGCATGGAGGAAGACTTCAACACTGGTGAGGACTTCTTCGAACACCTCTATACCTTCGAACAAAATCCACGCAAGGGCCTTGGCCCGGCATGGGTGCGTAATAGCTGTATTGCCTGCCATCCCAGCTACGGCCACGGCAAACGCCAAACGGAATATCGCGCCAATCAGATCGGCAACGGTTATCTGCTCGTAGTCTATCATCCGTCGAACAATGCCTACATCAGCGAGGTGACGGGCATGCCGCAGACACAGGCCATGTCGCCCTTCAAGGCTCCTATCGACGAGACTCAGATAAAGATTGAGTGGCCCGAGGTGAAGGAGATGGAGAGTGGACTGCCTATGCAGTTTGCCGATGGAGAGAAGTACTCGCTCATCTATCCTGTAGTGACCATTCCACAGACCGCCTTCAACACCAACCCGAAGCCCACTGAGTACGATGTACGCCTGGAGTCGACCATCGGCCTCTATGGCACAGGCCTGCTCGATGCACTCGACGATGAAGACATCGAGGCACAGTGGCGTGCCGAGGCTCCCTACGTCGACCTGAACCCTGCCATGTGGGACAAGGAGGCCAATGCCTTCAAGACCAGCGCATACTATACTGCACCCTACAACGACACAGGTTCGTTCCACGGCAGTCGCGGTCCGCTGAAACGCTTCACCTATGCCATGACGCGTGGCACACTGCAAGACGGTGCCGGTGCCAATGCCATATGGAACATCACCAATGTCACGCGCAGCGACCGCCACTGGCTCTATACCACGCCCGCATGGGCAAAGGCTCAGAGCGAAGATAGCGAGGTTGTCGACTACATCAAGCGTCACGGCTCTTCCGAATCGAGCATCCTGCATCCCTACTTCGCCGACGGCACCAACGAGGGCATCAGCGAGCGTGTCAACGAAATTCTGAGCTGCTCGTCCATCGCCAAGAAGGAGACCTTCGATAAGTACCTCTTCAAGGGCGCTCCCTACAACGGTCAGGAAGAGATGACCGACAAGCAGTACTACCAGTTCATGGTGTGGCATCGCGGTTTGGCCGTGCCTGCCGCCCGCAACCTGAACGATCCAGAGGTGAAGCGTGGTAAGCAACTGTTCACCGAGATGGGTTGTGCCCAGTGCCATCGTCCGTCGTGGAAGACGGGTAAGGACAATATGTGGGTGGATGCCAGCGTGAAGGCTTATGCCGATGCCAACGGACTCGCTAAGGACGGTGACTATACGAAACTGTTGCCGAAGTATCCTAACCAGACCATATGGCCTTACACCGACATGGTGCAACACCGCCTGTTCATGGTTAACGACATCCGCACTGGATGGTGCCGCACCACTCCACTTTGGGGACGTGGCCTGAGCCGCCAGCTCACAGGTGCTGACGACCGTATGCACGACTGTCGTGCACGTACTGTGCTTGAAGCCATCATGTGGCATGGCTACTCGAAGCAGTCGGATGCCTATGCGAGCACCGTGAAGTTCTATCATCTCCCGAAGGCCGACCGCGATGCCGTCATAAGGTTCATCGAGTCGATCTAAGCATTCCGCATTATTGCGGAAATACAAGCGAAACATGAAGAAGATTATCATTGCCCTCTACGCTCTAATTGTCATTGTACTCGGAGGGGCTACATTCGTAGAACACAGCTACGGACGAGACTTTGCACTTCAGCACATCTATGGAGCCTGGTGGTTCTCGCTGCTGTGGGCACTATTGGCAGCATTCGGAGTAGCCTGGATTGTAAAGCGGCGCATGCGTCGATGGCCAATTCTTCTTCTTCATGCTTCGTTTGTGCTAATTCTCGCCGGAGCGTTACTCACCCATCTCACATCGAAGCAAGGCGTTATCCACCTGCGAATGGGTGTGACCACCGACGAATACTACGAAGCCGCAACCGAGACGGGCATGCGCGTGGCTCACTTGCCATTCCAACTGCGTCTCGAAAGCTTTAACATCATCTACCACGAGGGCACTCAGGCTGCTGCTGACTACGAAACACACTTTACCATCATCGAAGGTCAGCAGCAGACTGAGGCCCGTGTGTCGATGAACAACATCTTCTCGCATCGTGGCTACCGTCTCTACCAGAGCAGCTACGATGAAGACCAACGTGGCAGCGTGCTCGCCATGAATGCTGACCCTTGGGGCATTCCCGTCACCTACGTTGGCTATGCCCTGCTCTTCTTCTCACTCGTCTACATGCTCATCGATCCTCGCGGCACCTTCCGCCGCCTGCTGCGCTCACCCCTCCTGCAGCGTGCCGCCCTCCTTATTCTCATTTTTCATTGTTCACTTTTCACTTGCCGCGCAGCGGCGCCCACCCTGCCCCGTGAGCAGGCCGATGCCTTCGCTCGATTGCACATTCTTTATAACGATCGCATCTGTCCCGTAGAAACCTATGCCCTCGACTTCACCAAGAAACTCTATGGTAAGCGTCATTACGGCTCATACAGTGCTACACAGGTGCTGCTGGGATTCATCTTCTGGGGCGACGAGTGGAGCAAGGAACCCATTGTGAAAGTCAAACGTGGCGACCTGAAGAGCCAACTCGATCTGCCGACATATTGTTCAGTCGACTTCTTCTTCAACGAAGCCATGGGGGGCTACATCATCGGCCCATATTTGAAGGAATACTACAACGGCCAGCAGGACGGATTCCACAAGCAGGCAGCCCAGATCGACGAGAAGCTATCGCTGGTTATGGACCTGCGTCGTGGCACGCCATTGAAACTATTCCCCGCCAACGCATCTTCGTGGATAGCGCCCACCGATGCATTGCCTGCCGGCATCAGTCCTGCCGACTCAACCTACATCACAACCGTCTTCAACAACCTCTATCAGGATGCACTCAGTGGCAACTATGCTCATTTCGGACAGATTGTCAAGACCATCAGCGACTATCAGCAGAAACACGGAGCAGCCTCGCTGCCCACGGCTACCAAGGACAAAGCTGAACATCTCTACAACCACATCCCCTTTGCCACCATCCTCTTCATGTTCAATCTCACCTTGGGATTTCTTGCATTATTCTGCTGTATCTGGATGATGACACGCCAGAAGAAATCTTCTAAGAAATGGGAGACAACAGGCAACATTCTGCTTCTCATTTCTTTCCTCGCCCTCACCTTTTGCATTGCCTTGCGCTGGATAGCGAAGGGTACCATCCCTATGTCCAACGGCTATGAGACCATGCTCATCACCGCCTGGTTCGTCATGGCCATCACCCTCCTCTCCACTCTATACTCTCCACTCTCCACTCTAAGCTCCCTCCTTCTCACCTTCGGATTTCTACTTTCTGGCTTCTTCCTATTGGTCAGCCACATTTCGCAGATGGACCCGCAGATTACCCACATGATGCCCGTCCTGAACTCGCCGCTACTATCGCTCCACGTCAGCATTATCATGATGTCATACGCCCTTGTCAGCCTTACCTTCATCTGCGGCATCGTAGCACTCCTGCTCAAAGGAATCAGCAAGCTAAGAGGTCACCGAGAGAAAACCTCCATCGCCACGCAGATGGAGTCACTGGCAGTGCTCTCACGCATCTTCCTCTACCCTGCCCTTACCACGATGGGACTCGGCATCTTCATCGGAGCTATCTGGGCCAATGTGTCGTGGGGAAACTACTGGAGTTGGGACCCAAAGGAGACATGGGCGCTCATCACCTTCATGGTCTATGCCGTCGTCGTCCACACACAGTCGCTGCCTGTCTTCCGTCGCCCCATGGTCTACCACGTCTACATGGTGCTTGCTTTCCTCACCATCCTCATGACCTATTTCGGTGTCAACTACTTCCTCGGTGGCATGCACAGCTACGTCTGAAAAGGTTTGTATGAAAGAAAAACAACAGGATGAGATAAGAAAGTTTTGTTGTTATTTTTTTTAATGAGAAGAAAATTGTATCTTTGCAGGCAAATAGAAACTTAAATGAATAATTGTATTACTTTTGAACATGCTGTCGCTAAAATCTATTGCTTCGACAATGGAACGGAAGTGACAGAGTATCAAGTGGTGATCAGCCTCACCAATCCGCTGCTCACCTACAAACAACAACTGGAAACACTCCTCGATGCCTTTGCACAAGTAAAGAAAGATGCAATGGCAGGCGCAAGCGTGGTCTTCAAACGGTTCTTCCTGAGCGATGCCAGCAATCAGGCCGACGAGCTGATGAACTACGAGATGGAGGCTCCCGAGGGAGCGATGAGCATCATCCAACAGGCACCGCTCAACGGCACGAAGATTGCCTTGTGGGCTTATCTCGCCACCGGCATGAAGACGAGAGCGCTCTCAAGTGGACTCTATGAGGCCAGTCATGGCAACTTCCGCCACCTCTGGCTCGCCTCGGCCAGCAACTACGCGAAGGACTCTGAGCGCCAAACGCGCATCCTGCTGAACGACTACGTGATGCAACTCATCGGCGAAGGTTGTTCGCTGGCGGACAACTGCATCCGCACGTGGTTCTTCGTGAACGATGTAGACCTGAACTACAATGGTGTTGTGAAGGCACGCAACGAGGTGTTCATCACGCAAAACCTCACCGACCGCACGCATTTCATTGCCAGCACAGGCATCGGTGGACGCCAGGCCGACGCACAGGTGCTTTCGCAGATGGATGCCTATGCCATCGCCGGAATCCAGAAAGAGCAGATTCACTACCTCTATGCCCCTACCCACCTCAATCGCACGAGCGACTATGGTGTGTCGTTTGAGCGCGGAACGTATATCGACTACGGCGACCGCCGCCACGTCTACGTTTCCGGCACCGCCAGCATCAACAACAAGGGTGAGATCATGCACCACGGTGACGTCGTAGCCCAGTGCTACCGCATGTGGGAGAACATAGAGACTTTGCTGAAAGAGGCTGGCTGCACCTACGACGATGCAGCTCAGATGATTGTCTACCTGCGTGACCCAGCTGATTACGAGGTCGTACGCCGGCTGTTTGAGAAGCGCTTCCCCGACAAACCTTGGGTAATTGTGAATGCGAAGGTGTGCCGTCCTGGCTGGCTTATCGAAATGGAAACCATGGCCATCAAGGCACAAAAGACCGACTTCCCAGAGTATTAATTAAAAGGGGAGAAAAGAGTATAAAGGGAAGAAAAGGGGAGAAAAGGGACAATAGCTTTTGCTGTCAGAATATACTTTCAGTAAAGCATTTGTCCCTTTTCTCCCCTTTTCTTCCCTTTAAGCTCTTTAAGTCCTAAAGCCAAAGCCTTCAGCTTGGCTTACTTGGCATAAGCTACCGAGCGCGTCTCACGAATCACGGTGATCTTCACTTGTCCGGGATACGTCATCTCGTTCTGAATCTTCGTGGCAATCTCGCCGCTCAGGGCCTCCGTCTCGGCATCGCTCATCTTGTCGGCACCGACGATGACGCGCAGTTCGCGACCAGCCTGGATGGCGTAGGTCTTCGTGACGCCTGGATAGCTCATGGCAATGGCCTCGAGGTCGTTCAGACGCTTGATGTAGGCCTCCACAATCTCACGACGGGCACCGGGACGGGCACCGCTGATGGCATCGCACACCTGCACAATCGGAGCCAGCAGCGTCTGCATCTCCATCTCGTCGTGGTGAGCACCGATGGCGTTGCAGATGTCGGGTTTCTCCTTATACTTCTCGGCAATCTTGGCGCCATAGATGGCATGCGGATCTTCTGTATCCTCATCAGGCACCTTACCTATATCGTGCAACAGTCCGGCACGCTTGGCCTTCTTCGGGTTCAGTCCGAGCTCAGCAGCCATCACAGCACACAGGTTCGCAGTCTCGCGAGCGTGCTGCAACAGGTTCTGTCCGTAGCTGGAACGATACTTCATCTTACCCACGATGCGAATCAATTCGGGATGCAGGCCATGAATACCCAAGTCGATAGCCGTGCGCTTACCTGTCTCCACAATCTCGTTATCGAGCTGCTTCTTCACCTTGGCAACAACCTCCTCGATTCGTGCGGGATGGATGCGACCGTCACTGACCAGCTGGTGCAAGGCCAGACGGCACACCTCGCGACGCACGGGGTCAAAGGCCGAGATGACGATAGCCTCGGGGGTGTCGTCGACGACGATTTCCACTCCGCAGGCTGCCTCCAAAGCGCGTATGTTACGACCCTCACGGCCAATGACGCGGCCTTTGATGTCATCGTTATCTATATGGAACACTGACACGCTGTTCTCGATGGCAGTCTCCGTAGCCACACGCTGGATGGTCTGGATGACAATCTTCTTAGCTTGAGCGTTAGCATTGAGCTTGGCCTCATCGATGATCTCGTTGATATAGCTGGCAGCATCAGTACGAGCCTCGTCCTTCAGGCTTTCCACCAGACGGCTCTTGGCTTCCTCAGCGCTCAAGCCTGAGAGTTCCTCAAGCTTGGCACGCTCCTGGCTCTGCATCTTCTCCAGTTCCTCCTGCTTGATAGCCAGCAGTTTCTTCTCATTATCGATGCGCTGCTGACCCTGCTCCACCTCCTGACGGCGGCGACCCAGCTCTTCCTGACGCTGGTTGAGCGAAATCTCACGCTGCTTCAGTTTGTTCTCACTCTGCTGGATGCGCTGATTGCGCTGCTGAACCTCTTTCTCGAGTTCGCTCTTCTTGTTCAGGAATTTCTCCTTCACTTCCAGCAGTTTCTTCTCTTTAATCACTTCAGCCTCTTTGTCGGCGGCTGCAATCATTTCATTATACTTTCCCTTGATGACATAACGGAAAAGAGCATAGCCGATGAGTCCCCCTAAGACGAGGGCTACCGCGGCTGTAATCAATAGTACAATCATTCTAAATTTATAGTTGTTAAAAATATTCTCACTTCAGAGCTTCTTCGATTTCTGAAGTCAACTTCCCGAGAATATCGCTGATAGGCGCTGTGTCATTGCGCTTAGCCTCCTTCTGGTAGCGAAGCGCAATGTCGAGCATGGCAGCATAGAGGATCTGCTTCTCACTACGCTTGCCCCTGAGGAGGCTAGCATAGGTGTTCATCACATCCGAAATTAGCTTGGCTGCATTGCGATAATACTCTTCCTCATCGCGGTAAACCTTCACCGCCATGTCGGTATCATACAAGTGCAACGTTATATTCAATTTGCTGTCGTCTTGCCTGGTCGTTTTCTGCTTGTCGTTTTCTTCAGCCATCGTCGCTCTGTTTTACTTTTCACTCAATAGCGTGATACATTTGTTCACATCCTTGATGAGCTTGGCCAATCGTTTCTGGGCACCTTCAAGGTCGCCATCTGAAATTTCAATCATCCTGGCCATCTTCAGGCTATTGTAGTCGTTCTGGGCCTGCGCGAGTTTCGCCTCGAGTTCGCTGATGCGAGCATCGCGCTCATCTACCATCGCATAGAGGTCAGCGTTCTCCTTCTTCATGTCTTTAAACTGGAGAATCAGCTGTCTGATGCGGGTAGTGAAAAGCGTTAAAGTCTTCTCGTTTGCTTCCATACGTCTACAATTTGGTTACAAAATTAATTGTTTTTATTGAATTGCACAAATAATTTGTAACTTTTTTTACTTATGGACTTGCATTAAAGCAATTCTTTAAGCGTTTTCTTCCTTCTTCTTGGGTTCCTTCTTGGCCAACATCACCACTTGATAGACAAAGTCTGTCACCCATTTCTGCGAGAAGCCGAGGCGTTTGTCATACTGGCGGATGGCAACAACCGTCTTCATCACGCCGGCATCTTTATAATCGTTTTTGTTAAAGATGTCATTTACGGTCTTTTCCGTCATCTGGTAGATGGCACTCTTAAAGAATGAAGGCAGACGCAACTTGAACTTCATGAGGTTGCCCATGAGCATCATCAAATCCTGTGAAAAGCCCTGGAACTGAACGAGATAAGTCTGGGCATCTTGCAATTTGTTGCAGTTTTTACGAACGCTCTGGTCGATCTCCTTAAAGAAGCCGTCGTCTACATTGTAAACTTCTTTCATCATCTTCTTACAAAATGCTTTTTCCCCTACACCTAGTTTATTATTCTGTGTAGGCACCTTCAACGTAGCCTTAAACATGCGAAGGTCAGGGAGCATTGCTAAATTATTGATACCCAATTGAGAAGCAATCGCCGATTGAAAGTATACTCTAACGAGCATCATATAGTCTTCAATGCCGCCGGCCTTCTTCTCATCTTGTTTCTTTCCGAATAGTTTTGATAAAAATCCCATAATGTTTTGACAAATTATTTTACGTATTTTATGCCTCAGAATCAACTGAACGGCATGCAAAATTACAACAATCTGAGCAAATAACAAAAAAAAGTAGCTAAAATCGCTTGCCGCAACCATGTTTTTTTCGTAACTTTGCACCGTTTTATAAAACAACGTTGGTTGCCAGGCATCTTTGCAACATGTCAAAAGCACCAATTTTCATTTTTTTCAACTGCCATTACAATGAAGGGAATTGTTTTAGCAGGCGGTTCAGGCACGCGCCTCTACCCCATTACAAAAGGTATCAGCAAACAGCTGATTCCCATCTTCGACAAGCCGATGATCTACTATCCCATCTCGGCTCTCATGCAGGCAGGCATCCGCGAGATACTGATTATCTCCACCCCCCACGACCTGCCGGGCTTCCGTCGTCTACTTGGCGATGGCAGCGACTTCGGTGTACATTTCGAATACGCAGAACAGCCCAGTCCCGATGGACTGGCCCAGGCATTCATCATCGGCGAGGAGTTCATCGGCGACGACTGTGCCTGTCTGGTGTTGGGCGATAACATCTTCCACGGTGTAGGTTTCACCGAACTACTGCGCGAGAGCGTCGTCGATGCCGAACAGCATGGCAAGGCATCTGTCTTCGGTTATTATGTGAACGACCCCGAACGTTATGGAGTGGCCGAGATTGATGCCGAGGGCAATTGCCTGAGCATTGAGGAGAAGCCTAAGCAGCCGAAGAGCAACTATGCCGTCGTCGGTCTGTATTTCTATCCCAACAGCGTTGTTGAGATTGCAAAGAACATCAAACCCAGTGCCCGTGGCGAACTCGAGATTACAACCGTCAACCAGGAATATCTGAAGCGTGGCGAACTGAAAGTGAAGAAGCTACAGCGCGGCTTTGCCTGGCTCGACACCGGAACCCACGACAGTCTGAGCGAGGCCAGCACGTTCATCGAAGTCATCGAGAAACGCCAGGGTCTGAAGATTGCCTGTCTGGAAGAAATCGCCCTCCTGCAGGGGTGGATTACCAAGGAACAGCTGCGCGAAATCGCCAAGCCGATGGAGAAGAATGCCTATGGGCAGTATCTCCATCAATTGGCGAAGTAACGCCCACACCTTTTTATATATTCCGAAAACAATTAATTATTAGAATAAGAAATGGAAGAAAACAAAAACTTAAGCACTGAGAATGCTTTGGAACTGGAAGAGAAATCAACATTCGATTTCCAAACCATCTACACAACGCTCATTCTCAACTGGAAATGGTTCGTGCTCTCACTCATCATCTGTTTGGGACTCGCAGCCATCTATCTGCGTTACAAAACTCCTGTGTATCAGGCTTATGCCAAGATGCTGATCAAAGACGAAGACAACAGCAGCCGCGGCCGCAACAGCATCATGAATGCTGCCACACTGGGTACCATCACCAACTCTGCCGGTATCGACAACGAGATGGAAATCCTGAAGTCGCGCTCCATCGCCGAGCAGGCTGTGCGCGATCTGAAGCTCTATACTACCTATAGAGTAAAAGGAAAAGTGAAGGAAACGCTGCTTTACAAGAATCAGCCCATCACCGTAGACCTGGATCCTGCCCATCTGGAGAAGCTTGCTGCGCCCATCAACCTGCAGATTCTCTGCGAAGATAACAGCTACCATGTGACGGGAACTGTCGGTATGGCTGGCGCCATCGACAAGACCATTGCCAAACTGCCGGCATCCCTCACCACCAGCGAGGGTACGCTCACCTTCACCTCCAATACCACGGAGCCCGTGAAGTCCGGAACAACACTGCTGGTCACCATTCGTTCGCCGAAAGTAGCATCCTATAAGTATGCAGGCTCTTTGTCAGTCGGTCAGTCGTCGAAGACTACCACCATCGCCCAGCTGGTGCTGAACGATGAGATTCCTCAGCGTGCTGTCGACTACCTGAAGCAGCTCATCGTCTGCTACAACCGTCAGGCCAACGAAGACAAGAACGAGGTTGCTGTGCGTACAGAGGCCTTCATCAACTCACGTCTTGAGAAGATTAATGCCGAGCTTGGCAATACCGAGGGTCAGCTTGAAGCTTACAAGCGCGCTCATAACATGGTGGAGTTGAAGATGAATGCTGGACAGGCCATGTCTAACCAGAGTGCCTACGACCAGAAACTGGCAGAAGCCAACACACAGGTCGCACTCATCAACAGCCTTAACGAGGAGATGAATTCTACAGCCGGCACCTACAAGACCCTGCCTTCCAACGTTGGTCTTGCCGATGCAGGAACACAGCAGATGATCAACCGTTATAACGAACTAGCACTCGAGCGCAACCGTCTGCTCCGCTCTGCTTCTGAGAACAGCCCCACGGTGACCCCGCTCACCGCTCAGCTCGATGAGTTGCAGGCCAGCATTCAGAGCTCGCTCAACCAGACACGCAGAAACTACGAAATCCAGCGCAACTCCATTGCTCAGCAATTCAACAAGTACAGCGCACAGGTTGGTGCAACTCCCGAGCAGGAGCGTATGCTCACTCAGATTGGTCGTCAGCAGGACGTGAAGTCGGGTTTGTATCTGATGTTGCTGCAGAAGCGTGAGGAAAACTCCATCTCGCTCGCCGCTACCGCCGACAAGGGGCGCCTCATCGATGAGCCTACAGCTGCAGGCAAGGTAAGCCCGAAGTCCTCGATGATTATGCTCATTGCCTTGCTGCTTGGTCTGGCTATCCCCGCCTTGATTCTCTTCCTCATGTCCTTCTTCCGCTATAAGATTGAAGGTCACGACGATGTGGCACGTCTCACGAAGCTCCCCATCCTCGCCGATGTGGCTGTGGCCAGCGAAACCGCCAAGACGAAGGCCGACATCGTGGTTCACGAGAATAAGAACAACCAAATGGAGGAAATCTTCCGTGCCATGCGTACCAATGTTCAGTTCATGTTGGCTGAGAACGAGAAGGTCATCCTCTTCACGTCCAGTACGTCGGGTGAAGGTAAGACGTTCAACGCCGCCAACCTGGCTGTCAGCTTCGCACTGCTTGGCAAGAAAGTCATCCTCGTCGGTCTCGACATTCGTAAACCGCGACTTGCAGAGCTCTTCGAAATCGACGACCACAAGCATGGTATCACGCCGTTGCTCACCCACGACGACCCCACTTGGGAACAGATTCAGGCACAGGTGTTGCCTTCTGGCATCAACAACAACCTCGACCTATTGCTTGCAGGTCCGATTCCTCCCAACCCCACCGAGCTCATCGCCCGTACATCACTGGAGATTATCTTCGAGCATCTGCGTGAGAACTACGACTACATTCTCATCGACTCCGCTCCTGTTGGTCTGGTTACCGATACGCTGCAGATTGGTCGTGTCGCCGACGCCACTGTCTACATGTGTCGTGCCGACTACACACCGAAGGAAAGCTTCAACCTCATCAACTCGCTCGATGCCGATAAGAAACTGCCTAAGATGGCCATCGTCCTCAATGGTATCGACATGTCGAAGAAGAAGTACGGCTACTACTATGGCTACGGCAAGTATGGTCGCTACGGCCGCTATGGTCGCTACGGCAAGTACAGCTATGGTAAGTATGGCAAGTATAGCTACGGTGCATATGGCAGTTATGGCAGCTATTCTTATGGCAGCTATGCCAAGAGCAGCTATGGCGACAAGAACGATACATCCATCAAGCGATAGGTCTCGGCCTATCGCTTGAAATAGAAAATGGATAATTGAAAATTGAAAATTATTAATGGCGAATATTATTGCTCAGAAATCAGAAGATTTTGCTGTTAGGATTATCAATCTCTCTCTTTATCTCGAAAATGAAAGGGATGAACACATCATAGCAAGGCAAATTTTCCGCAGTGGTACCAGTGTTGGAGCAAACGTTGCTGAGAGTGAAAATGCTCAAAGCAAAAGTGATTTCATAAGCAAACTTAATATTGCATTAAAAGAAGCAGATGAAACTGCCTATTGGCTACGTCTATTAAAAAGGACTAGGTATCTCTCCTTAGAACTATTTGATTCTATCTATCCTGATATAACAGAAATCATCGCAATACTCATATCGAGTATAAGAACAGCCAAAGGAGACAACCCAAAAGAATAATTCTCCATTTTCAATTTTCCATTTTCCATCTCAACTAATACAACTTTCGCAAGTAGGAATAATGAGCATAAAGCATACGTCTCTTTTATCCCCTTCCACTCCCCTTTAAGCCCTTTAAACCATGGGGAAGTGAGTTTTGCGAAACTTCAACAATTTATTTAATTATGACTATTGCAGTAGATTTCGACGGAACAATCGTAGAACACAAATATCCCGAAATTGGTGAGGAACTACCCTTCGCCACCGAGACCCTACGCATGCTCATCAAGGACCAGCATCGTCTGATCCTCTGGAGCGTACGCGAAGGACAACTCCTTGAAGATGCCATCAACTGGTGTCGTGAGCGCGGTGTAGAGTTCTATGCCGTCAACAAGGACTACCCCGAGGAGAAAGTTGAATGGAACAATCACTTCTCTCGTAAGATCAAGGCCGATGTCTGGATCGATGACCGTAATATCGGTGGCATTCCCGATTGGGGACAAATCTATCAGATGATCTCACAAGGGCTAACTTGGAAGGACCTCATCGCCCAAGCATCTCGCCGAAGTCTCGAACACCATGAGGCTCCAAAGAAAAAACACTGGTGGAGCAAGTAGGCGCTGAAGCGCCGTGAAAAGCAGCGAGCTGCGTGTAAGGGTTTTCAACCGTGTAAGGCAGCAGGCTGCGTGTAAGGGCCTTCTACCGTGTAAAGCGCAAAAGCGCAAGTAAAGCAACTTCGTTGCGTGTAAAAGCCAAACAAAAAACGCTGATGGATTTCTCCATCAGCGCTTTTTTATATGGCCTACACAGCCAAAGGCTCTTGAACTTTTTGAACGCTGCGTAGCAGCATTGAACTCTTGAACCGCACCGCAGGCGTGTAGTTGCTTTACCCGTCCGCAGGACCTTACCCGCGCTTCAGCGCCTTACTCGCAACACAGTTGCCTTACCCGGCCTCAGGCCCTTACCCGCGCTTCAGCGCCTTACACGCAACAAAGTTGCTTTACACGCCCAAAGGGCTTTACCCGTCCGAAGGACCTTACTCGCGCTTTAGCGCCTTACACGCAACACAGTTGCCTTACCCAGCCTCAGGCCCTTACCCGCGCTTTAGCGCCTTACACGCAACGCCCCCCTTCTCCCTCCCTACTGGGGAGGGCCGGGGTAGGGCTTCCTACATCCTATCCATCAACCTTCTCATTCCTTTATAGAAGGGCCCCGTTTCCACATGGCTCAACTCTGCTATACGCTTCAGCACCTTATAGGGATGGCGATCGTGATTCATCCTTCTGACAATATAGTATATTCCTGAGGTATTCATATATCCGACGAACACAACAACAAGGAATTGTACCGTTACATTGGCACCCAACTGATAGCTAACAAACCAACAGAAGATATTCAAGGCATTCAGCATTATCACACATGCAGATGTACCCACATGCGAGAAGCCTATCTCTATGAATAGATGATGCAGGTGCGACTTGTCTGCATGGAACGGAGATACCCCCTTCATGATTCGTCCGGTCATCACACGCAACGTATCAAAGATAGGCACTGACAGCACAGAGATACAAAATGCCACCACTCCCATATTTGGAAAGTTATAGGCCACTCGCGAAGTGTTATCCACCGTATGCAGTGTAAAGATCGTCATCAGCATACCCATCATCAGCGTTCCACTATCTCCTATGAACATCTTTGACCTCTTTCCAAACACGTTATGTAGGAAGAAGGGAATCAGTGCGCCTGCTGACAACGCACACATCACTGCCATCGTGCCATCATGCGAAGCACAGAAGAACACACCAAATGCCATGCTTGCCATGATGCATAACCCCGACGACAACCCATCAACACCATCAATCATATTGATGGCATTAATGATGCCGCAACCGCCAAAAGCAACCAATGGCAGCGATAGATATACTGGCAATTTATGAATTCCGAACAATCCGTGGAAGTCATTCATATTCACCAAGTCCATCTTCACAACAAAACCAATCACCAACACCTCAATCACCAACCGTAGGATGGGACTCAATCCGATGATATCGTCGCCCATACCGACATAGAGCATCACCGTGATTGCGACTATCGATGTAAACAATGCATAACTGTTGAAAAACACGCTGGTGGCACCAGCACCAATAATGATGCCCCAAATCACGGCTACACCACCCATCACGGGCACCGGTGCCTCCTGCAACTTCCGCTCATCGGGTTCATCCATCGCACTCATCTTCCTGGCTACCCTCACCACGAAGGGATGCACCATAAACACCAGCACCATTGAAATCACAAACGGAAGAATAATGCCCACGAGCCAGAGCCTCCATCCAAGATCAATCAAATAATGTAAAATCTCCATATTCTATTCTTTTTATGTTCAAAGTTCAAATGCTGCTTCGCAGCGTTCAACGTTCAAAAGACACTTCGTGCCGTTCAAAAGTTCAAGACGCTTCGCGAGGTTCAAAGTTCAAAAGACACTGCGTGCCGTTCAAAGATCATATCATGTGCAGTCTTCTCTATCACTACTAACAATTATCCATTTTCAATTTTTCATTATCAATTTGCGCCTTCGTGCGCATAAGTCCGTCCACAATGAACGACGGAATACCATACACGCTCTCCTCAGGAAACATAATGAAATTACGCAACTTCATCTGCAGGTGTCCCCAAAATGCCACAAAGCGTCTAACGAAATAGAAGCGAGAGTCACTCTTCGTACGTTCATCATAATAACCGAAGTTTCCCGACTCCAGGATATACTTCAGCAAACGTCTCGCATATTTTGAAAAGCTGGGCGTATAGAAAAACATGCTTTCACTGGGACAACCCAGACACTCTACAGCCATACATCCGAAAGCCTGCCAAAGCTTGAATAAGCCAGTCTTCTGCAAATCCTCCTTCAACTTCTCCTCTTGAATCTCCTGATGATGCTTGTGTACATATCTCATCCAGTCACTCACCTGTCTGAGTCCGATGCCACCACCGAAATAGTGGCGCACCATGTGCATGAAGATAAACACCGCATCAAAACGCAGGGGTGGCAACATCGCCCCATTCCATTCTATACCTCTCTCTCCCTTGCACTCTTCCTGAAATGTTACAAAATAACGGTTACTTTGCCTATTCACCTCCGGTAAAATCCGCCCGTGTAGTTCTATATAGATACCTTTGTATTCAAACTCAAGCGTTTTCGTCTGATGATTATCATTATGCACATCCTCTGGTTTCAGATGTCGCAAAAAGTCCTCACGTGCTTTTTCATATTCACCATCTATGTGAAAAAAAACATCGATATCACCAGACGTTCTACGAAGCGGATTCTCGTAGCATTGCGCTACTCCCTGTCCTTTCAGCAGCCATGATTGTACACCCAATTGATCCAATGTTCGGAAGAGAATGGGAATCAGTGTGTTCATCCGTTTGTTCTCCTCCTCAATCTCCATCACCTCCTTCAACACCTGCAGGTATAGCGATCTAGGCATCACCCCCCGCGGCAGTTGCGACATCGCCTCGCCGACTATGCCTACCACCGTCTGCTGACGAGCCAGTTCCACCACCCGCTCCCAGTCAACATCGCTATCACGCAACATCTCCTCACGGACCTCTCTTCCCCAAAGGCCCGCATTCAGCAACTCCAAAAATGCAATCTCACTCTTGCTCACGCGATAAAAATTGTATAGATGGTATAAATCCGTGTAAAGTCACACGCCGTCAGGCTTTACACGTTGCGAAGCAACTTTACCCGTCCGCAGGACTTTACACGCGCTTTAGCGCTTTACCCGCCCGAAGGGCATTACCCGCCATTAGGCTTTACACGCGCCTTTGCGCTTTACCCGTCCGCAGGACTTTACACGCCCGAAGGGCCTCCTACTTGTCCGTTCTTCGCAGCAACCGATACACCCACTTGAACGGAAATATCTTCCTATCCACCACCGTCACCCCCTGATAGCTATTCAGTGTGTGCATACGAGGTATTCTCCGTACCTCCTTAAACTCCCCGTTCTCATACAGTTGTATGCTCAACGCATTCCCATACCATCGGTTACACTCCTGTGCAGGCCGATACACCTTCCCTCCACACTCAAAGAAATCCCCCGCATTTCGTGCAACAGATTCTTCAACGTAATATTCTTTTTCCTCATTTCCCAACTTGAAACAAGAAACCTGAAACAAGAAACTATTCAGTACTTTTCCATTCGGCTCCGGCAATTGTGTTGAATAGATGACACCTTTATATATTATAGCATCTGTCAACGGTTCGTCACTGAGCGTCCCTACATACTCGCATGTCTCCGTTGCAGGACAATATTCAAACAACTCCAACTTCCCCTGTCTGCTCTGCTCCGGATAAAAGAAAATCCTCCCTTCCTTCCTTAAAATAGCCGGGAAACTATAATGGCCTCCATCCAAAATCGTCTTACACGACACGATTGAGTTCCGCTCCATGTCGACAATAATCCTCGAGATTCGTCCCTTGCCATCCTTATACCGAAAGTCCTCCACAAGCAGCGTCACCTCATTCCCGTTCACCGACAGTACAAACGGATCAGCAAACCAACGGTCATGAAAAGGATTCGCCGGCCATTGCACCCGCAGTTCCTCCCCATTGACAATCCCTTCCAACGAATTCTCAACAATCCCAATCTGCCATCTAGGACGTATCAGGCGCTTGGCGTAGTTGAACAATGACTTTGTCATCTAAAAATGTAAAGAGCCTTTGGCTCGTGTAAAGCAACTATGTTGCGTGTAAGTAATCGCCTACGGCGAGCGCTCGGCTTTGCCGCTTTCTTTCTCCACTTTGTTATGAAAGCGAGCAAGCTCGAGCGCAAAGCGAAACGGGGAAAGAAATTAAATAAATTATATTCAAAATTATTCAAAAATGATGCGTTTGCAAGAATTAGCGAACCCAAACTGTCTGAGTAGTGGTAAATTACAAACTTGTTTGTCTTTACAATTATCAGTCAGCCAAAGATGTTTTTTGAACATCTCATCATTTTGATCTTTGTAAAATTCTATATAAATTTTGTGTAATTTCCACGCAAAGCGTGTTTACTTACTCACTCGAAGGGCTTCACACGTCTGAAAGATTCTCAACTTGCTTCAGTGCTATGCACGCCGTTAGCCTTTATCCGCCCGAAGGGCTTTACACGGCGCATGCCCTTACACGCAGCTTTGCTGCCTTAGTCGGTCGTACACCCCCTCGTACTGCTCATACATCTTCTCTGTCGAGAATCGTTCCAGCGCTACAGCCTTTGCTTTGCGTCCCTTCTCCTCATGTTGTTGTGCCGCTACGATTGCCTCAGCTAACGCCTGTGGACTATCCACATCGAAATATGTCACTTCCTCGTCTGAGAATTTCTCCCTCATCCCAGGAATATCCGCACATACTATTCTCTTCCCATACATTGCCGCTTCAGTCAGTGCCAGACAGAACCCTTCACTTCTCGATGTCATAGCATAGATGTCAACCAGAGGCAACAGCCGATGTGCCTCATCACGATAACCTAAGAACAACACCCTGTCATTGATTCCCAGTTGATCGGCTTGATTCTTTAGCGCTTTCTCATCTGCTCCCGAGCCTATCAGTAACAGTTTATATTCCAATGGCAATAACGCCATTGCTTGAAGCATTACATCAAGATTCTTGATCTTCACCAACTCACAGATGCATCCTATCAATATAGAATCCCCTTTGAATTCCTCCACTCGCTGCCAATCCTGAGCCAACGAAGTCTTCATTGTCTCCGACGGATCCCTGCCAACATCCACACCATTATAGCACACCCGCAGTTTCTCCTCTGGAATCCATTTGCTATAATACACTTTTGCATCCTCACTGAGCACAGCCACAGTATCAAACCTCCTGGCTATAGCCATAGTGTAGTGTCCCAACAAGTTTCCGACCAATCGACCCAATGAATAGTGATACTCCTTAAATAAATAAGAATGCATCGTCACAAGCTTCTGTACACCTTTCAAACGTGATGCATATACCATCGGCCTAAACGAATGCGCATGTACCCAGTCGAATTCACTAAAGTCCTCTCTCTTCCAAAACGAAATCTTCCTAGTCTCACACGCAAACTCCATCCCATTATCCCGCTCATCAAAGTAGAACACCACGCACTCATGCCCATGCGCCAACATTCTCTCCACGAGGTTTCGTACCACGACAACTGGCCCAACTGGACCTAAAGAAGCAACAATATAAGCGACTTTCATTCTACAGAGACATTACTGAGAGAAGTCATCCTTACATCGAAAATGTGTTCCTACAACAAATGCTAATGGCCAGATGATGACGCCAATCACTTTTAATATACGATTATTGAGATGTCCTATCAACATCTGCAACGAATACCTCAATGCTGCACCACATGCCAAATATTCAGCTAAATACTTCACTGCATCTTTTGGGTTTTCCCAAAGACGATTGTCAAGTTCATTCAGCATCACATAGTTCGAGAAAGTATAGTCTATGCATTTCTGCTTACCAAACACTGGCACGCTCAACCGATCCGACGACTCTGTATGATACACTCTCATCGGCTTATTCACATATCGGGACTTATATCTCCTGGCTACACGATTCCATAACACCGACTCCCGTACAAACGACACCTCATCAGCCAACCATCTCCCACCATAATTAAAAATGTCTACCTCCTTGATCACTTCCAGTTTCCTTGATTGCAGATGCTCGCTTGGGTGTTTCTTCGTCCATTCCATCTCGATATAGTCGGTGTCAATATACGGACGTTCATCATGATAGCTAAGAACCTTTCCGTTCTTATCTACACAAAGACCGCAGACCACGCCGATGTCACTTCTACCCTCTTCCTCTATCCGTTTCCATTCCTGAGCTAGAATCTCCAGGCAGTCATCAGTCAATTCATCATCATCATCGATGTCCACCATATAAGGTGTATCTACTAAACCGTATCCTGTCTTCTGTGCCCAATATCGTCCCCGATGCTCCTGCTTATGATAATCAATTTTAACAAGACTGTCTTTTATCAACTCTTCAGCAACCCGTTTCACCCGATCATCGGTGCTGTCATCCACAATGAGCCAGAGGAAATCCTTGTAAGTCTGCCTCAACAGTGAACTATACAGTCGCCTTAATCCCTCCGGCCTATTACAAGCTGTAGTGAAAACCGTGATTGTCACTTTCTCAAGAAAACACTATAGAAATGACTTCTCATTGATACAGGCAAAAGTACATGAACGATTCCTCGTTCTATGATGCTTGCCAGAAAGCGTGGAAGAGTAATATAATCCGTTTTTAACATATACTTAAACACCTCACACTGTCTCTTAAAATACTCAAGCCCTCCACGTCTATCCATTTGTTCTTTCCCAGCTCTTACAAGAACAACATCTTCGTTGACATTCTTAAATCTGCATCCACACTGAATCATCCTTACCCATAGATAATAGTCTTCTAATAAGAAAAAAGATTGATAGTTCCCTGAATCTACCAAATCCTTTTTCTTGAGAATCGTTGTTACATGGTTCATCCCGTTGCGCGATTTCATGTAACTCACTATTTCCTCATGTTCTAGTGGAACGACACGCCTTCCTGTAATGTTCTCCACATCACCATCAAACTCAGCGATCTGGCCTCCTACCACACTCAAAGTGGCATCTTCTTCAAAACATTTCATTTGCTTCTCAAATCTATTTGGAAGACAAATGTCATCTGCGTCCATTCTTGCAATATAATCCCCTTTCGCTACAAAGACCGCCTTTCGCATTGCCTCACCAAGTCCCTCGTTTTGTTCAAATTTCTGATAGCTTACTTCAATCGGCAATTTTGAACTTTGAACTTTAACCTTTAACCTTTCAACTTCCCTTTCCAGCCCTGCAGAAACAGGACCATCAGCCACTACAAGAATCTCATTTGGCAGCAAAGTTTGACGCAGTAAACTATCTAATGACACTCGCAATTGCTGGGCATCATTATTTTTATAAATAGGAACTACAACTGTAAGTTTCATCAAGATTTCAATACCTTCACTTCGAATTTAAGCTTTGAATCTTGAATGGCAGAAAGCCTTTTGAACACAGCTCCGCTACTATTTGCGCAGCAAGTGAAGATACACCCACATGCGGAGTTTTAGAGGCAAGACTCTCACTGTAAACTTCGAAACGGAATTAAAAAGATATCGAGGAAGAGATATATATCCCGTTCTATAGATATTCTTCTGTATCTTCAGTTCGTCGATTGCATACTTCCAACCTCCGCGCTTAGCGATTGTTTCTGGTGAATACCTGAAATATAGCAATGACTCCTGCAAACAATAAAATTTCACTCCATTCATCAGCATTTTAATCCAAAGAAAATAGTCTTCGGGAAACAGTTCTGTTTGATATCCACCTGCATCAAAGACAGCTTGTTTTCTATACATGGTAACTGGGTGATTTGCTGGGCATCTAGACTTCCCGTACTCATATAATTCCTCTGGAGATTCAGGCAAAGTACGCTTTGCTGTAATATGATCTGTAGTACCGACAAACTCTTCTACCCATGCCGTCACCAGCCCTATCTCCGGATGCTCTTCCAAAACCCTTATCTGCTTTTCAAATCTATCTGGTTTAGCTACATCATCTGCATCCATGCGAGCTACGATATCATATGTGCAATATTGCATTCCATAATTCAACGCATATCCCAAACCTCGGTTCTCCTCATACGACACGACTTTCAACTCTGGATATTTTTGGACATACTCTTCTATTACCGAATCTAATTCTTGAGTCAATTTCCCATCTTTAACCAATACTACTTCATCAGGCTTCTGCGATTGACTAAAAACAGAATCCAACGCATTCTTCAAAAAAAAAGAAGATTCACGAAAATATACAGACATTAATACAGAAAAAAACATGCTTCAACATTGATTACTTATTGGTAAATGTATCAATTCCCCAATCTTAGCATCCCATTCTAATGGGTCAAAGGGAATCATCCCACTACATGGGAAAAAAGTGAATTCTGAAAAAAAGATTTTATCTTGAACTTCATACAAATCAATCCGAATAAATGGACAATCTAACCTTTTTGCTACACTATCAGCCAACAATTTCATTTCGTCAAACCTATGCGGTGGGACAAAACTATCTATTGGCCGAAAATCCAAACGTTTAAAAGGTAGGCGCATACCATCTAAATCAAAAAAAGAAATGCCTGCAGTTTGATGATCTTCCAAACCCTGTGATACATATAAAAATTTAGCCTTTCCATTGAAACAAAAAAACTTGAAGTCGGTCAAACCTTCTTTCTCTGTTCTCCCGTCAGAAAGAAATTGTTCTACTATAATACGCGGTTTTACGTCTTTATATGGATACTCTCGTGTTGCCCAATATGGATTTTTCCTCAGACACTTATTCATAAATTGTCTTGCTTTATCAACATTAAAAACACTTTTATCTTTACAGATTACTACACCACCAGAGTTATGAGTACATTTCAAGACAAATTGATTAGGTAGCTTGTTGAAATCTATATCATCAAAAGAATCATAAATCCCTATAGTTGGAATTATATAATCCTCACCTATGAGATTAGAAGCAATTTTTTTTGCCTCATATTTATCTACCATCTGGGTATATTCTTTATGCTGACAGTTTAACTTTAACCACTGTAACTTTTCGTTATAAGTCTGAGGATTATCCAAGTTAAGCCTCTTGCGAAAATTAAGATAGTATTTCCACTTTACAAAATTCTCATCACTGATATATCTTGCCATTTGGTTCAAAACCAACTCACAAGCATAAAAAGGATTCTTAAATGCTTTTTTAATTTGCGGATTCATTTTTCACCTTTTTGATCAATTCTGTCCACTGGTTGACAATAAAATCAATATCGAATAGCCCTGCAAGCTTTTTATTTCTAATCGACATATCTTCTCGAAGAACAGCGGATGACATTAGTTTTGACATGCAATCCCCCATACAGCTTTCTTCCCCAATCTCAACGAGGAGTCCATTCTCTTCATCCCTAATTAGATCTTCAGTCCCTGAAACCTTTGTGGAAATAATTGGCAATCCAACACAAATAGCCTCTATCATCGAATTACTCATTCCTTCGTAATCACTCGACATACAGAATATCTTCGATTTCCTCAGTTCTTCTATCACGTGTTCCGTCCGACCTGGCAGCAACACCCGTTCTTGTAATTTGAAACTAGAAACCAGAAACTCGAGCTCTGCTCGAAGCGGCCCCTCCCCATATATCACCAATTGCCAATCAGGAAATTCTTCTGCAACCTTTGCAAATGCCCGTATCATCATCTCCTGATTCTTCTGCGGATACAATCTACCGACCGATATTATGCGATTGAGCTTCCCCTCATTTTCAATTTTCAATTGTCCATTATCAATTTCACGGAAGACTTCCGTGACAACTGGATTATAAATGATTGAAGTTTTCTTCTGTATCTTTTTCGAAAAGTATTCCTTAATGCTCTGCGTCTGCACCACCAGCCAGTCTGCGTATGGTAACAACAGCTTCTTCAGGAGTTTACGAGTTGGCGACATGGCTGCGGGATCCAATCGTTCCGATGCGATAATAGGTATTCCCGTTCCTAAGAGAGAGAGGATGGTGAAACAATACACTCCCTCAGTAAATGGAATCACCACATCAGGCTTCTGACCTTTGAGAAATCTTCGTAACCAAAACAACTCCGATAAACGATTATTGCAATGGTCCATAGGAAACACTAATTGGACATTTGGTTCAATCTGATAGAAAACATCATTATACTTTAAACAGACAACACCAATATCATGCCCCATTTGTGACATCTTATTGGCAAGCAAAGAAACAACCCTCTCTGCCCCACCGGCTCCTAAATATGCGGTAAGAAAAAAAATCTTCATTTCTTGTTTACAACTTGGCCTAAAAGTTTTTCCCACCTATCCATTGTATTCTCAATCGAGTAATATTTTGATCGTTCAATCGCATTCTTCCTAACGCTTTCACGATATTCATCGTCAGTAATCATCTTAGTCATAGCATCAGCTAAGGCATTGACATTATCAGGCTCGCACAGGATTCCTGTTTCGCACGCTTCAACAGGAATGTTTTGAGTTCTTTCTCCGTCATAGCTCCGAAAGCGGCTGAGCCGAGCGTCAGGGTTCATGTTTCGAGTTCCGAGAGACGGGCTTTCAACGGAACTTTCCCCGCCCCAACTGGGGAGGGTCGAGGTGGGGCTCATAATTTCTCGTTGACGTCCTTTGTAATCACAAGCTATACACGCGCATCCCTGGCTCATTGCTTCAATCAAAACTAAACCGAAAGCCTCATAACGACTACTGAGTACAAAGGCAGAAGCCTCTTGATAGAGTTTTTCAACATCCTTCCTAAACCCGAGAAACTCCACAGAGTCCTCTATCCCATTCTCCTTACATAATTGTTTCAAATAATTCAAGCTCTCTTCGCTACCCGTTCCTGCAATCTGTAGCTTCCACCCTTCTTCTCTTATCTTGAACGCAATGTCATTGCTTTTGAACCTTGAACGTGGCTCTGCCACTTTTGAACCATTCAATAGTTTAGCAAAACTTTTGATTAGCACATCAAATCCTTTATAATACCAAGCATCCAGTCGTCCTATTGCTAACAAGACATTACTTCTAACACCTTTATTAACCACAGGTTTCAGCGCTAATGGATTTGGCATAATAACGATATGTTTTAAAGACTGTTCGGCAAGTATTTTATCTGCTGATGTTAATACTGTAACTATTGGATATACTTTATTGAGATAAAATTTACAAAACTTCTCAAACGATGTCAATCCATTTGGACTCTCAAAATAGTAATGCTCCATCATAATAGTAGGAATCCCCAATCCTATGGTAGAAACTTTTGAAACAAATGAGCTTAGTTGCATTATTCCAATAATTACATCTGGTCTACTTTCTGCACATATGTTTCTTAAATTCCATATAGCATAACACCATTTTATTAAAACATTCTTTTTCGATGAAACAATATTAACTATTTTAACAGATGATAAAGGTATATAATTTTGCTTTGCTTTTAAATCGGTTGCAATCGTGACATCATGGCCTCGAAGAGAAAAGCCATTAGCCAACATAACACCAACTCTTTCTGCCCCTCCACCTCCAAGATGTGATTGTACGATAAAAATCTTCATCTCTTAATTATGCACTTAAATTTCTTAATGATTTGCTTCGACTGAAATAGCACTTCAAAAACAAATCTTGCAAATTGATAATACCCAGCCAAAGAAGCGCGATAGAAATACGACAAATAAGCTGGTTCGGTATTATTGGTATACGCCTCAAATTCTGAGAAAACAGAGACAAACTGCTTTGAGGCATATTCTTTTCTTCCATACATAAATGCTCGATACAAAATCCACTCAGATTTACTATCAAAAGCTAACTGCTTATATTCTGTATCCGATAGCAGATCACAAAACTTCTGGCGAATCAGCAAGTCATGCTGATAGGTTGTTTCGTCGTAATGCCTGGAAAGAGTATCATTCCCAAAATGCATATAATGATAGTACGCTTTCGGCAAATATGCAATCTTAACGTCGTTCTTCAGTAATTTACACATCGTATACTGATCCTCACAGCCATACATGCCTACAGGATATTGTAAGTCGTATTGTTGATAGAGACTGCGACGAAGCAGTTTTGTCACCGTGAAACCATAGACCTTACCGACAATTATATCCTTAAGTACGTCATTGTGGTCCAAACTGGTCGGTTCTTGCTTGCAGTAACCCTGGCGATAGGGATCATTATAATACAGGTCACACATTACCATATCTGCATCGGTCTCCAACGCTTTCGCATACAGGTCCTTCAAGCAGTCGGCATCCACCCAGTCATCGGGGTCAAAGAAGATGGTGTAGTCGCCTTGAGCTCGTTCTAAACCATAGTTGCGGGCATCGCTAAGACCTCCGTTGGGTTTATGAAAAGCTTTGAAACGCACATCCTTTGCCGCATACTCATCGCAGATAGCAGGTGAGCCGTCCTTGCTACCATCATCAATCAATAGACATTCAAAGTCCTGGAAAGTTTGATCAAGTATGGAGTTGAGGCACTTTCGCATCAGCCTGTCCACATTGTATATGGGGACGATAACAGTTATTAAAGGCATATCATATTGTTTTCATGTATTTTCATTTAAACACAGACAGATAGTTCATATAGAATATTCCAGTTAATGCTACTCCTATTGCAAAATAAGCATAACTTCTATCACTCTTTTTTGTTATACCAAGGAGAGATGGGATAATGGCCATCTCAAGTGTCGCATAAATAGTAGCGGTGCGACCAGATAGCACTGCATAGGTACAGAATATAATAAGAATCAACGTTGAATAAAAATACCCAGTTCGTAAAACATAATAATACTTGTTCTGTGGAGCTAACAATTCTTCATAATATGTATATAATAATAAAATGGCACATTGAAAATAAATTAACGGATTCAATAAACCTTTTCCTTCTACATAGGCTTCTGTACCACCAGTAACATAGTCGCCCGAAATATTCAAGTCACTTGCATTATCTTCTACATACATTCTGACAACATCAGAATACAATCCTCCAATAATAAATGCAATAATGAGGCCAACAACAATATGCCATTTTTTTAAATCTATCCAATTACATAAAAAATACAAGGGGATAGCAACAACTGCACTATGATGGAATTGATAAGCAATAAACACCCAGAGAAAATACAATGCCATTTTTTTCTCATATATATACTGAATAGCCCAAAACAAAATAGCATAAGAAAGAGAGGCACGTATTTGGATAAAATCACGTCCCATATAGAAACGTGCAACATACACACAAAGGCCAACAAAAGGAAAGATACTGTATTTTTTGTCATTGATGCACATGATGAACATCGTAACGAGAGCGACAGTCATCAAATAAACGCGTGGACTCGACGTAAACGTTTTAACTAGTACCGCCAAAAGAAAGAATCCACTCTCATCATAGTACATACTCTTACTCAGTATCGAGTAATTAGCAAGAGTTGGTGCCTCATTCTGGAAAGCATAGGTATAAGCAGACGTATCAGAAAATTCCAACCCACGAGAACCCGCAATGAGAGCTAGTATGAAGAATAGCATGTACAACACATTCAGTCTTGTGTTCTTATTGACAATGCTCTGTGCATACGTTGATACAACAAAAAAGAGGAAGATAAATAGTAGAACTATCATGAGAGTTATGTTTTACAATATGAGAAATCTATATATAGTTAGTCGAAAACTCGAGTTAGGTAGCAAAGCTGCAATTCAAATGAACAACTAGCGGGTCGGCCAAAGCGCGAAAGCGCAGTTCAATGTTCAATAGTGCTTCACACGTTCAAGAGGTTCAAAAACTTAATACTTTAAACTATTAAACTGGCTCTAAACACTAAACACTAAACTCTAAACTCGTAGAAGAGGATAGTAAAGATCTGTGTGAGTAATTATGTTTGAACGATTTTTTATTTGATTTTTGAATAATTTTAAGGAGCAACGCGACGACCATTATTACACGCCGTTAGGCCTTACCCGCAGCTCCGCTGCCTTACACGCCGTCAGGCCTTTACATTTCTACATATCCCCCGACCATCCATGACCGAGATCCCAATGTGCATCATACACAAACTCAAAATAGGGAAGTGAAAACTCCTCCTCGATGAGAGCAGTCAGTTCATCTTGTATTGGCTCTGCCCAGTGGCCTACAAGTACAATGAACTTATCAATGTTCCAAGCCACTCGTCCACGGGGTATCTGCGTATAATCGCCTTTGAACTTGGTCTCTTCATGTTTTGCCTGGGCACGGAAATATTCTTTCGCCCATACTTGACGATGAAGATGGGGATAATTAATGAATGGGAGTCCTTTCTCCGCCGCATCTTCAACCATCTTAGGAGTTAACTCTGATTTCCGAACGCCGAAGAATGAATGGTCCTCGGGATCATACCAGAAAATTCCTACGGATGGCATCTGCTCATCGAATGACTTCATGTCACTCATTTGAATCTTTTTTTGTTCATCAGTCAATTGCGTCATAAATACTCATATATATATAAATATGTCACACGGATCTCATGGATCTCACAGATAGCGCTTCGCGCAGTTCCTTGTTTCTAGTTTCAAGTTTCAAGCCCTACGGCGGCAATTGCAGCAGAGCTACATTCAAAGTTCACAGATCATAAACAACTAGAAACCAGACGCTCGGCCCAAAGGGACGCTTTCAGAACGTAGTGGGGAAAGAACCAGAAACCAGAAACTAGAAACTAGAATCCAGAAACTGATACTTCTGTTTAGATGGTCAAGATCTGTGTGAGTTATTACTCGTCTAACGGACATTACACTTTTTACACGTCTGAAAGACTTTACACTTTGAACTGCTGCGTAGCAGCCTTATCTGTTTAGATGGTAAAGATCTGTGTGAGATATTATCAGCCTACGGCTGGAAATTTTACAAATTATACTCAGAATTTTTCAGGAAAATGATGAACATTGCAAGTTTTTACAATGCAAGGTTGGCAGTATGGTTGAGACTGGAGAACTTGTTCTTCATCTCAATCATCCTATCTACCTAAAGTTTCGTAGAAACACTTCATCATTTTCTTTGTCGAATTTTGTATCAAATTTTGAATAATTTCTCGCGCAGCGACGACCCAAGCTTCTCCGCTCGACCCGCAGGGGCGCTTTCGTAGAAAAACGGAGAAAGAACTTGCGCCAACGGCGCACTCTCCGCTCGACCCGTAGGGGCGCTTTCGTAGTAAAACGGAGAAAGAACTGCGCCAACGGCACCTCTAAACTCTAAACACTAAACTTTCAACTATCAAATAAGATCGTCAAGATCTGTGTGAGGTCACTCCTGTTCATAATAATATGAATAGTCGATACCCTTCATGAAGATCTCGCGGTCGTCAATACGATCCGTAAGGGCCTGCTTCAAGAGCATTCTTATTTTGCTGCTATCCATCTGACTCTCCACCATCGCACCGAGATATTCGTTCTTGTCTATTTTGCTCCAGTCGACACACATGCCCAGTCGTTTCTTGAAGATGAGGTCGAGCCAGATGCGTGTGCTTCGGCCATTGCCTTCCATAAACGGGTGAGCCACGTTCATCTCAACATATTTGTCAACAATCTCATCGAAGGTAGTCTCCGGCATCTGCTCAATCGTCTTCAGGTTCTGAGGCAGGTACTCGGCAAGACAAAACAACGTATTCCCTTTTGAAATGGTCTTCGTACGTATCTTTCCGGCAAAGTCATAGAGTCCACCGAAGATATAGGCATGAATCTGCTGCAATGCCTTCACGGTCCCGACATCCTTGTCGGCCACCAGGTTGCTTTCAATAAACGTATATGCTTTTTTCTTGCTGCGCCCGTCGATAGTATTGTCGCTATAAGTGAACCATTCGAGGAACTCCGTGGTCTTTTTGCTCGGAATGACCTTCACAACCTCCATGATATCATCCTGCGAGAAACAATCAGTTGCATATTTCTTTCCATCAGCAGCCGTCAACTTCAGTTGACTACAACGTGTAGTCAACTCATTACCGGATTTCTTCAATCGGTTTTTAAGAACGCTCCAATACTTTCTTGGATTCACGCTCTCAGTAATCGCTTCGACGATATCCAGCACAGAGAACCACCATTTGGAACGTTCCTCGTCCCAAACGGCTCGGACCTCATGATCGTGATAAAACCTAATCGACTGCTTACTCATGGAATATATCGTACTGCTTACGGATGATGCTCTTTATCATTGGTCGGCCTAAGGCCTCAAAATCTCAAGAAAATCTGTCTCGAAAATCTATCAACTTTTATTTGAATGATTTTTTTCTTGATTTTTGAATGATTTTGAGCGAAGCGACCCTACACGATTGGTCGGCCAAAGGCCTCAAAATCGATAAAAAATCTTTTCCAAAATCCACCAATTATTATTTGAATGATTTTAAATTCAATTTTCGAATAATTTTGAGGAGCATTGCGACGACCATACTTCTTTCTTGGGTCGGCCAAAGGCCTCAAAATCTATAGAAAATCTTTTTCAAAAATCTATCAACTCTATAATTGAATGGTTTTTCCAAGCTTTTTGAGCGTGGCGACCTAATACAATTTTATCTTTTCAATTTTACCATCATCAAACCGTTTATACCATTCTGAGAACAGCCCCTTGGGGCCAAAGTTTAGCAACATTCCATAGGGACAATGCGTTATATTCATATAATTGAAAAGTTGCTTGCGATGCTCTTTGTCAACAAAATTAATGGCCTTCAACTCTAAAATGATATTATCATTGACCACCAGATCCATCCGGTACGTCTGATCCAACTTAACGTCATCCCAATAGACTGGAAGGAGGGCCTGCCTTTCTACCTTATATCCTTGTTGCTCCAATAGATATTTCAAAGCCGCTTCGTATGCTGATTCAAGCAGACCTGCATGATATTTTCTATGCACCTTCATGGCAGCACCTGTAATATCACTAAAGAATTTATATTTTAAATTATGTTCTTCGATCAAGTTCATGGGTTCAAAGTTAAATGGTCGTACTTCGTACTCAAAATCTCAAGAAAATTTATTTCGAAAATCTATCAACACTCTATCTGAATGATTTTTCAACCTATTTTTTAATGATTTTGAGCGAAGCGACCCATGAATTATTGGTCGGCCAGAGGCGTCAAAATCTTTTGAAAATCAATTTCGAAAATCTGTCAACTCTCTATCTGAATGATTTTTTAATCAATTTTTTAATAATTTTGAGCGAAGCGACCCTTGCTTTATTGGTAGAGCACGGCCTAATAATCTCAAGAAAATCTATTTCGAAAATCTATAAACTCTCTATCTGAATGATTTT
>JAFRPY010000111.1 GCA_017428925.1 Prevotella sp. | reverse complement strand
CTTCTAAAACTAGAATAGTCTAAAGGGATGTACAACCTGTGAATGCACATCCCTTTTGCTGATCTAATAACTAAAAACTAAAACCAAAAATCATTGCATCAACAACTCCGTGACTGTAACTACTTCTTGATGGTCTCAACCACAGTCGTGTTCGGATGACTTTCTGCATACTTTACGGTCACGAATCTGCCAGTCTTTGCACTTCTGCCAACTTTAACTTTCGTCATATCGTACAATTTTGAAGTTAAACATTATAGGTAAATCTGCCATTACCTTTAGCTTGTCCCTTTTGGAGGCGAGACAATTACACCTTCATTTCGTTACTCATAGCAATTGCGTACGTTTCGCATGATGAACGAGTTCAGGCCATATCCAGATCTGGCTAATTGCTTCATTCGCTCTACATTACTTATACCGGCGCTTGCATAACTATATGAGTAAAGGCTACCATCACTGAACATTACACGAATACGTGTGGGTTCAATTTCATAACCTGCAATAGAGGAATTTCCTCCAAGATTTGCATATTGCTGCATAAATAAGAATTTTTAGTTAAGGAATTTGTTAATGAGTTTTGAATGGTATCCTGTGCAACCTTTTTCACCTCATATTTCACTTATCTTCCATTTGCAGGGGAAAAATCTATAAAAGCCTGCCACATATCAGGTCTTGATTTACTGGCTTGTGGTGCCAAGAGGTCGTGTTTCTCACTTCCTGAATAAATATACGCAAAAAGTGTGCCAAAATAAAGATAAATGTATCATTGCAATAAGTGTTGACAAATTGTCGTATCTGTGTTACATCAATAAAGAAGGCGGGCAAGAACTTTTCGGTCCTTGTCCGCCAAATGTGGGATAAACTATGCTTGTTGGTCTCTGATGTAATGCATGATCTTTCGATGTTTGAGGGTTTGACATTGAGGGCGGGGCCTCGGATGGCGACGCTGCACCCAGGGTTAAAGGTTCGAATACTCTTCCTGAGCATCGAAGCAGGGGCAGTCCTTGTGGACATCGGGCAGGTCGCGGTGGCCGAGGATCCGGGCATCTGGATGTTCTTTCTTCAGGCGGCGCAGCAGCCTGAGAAGGGCGCGCTTCTGCCTCGGTGTGCGGGTGTCGGCGGCGGTGCCGTGTTCGTCCAAGCCACCTTCGTAGCACACGCCTAAGGAGTGCTGGTTGTAGCCCACGGCGTGGGCACCGACCAACTGTTCGTGTCGTGTCTGGTAGGTCTGGCCGTCGCGGGTGATGTAGTAGTGGTAGCCCGTGAATCCGAAGCGATCCGCGTGACAGCGGATGAGTGCTGTCACGGGAAAGCGACGGTTACAGCGCGTGGCCGAACAGTGAACGACAATCAGATCAATGTGGCGCATGACTGTACGAAGAATGAGCTAATGATAGCCGTGAGTACTGTGATGATGAACTGGATGATGGTCTTCCAGCGTTTCATGTCCTTAAGAAATTTCATAATCGTCAACCTTTAAAAGTGAATACTAATCGCCAGTTTCAAACCAGTTGTCGCTCGGGTCAGAGTTAATCTCCAGCACGGTTCCCTTCGTAGGCATCACGAACGAGCCAGTGTAGGTCCCGTCGTTCTCGGTCAGGGCGATGCTGATGCCATTGACCTGGGCCGTGGGCACCTTACCCTCTGCGGGCACAACGCTGATGTTCACGTTAGAGCCGGAAGCCACGTTGTCGTTGCTGTTGATTTCCTGCTCGCTGTCGTCGGTCACGGTTGACGTACCGTTACCGTACTTGTAGATGACCAGACGGTAGTTGCCGGGAGTACCGCTGTCACTGCCCTGCAAGCCGCTGGTGCTGGTGCCAGAGCCGGAACCGCTGTTACCGCCCGTGTTGCTACCACCTGTCGATGTGTCGCCTGATGACGAGCCGCCCTGGTTGTCACCGCTGCCGCTCTGCGAGCCGTTCTGCGAACCACTGCCCGAAGTGCTTCCACCGCCAGTCGTACCGCCGCCATTGGTGGTCTTCGATGTGGCGCTGGCCTTCTTCAGCGTGGCCTCCAGATTCAGGCTCTTGGCAATCAGTTCGCCAGTGGCACGGGCACGCAGTTTCACGCCCTTGATGTTCTTCGCCACGGTGAACGCCTCCTCTGAAACGGCACCGCCGTTGTTCTTGATGCCCAGCGAGAAGATGGCGAGGTCGGCGATCTTCACGTTCTTGCCCTCCAGCAGCAGTTCCTTGATGCACGACACCATGTCGGTCAGCATCCCCTTGATGGCCCCCTTCGAGTAAGGCGTGTTGTGGTTCGACATGTGTTCGGCCAGCGCATCCAGTTCGATGGTCTCCTCGATGACGGGGTAGGCGAAGAACTTGCCGTAAGCCGCCGACTTCGAGTTCTTGTTCTGTTTCAATACATACAAAATCATAATCGTTTAGTTTTTGTGTTGGTTACTTGGGGTCTCCCGACTATGCGCACTTATCTTTCAACTCCCTCAGAGTGTTTCTCTGATGGTGCAAAGGTACTACATCAGAAAACCCCGTTTTCCGTTTCGTGCAGGCTCGTACAGATAACGCAGGATAACGCACGATAAAACGCAAAAAAACGTAGCCAACCATGTGACTACGTTTCCAGATCGATGCAGAACCTGTCTGCAATCCATTTCACAATGTGCGGTGGCAACACCCTCATGCCTGGCTTCAATCCCATCCGTGCCAGTTCCTTGCGATAGGGCCTGCACCAGTTAAACAGCGTCCGTACCGTTACGCCCGCGCTGTCTGCCAATTGTTGTTTCGTCATTGCTTTCATAAAGTCATATTGTTTTCAATTGCTAACAATCATACTTTCACTGTAAAAGTGCCATACTTACGAGGCCTAAACACTATACTTACGGATGGCATTCCTGACAGTGACGGATGACGGACGTGACACCTGGTTTCCCGATTCCCCTCGTGCGTACGCAGGAAGTGTTGCCCGTTGCCAAGAGTTCTCGCGTACACGTATGAGGGATTCTGCGTTTTATCCGTCATATCTGTCATGTGTCATTTCGCTCAGAAAGGCATTGCCTCTTCGCTTTCGGTCTGATCATCACAGGCCGCAAGCATGTGCTGGCGGGCCTTGATTTCCTCCGTAGTACGACACACGACGATGTAGCCGCGACCCTGGCTGTTGCGCTTGCAGGCGAAGCCAAGGTCACGGAAGGCACGTCCCAGTCGCACGTCGCTGAGCGTCTGGACGGTGTTGCCGCCGACAATCTGCATGGCACGGCTGACGGGCATGAACTCGCCACCCTCCAGTTCGCGCGGCTTGCGGAAAAAGACGTCCACCAGTTCGCGCTCCTGCTTCGGGGTCTCGTAGTGCTCGTTGTGACGGCTGAGCCGGCGGATCTCGTTTTGGTCGAACCAGAACTGGAAGCCGCTCCTGTACAGTCGGTAGGCCTCCGCGTAGATGCCCTTGTAGTTGAAGGGATGGTCGCGCGGATTGCGGATCTGCTCAATCTCGAAGGGCAGCCAGCGGCGGTTGCCCGTAGGATCGCTGAGGAACTGCACGTTGTTGCCCGTCCCGCAGAACGAGGCGATGTGCTTGCGGTGCTCATGGTAGTGGGCGTAGGCTGCCCGCTCGTCTATGCTTGGCATGGTGACTGCCGCTTTCAACTGGTTCAGGTCGCGGGGCGACATCGTGTCCAGCTCCTCGCAGCACACCAGTCCGTACTGCGCCAGCGTTAGCAGGTCATCCTTCGTCATGCGGTTCGAGTTGGTCTTGGTGTAGAAGTACTGCTTCAGTTCCGGCGGTAGTAGGTAGTTGAACCACGTCGTCTTGTACGACCCCTGTTCGCCTATCAGCACCAGGATGACGTTGTTCACCACGCTCTCGTCCACCCATGCCGCCACCATTGCCACCAGCCATTTCTTCAAGTACTGGTAGAACAGTTCCTGCTCCTCGAGTCCGCCCTTTACGCGCACTGTCTCCGCCAGTTCGCGTATGTAGTCATCCCCATCTGCTCCCTTCCCTTTAAGGGTTGGGGTAGGGGGCTGTATTTTCTCCAGATACTCCCGGAACGGATGAAACTCCCTGACGAAGTCGCTCTCGATGATGCGGTAGATGTCCTGCACGTTCACCCGTTTCATTTTCGCCATATCCTTCCACAACGAGTTCACCTTGGTATCGCTGATGGGGCGCCAAGTCACCTCGTCCAGAAACTCCGTCCTCGACGTAATCACATTGCGCCGCAACTTCATGTGCTCCGTCAGAAACGCCTCAACTTCTTCCACGCTGGCAAAACCGCGACTGTCCGTATCCTTTCCGTAACAGCGCTTCTGCCCGCCACGACTGCCGTGTTCCTCGGTTTTCTCATAGCACGACGCAATGACACTCGCCGCCTTGTCGTAGTCGGCAAACTCTGCGACCGCCCACTCCGTAGCCGCTTCCAGTGAGAATCCGAACTGGTTGAGCCGGTAGCCCACCCGCATCACGTAGTCGTTGTGCGAGCCGGGCGCATATACCGCCCCTTCGCCCTCCACCTCCGGTTTGATGATCTTCCGGTAGAGCGCACGGATGCGGACCAGTTCGCGGCTACGCTTCCGGTCTTCCTTCATCGGCTGCTGCATCTGCTCCCACTCGCGGCCTATCCATTCCGCCGTGAACGCCTCGGCCTGCGGGTTGAAGTACACCTCGCCGTCGTGCGCCACTACCGTCAGCCGCGTCACGTTCTTGCACTTCTCGTCCGCCACGGCTCCTGTCAGCCGTTCGTAGTGCGCATTGCCCGCCGCAAACGCCTTGCGGTAGTACTGCATCTGCTGCTTCAGCGGAAACGCCTCGTCCAGCTCATAGCGGAACAGCACCCGCAGCCCCTCGCCGCTGATGGTCGTGTAGCACAGCAGCGTGTGTGGATCATTGATAATCTTCTGTTTAAGCGTATCGATGGCGGCAGCAAATTTTTCACTCTTCACTCTTAATTCTTCACTTAAAATGTGGTCAAAGTCCACCATGCTCACCCCCGTCAGTCTCGCCACATTCTTCTGCGCCTTGCCGCCCACGAACACGCACGGCACGGCAAACAGCATACTCTCGTTCTTCAGCGAGTCCAAGCGGTGCTGCCTGAATCCCAGCGTCAGTTCCCGCGTCCGCTCATCGCTCCGAATGGCCTCCACCATCGCCTCCAGCGTACTGCTCCGGGGCTCCTTGTCCCAGAAATTTCGAAATACAGATACTTCCATACTTGCTTTCTCGCTCTTCTGATTCATACTTCTAATATGAATTTGAAAATTCAACAAAAACAAAATGTCTTGGAGAAAGCGGAGAACGTGGGTTGTTTGGTTTCACAACATTGTCTCTCTGGTTTAACCACAAACCAATTTGCAAGTGTTAATACGACCAAAGCCCACGCCTCCGTAGGGGACGTGAGCAGGCAGCCGTCCTTTCTTGCAAATGTCTTATTGAGTGGTTAATTCGAGAGACAATCGAGAAAGCTGGTTGCTCAATACGGGTGCAAAGTTACTCCAATTCTTTGAGACGCCCAAACCTCTTAAGTTTATTTTATGGGCTCATTGCTATTGATAGAGTTAAAAACTACATTTACCATGCAAAAATAGGCGTTTTTATACAGATTGATTTTAATATAACGGAATAAGTTGGGGCATTTACGCACAAAACTATCGAAGAAATTGTTTCTCTAAGAGAATCTTTGTACCTTTGCTCCCAAATTGATTGTATATGATAGATTGTGAGTTAAAAATTGACGGCAAGAAACGTATCATGAAACGTTGTTTCCCAGAAGTGCTGGATTTACATTCCACTATGGACGGTGTAACGACTACCGTATCACGAAATGACTATGATTTCAATGTCCGGGTGAAGGAAATTCATTTCAATGGATTCTCCTTTGTCAACCAACGTTATACGGCCAACGCTGACGTGGAACTCCATGTGAGCTCTATGTTAGAGAATCCAGTTATGACAATGGGCTACGTTCGTTCTGGCAATGTATGGAATGAATATGAGTTGACGGAAAATGATGTTGCTCTGACCATACAACCGCACGAAGATGATACGAGGCTGAAATTCAAAAAGGGGTCTCGGGTTGATGTCTTCAACATTCTGCTTTCTCCAGGGTATGTACGGAATGTTTGTGAACGCAATCCTGAAGTACTGGAACGTTTCGTTACAAACCTTGACAGCGATGTTCCCATGAGTGACCCTACATTTCCTGGAAATAAAAGGTTGTTGCGTTCATTGAATAGCATAGGAGATTACTTTATGTTGGGTAATTATGCAGACAAGTATCTAGAATCGAAAGTGCTGGAGTGTATCACGGAATACCTCTATCAGAAGGAGGGGATAGAAGAACGTCCTGTAAAATATAACTTCGTTTTGAGGGACAAGATACATGATGCCAGGCAAGTGCTTTTGGGAAAAATTAAGAATCCACTGTCACTCCATGAACTTGCGGCCGAAGTTGGAACAAATGAATGTACGTTGAAACGGGCGTTCAAGGAAGAGTATCACATGAGCGTTTTCCAATACCTCTACGAATGCAGGATGAACAGGGCTGTAAGTTATCTGCTTGACAGCCAACTGTCCATATCAGAGATTGCCACGCTGCTTGGTTTCGACTACCAAAGCCATTTTTGTACTGCATTCAAACGGAAATTTAAGATGTCGCCATCGCAATTCAGGGAGAAGAGCGGGAGAAATTTATGAGTTTTGCATTGATCATATCTGGTTGCTCCATGTGGATGAAGTGGCCACATGTAACTAGTTCTGAATAGTCTAGTCGAGGATATAGACGCTTCATCCAGCCCATGTTGTAGTGGCTCCTGCCAGATAGGTTGCGCCACAAGTTGTCAGTGTGATAGTCCATGTGTCGTTGCTACCCATGCCGCAGGCCTTCAGCACCAATGCCGATGCCATTGGCAGATGCTGCGCTACATCATCGATTGTACTGAAAGTCTGTGCATGTACCCTCAAAAATGAGAGATATAGCAACATCACTAAAGCTACTCTAGAAAATAATCTTTTCATTTTCTTCACCATATAAGTTGCCGTTCCAATTTCATGACTCTTACCAGTCTGTCAGCACCAATTTCAAGACTTTGGCAGAGCACTTCTCTACCAGTGTCTATGAATCCGCATTTCTCCATAACACGGCCAGAGGCAGGGTTTGAGGGAAAATATGTACCCCATAGGGCTCTGAACCACTTTTTTCCGAAGCAGTGGTCAATAACCAGCCGTAGGGCTTCGGTACAAATACCCTTGTCCCAATATGGCTGTGCAATCCAATAGCCCGCCTCGCACTCATCGTCGGAAATCTGTAGATTTGATGAAGACGAGGGCAGATAGCCGACACAGCCTATGGGTTCATCTGTTTCTTTGAGCACAATAGCCCACATTCCTTCTGCGCTGTAGATTGTTCGGATAATCTCACGGCTTTCTTCTACACTCTTGTGCGGTGTCCATCCTGCACGAGGTCCTACTTCTGGGTCGGAAGCCCATTTGAACAGTATCTCAGCGTCTGATATACGCCAAGGGCGCAATATGATACGTTTTGTTTCCATTGCAATTTAAAATATCTTTAATCAGTTCCGTCAGCGTATAGTATTTCAGAAACAGTCCGTTTTTATATGGAATGCCGAATTTATCCATGAGGAGCATCAGGAAAAGACCTGAAGCATAGTAATAGGTATTGCTGTCAAGATTGGTCATCCAGTCTATGTCTGTTATGCCTTGTTCATGCGATAGACGATATTCGATGTATCGTGCGGAACCTTCCACCGTCTCAATGATGGGATAGAATTCTATGATGTCAAGCCCTAAACGGTCTTTGACGGCTTTGAGCCGCTCGTCACGAACGGAATAGAAGTCTGTGAGAATACAACGGACTTCATCAATGGTCGTTGCCTTGTATACCTTCTTCAAGATAGCGTTTTCTTCCGAAAGCATGTCGCGATACCAGTCATAATTCTGTCTGAGAGCTTTTAGGGAGTCGCTTGCGATAAAGTCCTCTGGAGTGGATGCCAACATCTTGTCCCAGAAATCCGTGTGCTTGTACTGGAATCCGTGGAAGCACTCATGCATCAGCATGGCATACCATTCCTCGTAAGTCTTCACACTCGGAACGGCCTGTACGGTTATCTCAGGCGAGCTGCACTCCATCCGGGCCTCAGCATTAGCTTCAGACTGCGCTATGTGCATGCGGAAAGGCCCTTCCTCATAATAGTTCATTTTCATGCTATAGGCAGGGTCATTGTATGTCGGCCAGATTTTCTCATCTACCAGCCTTTTCAATTCTTCCACATGTGCCAATACTTGCTTTTTTGATAGTCTGGTACTGTCGCTTATCGGCGTTTGTGCTTGAAGGTGAATAGCCCCCAAAACCAGTAATGCCAAGAGTAATAATACATGCTTCATTTCTTCCATCGATTATCTTGCCTTATTATGACTGAAGAACACACGCTGGCCGACTCGCACGAAATCTTCCATTATGAAATCATTTACTCGCATCATTCTCTCCAGTTCACGTTGGCCGTACATGTGGTAGTCGCCATGGTTGCTGAAGCGCAGCAGTGGATTTATCAGTAAGCGCAAAGGCTGCGGTAGGTACGGGTCGACGATGATGAGCGTGGCTTCTGGCTTCATGATGCGACGTAATTCCCGTAGCACGGCGGCTGGCCGGACATAGTGATGGAAGGCGAACGAACATGTGACAACATCGAACGTCTCTTTGTCGAAAGGCATCTCCTCCGCAGATGCCACATAAAGCCTTACATCATCGCCCACGTTGCGCCGTGCCTCTTCAATCATCTTTTCCGAGAAGTCAACGCCATACTTTTCCAAGGGCGAATCCTTCAGTATTGACAGCACAGTCCCTGTTCCGCAACTCACATCAAGCCACTTGCCTAACTTGTATTGCCCGAGCTCCTGTAGAATCGGCTTATAGGCCGATTCGCAAAACCTACCGTCCGAAGAATCGGAGTATGTGGAAGCAATACTGTCGAAATGCTTCTTCGTCTTTTCTGCTTGATCTGAACTTTTCATTTCTTCCATCGTTTCAGCATTGGGAAGTATTCTTTCATCATCTGCTTGTACTCGTCCTTTGTCATGGGCTTGGGCATCTGTTTGTTCACTTCATCGACAAACTGCGAACAATGCTCTATCATCTCATCCATTGTGCAGTCCTGTAGAAATTGGCCGTCCTTGTAACAGAACATGCAATAATCTTCGTTCTTACTCCCATCGGCATCAGTGCCGAGGATTTCCTCTGTGAGCGGCATTCCGCAACTCTGACAGAATTTCTGTCCTTGTTCCATAATCTAAATACTTTATCAAACTTTATTTTCTATCATACTTTCCTCCCGATATAGAACACATAGCCGAAGGTGTCCTTGTTCGCCTCGTAATAGGCCATTTCCTGCTTCATACGGTCGATGAATAGACGGGCGGCAGGACTGTCCGAGTGGTCGCTCAGAAAGATGGGCATCACCTGTGGCATGTGCGCGTAGTAGTTGTCGGTCCAGCATTTTTCCGGAAGGGTGAAATGTGCGACAGGCTCATAGCCCGCCGCCTGCATTTGGTGGATTTTGGCATCGATGGTGTCTATTTCAGGCAGGTTGTCCGCTATCCAACTCATGTTCTCGGGGCGCTTGCTGCTTAGCCACGAGCATTCGGAGACGGCGATATAGCCTCCGGGCTTCAGGAACTGCCGCCAGTATGTGAGTCCCCGCTCATAGCCTATCACGAAGATGCTGCCCTCTGCCCAGATGAGGTCGTAGGTCTCGGGCTGGAACGGTAGCGCGTCCATCGAGGCCTTGACGGGGCTCACGCGGTCGGCAATACCCTGCCTGACGCAACGTGCCATGAGGCCATCGAGCATTTCGGGGAACAGGTCAACGGCATCAATCTTACAGTCGAACTTCTCTGCCAATACAGCCGTCTGCCGTCCTGTGCCGCAACCGATGTCTGCTATGCGGGCATTCGCTCCGAGTACGGGCAAATGGAATGTTGCCATGAGTGTCTCTTGGTCGCCGCCAGGGCCTTGGCGGTCTACCCGTCTGAAAAAGTCAGCTATCAGCGTGAAGTCGAAGTCCTCTATTATTACGTTTTCTCTGTCTTTGTTCATTGTCGATTTGATTTTTTATTACATTCTTGCTTTTTGTTTCTCTCCTGCACCACTGCCACGATACTTCGAGCGGGCCTCGTTAAATTTCCATGTAAGGTTGAGCATGAAGGTGCGGCGGGCAGGATTTTTCGAGGTGAGTTCGCGGATGCCGAAGATGATGCCTTCATCTTTAGCGGTCTCAAATGGGTCGTAGCAACGCAGGTCGGCAGTCAGTGAGCCGAGGCTGCGTAGGCTGATGTCTCGTTGCACACCAACGAAGGAATTGAATACAGAGCGTGTGATGCGGAAATTGTTTGTGTCGCCCTTGGGCAGCCATTGTGCCATGAGACTTAGCCGCCAGTGACGGGGCAGTTCTATGTCGTTCTGCCAAGCAAATGAGGCGTAGGGATGGTTGAGGGTAATGGTAGAGCCGTCAGCACAGGGCGATTTGTAGTCGCGGAAAATGACGTAGGCGCTCCAGTAGGGATGCCAGCAGCCGATGACTGGCCGCAGTGCGATGTGGAGCAGCAGTTGGTTGTAGTCATCACGCGTGTTGATGGGTCGGATAAGGCTGACGAGTGGGTCGTCGTAGCCTGGGTAGGGTTCAGTTGACATGGTGGGTGCATCATTTATACGCGAGTAGTTAACCGTCATATTCATCCATTTGTAGGCACAATTGAGCACAAGGCTGTGGATATACATCGGTTTGAGATAAGGGTTACCGCTCTGGTAGGTATAGCGGTTGATGTAAACTGTATAGCTGCTCAGGTTGCTGTAGTTCGGTCGCTCTATGTCGCGGCGATAGGATAAAGAAAGCTGCACATTGCCGAGGGGCATGGAAAGGCTGGCCGTTGGGAACCAGTCGCCATAGTCGCGACAAACCTCGTCCTCGTGAGTGCCGAAATTATAATAGTCGGTTTTCAGATGCTCGTAGCGCAAACCGACCTGGGCAAAAAGTTTCCCGAACTGTCTGCCGTATTCCACAAAGGCGGATGCCGATTTTTCGTTTTATCTCCGTGTCTGTTGCTTTTACTGGCACTGTTTCCGATGCAGAAAAATCGTAGGCATCGGTGCGGTGGTTATAGGAGTATTCGCCGCCAAGTGAGAGATTACCCTTCCATACAGGATAATTCAGGATGAGTTTCGAGGCCCAGAAATTGTTTCCATTGTCTGTGTTGCTTTTGATGGCTCTTCTGGTAACAAGCCCCTCTGCGTCAGTATTTGTCTCCTTCGTCTCGTTTGGTGCCTTGGTGTCATCGAAGAGACCGTCAACATTCAGGTCGATGCCAAGTTGGCCAACCTTGCCATTGTAATAGACATTGAAGATATATTTCCGGGAACTTTCGTCAGTCCAGATGTCACTCTCGGAACGCTCGGTGAAGAGGCCGTTCTCATAGTTGTCGGTGTTGAGCCATCCGCTGTGATCCTTGGTTGGCTGACGGTCGTACTTGTAGAATGCGCCGAAGCTGTGATTCTCATCGGCCATATAGTTTATTTGCAACTGTGGTGCCCAGCCTTTCCAAGTTATCTTCGTGTCCTGCTCAGATACTCCCTCAATGAAGTTGGAGCCTGCATAATAGGTGAGAATATTCTTTTGTAACGACCTGTTGTGCCCATAACGGCCAGCCCAAAGTGAGGCAGTGATGTCAAGGCCTCTAGTGCGGTAGTTGGCGACAAAGTTATCGTTCAGCGTACCGCCGTACTGGTACATATACTGCATGCTATTCTGGAAACTCAGGCCCTCGCCCTGCGTCTTTTTGAGTGTAATGCGCACTACAGCCTTCGTTGAGGCGGCATAGCGGGCACCGGGATTCTGCACTACATCGACGTGCTGAACCTGGTCGGAGCGAAGCCGAGTGAGTTCCTTTGTGTCCTGCACCCGGCGCCCGTTGATATACACCTCGGCATCACCACGGCCTGTCACCTTCACGGCACCGTCGTAATCCGCTTCCAATGATGGGATCCTCGCCAATGCGTCGCTCACCGTTCCCGCCTTTTCAAGAATCGTACCCGCCACAGTCGTACGCATAGCATTGCCCTTAGCTCGAGTCTTTGGCAGGCTGCTCTTTATCACTACTTCATCTAACTGTTGAGTCTGGTTATACCACAGTGCTGTGTCTTTAGAAAGTGTGTCGGCCTGTCCATAAGCAGTCATTGACATCATCATAGCAGCAACTACTGCCGTCTGCCTGAATGTAATTTTGTCTTTCTTCATACCTTATTTCAATTCTAATTCGCAGGCAAAGGTATGAAGAATCAGCGATATGGATTTTCATATAACGGAATAAACAGGAATAAAGCTTATTCCTCCGATTTTTAGTTTATAATGATAGATTCATCCAGATGTCTACAGGAATTCTGTTTTGATTGAAATTTTCTATTATAAGGGTCTTTAATATCTAAAAAGGAGCATCCGAATCTTTCGGATGCTCCTTTGGTATAGATAGGATAGGGGATTATTCCTCCCAATTCTCCTGCGTCTTGCGGACGTAGGTCTTGTAGCGCAGCTGGGCCATCTTCTGGGCCTCGGCGAAGAGCTCCTCAGCCTCGTTGGGATAAGCCTTCTTAACAGAGAGGTAACGAACCTCACCCATGAGGAAGTCGTGGAAGTTCTCCCAGTTAGGCTCCTTAGAGTCGAGTGAGAACGGATTCTTGCCTTCCTCAGCCAGAGCGGGGTTGTAGCGCCACAGGTGCCAGTAACCGCACTCGACAGCCTTCTTCTCCTCGGCCTGGCTCTTACCCATACCGCCCTTGGCCTTCAGACCGTGGTTGATACAGGGAGCGTAAGCGATGACGATAGAAGGTCCGTGCCAAGCCTCGGCCTCGCGGATGGCCTTCAGGGTCTGAGCGTGGTCAGCACCCATAGCAATCTGAGCTACATATACATAACCGTAGGTGGTGGCAATCATGCCGAGGTCCTTCTTGCGGATGCGCTTACCCTGGGCAG
>JAFRPY010000110.1 GCA_017428925.1 Prevotella sp. | reverse complement strand
GATTGCAATGGCCGTCCTCGGAATGGAGACAAGTAAAAAGGAGGCATGGGTAAGAAAAAAGCAAAGGGCTGCATTGGATGATGGATATATGAGAAAATTGTTAAGCTTTTTACCCAGTGAGTTATAATGCGTTTGCTCTGTTTATGGATTATCACACATCTGCTTATTTTCAACGATTCTTTGGTAGTTTATTTGCATTCTTCGAATTTTGTCACGACTCAACAGAATAAATGCAAGCATTTTTCTGTTTTCACTGCTCCAAAATTTGCATTTGTGCTCACTAAATCGTATCTTTTCGTCGTTCCTCCGTGAAGATACTTACGCTCGACAAAGCAAATTAAAACAAGTTTTATTTGCATTTGTGCTCACTAAATCGTATCTTTGCCGAAAACTATCTTTAGAATGGAAAGATTTATTGCTGACGAAAAGCGCTACGAGCGGATGAAATACCGCCGCTGCGGACATTCGGGCGTGATGCTGCCCGAGGTGAGTTTAGGATTCTGGCATAACTTCGGCGAAGTTGATTCTTACGAGCATTGCCGCGAAACGGCACGCTATGCCTTCGACCACGGAGTGGTTCACTTTGACCTTGCCAACAACTACGGACCTCCATACGGCAGCGCAGAGGAGACGATGGGACGGCTGATGGACGACGACTTCCGCCCCTATCGCGACGAGTTGTTCATTTCTTCCAAGGCGGGTTACGACATGTGGCCCGGACCTTACGGCGACTGGGGTTCAAGGAAATATCTGATGGCCAGTCTTGACCAAAGCTTGAAAAGGATGAAAATCGACTATGTAGATTTGTTCTACAGTCACCGATACGATCCCGTTACACCGCTTGAAGAGACGCTACAAGCACTGGTGGACATCGTTCGTAAGGGAAAAGCCCTCTACGTTGGCATCTCGCGCTGGCCGCTGGAAGCACTGAAGATTGCCGACAAATACCTGTCGGAGCGCGACGTGCCGCTGCTCATCTTCCAGGACAAGCTGAACATGCTGAACCGCGAACCGCAGGAACAGGGCATTCTGGACTACTGCGCCGACAACGGCATCGGCTTCATCTCGTTCTCTCCGCTGGCACAAGGATTGCTCACCGACCGCTACCTGAACGGCATTCCCGCCGACAGCCGCATGAGCAAAGGAAAGTTCCTCAGAAAAGAGATGCTTACCCCGGAACTGCTCAATCAGCTGAAAGCATGGAACGAGGAAGCCCAGGCCAAAGGACAGACGCTGGCCGAACGGGCTTTGCGCTGGATTTTGGAGCAGCGCGGCGTTACCTCCGTACTGGTGGGAGCCAGCTCGAAAGAGCAGTTAGCGAAGAATTTGAAGTGCGTAGAATAATGTAGAGTTATGGACAAAAATCTTCAAAAATCTTACAAAAATGTTCGTCCTGCGCGGTTAAGATAAGACTAAAGGGAAAGATTTGTGATGGATTTTTGAAGATTTTTGTTTAAGAAATGGGGGTGCAGAGTAGTTACTAAGCCATACGCAATCCTTAAAAATATTTAATTTTCTGAATATTCTTCACTCTTCACTTTTCACTCTTCACTTTTATTCGTACCTTTGCACCCGCTAAAATGCAGGATGGTCCCTTCGTCTATCGGTTAGGACGAGAGATTTTCATTCTCTAAAGAGGAGTTCGACTCTCCTAGGGACTACTACGGAAGACCTCATCCGCGCAGTGATTGCGCTAACAAAGCCTCCGGGCCGAGGGAAAAGATGGGGAGCACTTCTTCAAGGCAGCCCACGCGGCATAAGACCTCATTTCACATTAATAATTTAAACATTAAACAATTTAAACAAAATGGCAAATCACAAATCATCTGAGAAGAGAATTCGTCAGACCAAGACTCGCAACGAGCACAACCGCTACTACGCTAAGACCATGCGTAACGCCGTTCGCAAGCTCCGCGCTATGACCGACAAGGAAGAAGCAGAAAAGCTGTACCCAAGCGTGCAGAAGATGCTGGACAAGCTGGCTAAGACCAACATCATCCACAAGAACAAGGCTGCCAACCTGAAGTCGAGTCTTACAAAGCACATTGCGAAGTTAGGCTAATCCACTTTTTAAGACAGATTCACTTGTAAGAAATAGAAGTCGTCATCATTCCGATGGCGACTTTTTTATTTTTACCTTTTTTAGTAACTAAATACTACGTATTTAGAGATTTATTTCGTAACTTTGCACACTAATAAAACGGAAACTACAAAATGACAGAAAATCAGAACAACGGAAACAACTATTCCGCCAGTAACATCCAGGTGCTTGAGGGCCTGGAGGCCGTGCGCAAACGCCCGGCAATGTATATTGGAGACATCTCCGAAAAAGGTCTGCACCACCTGGTGAACGAGACCGTAGACAACTCTATCGACGAGGCAATGGCCGGTTACTGCACACACATAGAGGTAACCATCAACGAAGATAATTCCATCACCGTAATGGACAACGGCCGCGGCATTCCGGTAGATGAGCACGAGAAGATGCACAAGAGCGCGCTCGAAGTGGTGATGACCGTGCTGCATGCCGGCGGTAAGTTCGACAAGGGCTCCTACAAGGTGTCGGGCGGACTCCACGGCGTGGGTGTGAGCTGCGTGAACGCACTTTCGTCGCACATGATGTCGCAGGTGTACCGCAACGGGCACATCTACCAGCAGGAATACGAGAAGGGTAAGCCGCTCTACGACGTGAAGATTGTGGGCGATACCGACAAGACCGGCACGCGCCAGCAGTTCTGGCCCGATCCCAGCATCTTCACTACCACCGTTTATAATTACTCCACCATAGCCAAGCGCATGCGTGAACTGGCTTTCCTGAATGCCGGCATCACCATCACGCTCACCGACCTGCGCCCCGACGAGGACGGAAAGACCAAGCAGGAGGTGTTCCACGCCAAGGACGGACTCAAGGAGTTCGTGCGCTATGTGGACCGCCACCGCACGCATCTGTTCGACGACGTCATCTATCTGAAGACCGAGAAGCAGGGCACGCCCATCGAGGTGGCCGTGATGTACAACACCGACTATTCGGAGAACATCCACTCGTACGTGAACAACATCAACACCATCGAGGGCGGTACCCACCTGACTGGTTTCCGCATGGCACTGACGCGCACGCTGAAGGCCTACGCCGATGCCGACCCGCAGATTTCGAAGAACATTGAGAAAGCCAAGATTGAGATTGCGGGCGAGGACTTCCGCGAAGGACTTACCGCCGTGATTTCCATCAAAGTGGCTGAGCCTCAGTTCGAAGGACAGACCAAGACCAAGCTGGGCAACAGCGAGGTTACCGGAGCCGTGCAGCAGGCTGTGGGCGAGGCACTGACCAACTACCTGGAAGAGCATCCGAAGGAGGCCCGCCTGATTTGCGACAAGGTGGTGCTGGCCGCCACGGCACGTATCGCCGCCCGCAAGGCTCGCGAGAGCGTGCAGCGCAAGAACCCGATGACGGGTGGCGGTCTGCCCGGCAAACTGGCCGACTGCTCGAACAAAGACCCGAAGGAATGCGAGATTTTCCTCGTTGAGGGTGACTCCGCAGGCGGTTCCGCCAAGCAGGGCCGCGACCGTTACACGCAGGCCATCCTGCCCCTGCGCGGTAAGATTCTGAACGTGGAGAAAGTGCAATGGCACCGCGTGTTCGAGGCCGAGTCGGTGATGAACATCATCCAGAGTATCGGCGTACGCTTTGGCGTGGAAGGCGAAGGCGACAAGGAAGCCAACATCGACAAGCTGCGCTACGATAAGATTATCATCATGACCGACGCCGACGTCGATGGTTCCCACATCGACACCCTCATCATGACGCTCTTCTATCGCTTCATGCCGCGCGTCATCCAGGAAGGCCACCTCTACATCGCCACGCCACCTCTTTATAAATGCACCTACAAGAAGTTCTCGGAATACTGCTACACCGAGCAGCAGCGCCAGGCCTTCATAGATAAATATGTGGCCGGCGACGAGAATGCATCGGCCCTGCACACACAGCGCTACAAAGGTCTTGGTGAGATGAACCCCGAGCAGCTCTGGGAAACCACCATGGACCCCAAGACCCGACTGCTGAAGCAGGTGACCATCGAGAATGCAGCCGAGGCCGACGAAATCTTCTCTATGCTGATGGGCGACGACGTGGAACCGCGCCGCGAGTTCATCGAGAAGAACGCCACCTACGCCAATATCGACGCATAAAACTTCATCCTTACACTAAATCGCAAAAACGCCAAGAGTGCGTTTTTGCGATTTATGCTTAAAACAAACAATACTAACAATAAACAAACAATACTAACAATGAGACTATCACTTTCTGCCTTATTCCTCCTCACAACCCTGTCAAGCTTGGCACAAGAGCAGCAGCCCATGCGGCTATGGTACGACAAGCCCGCAACCTATTTCGAAGAAGCACTCCCCATCGGCAACGGCAAGATGGGAGCAATGGTATATGGAGCCCCCGACGAAGACCTCATCTACCTGAACGACATCACGCTCTGGACGGGAAAACCCGTAGACACCAACGAAGATGAAGATGCCTGGAAATGGGTTCCGGAAATACGCAAGGCACTCTTCAGTGAAAACTACGCCCTGGCCGATTCATTGCAACTTCATGTGCAAGGACACAACAGCCAGTTCTACCAGACGCTTGCCACACTCCGCATAAAAGAAAACAAAGCAGGCCGCAGTTCTACTGCGACTAAAAACTACCGGCGCGAACTCAGTCTCGACAGTGCACTGATAAGAATCAATTACAGTCGCAAAGGCACAAAATACACACGCGAATATTTTGCATCCAACCCCGACAAGGTGATTGCCATCCGGCTGAGTGCCGACAAGCCGAAAAGCATCAACAGCGAAATCCTGCTTACCGCCCAGACACCCCACAAGGTAAAGGCTTCTGACGGACAACTCACGCTGATGGGGCACGCCGTGGGCGACACGAACGAAAGCATACACTATTGCGCCAACCTCATCGTAAAGAACAAGGGCGGACAGGTCACCGTAAAGGATTCAACGCTCGTTTTGCAAGATGTAACCGAAGCTACGCTCTATTTCGTCAATGAGACATCCTTCAACGGTTTCGACAAGCATCCTGTCCGTGAGGGAGCACCCTACATGGAAAATGTGGCCGACGATGCCTGGAATCTGGTCAATTACACCTTCGACCAACTCCTTTCCCGCCACATTGCCGACTATCAGCAATATTTCGACCGTGTAAAACTCCAACTGGGTTCTGCAAGCTGGAAGACCGTCGCAACCATCCCTACCGACAGACTCCTGAAGCAATACACCGACGAAAACACTCACAATCCCTATCTCGAGACACTCTATTTCCAATATGGCCGCTATCTGCTCATCAGCAGCAGCCGTACACCATCCGTTCCCGCCAACCTTCAGGGACTCTGGGCCAAAAATCTCTGGAACCCCTGGCGTTGCAACTATACGGTGAACATCAATCTCGAAGAGAACTACTGGCCTGTCTTCGCGGCCAACTTAGAGGAAATGGCAGAGCCACTCGACGGCTTTATCAAGGCACTGGCAGAAAACGGCAAGCATACTGCCAAGAACTACTATGGCATCGGCAAAGGCTGGTGCTCAAGCCACAACTCCGACATCTGGGCCATGACGAACCCTGTAGGCGAAAAACGGGAGAGTCCGATGTGGGCCAACTGGAACATGGGCGGGGCATGGCTGGTGAATACCCTGTGGGAGCGCTATCTCTACAGCCAAGACCTGCACTACCTACAGACGGTGGCCTATCCACTGATGAAGGGAGCAGCACAATTCTGCCTCGACTGGCTCGTCGAGAACCCCAATAAACCAGGAGAACTCATCACGGCACCCAGCACCTCACCCGAAAACGAGTATGTGACGACAGAGGGCTATCACGGCGTGACCTGCTATGGAGGAACCGCCGACCTGGCCATCATCCGCGAACTGTTCAACAACACCGCTATCGCCGCCAACCTCTGTAAGGACAGAGATTTTTACCATCAGCTAAAACGCACAAAAGAAAAACTGCATCCGTACACCATTGGCAAGGATGGCGACCTGAACGAGTGGTACTACGACTGGCAGGACCGGGATCCGAAGCATCGTCACCAAAGCCACCTCATCGGCCTCTATCCTGGCTGCCACTTGGCTTATAGCGGGATTTGGGGCCATTGCCAAGACTCGCTGACCACCAAGCAAAAGGCTTGTGAGCAGACACTTATCCAAAAAGGCGACGAAACTACGGGCTGGTCGACAGGCTGGCGCATCAACCTCTGGGCACGACTGAAAAAAGGCGAAAAAGCGTATCAGATTTACCGAAAACTGCTCACTGCCGTAGCACCCGAAGGCGACAACACCCCCAATTACAGTCATGGCGGCGGCACCTATCCAAACCTCTTCGACGCCCATCCACCATTCCAAATCGACGGTAATTTTGGCGGAACGGCCGGCGTCTGCGAAATGCTGGTACAGAGCGGACCGGGATGGATAGAACTACTGCCTGCACTGCCCGAAGAATGGAAAGACGGCAGCGTGAAAGGCCTGCGTACGCGCGGCGGCTATACCATCAACATGAATTGGCGCGACCATAAGATTAAAGAGTTAGACATTGATGCCGTGCAACCCGGACAGGTGACCGTCTACTTCACCGACTACAACGGCAAGCGAAAGGTTGAGACGTATAATATCGACTATCATCTCGGGGTCAGACGACGTATTCTATACTGACGCCAATACTTCTGCAATTGTTTCCAATTCGTCGTACCACTCTTGTCCGAAACGGCGGACAAGCGGGTCTTTCAGGAACTTATATACGGGCAGGTCAAGTTCCCTGCCCTTTTTTCGTGCACATTCGCAGACGCTCCATTTGTGGTAGTTCAGACCGATCAGTCCGCTGCTGAAACGTTTCTCGCGAATGGGATAGAGCGCGCAGCTGATAGGTTTGCAGAACTTAGAGCGGCCCTCCCTGTAGGCTTTTTCCAGCGCACAAAGGCAACAACGGGTGATGGGTGTTGGGTGTTGGGTGTTGGATATTTCCAAATCATCATAATAGGTGAACACGCAGTCCTTGCCGTTCACGATGCTCGTCACCAAGTCACCTTCCTGGTCGGTATAGGCCACGCCTTGCCTATCCACTACGGCCTGGGCCGAGGCCGTCATGTCCTCCCAAACCACATCAAGGGAATTCTCAATTTCGCCGATTTCATCGAGCGTGACGGGTGCGCCGGCATCGCCTTCCACACAGCAGGCGCCTTTGCAGGATTCAAGGTCGCAGCAAAAGCGTTCGGTGATGATTTCAGAAGAAATCAGCACGCCGTTCACATCTATAATTGGGGGAATCTTATTCATCTTCGTAAAGCAATCCTACCACTGTATAGGCTCTTGGCCCGTCTGCTGGAGATATTGGTTACAACGCGAGAAATGATGATTGCCAAACCACCCGCCGCGGTTGGCACTCAGCGGCGACGGATGAGCACTCTGCAACACAAGATTGGCCGTCTGGTTCACAAAGGCCGCCTTCGTCTTGGCAAAGCCGCCCCACAGCATATACACCACATGCTCTTTTTCGCGGGCCACCGCCTGAATGACCGCATCGGTAAACTCCTCCCATCCCCGGCGCTGGTGCGAACCGGCCTGATGAGCCCTCACCGTCAGCGTAGCATTCAGCAGCAGCACACCCTGTTCAGCCCAACGCCGAAGCGAACCCGAACGGGGCATAACTGCACCCAAATCGTCGTTTATTTCCTTGAAGATATTGATAAGCGACGGCGGCATCATCACACCGTCCTTCACCGAGAAGCATAGTCCTTCGGCCTGTCCCGGCTCATGATAGGGGTCCTGCCCGATGATGACCACTTTCACGCGGTCAAACGGACACAAGTTGAACGCATTGAAAATCTCTCGTCCTGGCGGATAGCATGCCGTCGTGGCATACTCCTGCCTGACGAAGTTCACCAACTGCCCGAAATAAGGTTTCCCGAACTCGGCCCCGATGTGCTGCTTCCAGCTCTCTTCTATCTGTACGTTCATGCTAATACTTTATTCTAAAATAATCGAGTGCTTTTTTGAACTGGTCTTGTGCTGTCAGACAGGTGTCGGTCAGATAACCGTCTACATGTCCCCATTCACGGAGTCCCCTGTAATAGAACATTTTCAGTTCGTCAGTGATAATAAAGGGTACGATGCCACTCCTGAGACATTCTTTAAACATAACGAGTCGCCCTACGCGGCCATTACCATCTTGAAAGGGGTGTATCTTTTCGAAACGCACATGCAGGTCGAGAATATCCTCAAAACTATCCTGTTCTTTAGCGTTGTATTCCCTGAGCAGCCGATCCATACACTCACTGACCAGCTCAGGTTCACACGTCGCTTCACCGCCCACCTCATTAGGCATCCGCTTATATTCACCTACAGCAAACCAATCATTACGGCTGTCAGAGGTGCCCGTCTTCAGTATGCCATGAATTTGCTTGATCAGGTCTTCCGTCAAAGGTTCCTCTGCCCTGTCAATAATAAGGTCGATACAGCGGAAATGATTTACCGTCTCCACAATATCATTCACATTGACGGATTCACCTTCGGCTATACCGATAGTATTGGTTTCAAAGATATAGCGTGTTTGCTCATGAGTCAGCCGACTGCCTTCAATATGGTTCGAATTATAGGTCAGGTCTATCTGTATCTTGTGATAGATGCCGCCTTTCATCCCCATCTTTTTCTGCTCACGGAGAACCTCGAGCAGGGTCTGGGTTTCATGTGGAGTGGATATCTTTTTCATATTGACTGTTACTTTAACTATTTTCGGCCATTCCGTTGCAAAGTTAATAAATAATCACTATGCCCGCAAGTATCAGAACGATTATTTGCATGCACATTTTAGATTGCAACAGTGTATTGGCGAACAAGAAAGAATTATCCTCATCGACAAAGCGCACGTTTACACACTCCCTACCCTATTCATCTTTATACAGTATTAGTTTGTTCGCTTTGTCCAGAAGTTATTTTACGAGATCCTATTCCCCTGTTATTAATTTCTTAATCCTTGAACGTATAGCACCCTCATTACGCTCGAATATAGATGCAATTTCCTTTACGCTTCTGTTTTCTTTAAATAGAGCTATGAGTCGTTCGTCATCTTCTATACTCCACGACTTATAAGCATTTGGAAATTGTTTCCGCTTCTCATCTAGCGTATAGGCTTGCCCATAGTTTTTCCCCTCTTGCTGTATGAACATAGTTATATTAAAAGATGGCAAGGGATACAGATAATCGACAATTGATTGAGTGCCAGAGGTGATGGAAACAATTCTTTCTAAGGGGATTCTGTATAATAATTCGGGATTACAAGGCTCGCCTCCAACTCCGAGAATGATAGTTACTGGCATATTCCTGCTTTTAGAGAATTTCATATAGTTTTCTATTCTTACCATCGGGAACAAATCCTTGCTTAAATCACGGCTTAATTTCTCTCTCCACTTGCATTCTATTGCAAATTCCTTCCCTTCATATCGAAACACAAAATCGGGATTACTATTATTCTCTGGCTGAAGCAGGCCCAATGACTTATCTCCCTGCCATTCCTGCAAAAAAAGTGGCCCATTCTTTTTGACGTCAAACATGCTAAGCACATAGTCCTCAAATTCACGTCCCTTAAGTAATTCCTCTGGTTGAGTGATAGAGTGAAGGCGTGCATAAATAGAAGCATAGCTTCTTTGTAACTGTTTGTGGATAGCATGAATACCCATATCGGCATAAAATAATCGAAGCAGCATCTTATCTTGTGCCACAGTCCATCGTTCTAAGCGAACATCTGGTTCTGCTGCCATCGAACAAGTAGTCTCTTCTATGAGACTCATTACATTTATTCGTCCGGCCAACAACGGAAACACGCTACCATTTTTATTAACATAGCCACAAACCACATGCTGACATAGTGAAAGTACATATTCATTTCTTAACCTCGGGGTTTGTCCCTTCCCCTTGGGTTCGTCGCGCTTCAGTATGACAATAAGCATTCTTTTTTCCAAAATTGCCTTCTCTACCTGAATGTTATTGACATCCGTAAAACGGTTCATAACAAACAAAATTGTCGGCACCTTTGCCACCAAAAGCGCTTTCAGCACCTCCGATTCCATGTCTGTTGAATTGAAACAGGCAATACAATCCCTTTCAGTCAAGCTGTCCGTCCATTTAAAGATGTGCTCGTACAACCTGATTGGAGTCATTTTCGAACAAAGGAAAAGAGTCTTCTCTCTGTTCATCAACTCTTGATTGCCTTTCGTCCCAATAATATGCATACACTATTATTGCTTGTTATGGGTTTCACGCCGCTCATCCCCCCCTTTGCCAATTCTTTTCTTCTAGCCACGATAAAGGAATTTTTGTTCTAATACCTCCCAATGACCTGTCTTGTTGCTGCCTACTCGGATTATAATGCCATCATTTTTCAACTCCCCGAGACGACGCTTGACGGTGGCTTCCGAAACGCCTATCAGGGCTGCATATTCGGCATAATTTAACGTGCCGTCCTGCATGATGGCCTGATATAATTGCTGTTTTATCGGGTCAGAAAAGACTTTTATCGGGTCAGAAAAGACTTTTGTCGGGTCAGAATACTTTGATTTCTTAAACTCTTCTATCTCTTTGCTGATATTTCGAGTGTGCTCTTCAAGCATGAACTCACGGAAAGGTTCGAGTGATTCTTGTTCGCGCGAATCAATTAATGCCTGAATATATTCAGCCTTGTCTTCCTTAACGATTTTTACGGGAACCAATCCGAACTCGTATTGCAGATGGTTCATCACAAGGCGAGACACACGCCCGTTTCCATCCACCCACGGATGAATAGTAACGAGCATGTAATGTGCATCGAAACTCAGCAGATATTGTTCGATGATGTCGGAACTTCGCAACAGCATTTGTCGGCGCTCGTTGAGGTGTTTGCATAATTCCGCCAACTTTGCTGGAACCTTCTGGTAATTCATATACGAACGCCCGCCTATGCCAGCCGTAACACCTACAAGTCGAAGATCGCCTTTCGAGGCATCAAACGAGCCTTGTGCCGTATTGTAGGAGGCACCAGTATTCTTCATCACAACGGCCGCCAATTCTTTAAGTCTCTCTATGAAAAAGTCGGCATGCTGATGCGCCAAATACATAGAATATTCGTAAGCTGCTTTCAGGTCGAGATTCATCATTTGTTCCTGCAGACTGCGTCCTTTGGCTGTAATACCCTCATCGAAAAGCAGCTGATTCTCTATCTCCGTCACCGTAGAACCTTCGATGGCCGTCGAATGGGTAATTAGCGAATACAGATAGAACTTCTGGTAATCTATCTGTTCAGCTATGCCCAAAGACTGATATTCTTCGAGTACACCCACAAATCTATGAATCAGTTCCTGCTTCATTGTTTAGGCGATTGATGTTCTGTTGTTAATGCTACAAAGTTACTCATTTTTATCCAAAACAGAGCAGATTATGGTAAGATATTTAGCGAATAATCAGATTTTAATGTCGTTTCTCCACTTTTCCGACTGCTAAGCAATTAGTAAAAGTCAATAAAAAATCCATACATTTTTTCGATATAAATTTGCGGAAAATAGCGGGAGAAATTTGGATTTGGGAGCGGTCGGAGAGGTTTTTGATGGGAAATGATAGGGCTTTGATTGAAGAAGAATATAGTTTTTCTTTGGAAATAATAGGGATTTGATGAGCAAAAGATAGGGAATTGATGGGCAATTAAAGTTTGTTTGCTGAGCAAATGATAGGGAATTGCACTTCAACTGACCCAGAATTGGAATTCGTTTGGTAAGGATGGGAAAATCGGCAAAAGGGATTTTTGCGTAAACTGTTTATTGTCAAGAAGTTGCGAAAACGGCTTGAAAATCGTGTATTTTAAGCCGAAATTGCGGTTGGTGAATTCTGCGCGACGCTCAGGATAGGAAAAATCGGATTTTTCTTGACATTTGGTGTTTGGTGGTTTGGTCATTTAGTCGTTTAGTCGTTTGGTTTCTAAACGACAAATTCGGTACAAAGATAATCTCGTAGCGACTAATGAATTTGGGCGATGGGAAAAACGGATAAATAAGTCAACCGTTAAGCACCTTTTTGTCAATCAGGTTATTGGCAATCGCATAGATGGTAAGTCCGGCCAGCGAGTGGATTTGCAGCTTGCGGACAATGTTTCGGCGGTGGGTGTTTACCGTATTAACCGATATGAACAGGTGGTTGGCAATCTCTTTGTTTGACATGCCCTGTACGAGGCACACGATGATTTCCTTCTCGCGTTCGGACAGTTCCGTGCCGTCCACATTCTTAATCATTCCCGAGATTCGCGCCGACACATCGTCGCTCTTCAGCCGTTGCTCCAGCAGTCGGATAGCCGGCACAAACAGCACTTCCTCGACATTGCTGTGGTTGGAGAGCCATTCCTCGTTGTTGTAGATGTCGTAAAGTGTGGCCGTCAGCTGGTTGTTGGTGAGTCCGTCGTGGGGTAAGTACTTGATAATGATGTTTTTCAGTTCATGGAACTTACCCGTCGTGTTGCTATGGTGCTTCGAGAAAATGTCGACGTTGTAGTTGGACATCTGTTCGCCCCGGATGAGTGCCTCGACGTATGGGAAGAGTGTCTTCTCCTCGTACTTCATGTGCAGGCGGATGTCGTGTGCATATTCATCGTAGAGGCGCAATATCAGCGTGGCAAGATTGTCTTTCTGGTTGAGAATGTCCTCTAGTTTTTTCCGGATGAACGGCAACTGGAAATCCAGAAAATAGCGGTGAGAGGCCTGCAGGTAGTCGAGCAACGTCTTCACGGAAATTTTGTCGTCGGTCTCCTTCGGGGCATAACCGTTAATCAGGAAGTTGACGACGGTGAGGAAAGTATAGCAGTCGACGCCCTGTTCTCCACATATTTCGCTGACGGTCTTGTCGCCAAATCCAAGACGGATGCCAAAGGCGCTCAACCCCTGCAACATGCTGTAATTGTCGCTGATCAGGTCGATCATCTTGTCGTCAGCCTCATATAATTTCATTGGTTCATCCGAGAAATGACGTGATGCCCTTGTTATGAAGGTCATATAGTCTGAGTTTAAAGTATTGTTCATCCCTGAATCCATAGGCCTCTCTTTTAAGTACCTTGATTTTATTGTTGATTCCTTCCACTTTGGCTGTTG
>JAFRPY010000014.1 GCA_017428925.1 Prevotella sp. | reverse complement strand
TTATTTGCATTGCTGGTTGATTTTTTCCTCTCTGTAGGACGCAGACAACCTCGTCGCTACGCTCCGAGAACGTCTGCGTCCTACAGAGAGGGATGTCTATTTTCTACTCCAAGAAATTGCACTTCTATCTTGAAAGTATAAAACATGGCAACTCTACACCCTAAGTATAAGAGTTCAAGGCTGGCTATCGCAGCAACGCCACAATGCTGGCAACGGCGGCAATGACACCGCTCACAGCACCGATGTACGCACAGATCCTTACAAGACGCTCACGCCTGATGCGCGAAGCATACCCACCGCCATGTATGACGATACGACCTCTATGGGTTATCTCAAAGCCATAGCCGGTCTCTTTAAGCAAGCCCTCTTCCACAAGAAAGGAGAACACTTTTTGGGACGGGACGTACCGATGCTCCGTTGTCTGTTCGGGTTGCCTCCTGCAAGCATTGGAGTTGCCAATGTAGTTTATCCGGATTGTAATTTCAATTAAATTGCTAACCAATTTCAATTAAATTGCTGACCAATTTCAATTAAATTACCGAGCAATTTCAATTAAATTACCGAGCAATTTCAATTAAATTACAACTCGGATGCTTGCTAATGGCAGCCCGAACGAAGGGTATTGGCAATTTTTCCAGACTGCAGAATACTATTTGGAGATTTTCAGCGTTTATAAATCAAAACTTGAAAATGATCCGAATGAGCATGAAATACGATGTTATACTATTGCTGGCAGCGGCATCGCTGATGACTGCCTGCAAGGAGAAGACGGAAACAAAAGTGATTATTGCCCCCAAGGTAGAGGCACCAAAGCCAACGGGCCCTGTGGTGATGCAAGACCTGAACAGTTCGAATGAAGTGGAATGGCTGGGTAAGTTCTACAAGGTGCAAGTCAGCCGAAAGGCCGACCGCGAGTTGCCCATGGTGGATGTGGAACAGGGCAGGATGGGTGTAGACAACCGTATCACGCTGAAAATCCTGCGCCCCGACGGTACGGAGTTCTTTAACCGTACCTATACGAAATCGAACTTCGACAGTTGCCTGGATGATAACACGCGGAAAACGGGTGTGTTGCTGGGCATCGTGCTCGACCGTGCCGAGGGCGACAACCTTATCTTCGCCGCCAGCGTGGGTTCACCCGATGCCTTGAGCGACGAGTTCATCCCCATTCTGATGACTGTCTCGCGCATGGGTGACGTCAGCATCAAGCGCGACACCACGATGGACACCAACGCCAGCGCCGACGCCGAGGATGACGAGGGCGTTTAGCCTCTGACGAGTTTCATATATGAGTCTTCGTATTCCTGCGGATGTTTGCCGAGAAAGACGATGTTTAGCAGGCAATTGGCCACGATAGCAGTTTCGTCGAGGTCAACGTCTTTGTCTTTGGTGACTTCCTTGCCGAGCAGGAGTTCCCACGGGGCGTTGAAGCACGAGTCTTGGGCTCCGAAATACATGTTCCCGCTGTCGGGGTCGGTCATGCGTTGGTAGCGGATGGCTTTTTTTGAGTATTGCGGCTGCATGGCAAAGAGCATGTTGAAGGCGCGCATGAATTCTCGCTTGTGGCGCCTGGCATTGGGGTACATCACGCAGACTTCGGGGAAGAAATCGTCGAAGTCGAAAGTTTCTAATAGTTGCTTGAGTTTCATATTTTGAATTTAGATTTTTGAATTTAGAGTTTAGATTTATTGCCTTTGGCAATTTTGAATTATGAATTTTGATTTTTTTTTATTCAACACAGAGGTACAGAGATACAGAGTTTTTTTATTTTTCTTGGTCGCTACGCTCGAAATTATGAATTATTCATGATTTTCGGCTGCGTCTTAGCAAATGAAGCAAGCTTCTTTGCTTTCGACTTGCACGAAAATTATTTTAAAAATTATTTTTTTTAATTCTGTGGCGCCAACGAATAATAAATTAATTTTAAATTCAATTTCAAGGGCGAAGCCCGACCATAGATTGGCTTTCCCCTTCGGGCCGCCGATCTAAAGATTCTTTACTGACGCTTTCGCGTCGATTTCGCTCACGTTCGGCATAGATTGAACGAGTTCACTCTCTGCTCTCACTTAATCGCGAAATTCTTCACTCTTCACTTTTCACTTAATTATGAGTTCCACGGGACAATGGTCGCTGCCCATGATTTCGGTGTGTATCTTGGCGTCTTTGATGTGCTCGAGCAGACGCTGGGAGGTGACGAAGTAGTCGATGCGCCATCCGGTGTTCTTCTCGCGGGCACGGAAGCGGTAACTCCACCATGAGTAGGTGACCTGCTCGGGATAGAGGGTGCGGAAGGTGTCGATGAAGCCTTTGCTGAGCAGGGCGGTGAATTTCTCGCGTTCTTCGTCGGTGAAGCCGGCATTGCGGCGGTTGGTCTTGGGATTCTTCAGGTCGATTTTCTGATGGGCAACGTTCATGTCACCGCAGACGATGACTGGCTTTTTGGCGTCGAGCTGCTGGAGGTAGTTCTGGAAATCGTCTTCCCATCGCATGCGGTAGTCGAGGCGGCGGAGGCCGTCCTGCGAGTTGGGCGTATAGACGTTGACGAGGTAGAACTGGGACATCTCGAGTGTGATGACGCGCCCTTCGTGGTCGTGCTCGTCGATGCCGATGCCGTAGGCAACCGACAGCGGTTCGTGACGGGTGAAGATGGCGGTTCCGGAGTATCCTTTCTTGTCGGCGGAGTTCCAATAACTTTGATAGCCTTCGAACTGAAGGTCCATCTGTCCTTGCTGCATTTTGGTTTCCTGCAGGCAGAAGAAGTCGGCATCCATCTGGCGGAAAATGTCGCTGAAGCCTTTGCCCTGACAGGCGCGTAGGCCGTTAACGTTCCAAGATATTAGTTTCATAGTTTGAATTTAGAGTTTAGAGTTTTTTTTAAAACTGAACACAAAGACACGAAGACTCAAAGTTTTTTCCCGTTATCGTTAAATTCTTTGTTTCTTTTTTTTGTGTTCCTTTAACTATTCAAAAAAGGCGGATAATGTTTTGTTATCCGCCCTCGTATTATTGATTTAGAATTTTGCCATCTTTATTGCTACTACTGCACATTCGTCGCCCTTGTTGCCCAGTCGCCCTCCGCTGCGGTCCTTGGCTTGCTGCAGGTTGTCGGTGGTGAGCAGGCCGTAGACGATGGGGATGTCGTTGGTGGCGTTGAGTTGTGCGATGCCTTGTGTCACACCCTGGCAGATGTAGTCGAAGTGGGGTGTCTCGCCACGGATGACACTGCCCAGGATGATGATGGCATCATAGCGGTCGTTGTGCGTCATCTGGTTTGCGCCATAGACGAGCTCGAACGAACCTGGCACGGTTTTGACGATGATGTTCTCGGGCAGTGCTCCATGCTTTTCGAGCGTCGAGACTGCTCCTTCGAGCAGGGCTCCGGTGATTTCGGGATTCCATTCGGCCACCACGATTCCAAAGCACATGTTGCTGGCATCGGGTACGTTGTCGAAATCGTAGTCAGAAAGATTGCGGAGTGCGGTTGCCATCGGCTTGCTGATGTGTGGTTTTGTTACGGTAATCAGCGTGATGCACGCTCAATATACTTGTCGATTTCGGCAGCAACAGCTGAAGAAACGTACTTGCTCTTGATTTCCTTGTAGATTTTCAGGGCTTCTTCCTTCTTGTTGTTGGCTTCCATCAGGGCAGCTGCCTGAAGCAGGAAGGTGGGCGAGATGGAGTTGTTGGTGTTGTCGGCTGCCTGGCTGTCGGCCATCTTGGCGGCCTTGAGCAGGTTCTCGATGGCTTTCTCGGGCTGCTTCAGGTGGGCGTATGCGTTACCCAGTGCAGCAACGGCAGCAGGGCTGATGATAGCGTCGTCGCGGGTAGAGAATGCCTCAAGATAGTTGACGGCGTCCTGCCACTTGCCGAGGTTGGCGCTGCAAATGCCTGCATAGAGCTTGGCAAGGTTGCCGGCATCGGTTCCGCTATAGTCGTCGGCCAGTTTCGCAAATCCTGCAAATCCGTTCTTGTCGCCCTGAAGTGCCTTCTCGAAATCCTCTGATGAGAAATACTCCTGACCCTTGGCAATAGCTGTGCTTGCCTCGTTTTCACGGGGTTCAGATACATAGTTCTTGTAAAGGAAGACACCTGCGATAAGGAGGATGATTGCGATGACTGCAATGATGATTGCTTTCTGGTTTTTCACGAAGAAAGCTTCCTTGGAGTTGAGTGTTGACTCAACGTTCTGTTCTTTTACGTTTGCCATTTTATTTTTTGTTCTTTTTTTATTGTTCGTGCATAAAACGGTGCAAAATTAATGAAATAAATTCATATACTGAAATTTCTTTTGTACTTTTTTTGTTTTAAGGTGGAAAAGAAGTAATTTTGCAGTCGTGATTCTTAATAAACTGTCGATTCTCAATTACAAGAACATCAGGGAGGCTACTCTTGAGTTGTCGCCCAAGATGAACTGTTTCATAGGGAATAATGGTGAAGGGAAGACCAATCTGCTGGATGCGGTTTACTACCTCTCGTTCTGTCATAGTGCCTATACCAGCATAGACTCGCAGGTCATCCGTCACGACCAGGATTTCTTTGTACTTGAGGGGGCGTATTCCGATTTCAACATCTATTGTGGAATGAAGCGCGGGGTGAAGAAGCACTTTAAGCGCGACAAGAAGGAGTACAGGCGTTTGTCGCAGCATATCGGACAGGTGCCGCTCATCTTTGTCTCGCCAAGCGATTCTTGGCTTATTGAAGGGGGAAGCGAGGAGCGCCGCAAACTGATGGATATGGTCATCTCGCAATATGACAACACTTACATTGATGCGTTGAACCGTTACAACAAAGCGTTGCAACAGCGGAACATGCTGCTGAAGATGGAAGAGGAACCCGACATGGAACTGATGAAGATTTGGGAAGAGCAGATGGCCGAGCAAGGCGAAATGATCAACCGCAAGCGGGATGAATTTGTGACGGAGTTGATTCCTGTGTTTCAGGATATCTATGGCCATATCTCGGAAGGCAGCGAAAAGGTGTCGCTGCGCTATGTATCACATTGTCAGCGCGGGCCGTTGCTGGAGGTTATCCAGCGCGACAGGATGAAAGACCGTGCCGTAGGCCATTCGCTTCATGGCGTTCACCGCGACGACCTTGAGATGCTGATTGACGGCTATCCGATGAAGCGCGAGGGAAGTCAGGGGCAGAACAAAACCTACGTGATAGCCTTGAAACTTGCCCAGTTCCGTTTCCTTAAGCGGACGGCTCATAGCACGACGCCGCTGTTGTTGCTCGACGACATCTTCGACAAGCTGGACGCCCGGCGTGTGGAACAGATTGTGAAACTCGTGGCGGGCGACGAATACGGGCAGATTTTTATAACTGATACTAATCGTGACCATCTCGACCGGATTCTTCACGCCGGCAATTTCCATTATAAATTATATAAGGTGGAAAACGGAGAAATCAGCGAGATTTAATGGTTTTATTTAAACATAGAAGTGTTTAGAAGAGATATCAAGTCGTTAGACGAAATTCTGGGAAAGTTCCTGCAGGAGAATGACTTGCGTTCTCCATTGCAGCAAACTCACGTCATCGAGTCGTGGGAACAGGTGGCAGGCCCCGTTGTTGCCCGATATACAGAAGAAAAGTTCATCCGCAACCAGACGCTTTTCGTGAAGATAATGAATCCTGCTCTTCGTTCAGACCTGTCGATGATGAAGACGCAGCTGGTAAACAAACTGAATGCCGAGGCTGGCGGATTTGTGATTGCCGATATCCGCTTCTATTGATTTTTTATCGGATGATTTCGTCCATCCTTATATCGTGTTCTTCGGCTGGAACACCAGGTACAAATTGGAAGTTGAAACAAATACCGATTTTATAAGCCTTGGTCAGAAGCGGAAGCAAACGGTCGTAATATCCTTTGCCTCTACCGAGCCGATGGCCCCGAGGGTCGAAGGCCATGCCGGGCACAATGGCAACATCAACGGAATCGTAGTCGGTGAATGTCTTGCCTACAGGTTCCATGATGTTGAAAAAACCGTCGCTTAGGTCTTGGGGACCTTCGTAACATCTTAATTCCATTTCAGTTTCGCTAATGACCGCCGGAAGGAGTACTCTTTTTCCTTGTGCCAAAAGTTGGTCGAGAACGCCATGGGTGTTCACTTCATCATCAAGCGAGTGATACATTAGAATGGTGCTCGCCCCTTTTACCGAGGGGTGGGCCATCATCTTGGATATGACGACCTCCGACATCGTTTCCAACTCTTCAGCTGAAAACATGCCTTTCTGCATTCGGATAAATTTGCGGAGGTCTTTCTTTTCCATGATAAAGGGAAATCAGCTTTTCTTCTCTTTTATGGCTTCTTTGTTCTTGGGGAATGCCTCTTCTTTTCTGAAAACCTCCATGGCTTTCTTGATAACGTTGTCGTCGCGGTTCAGGTATTCTGTCCATGCATCTTCATCCATGATGTTGTAGATGATGCGGCTGTTGATATACCGTTCCAGCATACGATACGACTTCTGAATCATCAGGTTGCGGCGTTTCAGTCCGCGGCTGTCGGCATAAGTGGCAAACTGCTCCACAAGTCCCTGTTTCACCAAATAGTTGTCGAGTTGCCTCATTTCCTCGAAACTGTTAAGTTTAGGCCGGTTATTGTCGGTATAGGTGTAGGCAAACTGCAAGATGATGCCATTCATTGCGGCCTCTTTATAGTAAGAAGTAATTCCCACGGTGTCTTCCGGAACAAAGATGTCGGGAGTGATTCCGCCGCCGCCATAAACCGTACGTCCGTTTCCTGTGTGGTAAGCAGGACCGGTATGCTTAATACTGTCTTGCGAGAAGAATTCTCCGTGCTGATAGCGTTCTAGCAAGTCGATGTCGTAATCCTTGCCGTCGCCTGGAGTGTAAGGCTTCTGGATGCATCGTCCTGATGGTGTGTAATAGCGGGCAATGGTCAGGCGAATCATACTTCCGTCGGTGAATCCCATCTGCTGCTGTACAAGTCCTTTGCCGAAAGAACGTCTGCCAATAATAGTACCCCTGTCGTTGTCTTGAATTGCACCAGCGAAAATCTCGGAGGCTGATGCCGATGTTTCATTGATTAGAATGATGAGCGGGATGTCCTGATAGCTTCCCTTACCGTCGCTGCGGTATTCTTGACGTGGAGATTTCCGGCCCTGGGTATACACAATAAGTTTGTTGGCGGGCAGGAATTCATTAATGATTTTCACCGCTGACTCCAGATAGCCACCAGTATTGTCGCGAAGGTCGACAATCAAATTAGAGAAACCGCTTTGGCTAAGCTTTGCCAGAGCAATAATCATCTCGGGATAGGTGTTCTGACCGAAGTTCTTTATCTTGATATAACCGGTATTGTCGTCAATCATATAGGTGGAGGTAACACTTCGGATGGGTATGTCGCCGCGCGTCACTTCGAAGGTTTTCATCTTCTTCTCGCCAAATCTGAGAATTCCGATTTTCACCTTCGTGTCTTTCGGACCTTTAAGTCGGTGCATGGCCTCTTCGTTAGTCACCTCTTTGCCAACGAATTTCTTGCCATCGATTTCCACAATCTTGTCGCCAGCCAGCAACCCGGCACGCTCGGCAGGACCATTCTTGATGATGCCTTGTACGTGGACGGTATCTTCACGAATCACAAACTCGATGCCAACTCCAGAGAAAGAACCCTTCAGGTCATCAGCTGCTATCTGAGCGTCTTTGGCTGAAATGTAGACCGAGTGAGGATCGAGGTCGGAGAGTATTTGTGGGATGGCAGTATCAACAAGTGAGTCCAGGTTAACGGGATCCACATACTGGTCATCGATAATGTGCAACAGATTGTTCAGGCGGTTTGAACCGCTGTTGATGATGTTCAGTCTGTTGCCCGAGAATCGGTTGGCAAAAAATGAACCGATAACGATGCCGATAGCCACGCTGATGGCTAAGAGCAAAGGCATATATCTGTTTTGTTTCTTGTTCATAAAACTTCCGTATTTTCTTGAATGTCAGTGGTTAATGGATTCATATAGACTACTTCGATATTGGCACGGCGAAGCAGGTCGATACCATCGGTGAGGCGGTATTTCTCACCATAGACAACCCTCTTGATGCCGGCTTGGATGATGAGTTTCGCACATTCTATGCATGGGGAGGCTGTCACGTAAAGCGTACTGCCGTCGCTGTTGTTCGACGAGCGGGCAAGTTTCGTGATGGCATTGGCCTCGGCATGAAGGACGTATGGCTTGGTCAAGTTGTTCTCATCCTCGCAAATATTCTCGAACCCCGATGGCGTTCCGTTATAGCCATCGCTGATAATCATCTTGTCTTTTACCACAAGCGCACCCACCTGGCGTCTTTTGCAGTAGCTGTTTTCAGCCCAGATACGTGCCATGCGCAAGTAGCGTTCGTCGAGATTCCTTTGTTTCGTGTCCATGTTATTTGCGATTTTTCTTTATTCCGTTACGTTTCAGCAGAGCATCGATGGTAGGTTCACCGCCACGGAAACGTTTGTAGAGTGTCATCGGGTGCTCAGTGCCTCCTTTTGATAGGATGCAGTCGCGGAAACGCTGGGCTGTTTCCTGATTGAAGATACCCTCTTTCTTGAAAACGCTGAAGGCATCGGCATCAAGCACTTCTGCCCATTTGTAGCTGTAATAGCCCGCAGCATATCCACCGGCCATGATGTGCGAGAATTGTGCAGTCATGCAAGTGTTGAGCGGCTCGCGCTTTTTCTTTTGGGGGAGCATGGCCTTCTTCCAAGCCTTTTTCTCAAAGGGAATGATATCGTCGTTAAACTCCTTCCGCTTAGTGTAATAGGCCATGTCGAGTAGTCCGAGGCTGACTTGGCGCAAACACCCCATGGCCACCATGAAGTTACGGCTTTTGCGGATTCGCTCAATCAGTTCGTCGGGGATAGGCTCGCCTGTCTGATAGTGGAAGGCGAATGTGCGCAAGAATTCCTTTTCTGCTGCATAGTTCTCCATAAACTGTGAGGGGAGTTCTACGAAATCCCACCAGACGTTGGTGCCTGAAAGACTCTGGAAACGTGAATTGGCAAACATGCCGTGAAGTGAATGCCCGAATTCGTGAAGGAAAGTCTCTACTTCCGATAGTGTCAGGAGCGAAGGTTTTTCCTCGGTGGGCTTAGTCAGGTTCATCACCACGCTGACGTGGGGACGTACGTTAACGCCCTTGCGGTCGATGTATTGCCCTTGGTATTCAGTCATCCAGGCTCCTCCCTGCTTGCCTTCACGTGGGTGGAAGTCGGCATATAAAACAGCCAGATAGGAACCGTCTTTGTCGAAAACCTCATAAGCCTTCACGTCGGGATGATAGACGGGAATGACTTTGTTCTCCTTGAAGGTGATGCCATAGAGGCGATTGGCAAGGCCAAACACGCCATCAATCACACGCGACAATTCGAAATAGGGTCTCAGCATCTCAGCGTCGATGTTGTATTTCTTCAGTTGGAGTTTGTGCGAATAGAAAGCCTGGTCCCATTGGCGCATCTCGAAGTCTTTACCTTCTATCTTCTTCGCCATCTCTTCCAACTGATCGTGTTCTTTGATGGCAGCGGGTTTGTAGGAATCAATGAGGTCGTAGAGCAGCTTGTAGACATTTTTCACCTTTGAGGCCATTCGATGTTTCAGCACATAGTCGGTGTAAGTGCGGAATCCCAGCAACTGGGCAATTTCGCGGCGGAGGTTCACCATCCGCTTGCAGATGTCGAGATTATTCTCGCTATTCTCGTGAGTACATACGGTGTTGCGCGCCATATAAAGCTTTTCTCGTAGGTCGCGCTGGGTGCTATAGGTCATGAATGGAGAATAGGAAGGGTAATCAAGCGTGAAGACCCATCCCTCCAGATTGCGTTCCTTGGCCGCCAACGAAGCTGCTTCGACAGCTGTTTCGGGCAGTCCGTCGAGTTGCTCCTTATCGGTGATATGGAGAATAAAGGCTTTGTTTTCTTTAAGAAGGTTCTGTGAGAACTGAAGCGACAGCATAGAAGCCTCTTCGGTGAGTTTACGCAGTTGTTCCTTTCCTTCCTCATCCAGCAGAGCACCGCTTCGTACGAATCCGTCGTAGCAGTTGTCAAGTAGCATCTTTTCTTCAGCCGTCAGTTTACGATGGTGCAAATGAACGTATTTCACACGCTCGAAAAGGTGCTTGTTCAACCGTATGTCGTTGGCATGCTTCGTCAGGATGGGTTGCATCTTCTGTGCCAAGGCCTGCATCTCATCGCTGGTCTCTGCGCTGAGCAAGTTAAAGAACACCGTCGACACACGCTCAAGCAAGTCGTAGTAGCCGTCTTTGTCTTCTTCGGCGTTGATAATCGTGTTGTCGAAAGTAGGTTTGTCGGGGTTGTTGATAGTCTTCTCTATCTGCTCATCATCACGCCGAATCCCTTCCATGAAAGCTTCTTCGTAGTCTTCCATGCGTATTCGGTCGAAGGGCACAGTATCGTGGGGGGTACAGTATTCTTCGAAAAAAGGATTCTTACGTATGTTATCTTCACTCATGTCTACTTTTCAATTCTCTCTATAAAACAGCGACAAAATTACGTAAAAATCTGCACATCTAGTAGAGTTTACTTTATTTTTAACTAATATTTATGAAACTCATTATCAGAGTGTGCTGCTTGGTTCAAAACATTACTGGGCTATCAGGTTTTCAAGTGCGGGAATTTCGATGGTTTCTCGCGAAAGTTTGATGAGTCCTTCTTTGTTCATATTGTTCAGTTCCCGGCTGACGTTCAGTCGGCTTTCGTGTATGGCCTGAGCAAGTGTTTCCATCTTAATGTGAAGCGTTTTCTTTCCGGCAGGATGAAGACAATGGGCTTCGGTGAAACGGGCTATTTTCTGACGGATTCCATGAGGTTGCTGTCGCCAGGGTTGGTGGGAGAGACGTTGAGTCTGTGTGCTTACAATATTGAGCAGATTTAGGCGGAATATCTCGAATTTTGCCGTAAGTGCCATCACCTGGCTCTTGTCAATTCGGGCCATGCTACAATTCGTAGCAGCGGTAAATGTTCGGGTGAATCTCTGCGACCATCCAAAGATGCGCTCAGGTTGTAGCACATTGGGGGCCGTCAATACTTCTTCGATGGTATAACTGCCGTCATCGGAACGTCCTGTTACGGTCAAAACACCGCTCATCAGAAAGTAGATGTGCTTACATTCTTCGCCCTCGCTAACCACAATTTTGTTTTTGCTGAATTTTAGAAAGCCGAATTTCGTGTGTGCAACAACCTGATTGAGGTCGTTGTTGCTCATTCCCTGAAACAATGGGAGTTCTAAAAGACGTTCATGGATGGGTCCTATGGGCACTCTCTTTTTGTGTTTTTAGTGAAGGTTGGTTGCTGTGTTTCCTATTCGATAATCTTTTCTTTCATCGTCGGGCTATACCACACGGCGAGTTCTCCATTCTTGTCAGAGTAGATGAAATAGGCCATCAGTTCTGGATGTCGTTCAAGCACGGCCTTTGCCCGCTCAATTCCCATCACCATGAACGATGTGGCATAAGCATCGGCCGTAGCGCAGTTATCGGCAAGTACCGTAGCCGAAAGCAATGAGTGCTGCACTGGAGCACCGGTCTTTGGGTCAATGGTGTGAGCATATTTCTTGCCTCCCTTATAATAGAAGTTGCGGTAGTTACCACTTGTTGCCATCGATTTGTTGGCTACGTTGAGAACGGTCTGGAGTTCGTTGTCGACACTAAGTGTATCGTCAGTAGGTTTCACTACACCGATTCTCCAGGGGACACGGCGCTCATTCACTCCGTGAGTCACCACTTCGCCGCCTATTTCCACCATGTAGTTCTCAATACCGCGCCGTTTCAGGAATGTTCCTACCACATCGCTGCCATAGCCCTTTGCAATAGCAGAGCAGTCGAGCATGATGCGCGGATCTTTTTTCTCGATTTCTTTTTTTCGCATGTTAAGCGAAATCTTTTTATACCCGACGAGTGCTTTCATACTGTCGATGGCGTGTGGGGTAGGGTGGACGCCGCTCTTGAAACCGAATCCCCAGGCATTGACCAATGGGGCAACGGTGATGTCGAACGCACCTTCTGTTTCTTCTGAAACTTGCATGGCAAGCTCAACCACTTGGATGAACATATCGTTAAGTTCCGTCTTTTCATTACGGTTCACCTTCGATATGACGCTTTGCTCGTTGAACATGGACAACGTCTCATCCACCTTCTTCAGCTCGTTCTCGATTTCCTTTTGCAAATCTTCGTCGCTTTGGTAAGTGATGCTATAGAAAGTTCCGAAGACGGAACCCTTGTTGTGCTGATAAGGCATGCTGCGCTGGTGCTTGACGATAAGCACGGTGCCGACGATGAGGAATGTCAGGAAGGCCAGTTGCAGGGTGACGTTTCTTTTTTTCCGTTTGTTTTCCATGTTCTTTTTCAGTATTATCAGATGGCTACGATAACGTTAAATGTAGCGCCAAAGTTCGCATTGTCGCTTATTCCAAAACCAGGAACATACCATGCGTTGCTATGTTCTCCTTCTTTGTAAGAGATGCGCCGTTGGTAACGTAAGCTCCACCCCAAGTGGATAGGTCCCCATATTTTTGCTTGGATACCGAACAGGAGTTCCGCCCACTGGTAGTTGCACTTCATGTCGGTCTCGCCCCAAGGAGAAATGCCTCCCCAATAATAGTCGGCAACGGGACGTGATTCGTAGTCAACGTTGAAGCTCGTTAAGGCGTAGCGTCCTCCTAAATAAACTCGATAGATGTCGTGCTTGTTCTTCAGTAAGTTGAAGTCAATACCTATTTTGCCGTATGGCGCATTCGTTTTGTAGTGTATAAATGTGGCATCGTCAGTATGGTCGCACATGCCATAGCCCAGTTCAACAACGGGAAAGTACCTGTCTTTCAGGTTGATGCGCAGGGCAGCCTCATATTGTCCGTAGTCGCCCAATGTCTTCATTGCCGCACCGACGAGGTCTGCCGATACTTCAACCCCCTGGAACCAAGCCGTGGTATCTTCCATGTGGAATATTTTCTTCAGCTGGCAATAACCATTAGAAGGAAATAGCAGAAGACTAAAAATAAGGGCTAAGGTGTATGTGGAAATTCTCTTTCGATTCATAATCTACCTTATTGTCGTTGATGACGATATTCTCGATTCTGTTGTGCGTAGAACGGACTTTGGTGATGGTATGGAAAAACTTCGGGTTGCAATCTACCGACTCCAGATGCGGATAGTTAGTCTTCTCCACCCAAATAGTGTCGTAAATCACGGTCGACGAGGTGTCTTTGAAACTGATGAGCAGAACGTCTTCGGGTTCTGCATTGCTCATGGGAACGGAAAAAGAACTGAGATTGATGCCGCTGTTGAAGACAACTGTGTCGTTGGCCCATTCCAATGCCGTCACGGAGAAGGTGTCTTTTAGCGTATCTGGAGTTCCGTTGGGTTTTACAAAACAGTAGTTGCTCATCACTTTGCTGTTCAGCGGGCAGTCAACCGAGGAACATGCGCCTAAGAACAACATGATCGTGAACACAAAAGGCAGAAACCTGATGGCCTTCCAATGCGCTTCTTTATCTTTGTGGTTATGTTTCACTATTTTGAACGATTGTCACTTTTTCAATATCTCTTCCTCAATCTGATACTCGTTGCGGTTTTGCGAGGTGCGGCTGATAAGGTCGCCCAAGAAGCCTGCAATGAACAGTTGAGTACCTATCATCATCATGGTGAGCCAAATGTAGAAATATGGCGAATCGGTGATGAGGCGAGCCGGATGGCCAACGGCAAGTGCATAGAGCTTGTGGCCGCCCATGATACCCGCTGCCACGAAACCGATGAAGAACATAATGCTGCCCAAGAATCCGAACACATGCATGGGTTTCTTTCCGAAGGTGGAGAGGAACCATAGTGTAAGCAGGTCGAGGTAACCGTTCACGAAACGGTTAAGTCCCATGAACTTCGACGAGCCGTACTTGCGGGCTTGATGGTGAACCACCTTTTCGCCAATCTTGTCGAAGCCGGCGTTTTTGGCAAGATAGGGGATGTAGCGGTGCATTTCGCCATAGACCTCGATGTTCTTTACCACATCCAGACGGTATGCCTTCAGTCCGCAATTGAAGTCGTGCAGGTTCTTGATGCCGCTCACTTTGCGGGCGGTGGCATTGAACAGCTTGGTGGGCAGCGTCTTCGAGATGGGGTCGTAGCGCTTCTGCTTATAGCCGCTCACCAGATCGTAGCCGTCTTCCACAATCATTCGGCGCATCTCGGGAATCTCGTCGGGCGAGTCCTGAAGGTCGGCGTCCATTGTAACCACCACGTCTCCCTGTGCTTCTTTGAAACCACAGTATAGAGCGGGACTCTTGCCGTAGTTGCGGCGGAACTTGATTCCCTTGGCTTCGGGGTGCTTTTCGCAAAGTTCGGTTATCACCTTCCACGAATTGTCGGTCGAACCGTCGTTTACGAATATCACTTCATAAGTGAATCCATTTTCCTTCATTACCCGTTCTATCCAGGCGTAGAGCTCGGGTATCGACTCGTCTTCGTTGAAAAGGGGGATTACTACTGATATGTCCATCTATTATATCACTTTCGTTATTGTCTATATTTCAGGCGGTTTTTCGGCGAGCGTTTCATGATGATGGCCACGGGGATGCTGATGAAAAGCCCCATAAATACGTTCGTAGTGAAGAACTGCAGGGCCACATCGATGGGGCGGAGGGCTGCCATGTTGTTCATTACCAGCGACACATCGTCGGCCGTTAGTCCCCAGGTGCGCATCATTTCCATGAATTCCGGCTGTTGCATGATGGCAGAATACTTTGTCATCATAAAGCCGTGGTCGATGAATTGGAAATAAAGGAACTGGACTACGGCAAACAGCAGCGAGGCGTTCAGATACTGCATGATGCCGTAGGCAAGGGCTCGTCTGAATGTGATAAAGCCATCGCGTACCTCATCGCGGAACTTGCGGAGACGGAGCGCCGCAAAGACCAGCGAGAATGCTCCGATTCCGAATGCAAGAATGCCCAGCAAAGGCACGGAAAAATTGCCGATGAAACAGGCGAAACTAACCGTCCAGAGTACTGCTATAAGTGCTCCGTCGACACGCGCAAACGCCTGTAGTTGTTCCATTTCTTCGTATGCCGTCATAATTGAGTGCAAAGGTAGTGCAAATCGCAGACAATACAAAATAAAATCCGATTAATTTTTGATTTGCATGTGCCCTTCAGCCCTTCAGCCCTTCTGCCCTTCAAGCTAATTAGGGTGTCAAGGCAGACAGCAAAACCACTATCCATTCTCAGAAGACTACAACTACTACAACGTGTATTCCCATGAACGCTTACGAAATATTTAGGCTCACAACGTTGAATTTATACTCAACCGTTGGAAATGATATTCTCAATTATGAATCCCCTGCAAACGTGTGTATGCAGGGGATTAAGGGGGAGGTTATCCGCTCGGACTCGAACCGAAGACATTTAGAACTCAAAACAAACAATCACTCATACAGATTCACAATAAAATGAATTGACATTTACTTTTTCACTACTTTCTTGTTGTTGACGATATATACTCCCTTGGGTAAGTTTCTAAGGTTGGTTCCCATGAAGCGACCGTCAAGACTGTAGACGTCGCAACTGATTGCGGTGACGCTGGGTTTTATGCTGGCAATGCCAGAGCCCGAACCTTTGTAGAAATATACATTGTCGATGTAGAGTGTCTGTCCTGCTCCTCCGCCGAGCGTGATGCCGTATATATTTGCTAAACTAAAGTCTGTTGAGCTGAAATCGCTAAGTGAGATGTCAACAGCGTTCCATTGATTGGCCTTTAGCGAGACCGTCTTGCTGGCGGAATTTGTGGCTTCGTTAAGCTGCGAAACGGTGAGCAGCGAAACGCTGATGTCCATATCTTCGAGTGGATAAATATCGATGTGGAGCATCGTATGATTTGAAATGTCGAACGGCTGGTACAGACCAGTGTTCATTGATAGGAAGTCGCTCAGACGGAAGCTATCATCTCCTTCAGCAAGCGGAATTTTTTCTATCAGAGTGGTTTTACGACTGACCTGAACATCACCCTTGACATAATGATCGCTGGTAAGGTTGAAGACGTTATCGCTGGATTCCTCAGGAATAGGTGCTGGTTGGGGGATGGTTTTCGTGATGTCTGACTCTTCCATGAAGTCGAAGGTGACTATGCCGCTTGTCTCCTGAATGTTCAGCAGGGCTTTGGTGAGCGATCCTTCGTTCACGGCAAATGACGTGACACTCAACTTATTCTGGCTGCCAGGGTAGGGATCGCCAGCATGCGATTCTCTATAAATGGCAGTAGTGATAGGACCGTTGTCATCATCAATCAGATAGGAACTTATAAATTCACCGTCTGCAGGAAGGACGTTCATCCGGGGATTTCCTTTGGTGTTGTTGACGGTATTATCGGTGAGTTTGAACGTTTCGTTGAAGTCTACGTGATAAACGAGCATGCCATGCCCTATGTTGCCGAGGTGGGTGTTCCAGTTGTATGACTGAATATTCTGCAACATGATGTATTCACTGCCCGAATCCTGTCCGTCTTTATATATTCGGTAGGCTTTGCCACCATTGCGGTCGATGTTAACCAGGCGAATACGTTGTCCGCGACTTTCATCGGTGAGGGTTTCCACATCCATCCATCCCATGTATTCCCGTTCCCATGCAGTGTAGGCTGTGGGGCGGTATCCGTTGTACGTGTATTCGCCGCCATCCATCAAGTCCCAGTATTCCATGGCGGGAAGTCCTTGCTTCTGCGCAGTCTTGCTGGTGGGGTAGAAGTCGGGGAGTCCAAGGCAGTGGGAGAATTCATGACAGAAGAGCCCTATTCCATTAATTTGGGCAATGCCATTGAAACCATAGTCACTACTGTTGATGATGCTGGGACTGAAATTCAACTCGCAGTGTACTCCATATCGATATACTTCTTTTCCGTCAAATTTACCAAAGCTTCTTCCTCCAGACTTTGCCCAGATGGTGTTGACGTTGTTGCCTGTGAAGTTCTGTCCGTAGCCGGCATAGATAATATATACCAGATCGACTTTACCGTCGTTGTTTTCATCGTACTGGCTGAAGTCAACGCCAGCCTCTTGTGCTAATTGGCACACCTCAGGGATGAAGTCTGTCATGTTGTCGTTGTCGCCAGGACCATATTTCTCCATATTACCTGAAAGATGAACTAGTGCCTTCACGTCGAACCTCGGCTCAAAGCTACCGTTGCTCATGTCCTTAAAGTATTTTTTTACGCTGCCAATGTTGTTCTTGGCCAGCGTGGCATCGGCAGCATGCGAGGGAGCACCGTCGGCATTCAGGTACTGGTCGAAGATTTCGATGCTTGTCTGGTCGTCGTGCTTGAATTTCTGGTCTGTGAAATCAGCAAGGATGACAAGAGCCGTAGGGGTTCCTGTGTGGGGGAATAGCGTGTTGTCGTCGGCAATACGTTCACGCCGCGCCTTTCTTATCCTAACGTCAGCCTGATTTAAGAATTTGAGTTTCTCCTGGGAGGCGATGAGTTGGATTTCCTCCTTGGTGCGCTGACCTGCATTATGTGCAAGTACGTTTGTCTTGACAAGTTCTCCGAAGTCGTTGACAGTAGCCACATAGTAGGTGACACCTTCTTGATAAAGCAGCACACCATCAGTTGTGGCTACATAATTAAAATCCTCGTCACCAAACTGAACGATGGTAAGTGGTTTGCCGTCTGCCTGTGTCACGGTAACAGGCAGATGATAGGCCTTGGCTCCCCATGCCCAGATGGTCATGAGGAAAATGGAGAGAGATAATAGTATTCTTTTCATTATTTCTTAAAGTAATATTGTCCTTTTCTTTCAGTTCTATTTCCGTAGCGTATGGCTCGGGTGGGGCAGTGGTGGTAGCAAGAGAAACAAGATAGGCAGTCGCCTTGGTGTCTCCATTGTGGCAGTTTTCCTTTACTGCTTATAATATTGTCTACGGGACAGACTTCAGCACACTTGCCGCATCCTATACAGTCACTGTTTACGTGGAACGGCTTATCAGTAATTATCCATCTGACAAATGCTTCGCCAATGAGATTGCTGTTGATACGTGGCCAGTGACCACGATAGGTGCTGATAAAGTCCCTTCTCCTCTCGCGGATATCGGTTGTGAAACCAGTAAGCATTTGGGCTGCCTTCTCGCACTTGGCCTTCTCTTTCTCGGGCTTGTCAACATCCATGAACGGCAATCCCACATAACTCTCAGGCATGATAAGCGAGAACAAGCTATCAGTGCGTAGTCCAATAATGCTGAGATCGCGATCCAGGTATTCCATGGTGAGACCAATGTCGTCGCCAGCAGTGCACAATGCCCAGCAGAAATGAGGTTTCCCGGCATTGGCTGGCTTGATGGTGAGACTCCTTACAAATGACCTCACCAGCTGTGGCGGTCGCCATCCATGTACAGGAAAACAGAATCCGATGCGTTCGTCTTCGCTAAGTTGAAAAGTGGCATTGCTGTTCTTCTTATCAGCCATGTCTACAAGTTTTTCTCCTATTGCTTCCGCAACGGTTTCAGCGGCCCAACGCGTGTTACCTGTACATGTAAAAAAGAATATCATGGGTGCAAAGGTACAAAAAAAATGAAGAATGACGAATGTAGAGTGAAGTTTTTTACTAAAAATTATTACCTTTGCACGCACTATGAGATATTTCGTTTATTTTTCATACGATGGCACTCGTTATCATGGCTGGCAGATGCAACCTGATGCTCATTCTGTTCAGGCTGAGTTGCAGCGGGCGCTTTCCACACTTTTACGAGGAACGATAGAAGTTGTGGGAGCAGGAAGAACTGATGCCGGTGTGCATGCCCGTAAGATGGCAGCACACTTTGACTGGGACGAGCAAATAGATTGTGGACAACTGTCATACAGACTCAACAAACTGTTGCCGTACGACATCGCCGTGCATCGAGTGGAACAAGTGGAAGGAAATCTTCATGCACGGTTTTCGGCAACCTCCCGCACCTACCATTACTATATACACACGGTAAAAGACCCATTTGCTCGGGCTTATAGTCTTGAGCTTCACTATAATCTCGATTTCGAAGCTATGAATAAAGCTGCTTCACGGTTGCTGGATTTTGATGATTTTGGCGCATTTTGCAAGTCGCATACCGACGTTAAGACGACTATCTGCCATATTGCCGAAGCCCGCTGGGTGCAGATTGACGACAACCATTGGTATTTTCGCATTACAGCTAACCGGTTCTTGCGCAACATGGTTCGTGCAGTGGTTGGCACCCTTATAGAGTTGGGACGTGGAAGGATAACTCAAGAAGAATTCATTAAGATTATCAAAAACAGGAAGCGCACAGCCGCTGGAGAATCGATGCCTGCACATGCGCTCTTTCTGGAAGAAGTAAATTATTAGGATAACTCATGTGGCTGATACTCGCATTCTTAAGTGCAACATTATTAGGGTTTTATGATGCTTTCAAAAAGAAATCCTTGAGTGGTAATGCTGTCATTCCCATCCTCTTTTTGAATACACTTTTCTCCTCCTTTATTTTCCTTCCATTCATCATTCTATCGCATTCAACGTCCGTCCTCGACAGCACCATATTCCACGTGGGAAGTGGCGGATGGGAGATGCATCGCTATATTGTGCTCAAAGCCGTCATAGTTCTATCGTCTTGGATTTTAGGCTATTTCGGAATGAAGCATCTTCCGCTCACCATCGTAGGGCCAATCAATGCAACGCGCCCCGTTATGGTATTGGTGGGAGCATTCCTCTTTTTCGGTGAGCGGCTCAACCTTTACCAATGGATAGGAGTGCTTTTGGCGATAGCCTCATTCTTTATGCTTTCGAGGAGCAGCCGCAAGGAAGGAATCGACTTCAAAAACGACCGATGGATATATTTCATTGTGCTTTCAGCAATGCTCGGAGCGTTGAGTGGACTCTACGATAAATACCTGATGGCACCTGTCAGTGAAGGTGGGATGGGACTCGACCGCATGGCCGTTCAGTCGTGGTATAACATTTATCAGTGCTTTATGATGCTTGCCATGCTTTTCCTGTTGTGGTGGCCAAAACACAAGTCTACGACTCCGTTTCATTGGCATTGGAGCATTATCTGCATATCGATTTTCCTATCGGCAGCTGACTTCGTGTATTTCTATGCTTTGAGCCTTCCAACTGCCATGATTTCGATAGTTTCCATGATTCGACGCGGAAGCGTGGTTGTCAGCTTCCTGTTCGGCGCAGCAGTGTTCCATGAGAAGAACCTGCAAAGCAAGGCTCTCGACTTGGCATTGGTGCTGCTTGGCATGTTATTCCTCTACATCGGTAGTCAATAATTTAGAAAAAAAGGCGCAAAAGTTAGCAATAATTTTGTGGTTTGCCTGAAAAGTAGTACTTTTGTAACCGAAATTTCAACATTATGGCACGTAATATATTTAAAGGTCTGGGTATTGCCTTGATAACACCTTTTACTGCCGACGGGGCAGTGGACTACAAGGCACTCCAAAGACTTGTACAATTTCAGCTGGATAACGGCGCAGATTTCCTCTGTATTCTTGCAACGACGGGCGAGACACCTACACTAACTGCCGAAGAGAAACAGAATATCAAGCAGTTGGTCGTTGAACTGGTGAACGGCAAGGTTCCCATACTGATGGGCTGCGGCGGTAACAATACTGCGGCCATCATAGAAGAACTTAAAACGGGAGACTTTCACGGAATAGACGGAATTCTCAGTGTGTGTCCCTATTATAACAAACCTTCGCAAGAAGGACTTTATCAGCATTTCAAGGCCATCGCCAATGCAACTACCCTGCCAGTTGTGCTATATAATGTTCCGGGGCGTACCGGCATCAACATGAAAGCACAGACGACGGTGCGGTTGGCCACCGACTGCCCGAACATCGTGGGCATCAAGGAAGCCAGCGGTTCATTGGAGCAGGTGGATGAGATCCTTAAGAATGCCCCTAAGGACTTTGCCGTTATCAGTGGTGACGATGCGCTGACTTATCCTATGGTTGCCTGTGGTGCTGTGGGAGTGATTTCGGTCATTGGCAACGCACTCCCGAAGGAATTCTCGAAGATGCTACGGCTCGAGTTCAACAATGAGTTTGCTGCCGCCCGTAAGATTCACCACAAATTTACCGACCTTTTCTCGCTGCTTTTCGTCGATGGCAATCCTGCCGGCGTGAAGGCAATGCTTTCTGAAATGGGCTTTATCGAGAATGTGTTACGCTTGCCCCTTGTGCCAACGCGCATCACTACTAAACAGCGTATTTCTGACATACTGAAAGAACTATAAGCAGAGTTTTCAGAATGGTTCAAACGATTCGGGGTATGGCAGACGAGCGAAGAGTAATTCACGAAATAACGCCACTGATGGGTAAGGATGTGCTCTACATTGCTGACCGTCACAAAAAGGAATTTACTTATCCTATCCATAACCATGAGGTTTTTGAACTGAATTTTGTGGAGCATGCCGCCGGTGTGCGTCGTATTGTGGGCGACTCGAGTGAGATTATTGGTGAATACGACCTGGTACTGATAACATCTCCCGACCTTGAGCATGTCTGGGAGCAGAACAACTGCCAGAGCGATAATATCCACGAGATTACCATTCAGTTCGATTTCGGTATGAGCGAGGACTCCCTTTTCGGCCGTAATCCGTTCATCTCGGTACGCAAGATGATGAATGAGGCCCGTAAGGGAATTGCTTTCCCAATGAGTGCCATCATGAAAATATACAAGGAATTGGTGTCACTTTCTAACATCAAGGATGGTTTTTATGCCGTCATGCAGTTTATGTCGATTCTATATGAACTCTCGCGATGTGAAGGCATGCGAACGCTGGCCACCAGCAGTTATGCCAAGATTGCCGTGGAGGACGATTCACGCCGCATACTGAAAGTGAAGAGCTACATTGCCCAAAACTATATGGATGAGTTGCGGCTTAAACAACTTGCTGACATTGCGGGTATGAGCCCCAGTGCTTTCAGTCGGTTTTTTAAGCTCCACACCGGCAGGAATCTCTCAGAATATATCATCGACATAAGGTTGGGCTATGCCGCGAGATTGCTGGTAGACACAAGTCGCAGCATCTCGGAGATATCCTTCGATTGCGGCTTCAACAACTTGAGTAATTTCAACCGCATATTCAAGCGCAAGAAAGGATGCTCACCTTCGGAGTTCCGGGAAAACTATCACAAGACACGAATCATCGTCTGAATTCTTTCCGGCAGTTCATCCTTCAACTTGCATCAATTAAAAGTAATAAAAGTATGGGATTCATCGAAAACAACCTAACATCAAACGAGGTAATCGTACATAAGGGCTACCTCCATTGGTTCACCTTCGTCAAGGGCATCTTCGCCATTATCCTCATCTGGGCAGCTGCTATGGCTGTATGTTACTACAACGTACCCGAGACTTGGATATACGTTCTGCTCACCGTGTTGGCCATCGTTGCTGCTCTGATTTATGTCAGTCTGGTGCGCACCAATACTGAGTATTTCATCACCAACAAGCGCCTCATTGTCAAGAAGGGCATTATCCAACGCAACACCACTGAACTCCGACTGGCCAAGTGCGAGGGCGTCATGGTGGAGCAGAGCATGATGGGAAGGCTCTTCAATTATGGGACCATCAAGATTACAACAGGCGAGGTAGTTAATACCTATCGCTTCATTGCCAATCCCATCCGCTTCCGCACCATGATCAACGAGAACCTCGACAGTCTTTCTGTTGACAAGGATGATGTGAGATAATAGAGTGCTGAGATTATTTGTCCGCGCGTTTTGTTAAGAAATAAAGAAAAACGGCAAAATATCTTTCCGTTCTTTTTAGATATAAAAAAAAGCAGTATTTTTGTGGTGTCAATCATTAATAATTTGAATCGTTAACAATGAAACAGACAATTCTCGTCACTGGAGGAACGGGGTTTATTGGTAGCCATACCACCGTTGAACTGATAGAGGCTGGCTACAAAGTGGTCATCGTGGATAACCTTAGTAATTCTACGGCCGACAGCATCGATGGCATCGAGCGCATCACGGGCATTCGTCCTGAATTCGAGCAGGTGGACTGCTGCGACAAAGATGCGCTTGAGGGCGTTTTCCAGAAGTATCCCGGCATAGAGGGAATCATTCACTTTGCCGCATCAAAGGCAGTTGGTGAGAGCGTGGAGAAACCGCTGCTCTACTATCGTAACAACATCACTTCGCTCATCAACCTTCTCGAGCTGATGCCGAAGTATGGGGTGAAGGGCATCATCTTCTCCAGCAGCTGTACCGTCTACGGACAGCCCACCGCCGAGAATCTCCCCGTCACCGAGAAAGCACCTATCCAGAAGGCTCTTTCTCCCTACGGGAACACCAAGCAAATCAACGAAGAAATCATTCAGGACTATATCCACTCGGGGGCTGACATCAAGGCCGTCATCCTCAGGTATTTTAATCCTATTGGCGCTCATCCTTCTGCTGAGATCGGCGAGCTGCCCAATGGTGTGCCTATGAACCTCATCCCCTTCGTTACCCAGACCGCTATGGGCATCCGCAGCGAGTTGAAGGTATTTGGTAATGACTATAATACACCTGACGGCACTTGTATCCGCGACTACATTTATGTGGTCGACTTGGCCAAGGCTCACGTGAAGGCTATGGAGCGAGTACTTGACACGGATTCCGAAAAAATCGAGATTTTCAACATTGGCACTGGAACAGGTTGGAGCACCCTTCAGGTGGTGGAAGGTTTCGAGAAAGCTACTGGCGTAAAGCTCAACTGGAACTACGCCCCTCGTCGCGAAGGCGACATCGAGAAAGTCTGGGGCAATGTCGACAAGGCCAATAAGGTGCTTGGCTGGAAGGCTGAAGCCAATATCGAGGACGTGCTGCGCTCTGCATGGAATTGGCAGAAGAAACTGCGTGAACGTGGCGTGCAGTGAAGTTTTTTTGGTGAATTATCCGAAATAAGATAAAGGGAAAAATGGCGGTGACCATTTCATAAGTCTCGCCATTATTTTGTGTTTGTGTTGTTATGGGGTCTCGATGTGAATCGGGACCCCATTTCTATTTAGTGACAGGGAATAGGTGAGGGGAAGAAGGACTTGTTTCCACCGTTTAGAAGGTTTCTTTCCACAGTTTAGAAGGCTTCTTTCCACAGTTTAGAAGGCTTGCTTCTACAGTTTAGAAGCATTGCTTCCACTGTGCGGAAAAATCCTTTCTGCTGAGCAGAAGTTTCAATAGTTTGTTTTCCCAAAGAAAAAGGGCCGCGCTAATGAAAGCGCAGCCCCTTTGGAAACAGTGTGTTTGTGTACAATATGTATTCTTTATACGATACCCTGAGCCATCATGGCCTTGGCAACCTTGATGAAGCCTGCCACGTTGGCACCCTTCACGTAGTTGATGTAACCATCTTTCTCTGTACCGTACTTCACGCAGTTCTCATGGATGTCGTTCATGATGCGCTTCAGGTAGTTGTCAACTTCCTCGGCAGTCCAACTCAGACGCTCAGAGTTCTGTGACATCTCAAGACCAGATACAGACACACCACCTGCGTTGGAAGCCTTACCGGGAGAATAGAGAATCTTGGCATCCTGGAAAATCTTGATAGCATCGGGGAGGGTAGGCATGTTGGCACCTTCGGCCACTGCGATGACACCGTTGTCAACCAGAGCCTGAGCCTGCTCGGCGTTGATCTCGTTCTGAGTGGCGCAAGGCAGTGCGATGTCGGCCTTCTCGTGCCAGGGACGCTCGCCAGCCACATATTTTGCGTTGGGATATTCCTCAACATACTCCTTGATACGTCCGCGCTCAACGTTCTTCAGATTCATGATGTAGTCGAGTTTTGCGCGGTCGATGCCCTCGGGATCGAAGATGTAACCGTCAGAGTCACTCATGGTCAGCACGGTAGCACCCAACTGGAGGCACTTCTCGGCAGCATACTGAGCCACGTTACCGGCACCTGAAATCAGTACCTTCTTGCCTGCCAGTTCGATATTGCGGGTAGCCAGCATAGAGAGCAGGAAGTAAACAGTACCATAACCAGTAGCCTCGGGGCGAATGAGTGAACCACCAAACTGGATGCCCTTACCGGTGAGCACGCCCTGGAACTGATGGGTCAACTTCTTATACTGTCCGAACATATAGCCAACCTCACGGCCACCGACACCGATGTCACCTGCGGGAACGTCCTCATCCGGACCGATGTGGCGATACAGTTCGTTCATGAATGCCTGGCAGAAGCGCATCACTTCAGCATCGCTCTTGCCGCGGGGAGAGAAGTCGGAACCACCCTTTGCACCACCCATAGGCAGTGTGGTCAGAGAGTTCTTGAAAGTCTGCTCGAAAGCCAAGAACTTTAGGATACCGAGGTTAACCGACTTGTGAAAACGGATACCGCCTTTGTACGGGCCGATAGCGTTGTTGTGCTGAATACGATAACCCATGTTGGTCTGGATGTTACCCTTGTCGTCAGTCCAAGTAACTCGGAACTCAACCAGACGATCGGGGATGCACAGACGCTCGATGAGGTTCGACTTCTCGAACTCAGGGTGCTTGTTGTACTCTTCCTCGATGGTGGGGAGAACCTGACTTACGGCCTGGATGTACTCCGGCTCGTTTGGAAAGCGCTGCTTCAGCTGCTCTACTACTTGTGCTGCATTCATAATAATACTTTTTTTAATGATGTTATTGATAATTTTATGTGTCTTGCTTTGACTAAATTTCTTTTATTTGTCGTTTGCGGTTGCAAAATTACACATTTTCTCGTAAACGCCAAACATTTTGCAAGAAAAAGTTCAAAATAAGTGCAAAAAAGTCATTTTGTATAGCGCAGAGCGTATAAATATGCCGTTTGCGCACACAGTTGCATTACATATTGTCAACCCAATTGTCGATTAGCTGACGCGCGATTGACATTTTACCGGGAATCTGTGGCAAAGTGGCACGTGTGTACCATCCACCAGCACCCAATTCGGAACGCTGCAGGCGGATTTCGCCACCAGCATAGTCGGCATAGAATCCTACCATGAGGCCGCAAGGGTAGGGCCAAGGCTGGGAGGCGAAATAGCGGATGTTGGTAATCTCGAGTCCGACTTCTTCGCTGACTTCACGGCGAACGGCTTCCTCGAGTGTCTCGCCTGTCTCAACGAATCCGGCCACGAGTCCATAATAGCTGCTGCGGAAATTGTTGGCATGGACAAGCAGTAACTGCTCATCGTCGCGAAGTCCCGTTTCCGACTTCCTGCGGATGAGCACGATGACGGCGGTAGCCAGCTGTGGCCATACTTCCTTACCGCATTGGGTGCAGCGCTTCGAAATGTTAGTATGGAGTTTCATTGGTGCCCCGCAAACTCCGCAAAACTTGGTGTTGCTGTCCCAATAGATTATTTCCTGGCACTTGCCGGCAATGAGATAGAGGTGGCGGGGGATTTTTTCGAACGAGGCGCGCAATCCGCACATCTCGTAATCTGGATGATTTGCTACGGGAATGTCAATGCGCAAGGCTTTTACGCTGGCGATTCCCTCGTCGGAGGCCAAGTGGGGAGGTACGTCGACTTGATGGATAGTCATCCATTCTTTCACTTCTACGGGAGGTTTCTCGTCGTAGGGGATAGTGTATTGTCCGTTGGCAGTCTTCTGTAAGAGTAGCTCGGTTTTGCAGAAAATGAACCAGTAGTTTTTCAATGTATCTCTCTTATATTATTATATAATGTGTCAATTGAATAGCAATTCACGATCGCGTTCAATAGCCTTCAGCGTCCACTCTTCGGGAACAAACCGCCAGTTGTGAAGCGGCTGTGGATTGACAATTTTCATTTTCTCGATTTCACGGGTGAGGTAATATCGCTGGTCGTGCTTGCTTATCCATACCACCCGCTCTTTTAATTGGGCATGGGGAATGCCGGCTCCCTTGGTGAGCATCTCGCCGCCTCCGTTTCCCCGATAACTGTTCATGGTTACGAGGTAGGTCTTGTCGAGACTGAAAGGTTCACCATTGCTCATACGAAGGATGTTGACTTTCTCACCGTCGGGTTTCGTCACGTCAACCTCGTAGTCGATTCCTACAGCCGAGTCGAAATTGAAGGCGAGGTTCTTGAAGAAAGCCTGGCGCCCTTTGCCATTCATTCTTTCATCCAGCAGCATAATATGGTCGTCGGGACTTTTCATGGTGTTCACCCAGAGGTCGTAGCTCATTTCGAGGAAGCCGAGGATTTCGCGTCCCGTGAGTTTCATGATATATATCTGATTCTCATATCTATAGAGGTTGAACATGTCGCTCATGAACACATCGCCTTCTGGGATACAGGTGTTGAAAGTGAGTGGGGCGTTGAACGAAATGTCGGCACCCGTAATCTTGAGCTGTAGCATGTGGATGAAGTCGCTGAAGGCACTGTTCCCGAAATAGCAGTCGCGCGTATAGGCGGCATTCTTGAAGACTCCAATTTTGCGGTTGATATACTTGCTGACGCTTTCCCTGGCATCGTTAAAATGCTTTTCAAAATCATCGCTGACTGGCAAGTCGCGTACGTCGCGTATCTCGCCCGATACTTTCTTGCTTGTGATTTTATTGCCCTCGAAGGTCACCGTTATCTGTGCGTCGCCAACGTAGTAGGCATTGCTTGAGGGATTGATCAGAAGCACCTGGCTGCCATTAGGGCTATAGGCCGTCTGAATGTGCCTGACATGGTCGTGACCATAAAGGATAAGGTCGAATCCATCTACCTTTTCTGCAACCTCAAGCGTGGGATTCTCACTGTATTCAGGAGTTTCGATACCACCCTTGAGACCAGCGTGGAAGAGTCCTATGATGATGTCAGGCTGTTCGTTCTCTTTTAGGTATTTCACCCATCGTTGCGCACTTCCGACCATTTCTTCGAAATGTAATCCTTCCCAGAGATTCTCGTTGAGCCAATAGGGAATGGCAGTTGTAATCAAGCCCAGCACGGCAATCTTTACACCCTCGCGAATAAAGATGGCATAGGGTTGCAGATAAGGTTTTCCGGTAGCGTTTTCAATGATGTTTGCTCCAAGCATCGGACAATTCACTTCGCTAATCCACTTGTCGTAGACCTCATGTCCCGTTTCAATGTCGTGGTTACCTATCACTTGTACATCGTAGTTCATATAGTTGACGATGCTTGCCGCCACGTTTTCCATCTTTGGATTAATGTAGTTGCAGTAATAGCAGGTGGGCTGGCCTTGCAGGATATCGCCGTTGTCGAAGAGCAGAAGCCTGTCGCCATATTGGCGGCGAAGGGAATCAACGTATGTTGCCACACGCGATAAAGAACCACTCTCAGGCCGACGGTCGATGAAGTTGTAAGAAAAGAAACTACCATGCACATCGGTAGTTTCTATTATTCTCAGTTCGACAGTTCTATTTTGAGCCATTGCATCAGTCGTACAGTATGCCGGCAAGGCAAACCGCAATCATTAATCCTTCACCTTTTACTCAATAATCTTGTTCATTTTCAGTTCAGAAATCCTACCGTCCGGAGCTATCTTGGCTTTCATGCGATACTGGCTGTTTTTCTTGTTCTCAGCATCGCCATACTGTTCTTCCTTGTTTCCCGTGAACGAAACGGAGAACTCATATTGGTCGTTGCCAATCTCACGCTTGCTGATGCTATAGTCTTTGTTGAGTCGCCAGATGATATTAGTCAGTCCCTCCTTGTCATACATCTTATTCATCAGCTCGATGACGTCGCTGTGGGTGGCCTGTTGCTTGTCGAGTAGTGTCAGTTCCTCGGTGACCGTGGAAGTGAGCGTTGACTCATTGCGCTCGTTAATGCTAACGAAGAAACGGCGGATGACTTGTGTTATCTGAGCTCGTTCATCAAGTGATATCTCCTTGACCTTCAGTTCTTTCATGTTTTGTTCAGCCTCATCGTAATGGTCGCCGTTTTCATGTTCGGCAATATATGCCTTGTAGGCTTCGATTGTGTTGAGACTTGATGCCTGAGCCCAGTCGATGGAGTCTATTTTGCGAGCAGCCTCTGCACGATGAGAACTGTTAGGATACTTGTTCATATAGTCTTGGAGCATCGTCTTAGAATTGCTCACAACGGCATTTGCCCAGTCTTGGTCGTTCTGCTTGATTTGTGCAAGGTGTGCGCTAATGGAGTCGCGGTGCTCCTGAGGAGCGTCCTTGTAGGTGTCGAGATAGCTCTGCAGCACAAGTACATCTTTGCTTTTCATGGCGAATTCGAATTCCTGCAACTCCTTGTTATCCTGGGCATTCTTGTACATATAGAAGCAAACGCCACAAATCAGCAAGGCGATGATGAACGATACGAGATAAGCTGCCCAGTTGCTCTTTTTCTTTTTGGGGGCTTGCGTGGGAATGCTGTTGAACTTTGCATTTTCAGTCGGTGGTGGCGTAACAGGCGCTGTAGTTGGTTGTTCCGTAACGGTTGTTGGTTCCGTTTTCTTAGCTGTTGGTCGGTAGCATTGGGGGCACATGGCGTCGGCTGAGAAATATATTTCTCCGCAATCGGGACACTTCGTGACTTTATCTGCTATTTCAACCCCGCAATTGGGACAGACGGGTGCTTTGTCGCTAACCTGGTGTCCACATTCCGGACATTTAATGATGGCCATATTCTATATGATTTGAAATTCTATGTTGTATATTTATTATTGAAATGGTTTTGTTTGAGGGCATTCTGCTACCAATGCTTGAACCTGATCTCACGCATGCTGTGTCGTCCCATGAAACGGCTTTTGTCGACGTATCCGTTGATTCCGTTGATGTGACCTTTACCCGTATATTGCCAGATGATATAGTCACGGTTGTCAGCAAGGTTGGGTTCTTCTTCGGTATATGAAGCAATCATCAATGGATAGTCGTCGAGAACCCGCTGAAGGTATTGGTTATAGAAATTTCTTCCAGTGTAGACGAGCGGTCGCTGATGGTAGGCCTCGGTCACCATTTTCAGGAAAGTGACCAGCGAGTCGCAGAAAGCATGGGCCGACAATCCTCCAGTCACCTCAACGTCGATGAGCGGAATAAGGTCTTGGTCGCCAGGACGGCATTGCATCATGAAGTTCCGTAGCTGGGTTCTCAAATTTGCCTTCGGACGGAAGAAGTGATATGAGCCCACTTTCAATCCGTAACGATGAGCGAGATGGATGTTCTGCTCGTATTTCTCGTCAATCCGGTCACCGCCTTCAGAGGCTTTTATATAGACATAAGCCATCTTTGAGTTGTTGCCGATGTGCTCCCAGAACACCTGCCCCTGATAGTGGCTGATATCGATGCCGTGGATGTGAGTGCATGTATCTTCACAAAGAACATTATAGTATTGTGCACTGATCGTCATGGTAATAACCATGAAGACATTTAAAAGCAGAATTCTTGCAATTGCATTCATACGTGCAAAGATACGAATAAAACTTTATTCGCGAATAGGAATAATCGTTATATGGGAGTATTTTTAATTTTTTTAAAGATTATTCTTCTATCTCGGTGATGGCATGATGCAGGCGGAGGAACATGCTGTGCGTTGTAGAAACGGGGTAGTAGGCCAGATATGAGAATGTCAGGCGCTGGTCTTCTTGTCCCAGTCGTTCAGCCATCGAAGCCTCTTTGTTTATGAATGGCAGTTCATCGATGGAAAACCCGAAGAGGGCTATCAGCACCGATGCATGCAGGCGGGCCATTTTATAGGTGCCAAGCTGGTGCAGCCATGACTCAAGCTTCACGAAATCCACCTTGTCACCTTTTCTTCTCAGGAATCGCCCCATCTCGATGATGCCGTGGATGGAAGTCTTTCCCGAGAGTGTGCGGTCGATGTTGTAGAGCAGAATGTTCAGCATGTCGAGTGTGTCGAGCGATGTGTCTATGGCGTGGTATTCAGCCTTGGCAATCTTCTTGAACCTTCGGCTCTGCTTATGGTCTTCGAAATTGATAGAAACATGTGGAGCATCCTCTTTCAGGTAGCTAAGCACACCTTCCTCTTCAGCGCGTTTGTAGAGCAACGCCCACTTGAATTTCGACATAGGTTCCATCGGTTCCTTGTCGCCAAAGGCCCCATTGCGGAGCATGCGGAAATAATTTCGCGAAAGAACGTTCATTTTATCTCACTTTTTTCTTTTTCACTATTCGTCTAACTATACCTTTTGGGCAAGCGGAAGAGTATGGCTAATAACGCCGAAAGTCCAAGTAGCAGGGGGTAATAGAGATAGGGCAGTATCTCGATGGGGTTGAGCATGGCCAGTCCTGCCGCCATAAGCATCTGTGCACCATAGGGGATGATGCCTTGCGTGAAGCATGAGAATGTGTCGAGTATTGATGCACACTTACGGTTGTCCACACCATAGCGGTCACCAATCTGCTTGGCAATGCCGCCAACGGTGATAATGGCGACGGTATTGTTGGCCGTGCAAACGTTGGTCAGTGTCACCAGTGCGGCAATGGCCATTTCGGCACCTCGTTTTCCGTTCACCCGACGCGTCAGTTTCTTGATGATGTAGTCGATGCCTCCGTTCATGCGGATAATCTCCAGTAGTCCTCCCGCCATCATGGTAATGATAATGAGTTCGCCCATGCCCTTGATGCCGTCGCCCATCGCGGCTAGCCATCCGTAGACGTCGTAGCTTCCGGTGATAAGCCCGATGATTCCCGTGAGGACGATTCCGATGGTGAGAACCGCCATCACATTCATTCCGAAAATGGCTATCAGCAAAACGACGAGGTAGGGGATAACCTTGATGATTTCCACATCGGGCAAATTCTTGGGTGACTGCATGCCTTCGCCCATGAACAAATAGACGATGAAAATGATGATAGCCGCTGGTGCCACGATATAGAGGTTCACCCTGAACTTGTCGCTCAGACGGCAACCTTGTGTCTGTGTGGCAGCAATGGTGGTGTCGGAAATAAAGGATAGATTGTCGCCGAAAAAAGCACCGCCCACGACGACTGCCGTCATAAGAGCCGTCGATGTGCCTGTGCTCGTGGCAAGTCCCGCGGCAATGGGTACAAGTGCCACAATCGTTCCTACGCTTGTGCCTATGCTCAAGGAAATAAAGCAAGACGCCAGAAAAAGCCCTGCCAGCAGCATTTCAGCAGGAAGTAGATGAAGCGTCAGGTTCACCGTGGCATCAATACTTCCCATCAGTTTGGCGGCATTGGCGAAGGCACCCGCCAGAACGAAAATCCAGAGCATCAGCATCAGGTTCTCCGTTCCAGCACCACGACTAAAGCATTCGATGCGCTTGCGGAGTGTTCCTCCACCTGAGATGGCAACGGCATAGATGCTCGCCACCATGAAAGCCACCGTGATGGGGACCTTGTAAAAGTCACGGGCAATGATGCTCGTCACAAGATAGAGCACAACGAACACCAGTAGTGGTGAAAGGGCTTTCATACTTTTTTATAGGTGTCAGTCGACGACGAACTGTAATCCTTCCTCAGCCTTGGTTACTTGGATGGTGCAGCCCGGAGTGAGCTCGTTGGAGAGCATCTTCTCGCAAACGCCGTCTTCTATGTAGGTTTGAATGGCTCGCTTCAGCGGACGTGCACCGAATTGCACATCATAGCCCTTTGTAGCCACAAACTCTTTCGCCTCGTCGGAAAGAACCAGGTGATAGCCAAGGTTTTCCACACGACGAAGCAGTCCGCGCAATTCCACGTCGATGATGCGCTTGATGGCTGAAAGGTCGAGCTGGTCGAAGGTGATGATTTCGTCGAGACGATTCAGGAACTCCGGTGAGAACTGTCTGGAAAGACTCTTCTGAATGATGCTGCGGGCATATTCTTTGTCCTTCTCGTCCATGGCGAGTCTAAGGCTTCCGGCATTGAATCCTACGCCGCGGCCAAATTCCTTCAGCTGGCGGGTTCCTGCATTCGAAGTCATGACGATGATGGTATTGCGGAAGTCAATTACGCGGCCTAATCCGTCGGTCAGACGTCCTTCGTCGAGTACCTGTAGCAGCATGTTGAACACGTTGCCATGAGCCTTTTCAATCTCGTCGAGCAAGACGATGGAGTAGGGCTTGCGCCTAACCTTTTCGGTGAGTTGTCCGCCTTCCTCGTAGCCCACATAACCCGGAGGAGCACCCACCAGTCGCGAGGTATTGAAACTCTCGCTGTATTCACTCATGTCGATGCGTATCAGGGCATCTTCCGAGCCGAACATCTGCTCAGCAAGCTTCTTTGCCAGATAGGTTTTTCCGACGCCTGTCGGGCCAAGGAACATGACGGCTCCGATGGGGTGGTTGGGGTCTTTCAGTCCCACGCGGTTGCGTTGTATGGCTTTCACCATCTTCTCAATAGCTTTATCTTGTGCAATGACCTCTTTCTTGAGTTCTTCGGCCATGTTCTTCAGCCTTGCGCCCTCCGATTCTTCCATGCGCTGAACGGGCACGCCGCTCATCATCGAAACCACCTCGGCAACTTCTACATCGGTAATGGTCTCGCGCTCACCGCCGTCGCCCTGGCTCCAACTGTTCTGAAGGTCAGAGAGTTCTTTCTCCAGCACCAGCTGACGGTCACGGTAGCCGGCAGCCAACTCGAAGTTCTGGTTCTTCACAGCCTGGTTTTTCTTCTCCTTGATGAAGCTGATGTCCTTTTCTTTGGCAATGATCTCAGGCGGCACCTGGGCATGCTTCAGATGAACCCTTGAGCCAACTTCGTCGAGAGCGTCGATGGCCTTGTCGGGGAAGAAGCGGTCGGTGATATAACGGTCTGTCAATTTGACACACGCCAAAATGGCATCATCCGTATAACTCACATGATGGTGCTGCTCGTAACGGTCCTTGATGTTGTGGAGGATTGTTATGGTTTCCTCGGTGTTGGTGGGTTCCACGATAACTTTCTGGAAACGACGCTCAAGGGCACCGTCCTTTTCAATAGAATTGCGGAACTCGTCGAGCGTCGTGGCACCAATGCACTGGATGGTTCCTCTTGCAAGAGCGGGCTTCAGGATGTTGGCAGCGTCCATGCTTCCTGGTGTGCTTCCTGCGCCCACCATGGTGTGGATTTCGTCAATGAAGATGATGACGTCGGGATTCTGCTCGATTTCCTTGATGAGTGCCTTGATGCGCTCCTCAAACTGTCCGCGGTATTTTGTACCCGCAACGATGCTCGTCATGTCGAGGTTGATAATCCTCTTATTGAAGAGAACGGGGCTTGTGCGCTTGTTTACAATAAGCTGCGCAAGTCCTTCAACGATGGCACTTTTACCAACGCCGGGCTCACCGATGAGCACGGGATTGTTCTTCTTGCGGCGGCCGAGTATTTCTGTCACACGCTCAATCTCACGCTCTCGTCCCACCACAGGGTCAAGTTTCCCTTCCGCTGCGGCATGTGTAAGGTCGGTTCCGAAATTGTCGAGCACGGGAGTACCCGACTTCGGTGCACGGCGCTGAGTAGAAGTCTGGTTGCCTGGTCTGCTATTGGTGTTGCCAGCAGGCTCCTCGAAGTCTTCGTCATCATCGTCAGAGAGACTCAGTCCGTCTTTGGGCTTCGTGGCTGTCTGCTGGATGTATTTTACCACATCGTCATAATAGATGTTGTAGAGTTCCAGAATTTCCTTAGCACCGTTGTTGGCCTGGTCGTGTAGGATGGCCAGGAAGAGGTGTATCTCGGTTACCGTTGTCGACGACTGCATCCTTGCCTCAAGAACGGCAAGTTTCAGGATGTTCGAGGCATGTTCGTTCAACACGACCTCGAAGGTGTTGGCAGGAAGAGTGCCTGCTTCGTTCCTGACTTTGCTGTCGAGAGCGTCCTTAATGGATTTTATATCGGAATCGTTTTCTGTCAAATAGTCATAGATGACACCCTCGCGCTGGCGCAGAAGTGCCATCAGCAGGTGCTCGGGACCCACCGACGTAGAGGCAAGTCGTACAGCCTCTTCACGGCTGAATGCAAGTATTTCGGAAACTTTTTTCGAGAATTGGCTCGCCATATTGTTTAAATCCTTTCTAATTAATTAATCGTTCAATAATACTTTCGATGTCCTACAAACATCGTGCCATTCCGATTAGTGGCATAAACTTTCAAGATAGAAGTGCAATTTCTTGTATGTCGAAGTGTGACACCATAGAGTCCGCCGACAAGACGTTTTCCCATGGCATTGTCTGTGGGCTCCCAAACTTCGACGCTGGCAGCATAGCCTCGGCGATACATACGGGTGAAAGCCTTGATAATGTCAGGACCAAGCCAGGCACCATTTTCCTCATGGCGCCCTTGCGCTTTTGAACAACCGTTGATGACGCCCTCGAAGTCCTCATTGACAGTCACCATATATTTTTGCTGCTTCAGCAATTGCCACATGGAATGACTGATGTGAATCTCACGGGGAAAGATGACATAGCGCTCCAGCGGACAATACCAATGAGGCTCGCGCTCCATGTGGAAGGCATACCAGGGAAAGAAGCCGTTGCTGTATGCCAACACCAGCCGTTCCACAGACAGGTCGCCGCCAATGGCCACCAGTCCGTCCTCCTCGCCCCATCGTGGATTGGGGAACCAAAGCTCGTCATCCAATTGCCAGACTGCCATCTATTATATTAATGTATAATACTTAATGCATCATTCCTC
>JAFRPY010000109.1 GCA_017428925.1 Prevotella sp. | reverse complement strand
GTCATTTGATGTTTTTGAAGTACCTTTGCACATAAGAAGCGTTTATAAGTCCTTGTTAATTAGCACTTAAAGGTACTCATTTTTGCCGACATGACAAAGAAAAAACGCTTCTTTTTTTGTACCTATGAATTATTCAGGCTATAAAGAGTGTCCTTACTGATTCCGAACAGAGCATAGGCTTCTGACACTTTTACGTACTCCTGAGACTTGGGTATCTTCCTTACGATTACGTCAAGTTTTGAATGACGGATTTCTTCATCCCTTCGACGCTTATATGCTATTTTTGAGCATCGGGGAGAGCAGTACCATGACTCGATAGTCTTGGCCATGAATGGTTCTCCACAAACCATACATTTTCTTCTGATTTCAAATTTTGCAATTCCCATTTTACGACATTTTTAATTCATTATTTTTACTCAAATATTTTTGTTGCACTTTATCGACTTTTTTGTTGCGGTACAAATAAGGAACATATATGAGATAGGAAACGATAGAAATCGATAACGAAGACCAAACCCCTTAAAACGGCAAATCCGTGTAACTCGGTGAGCTACACGGATTTGGTTTCCGATTGTTATTGTTTGTTATCTTTGAACTAGTGGACCTCCTCGAAGTCGGCATCCTGGATGGTTTCGTCGGTGTTGCCGCTCTGCTGCTGTCCGCCAGCCTGCTGACCGCCATTGAAACCGGCGCCGGGACCTGCCTGTTGTCCGCCAGCCTGACTGTACATCTTTTGTGAAGCGGCCTGCATGACGGTGTTCAGATTAGCCATTGCACTGTCGATGGCAGCGATGTCCTGATTCTTGTGGGCATCCTTCAGCTGCTGTACGGCGGCCTCTACGTTGGCCTTGTCGGCGCCAAGTTTGTCACCGTTCTCGTTGAGGAAGGTCTCGGTTTGGAAGATCATCGAGTCGGCCTGGTTCAGTTTGTCAACCTTCTCGCGCTCCTTCTTGTCGGCCTCGGCGTTGGCTTCTGCCTCTGCCTTCATGCGGTCGATTTCTTCCTGTGACAGACCTGAAGAGGCTTCGATACGGATGGCCTGTTCTTTACCTGTGGCCTTATCTTTTGCACTTACCTTCACGATACCGTTAGCATCGATGTCGAAGGTGACCTCAATCTGAGGAATACCACGACGGGCGGGAGCGATACCGGTGAGGTTGAACTGTCCGAGGCTCTTGTTCTGGGCTGCCATGGGACGCTCACCCTGAAGCACATGGATGGTTACCTCGGTCTGGTTGTCGGCCGCGGTAGAGAAGGTCTCACTCTTCTTGCAGGGGATGGTTGAGTTGGCATCAATCAACTTGGTCATCACACCACCGAGGGTTTCGATACCCAGTGTCAGCGGAGTAACGTCGAGCAGTACGATGTCGCCTACACCACCTTCCTTGTTCAGGATGGCACCTTGGATGCAAGCACCTACGGCTACCACCTCATCGGGGTTCACACCCTTTGAAGGCTCCTTGCCGAAATAGTTCTTCACGAGTTCCTGTACGGCGGGGATACGGCTGGAACCACCAACCAGAATTACTTCGTCGATGTCGGCATTGGTCAGCTTTGCATCTGCCATAGCCTTCTGACAAGGTGTCAGACATGCCTGAATCAGATTGTGTGCCAGCTGCTCGAACTTTGCACGTGTCAGTGTCTTTACCAAGTGCTTGGGCACGCCGCCAACGGGCATGATATATGGAAGGTTGATTTCTGTAGAGGTAGAGCTTGAGAGTTCAATCTTTGCCTTCTCGGCAGCCTCCTTCAGACGCTGCATGGCCATCGGGTCTTGCGACAGGTCGCCGCCCTCGTCGTTCTTGAATTCCTGTACCAGCCAGTCGATGATTACCTGGTCGAAGTCGTCACCACCGAGGTGAGTATCACCATTGGTTGACAGCACCTCGAAGACACCACCACCAAATTCAAGAATAGAGATATCGAATGTACCACCACCGAGGTCGAACACGGCAATCTTCATGTCCTTGTTAGCCTTGTCGACACCGTATGCCAAAGCGGCAGCTGTAGGCTCGTTGACAATACGCTTCACTTCGAGACCGGCAATCTGTCCGGCTTCCTTTGTAGCCTGACGCTGAGAGTCAGAGAAGTAGGCAGGAACGGTGATGACAGCTTCCTTTACCTCTTCGCCTAGATAGTCCTCGGCGGTCTTCTTCATCTTCTGCAGAATCATGGCAGAGATTTCCTGCGGGGTGTACTTGCGGCCCTCGATTTCAACACGGGGATAACCGCCTTCGTTTACTACATGATAAGGAACGCGCGCAATTTCCTTCTCGGTCTGCTGCCAGTTCTCACCCATGAAACGCTTAATTGAATAAACGGTGTTCTTGGGGTTGGTGATAGCCTGACGCTTGGCGGGGTCGCCCACCTTGCGCTCACCGTCCTTAACAAAACCTACCACAGAGGGAGTGGTGCGCTTACCTTCGCTATTAGCGATAACTACGGGCTCGTTGCCCTCGAATACTGCGACACAACTGTTGGTTGTTCCCAGGTCAATTCCAATAATCTTACTCATAATCGTATGTTTTATTTGTTATTTGCTATAAATAAAATGAATCACTTTCGGTGGTGCAAATCATGTGCCAGCAAGAATAATCGGTGAAATGTGCCAAATTGTCTGACATTTTGTCGCAAAAAAGTCTTTGCCAAAATTTGCATTTGTGCTCGTTAATATATATCTTTGCAGACGAAAGACATGTAGAACTTAAACAACATAAACTATGAAAATTGGTATTCCAAAAGAGATTAAGAACAACGAGAACCGCGTGGGAATGACGCCTGCGGGAGTAAGTGAACTGATTAAGCACGGCCATGAGGTCTATGTGCAGCATACCGCCGGCGAGGGAAGTGGTTTCAGTGATGAAGAATACAAGGCCGTAGGTGCCAGCATCCTGCCAACCATCGAGGAAACCTATGCCGTGGCCGATATGATCGTCAAGGTGAAGGAACCCATTGCACCTGAGTATCCTTTGGTGAAGCGCGGCCAGCTACTGTTCACCTATTTCCATTTTGCCTGTGACCGTGAACTTACCGAGGCCATGATAGCCAGTGGCGGCATTTGCCTGGCCTATGAGACTGTTCAGCTGAACAACGGAGCACTACCGCTGCTCATCCCGATGAGCGAGGTGGCTGGACGCATGGCCATCGTCAACGGATCGTATTACTTGCAGAAGACGAAGGGCGGCAAGGGAAAACTTATCTGCGGTGTTCCCGGTGTGAAACCCGCAAAGGTGCTTGTACTGGGTGGTGGAGTAGTTGGTGAGGCTGCTGCCCGTGTGGCTGCCGGCATGGGTGCCAATGTCATCATTACCGACATCTCGCTGCCCCGTCTGCGCCAGTTAGAGATGGAACTGCCTACCAACGTGGCAACGCTCTATTCTTCTCGCCATAACATTGAGAAGGAATTGGCCGATGTGGACATCGTGGTAGGCTCGGTGCTCATACCCGGCGACATCACGCCTCATCTTATCACCCGCGACATGCTGAAAAAGATGGAACCAGGCACGGTGCTCGTCGACGTAGCCATCGACCAGGGCGGCTGTTTCGAAACCTCTCGTCCCACAACGCACAGCGAACCCGTCTACACTGTCGACGGTATCATCCATTATGCCGTGGCCAATATTCCCGGTGCTGTTCCCAACACTTCGACATTGGCACTTACCAATGCCACGCTCAGATATGCCTTGGCACTGGCAGACAAGGGCTGGCAACAGGCATGCCGTGAAGATCCGGCACTCTATCGCGGACTGAACATCGTAGAAGGTCAGGTCACGTTCAAGGCCGTTGCCGACGTGTTCGGACTGCTTTTTGACCCGGTTGTACTTTGAAGCAACAGCAAATTACCGGTTAGCCGTCGCCATGCGCTGCAGCAAATCGTCTGTCAGCGCATGGCGATTCAGGAAGACGTACGTGGTATAGAGGGCAATGTATTCCTTGCTCATATACCACGTTCCTTCGTAGTCGCCCGCTTTTCCCCAAGAGTTTTTCACCATGTAGTGATCTTTTCCGTCTTGGTCTTTGGCTGTTCCATAGATCAGCATTACATGGTCGTAGGTGGAATCCCATTGGTCGAACAGCTGTTGGCGTTGTTCCTGGGTGACCTTCAGGTGCAGGGAATCGGCCAGGGCCGCCGTTCCTTTGCGTGAAAAACCGTTGCCGCTGACGTCGCCTCCCCATGCTACATTGTAGCCGCTGGCCAGTGTGTCGTCGATGGTTTTCATCATTTCTTGCAGGGGAATGTTGAAACTGGGGCGTGGCCGCCATTTGTATGGTGCCTCTATGACGAACCATTCGTTGAAGGGATGGTGGGTGAAACTGGTTAAACTGACATAATCGCTGAGGTTGATGCCCAGACTCTGGGCAAAAGTCTGTGGCGTGTAGCTGCGTCCTTCGTAGGTGAAGGTTTCGGGCTTCTTGCCGAGATATGCGTCGAGGATGCCTTGCAGTCCGGCTTTCCATTGGGTGGAGAGCCGTTTCTTGGTATCGTTGGCCACAGACTTGACGTAAGGTTCAAGTACGGCAAAGAATTCGTTGAAGTTGGCAAGCGTGTCGCCGACGAGTGTTCCCGGACGTGGCATAGCCTGTTCTGGGCAGATGCCATGCCGGCGGATGACTTCAATGACATCGTCGCACGAACCGCCTTCGGAGAAACGGCTGTTGCCGTGCATCCTGACATGATATTCAGCGCAGTCCACATAGTCGTTGCTGGCTACAAACATCTCGCAGAGGTCGTAGGTCTTGCCCGTAGCCCTCAATATCTCGCCTTCGAGGAATCCGATGGTGGCGAAGTCCCAGCAGGTTCCCGATTTGTTCTGGTTCTTGATACTCGTGATGGGGTTAGCCTTCACCGTTGTGAACACTTTTTTCTGGTTGTTGTCGGCGGCCATGCCAGTCAGTGTGCAGAGCAGGGCAACCAAAATGACGCATTGTTTCCTGGTTTTCATAATATTTCTCTTGCTATCCACGCACAGGCTTCGGCATCGGCCAGCGCGTGGTGGTGATTTTCTAAACAGTAACCGCATTCGGCTGCTACGGTGTGCAGCTGGTGGTTCTTCAGATAGGGGAAGTATTTCCGCGAGGCATAGAGCGTGTCGTAGAATACGTAGTCGGGGTAGTCCATCTGATAAATCCTGAAGACGGCCTTCAGGCAGCCTTCGTCGAAAACATGGTTGTGGGCTACCAGCGGCAGTCCCTCGATGAGTGGTTCAATCTGTGCCCAGACTTTGGGGAAGACGGGAGCCTCTTCGGTGTCTTCGCGGCAAAGGCCATGTACCCGGGAACAGAAATAATTATAATAGTTGGGTTCGGGCTGAATCAAGGAATAGAAGGTGTCGGTGATTTCGCCGTTCCTGACGACGACGATGCCAACGGAACATACCGATGAAGGCGTGTTGTTGGCAGTCTCGAAATCTATGGCGGCGAAGTCTCTTAGCATGGGCTATAATCTTAAATCATTTTCCGTTACCTGTCTGATTGGTACTTTCGGGATGGGCAGCACGCTCCATGTCGCGGCGTGAGCGTGACTTGGTGACGAGCCAGACACCCGAGAACACGAGAATGACGGCAAGGCCCTGGCTCCAGGTAAAAACGCCGATGCCCGTGAGGACTGACACGGTGACAGAAACCAGGGGCTGAACGTAGTTATATACCGAAACCACGGTGGGGCGCAGTGTCTTCTGGCCAATCATGGTGAGGATGTAGCCGATATAAGTTCCGAAGAGTACCACATAGCCAGCCTCTATCCGTGTCTTTAGGGGAACACTGGGCCAGTCGATGGCCGTGATGACGTGGTGGGCCGTGAAAGGCAGAATCATCAGCGTTGCCCAGAAGAACATCCACTTGTTGATGGTGAACACATTATAGCGGCGGATGAGCTTGTTGAACAGGGAGAGATAGAGGGCGAAGGAGAATTGTGCGCTGAGGCAGAGCAAGTCGCCACGGATGTCGCCCACCTTGTCGCTGACGGCCGATGCACTGGTGAGTATGAGTATAATTGCCCCAGAACATCCCATGAGTACGCCAATAGCCTTTTTGCTGGTAATGAGTTCGCGGAGGATAATAGCCGACAGAATCATCGCGAAGATGGGCATTGAAGTGGTCACGATACTAGCATTGACGGGCGAGGTAATGCTTAGTCCGATGGTGTAGCAGCATTGGTTGGTGACCAGTCCGAAGAGTCCTGCACCGATGAACATCAGTTTGTCTTTCAGAGGGACACGCTCGATGTAGGATGTGGAATCAGAGGATTGGAATTGGAAAAGCCGTAACATCAACGATGTGAACCAAAAGAGCAGGCAACCGCCAATCACACGGAAGGTGACCATTGTGATGCCGTCAATGCCATGGGTCATGGCATCTTTTCCCAGCGGAGCCATCAGTCCCCAGATGGCACAGGCTCCGAACATTGACAAATGGGCGATTAGCGGGCGGTTTTTGTTCATTTGTTCTTATTTTCTGTGCAAAGGTAAGAATAATCCTTGAAATAACGCTCTTCGTTATGCATGAATCCACTATATTTGTGGGAAATAAAGATTTATCCGATTAAGAAAACGAAATTTCTTGGTTATACTGACATGTTATTCGTTTTTTTTGTGTACATTTGCAGCAACTATCAAATAAAGATAAGGTTGATTATGAAATACGCGGAATACATCGAACAAATTGAAATCGACTCTCTGTGGAGTGGGAAAAAGCATGTGGTATGGAACCTTGACCGCCGAGTGAATATACTGAGTGGAATCAACGGCGTGGGCAAGAGCACCATAATCAACAAGGTCGTGAAGAGCGTGGAAAATCGCGGTGACTTGGTGAACCATCTGCTGAAGGGAGTTTATATCAGGACCGTACCCCAAGATGCAACCCATGTGAGGTTTGACGTTATCCGTTCGTTCGACCGTCCGTTAATCAATCAGAATGTCATCAGCCGAATGGACATCTCGCTGGCCACCGAGTTGGACTGGCAGCTGTACAAGCTCCAGCGTAAATATCTGGACTATCAGGTTAATATCGGTAATCTCATCATTGAGGAACTACAAAAAGGTAACTTGCAGGCCGCCCAGGAGTTTTCTGCAGCCAAGACGAAATTCCAAGACACAATTGACGATTTCTTCAGTGAAACGGGTAAGAAAATCATCCGCACGGAAAACGAGATACGTTTCTCGCAGATAGGTGAGACGCTGGTGCCCTACCAGCTCTCGAGCGGTGAGAAACAGATGCTGGTCATCTTGCTCACGGTATTGGTGGAGAATAATGAGAACTACGTGCTCTTCATGGATGAGCCGGAGGTAAGCCTGCACATTGAGTGGCAGCAGCGACTTATAGAGACTATCCTTGACCTGAATCCTAACGTTCAGATTATTCTGACCACCCATAGTCCAGCTGTCATTATGAACGGATGGATGGACAGTGTGACGGAAGTGAGTGACATTACGGATTAGAAACCTGGCCATAATTCCTCGTGCAGTGAGAAGATGGGTGAGGCAACAGCATTGATATGAGCAAAAGTAACAATTCCCAGAAGCAATATTCCAACGGTCAGCAGATTCCTTCCTCGCGAAAGAGGAATGGAAAAAGGTTGACTGGCTATATCTCGTCGCAGTATCAGGAGGCTGCCAACCGGCTGCGTCCGCGTACATCGCGTAAGAAGATTGTTGCTTATGTGGAGAGTTATGATGATATACTATTCTGGCGTTCGGTTCTCTCGCGCTTTGAAAACGACGAGCGCTATTTCGAGGTAATGCTCCCTTCTCATAAGGTGCTGGAGCGTGGCAAGAAGTCGGTGCTGATGAATCTCATCATCAAGGAGCAGAAAGAAATGAACAAGGAAGAGGCTTTGGAGCAAGAGGGAACCAGCGATGACTTGTACAGCAGGCTTGGACCTTCGATGATAGCCTGTGTGGATGCCGACTACGACTATCTCATCAGGGGAGCTACAGAGACTTCTTATAAGATATGGAACAGTCCCTACGTGCTTCACACCTATGCTTATTCTATTGAGAACCTGCAGTGCTATGCGCCCTCGTTACACAACGTGGTGGTGATGGTGACGCTCAATGACAACCGCATTTTTGATTTTGAGGAATGGATGCGACAGTTCTCTGAGGCCATCTTTCCGCTCTTCGTGTGGAGTATCTGGCATTACAGGCGCAGCATTTACGGCAAGTTCACGATAAAAGACTTCAATCGCGTGATTGACCTTGGCGGTTTTTCGTTACAGGACCCTGAATCCTGCATCCAGAATGTACGCAACAAATGTTACAAGAAAGTCGGGTGGCTGCAACGTGAAAATCCTGATGCAAAGGAGAGCTATCTGGCTCTGAAGAAGGAACTGACAGAAGAATTGGGTGTCACACCACAGAATACTTATTTATATATTCAGGGACATCATCTGTTTGACAAGGTGGTTGTGCCTATTATGCAGAAGGTTTGCAGCCAGTTGGTTCGCCAGCGCGAACAGGAAATTCGCCGCCAGAGCCGTCATTCAACACAGATGCGCAACGAACTTTCGTGCTATAGCCATAGCACGCAAGACATAGCCCAAATGCTCAAGAAGAACATGGGCTATGTGATGTGTGAGGCTTTCCGCCGCATTCAGGATGATGCCGCGAAGATTCTAGATGGTTGACCTTGAGGCTTAATCCCTCTTTAGCAATATGTTTCCAGAAATTTGACAGTTCCGCTGACGTTAAGCGTCTCAGTGGTGGCGGGTATGAGCAATGTGTCGCCAGTCTTTACTCCGACTTTGTTTCCCTCGTTGTCAGTAATGCTCCCTTCGCCTTTCAGAATAATCAGAATGATGAAAGAATCGAGTTCGGAGTAGTCAATCGTCATCGGTTCGTCAAGATCGTAGACGGCCGTACTGAAATAGGGGCATTGAACGAGCATGACACCTTGGTTCTTGCGTTCCACATAGTGGGTGCGATAATCGCTTTTCACCTTGAAGTCGATACATTCAGCAGCTTCTTTGGTATGGAGCTCGCGGTAATTGCCGTCTTTGTCGCGTCGCTTGAAGTCGTAGATGCGATAGGTGACGTCACTGGTCTGTTGGATTTCGGCCAGGAAACAGCCGCTGCCTATGGAATGGATGCGGCCTGCAGGCAGAAAGAATACGTCTCCTTCCTTCACCTCATATTGTGCAAGGGCATCGCAGATGGTGTCGTCTTGCACCATCGTTTTGTATTCCTCGGGTGTGATTTTCTTTTTCAATCCACTGTAAAGCTTAGCATCAGGGGCTGATTCCATGAGATACCACATTTCTGTTTTTCCATGAGGCTTACCCTGGCGGTGGGCTATCTCTTCGGTTGGATGTACTTGGATGCTCAAGTCCTGTCGGGCATCAATGAACTTGACGAGCAGGGGGAATTCTTCTCCAAAACGCTTGAAGTTTTCTTTTCCCACAAGGTCTTGTTTCATTTCCCTGACCACTTCGCTGAGGCTCCGGCCTTTCCAAAGACCTTCGCAGACGATAGACTCGTTGCCTTTCACGGCCGATATCTCCCAGCTTTCTCCCACATTTTCAGCTGTTGTGTCGAGATGTTTAAAAGGAATAATCTTGTCTCCGCCCCAGAGTGTCTGTTTTAAGAGCGGCTCAAATTTGAAAATAGGCATAATTGTAATGGTTAGTTATATTTTTTTTAATTGTCTTTCCAGAAAGACGGGGTGAAAAGCACGACCACCGTGAAAATCTCAAGACGCCCCATGAGCATGAGTGCCGAGAGCAGCCATTTCACTAAATTCGGCAGAATGTCCCATGACATGCTTGGGCCGATTTCCAGTCCCAGCGTAGGGCCAATGTTGCTTGCGCAGCTTAATGCGATGGTGATGGAGTTGGTGCTGTCGACATCTGCCAGAATCATGATGAAATAACTAACGAGGCAGAGCATGAAGTATGCTGCGAAATAGGCTAAAAGCGTCAACTGTGAGGAGTAATGCACATTGCTGTCGTTGATTCTCACGGGAAGCACGGCCTTGGGATGGAGAATTTTTTTCAGCTCGTTCTGCATGATTTTCAACACCATCACACCTCTTACGCATTTGAATCCTCCCGAGGTGCTGCCAGAGCATCCGCCAAAGAACATACAAATACAAAGGATAACCCATGTGATATGATTCCATTTGGCGGCATCGTCGTTGAAAACACCAGTAGTGGTGATAAACGAGACTACTTGGAACAGCGAGTTCTTAAAGGCTTCATCCAGTGTGTAGTCGTTGTAGCGCAGCAGGAAATAGCAGATGACGCTTGTGGCAATGAGGATGAGCGAACAATAGAGCTTGAATTCGGAACTATTGAAGAACTGTTTGATGCGCCCCTTGAAAATCATGGCATAGAGCATAGTGAAACTCACACCCGAGAGGAACATGAAGGTGATGGCGGTGTAGTCGATAGCCGCCTGGTGATAGAATCCCGTGGATTCGTTATGTGTGGCAAATCCGCCTGTTGCCGTGACGGTCATCGAATAATTGACGCTGTCGAATATGTCCATTCCGAAGATGTAGAACAGCACACCACAACCGATGGTCAACAGCAGATAGATGCTCCAAATCCATTTGGCAGTGGTGGTAAGACGGGGGTGCATTTTGGTGCGGATAGGTCCCGTGGCCTCGGCAGCAAACACCTTTACAGTTCCACCTACCATCGACGGCAGAATGGCTATGGTGAAGAACAGGATTCCCAAACCGCCTATCCACTGGGTGAGTGAACGCCAGAAAAGCAAGCCGTGGGGGAGTCGTTCAACGTCGTCGATGACGCTTGCTCCTGTGGTGGTGAATCCCGACATCGTCTCGAAAAAAGCATCGGTGTAATTGTCGATGTAGCCGCTTATGGTAAAGGGAAGGGCACCAAAGATACTGAATACGATCCATGTGAGCGTGACCACCAGATAGGCATCGCGGCGACCTAAGGTGCTGTCGGCATTACGTCCCAAAAATCGAAGGATGATGCCGCTGAGCAGGATGAGCACCAGCGAGATGCAGAAGGCCATCACATCGTCTTCATGATATGAGAACGCCACCGCCAGACAGACGGCGGTGAAGGCGGCCTCTAGATAGAGTAACGAGCCTAAGATTTTGTATAACAGCTTGATGTTTATCATTTGAAGAACTTTTCTATCTTCCCAATGTTCAGTTCGTGGCAGAACACCACAACGTTGTCGCCGGCTTCAATTTGAGTGCCGCCGCTCACAAGTTGTCCCTGTCCGTGGCGAACAAGTCCGCCAATGGTGGAACCTTGTGGAAGACCTAATTCGAACACTTTCTTTCGTGTTACCTTCGATCCTTGCTGGGCAGTGAATTCAGCAACGTCGGCATTGGCCGTCATCAGGAAGCGGATGTTGTTAACGTCTTCGTCGAGCATCATCTGGTAGATGGCACTGGCTGCCATGGCTTTCTTGTTCACGATAGTACCTATGTCGAGACTCTCAGCCATCGACACATAGTCCACATTCTCGACCATGGCAACGGTTTTGCGTACACCCAGGCGCTTAGCGGTCAGACAAGCCAGGATGTTGGTTTCGGCATTACCCGTCAGTGCAACGAAGGCCTGGGTGGTCTTGATGTTTTCTTCAATGAGCAGCTGCATGTCGCGCCCGTCGCCGTTGATGACCATCACACGGTCGGTATCGACCAGGTCATTCAGTTTCTGGCATCGCTGTTCGTCTTTCTCCAGAATTTTGCAGTTCATGTATTCTGGTATCATGGCGCATGCCCTCACTGCCGTGGTGCCGCCTCCCATGATCATCACGTTCTTCACGTCAACATAGTGCTCTTTTCCCACAATCTTACGAATGTAAGGGATATAGTTGCGGGTGGTCATGAAATAAGCCAGGTCGTAGAGTTTCAGTTCATCGTCGCCTCTCGGGATGATAGTTTCTCCGCCACGCTTGATGGCTACGATATGATAAGGAGTCTCGGGTTTGCAAAGGTCTTTGAGTGGTTGGTTCAGTATCTCGCAGGTTTCGCGCAACTTAATGCCTAACATTACTAATGCCCCGTCGTGAACGTCCCATCGTTGTCTCACCCACGACATCTTCAGTCCGTTGGCAATATCGCGTGCAGCCAAGTTCTCTGGATAAATAAGTGAGGTAACCCCGATATGTTCAAAAAACGCCTTCAGTTTGGGGTCGGCATATTCGTAGTCGTCGATTTTGGCCACCGTCCGTTTGGCACCCAGGGCCTTTGCCATGATACAGGTGTTGATGTTAAGGCTTTGGTCGGGTGTCACTGCGATATAAAGGTCGGCGTTTTTCACGTCGGCATCCTGCATGGTGGAAATGCGCGAGGGGTCGGCACAGATGGTCAGCAGGTCATGGTCGCTGGTGATGCTCGAGAGTCGTTCCTCGTCGTCGTCGATAAGCACCGTGTCCTCATTGTTGCGTGAGAGCAGCTTGGCCAAATGTGTTCCGATGGCATAAGCGCCGGATATAACTATTTTCATAATCCTTTAGCTTTAAAGTCTTTTTCACTTTCCATTACTCAATTCCCGTATGATGGCTTCCTTGTCGATGCCAACGATGTGGTGAAGTTCCTGTACGGTTCCGTGCTCGACGAATTCATCTGGCAATCCCATGCGGGTAATGGCTGGGTGATAGCCGTTGTCGTTCATCCATTCGAGTACGGCCGATCCAAATCCACCGTTGCGTACACCGTCTTCGATGGTGATAATGCGGCTGAACCGTTCGCCAATTTCTTTTAGCATGCCTTCGTCAAGCGGTTTCAGGAAACGCATGTCATAGTGGGCGATAGAGGGCTGTTTGCCCGTTTCGTCTTTACGACTTCCCTGAATCTCCTTGATGGCTTCTTCCACTGTATTGCCAATGGGACCGATGCTTAGGATGGCCACGTCAGTACCGTCGTGCAGTTTACGGCCTGTACCCACTTCTATTTCTTCAAACTGGCAGCGCCAGTCGGTCAGCACGCCACAACCTCTGGGGTAGCGTATCACGAAAGTCCCCTTGTCAGGCAGCTGCGCTGTGTACATCAGTCGTCTCAGTTCGTGCTCGTCCATCGGTGAAGCGATGGTGAGGTTTGGGATGGGGCGCAGTGCTGCCAGGTCGAAAGCCCCGTGATGGGTGGCTCCGTCTTCTCCTACGAGTCCTGCACGGTCGAGACAAATCACAACGGGCAGATTCAGGATGGCCACATCGTGGATGATATTGTCGTATGCACGTTGTGCAAAGGCACTGTAGATATTACAGAATGGCAGCAGACCGTCTTTTGCCATGCCGCCGGAGAATGTCACTGCATGTCCTTCGGCAATGCCTACGTCGAATACTCGGGCGGGCATCTTTTCCATCATGATATTCATCGAACACCCTGTAGGCATGGCTGGAGTCACTCCCACAATCTTCGGGTTCTGTTTGGCCAATTCCAATAAAGTCTCGCCAAACACGTATTGGAACTTTGGCGGTTTGTTGCTGTTGTCGGAAACAATGCGTTCTCCTGTGTCGACGTCGAACTTTCCCGGTGCATGCCATACGGTTGCTTCGTTCTCAGCCGGTTTATACCCGTGTCCTTTCTGGGTATGAAGGTGCAGCAGTTTGGGACCCTTCATGTCTTTCAGCTGTCGCAGCAGTCGCACGATTTCCTTGACATCATGCCCGTCGAAGGGGCCAAAGTAGCGGATATTCATACCCTCGAAGATATTCTGCTGGTTCGAGATGGCACTTTTCAGCGCGTTCGATAAGCGGATGAATCCTTTGCGGCGTTCCTCTCCGAGATATCCTTTCCGATTAAGCCATCGTGAGGCTTTGAAGCGCAGCCTGTTGTAAGTCTCGTTGGTGTTCAGGTGAATCAGGTATTCCTTCATTCCGCCCACCGAACGGTCAATCGACATATTGTTGTCGTTCAGAATGATGAGCAGGTCATTGGGCGAGCTGCTCACATTGTTCAGTCCCTCGAAAGCCAGTCCGCCGCTCATGGCACCATCGCCAATAACAGCCACAACGTGTCTTTGTTCGTTGGACGATTCGCCCTTTTCTTCCTGGTTGTTCTTTGCCGAATCCCGCGTTTGTTTTGCCGCGATGGCCATGCCTAAGGCTGCTGAGATGCTGTTCGAGGCATGCCCGCAGGTGAATGTGTCGTAAATGCTTTCCTTGGGCGAGGGGAAAGGCATCAGTCCATGAAGTTTGCGGTTGGTGCTGAACTGTTCGCGGCGTCCTGTCAGTATCTTGTGTCCGTAAGCCTGGTGCCCAACATCCCATACCACCCGGTCTTCCGGTGTGTTGAAGACATAATGCAGGGCAACGGTAATCTCTACAACGCCAAGACTTGAAGCTAAGTGACCTGGGTTCACGGAAAGTTCCTGCACGATATCCTCTCGCAATTCCTTGCATAGTTCCGGTAGCTCGTCGACAGGAAGTTTACGTAAGTCCTTAGGCCATCTGATGTTGTCCAGTATGTTGAATTTCTTTTCTTCCACTTAATAAATGTAAACTTTTGAATGCAAAGGTAATTAAAATTTGATTATGTGCCAAGTAAAAATGCTTTTTTCTCTCTGATTGTTGCGATTGCCGATTTATTTTGCTATCTTTGCCAACAAAAATACTAACAGATGAAGAAAAGAATGTTCTATTTGGCAGCAGCATTGGTAATGGTTAGCAACGTTGCTGCCCAGCAAAAAGACGGAGGCATCTCCCCGCAGATGCTTCAGGAGATAGAAAAGGCACAGCCGGCCGCTTCGGCCCAGAAGGCCATTGCCAATGCTATTGCCAACAATAACATCGACGATATCGCACGAAGTCGTGAGTCGCAGTTCGCAATAGATACTAATTTCTCCATTGAGACTCCCAAGCAGGATATTACAAACCAGAAACAATCGGGACGTTGCTGGATGTTCAGCGGACTCAATGTTCTGCGCGCAGACTTTGCGAAGACGCACAAAGATTCTATAAAAATTACCTTTTCGCAGGATTATTTGTTCTTTTATGACCAATTGGAAAAGGCCAACCTCTTCCTGCAGGGCATCATAGACACAGGAAAGAAGCCGATTGACGACGAGCGCGTTCGTTTCTTCTTGCAGAATCCTATTGGAGATGGCGGAACTTTCTGTGGAGTTGCGGATTTGGCTGAAAAATATGGCCTCGTACCCACAGAAGTTTGCCCTGAAACCTTCTCCGCAGAGAATACGTCAAAGATGCGTACGTTGATTAAGAGTAAACTGCGTGAACAGGCCCTTCAGTTGCGCGAATTAGTGCAAACAGGCAAATCATCATCTGTTATTCGCAAGCATAAAACCGATATGTTGGCCGAAATTTACCGTATGCTCTCGCTAACTCTCGGTGAACCCGTAAAACAGTTCACTTACGCTTTCCGAAATAAAGATGGTAAGCGCGTCAGCGAACCCCGGCAGTATACACCGCTGTCGTTTTTCCACGAAGTAGTGGGAGAAAAACTCAACGGCACGTTTATCATGGTGATGAATGACCCGCGTAGGCCCTATCATAAGACATACGAGGTGGAATATGATCGTCACACCTACGATGGACATAACTGGAAATACCTGAATTTACCTATGGATGACATCGAGCAGTTGGCAATTGCCCAGCTGAAGGACGGTCATAAGCTTTATAGTTCATACGACGTCGGCAAACAGCTTGACCGCAAACGCGGCTATCTTGACCTTGACAACTATGATTATGCTTCGCTTTTCTCTACCACTTTCAATATGGATAAAGCTCAGCGCATTTCTACTTTCGACAGTGGTTCGACTCATGCAATGACGCTTACTGCCGTAGATCTTGACGCTCAGGGAAAGGCTACAAAATGGAAAGTTGAGAATTCGTGGGGCAGCGACAGCGGCGTGAAGGGTTGTCTGATTATGACCGACCGCTGGTTCCGCGAGTATATGTTCCGTCTGGTGGTCAGCAAGAAGTATGTTCCCGAGACGCTGCTGAAGGAAGCTGAACAGAAACCTGTCATGGTGATGCCCGAAGATCCGCTCTTTTCGGCAGATGAATGATGATTAATCTATTTTATCCCTATAATGTTTAACTTTTTAAATCACTACAATTATGAGTAACTACAAAATTATTGATGTAGAGGGCATAGGTCCCGTCTATGGTGAGAAACTGCAGGCTGCAGGAATCAAGGATACCGACGCTTTGCTGGAGAAATGTTCAAAACCTGCTGGCCGTAAGGCACTTGAAGAGGAAACAGGCATCAGCGGCAAGCTCATTCTCACTTGGACAAACCATTGCGACCTGATGCGTATCAACGGCGTTGGCCCGCAGTTCTCTGAACTGCTCGAGGCTGCTGGTGTGGATACTGTCAAAGAACTGAAGCATCGCGTTCCCGCTAACCTCCAGGCAAAGCTCGAAGAGGTTAACGCTGAGAAGAATCTCGTGAATCGTGTACCCGCTTTGGCAGAAGTTGAGAAGATGATTGAGCAGGCCAAGGAATTGCCCGCTGTCATGGAATACTAATCGAAAATTACCTTATTAACTAATTAAGGAGGGCTTTTTGCAAAGTCCTCCTTAATTATTATCTGTCGTTTTATAACAGTTTATACAAGATGCTCGATGAGGTCAGCCCGTTCACCTGGCAACATGTCAATGACGGGAATCTCAATCATGGTATAGCAACCCGGCTGCTGCTTCATCGAGGCGCGAGCCACGTTAACCAGAACCTGACCGGTAAGCGCGGGGTTGTTGATGCTCATGTTGAACTCTAAGCGCTGGTTCTGCGTGATTCCGCTCACACCTTTGCGCACCAGATTAACGCCATGTCCCATATCGCGCACAGCATCAACGCTTTCAACGGCAAACACATGCGTCTCGTCGTTTGCAAAATACGGGTCGGCCTTGATGGCTGCTGTCACGTCTTCCAGTTTTGCACCGTCTTCCAGTTCAACATACACCATGCGGCGATGGATGCCTTCACCCAAGGGGATTGTCATCGAGAGTGCGTTCTTCACGCCTGCCTTTGAGCGTACGCATACCGAATGGCCCATCGACATGCCAGGACCGAAGTTCGTATATGAGAGTCCTTTCGGTGCTAAGCTCTCCATCAATGTGCGTACAATTGAGTCGCTGCCCGGATCCCATCCGGCAGCAATGACGCTCACCGTTCCCGTCTTCTTGTTCAGTTCCATAAGACGCTCGCGGTAGCCGCGTATATTGGTATGGATGTCGAAAGAGTCAACGGTGTTGATACCCAACGGCAGAATCTGGTTTGCATATTCTTCACACGAACGGGTGGGAGTGGCCAGAATAGCTACGTCCACATCCTTCAGTTCCCGAATATCTTTCACCACATCATAAGATGCCAATTCGGCGGGTTTGTTTTCAGCACCATTGCGGCGTACGATGCCTGCCACTTCGAAATCCTCGGAAGCCTCCAATGCCTGTAACGCATATTTTCCGATGTTGCCATAGCCTACTACGGCTGCTCTGATTTTTTTCATATCTCTTACGTTTTATTGAATGTCCTTTTCTTGACGGGTGCAAAATTACATAAAATCATTAGAACGACAAACATTTTGCGAGATTTTTTAACCGTTTGCTTGCATTTTGTCCGATTTCCCCTTGCGCTTCTATTCCGAAGAAACCAATCTTTGAATTTGGCCGTTCGGCGGAAATGCACTATCTTTGCAGCCAACAATTCATATAAAAATGATAGGAACCATCGTCAACACCGCCACCATCATTGCAGGCACCATCATCGGTTCGCTGCTCCATCGTGGCGTTAAGGAGAAATACAAGCAAGTGCTTTATACAGGTTTGGGACTTGCCTCATTGGCCATCGGACTCAATGCCACCATCAGTCATTTCAGTCAGTCGGAGTATCCCGTCCTCTTCATTATCTCGCTGGCCGTTGGCGGTGTGGTTGGTACGGCCATCGATATCGACGGACGCTTTAAAAGAGTAGTCGACCGGCTGAAGCATGATGCCGATGGTGGGAACCGCCTGGCCGACGGACTGGCAACGGCCATTCTGCTCTATTGCATCGGACCGCTGTCGATGCTCGGGCCAGTCATTTCCGCCTTGAAAGGCGACCATACCTTCCTCTTTACCAATGCCACGCTCGACTTTGTGTCGTCGATGGTGTTTGCTTCTACCTACGGCATCGGAATGATTCTGGCCGCTCCCGTTCTGTTTTGTTGGCAGGGACTGTTCTGGCTTGTAGCCCGTATTTCCAGTACTGCCGTAAGCGATGCGCTTATGGCAGAGTTGCTCATTGTGGGCGGACTGCTCATCACGGGCAGTGGTCTGGCTTTGCTCAATCTGAAAGACTGCAAGACGCTCAACCTTCTTCCCTCCCTGCTCGTTCCTATCATTTGGTTCTTGTTGAAAGGCCTCTTTTTCTAAGACATATAGCGCGGTAGCAGTTGTAATATTGCACAAAAATGAAAAGAGTTTGTATTTATCTAAGGTTATTCGAGAAAAACATGTAAATTTGTAACCAAGAAATGATGAAACTTAAAGAACAACTAAAATATGGAGAAACTGCTGGCAAGACCGTCTGGAACGTATCAGACAACTGCCTCTTGGCTTGCTTCGACGAGGAAGTGAACGAGACCACCATCACGGAGATTGCCAAACAGCATCCCTATTACTTCGTGATGCGTGACAGCAGCCTCGCCAATGACAATGTTGCCGACAACTTCGAACATATTTTCGAGCATTATAGTAAAGATACTATCCGCAAGATATTATAGGAGTTTGTAAAGACGTTATTGATATAAAGTATAAGAAATATGATAACGAAAGACGAGATACAAGAACTGCTGCATAGCACTGAAACTTATCGTGTAGAGCGAACGGTATCTACTGGCGATATGGATAAGTTTCAGGAGGCTATTTGTGCCTTTGCAAACGACATGCCAAACTCTCGTAAAAACGGATACCTGATACTGGGTGCTCACGATGATGGAAGACTGTCGGGCCTAAGGGTGACAGATGACTTGCTAAAGAAGATTTCGGCATTCGCAGCAATGGTAATATTCTGCCCATCCCAGTGATGAGCGTAGAGAGTTTCACGTTTCCAGAGGGCGACCTGTTGATAGCTGAGGTACAGCCCTCCGATGTTCCACCTGTTCGCTACCGTGGGCGTGTGTTCATACGCATAGGTCCTCGTCGTGATATTGCAACTGAGGCTGAAGAGCGTATCTTATCTGAGCGTAGGACGGCATTTATGGCTACTTTCGATGCCCGTCCCTGCTTCTCTGCCAAGATAGGTGATATAGACACCAATGTTTTGCGAGACAAATACCTCACACCGCCATTGGGTAAGGATTTGGTTGATACGGACAGCCGAACCATAGAAGAACAGATGTCTGCTGTTGGTATGTACGATACCGACCATCAATGTCCTACCAATGCCGCCATTGTGCTATTTGGCCACAAACCGCGTCGATTCTTGCCTGGTCTGTATGTGCAGTATGTAAAATTTAAGGGTGAAGACGTGACGAGCGAAGTGGAGAACGAACTTCAGTTGGAAGGTAATTACTGCGCAATGTTACCGCGTTTGGAGTCACTACTGGAACTGTCAGTTATCAAGAAGAAGCCTGTGTTCGTTTCACTATTACGTGAAGAGATGGTGAGCAACTATCCCTATACAGCCATTCGTGAGTTGCTCTTGAATGCCTGCTTATGTAAACATTTACATAAAATCGAGTATGTAAAGTCTTGCATTATGTAAAGTCTGCTACTATTCATATTTGCTTTTTAATTGTTACTCAGCACGTTATCTTCGTATAAATCCTCACAGACTTTACATAATATCTCAATGTTTCGTCTGTAAGCTCTTC
>JAFRPY010000108.1 GCA_017428925.1 Prevotella sp. | reverse complement strand
ATATATTATAATATATATAATACTAATCTTAAATTCTGACGCAAAATAAAAAAACTGTCATTTGTCATCTGTCATTTCTGTCACACGAAAAATCCCCTCCGAAAAGGGGGAGGGGATGGTGGACTTCTAGTACTCACCCAGATAGTAGACGATGCGGCTGACTTGCCGGGGAGTGAAGATGCGCTGGCGACCGGTGTAGCCCAGTTGGCGGAGCTCGTCGGAGAGCGGTTTGCAGAGGTCGATCCAGTTCTTTAATTTTTTCCAGGCAGCCTTGGGGCTGAGTTGCGGGTTGTAGAGCAGTGCCAGCTCCGTTCGCCCGCGTTCCTTGTAGTTGCTCATAGCAAGTGCAAAGATACGAAAAAACTTGCACAAATGCAAGTTTTTAAACGATAACGTTAACGTTAACGATAACTTTTTTTGGGGGGCGCTTCGCTTGAAATTATATTTAAAATTTTCTTTAAAATTATTGCCCTTGCCCCTCCCTAAATGGAGTGATTACCTGTTCTGACGAACCAACGGTCGCTGGCCGAAGGGTAAAGCAATTTGCAATTCGGCAGGACCGGGTATCAGGATTTGTAATCGATTTTCTCGCATTATAAATGCTTATACTCATTGCGGTCGCATTACAAATGCGCCCGAACCGAGGCCTTGAAGGTAATCACTCCCCGCCCTATAGGGAGGGGCAGGGGGAGGGCCTTTTTGCATCTTTTCCGTTGGACGGAAGCGGGGTTTCTGATGGATGAACACACGGGATTTATCCGACGGAAAGGGGCGGCGGCAGGGATAATTCGCCTTAATTCGCCATTAGTATCCGTAAGTCGCCTTAACGGGTTTTCGCGCCGGAATATTGTTGTATCTTTGCATCGTGAATCAGAAGAGTGAAGAGTGAAGAGTGAAGAATCTGCTATCGCGCGGGCATTTTCAGAAACTTGGAACTTGGAACTTGAATCTTGGATCTTGAATCCTGAATCTTAAAACTTTAACCTTTAAACTTTACAACTATGTCACATCTTTACAAACTTGTACAGAACAACAATGAGGAGATGCCCAAGTGCTATCAGAAGTGGTACGCCAAGCCCGTCTACACCGAGACTATCGGCCTGATGGACATCGCCGAGCTGATTCAGCGCAACTCCACCGCCAAGAAGAGTGACGCCTACGCCGTTCTCGTGGAGATGGTCGAGGTGATCTCCGACGCCCTGAAGGCCTCCAAGCGCGTCCACGTAGACGGCTTCGGAACTTTCAAGATTGGCATCAGCTCTCGCGGAGCCGACTCCGTGGAGGACTTCAACGCCAGCGAGAACATCCGCGGCTGCCGTGTGCTGTTCCAGCCTGAAATCACCACCGACCCCTCTACCCACAAGCGCCTGAAGAAGCTGATTCAGGGCATGACCTTCCAGAGCTCTGCCAGCCTGGTGAACCCCAAGGAGGTTGCGGGACGAGAAGAGCCACAGCCGTAAAAAAGAAGAGGACCCTCCCCCTGCCCCTCCCTATAGGGCGGGGAGTGGTTACCTTCAGGCCCAGAACTATCTACTCCCCCTCCTTAGAGAGGAGGGGCTAGGGGTGGTTGATAAGGAGGGCAAGGGGGTCTTTATTTAAACTCTTTAGCCTATGACTAAGAAGGAAATCGTAAAACTGGTGATTCAAATTCTTGTCGCAATGCTGACCGCTCTTGGCACCGCCATCGGAGTAGAAAGCTGCATCTAGCATCCTACGAAAGAAGGCCTCTCCTGCAAAAGGGAGGGGCTTCCTCTTTTACGGGAGAGTCTTGAAGGGGCTTAAAATAAAGTAACAGACGCCCGATAAAGCAAAAAAAAGAATGAATTCTTTTGTTTTGCTCTCAACTTTTTCGTAACTTTGTCGTCTAACGACGAACTTACTCCGTTTCGGCAAAAAAAGAATGAATTCTTTTGTATTGCTCTCAACTTTTTCGTAACTTTGTCGAAAATCTAAAAAAACGACCCATACTTATGGCAACAACAGACGACAAGAAAATTATTTTCTCGATGGTGGGGGTGAGCAAAATCATCCAGCAGAACCAGAAGCAAGTGCTGAAGAATATCTACCTCTCGTTCTTCTATGGCGCGAAAATCGGTATTATCGGTCTGAACGGCGCGGGAAAGTCGACGCTGATGAAGATTATTGCCGGGATAGAGACGCCCACGCAGGGCGAGGTGGTGTTCTCGCCGGGTTACTCGGTGGGCTACTTGGAGCAGGACCCCTATCTGGACCCCACGAAGACGGTGAAGGAGATTGTGCAGGAGGGCGTTCAGCATGTTGTGGACGCGCTTGCTGAATATGAGGAAATCAACCAGAAATTCGGTCTGCCGGAATATTATGAGGACCAGGACAAGATGGACAAGTTGTTCGCCCGGCAGGCTGAACTGCAGAATACGATTGACGCCACGGATGCGTGGAACCTGGACAGCAAGCTGGAGCGTGCGATGGATGCCCTGCGCTGTCCGCCCGAAGACATGCTCACGGCGAATCTCTCGGGCGGTGAGCGCCGCCGTGTGGCACTCTGCCGGCTGCTGTTGCAGAAGCCCGACGTGTTGTTGCTGGATGAGCCCACCAACCATCTGGATGCCGAGTCGATTGACTGGCTGGAGCAGCATCTTCAGCAATACGAGGGTACGGTGATAGCTGTCACTCACGACCGCTATTTCCTGGACCATGTGGCCGGATGGATTCTGGAGTTGGATCGTGGCGAGGGCATTCCATGGAAAGGCAACTACAGCAGCTGGCTGGAGCAGAAGGCCATGCGGCTGGCTCAGGAGGAGAAGGCTGAGAGCAAGCGGCGGAAAACGCTGCAGCGCGAGCTGGAATGGGTGCGTATGGCGCCGAAGGCCCGCCAGGCCAAGGGTAAGGCCCGTCTGAACAGCTATGACAAACTGATTAACGAGACGGTGAAGGAGAAGGAGGAGAAGCTGGAAATCTTCATCCCCAACGGACCGCGACTTGGCAACAAGGTGATTGAGGCCCAGCACGTGAAGAAGGCATTTGGCGACAAGCTGCTCTTCGACGACCTGAACTTCATGCTTCCGCCTAACGGCATTGTGGGTGTGATAGGACCTAACGGTGCAGGAAAGACCACGCTCTTCCGCCTGATTATGGGACTGGAGAAACCCGATGGCGGCATCTTTGAGGTGGGTGAGACCGTGAAGCTGGCCTACGTTGACCAGCAGCACACCAGCATTGACCCCCAGAAGACGGTCTACGATGTGATTTCAGGCGGCAACGAGTTGCTGCGCATGGGCGGACGCGACGTGAATGCACGTGCCTATCTGTCGCGCTTCAATTTCTCGGGTGTTGACCAGCAGAAGCTCTGCGGGGTGCTCTCGGGCGGTGAACGCAACCGTCTGCAGCTGGCCCTGGCGCTGAAAGAAGAGGGCAACGTGCTGCTGCTGGACGAGCCCACCAACGATATCGACGTGAACACGCTGCGTGCGCTTGAAGAAGGACTCGACGACTTTGCAGGATGTGCCGTCGTAATCAGTCACGACCGTTGGTTCCTCGACCGCATCTGCACCCATATCCTGGCCTTCGAGGGCGATTCGAATGTGTTCTTCTTCGAAGGGTCTTATTCTGAATATGAGCAGAACAAGCTGAAGCGGCTGGGGCGCGAAGAGCCCAAGCGCGTGAAGTATCGCAAACTGACTACCGACTAAACAGAGCCTACCGGAAGTATGATTAAGATAAATGTATCGGAAGAGATAGCCTCGGTTTGCCCTGGTTTCGTGGGTGCTGCCATCGAGGCTCGGGTGGTGAACACCAAGTATAGCGAAGGCTTGTGGGCTGAAATCAGGGCACTCTGCGATGACTACAAGCAGCGTTTCACCACGGTGAGCATCAAGGAATTGCCCGGCGTTGAAGCTACGCGGCGTGTCTATAGGGCCTGCGGGAAAGACCCCTCGCGCTACCGTCCGTCGTCGGAAGCCTTAATTCGCAGGGTGGTTCAGGGGAAAGAACTGTATCAGATTGATACGCTGGTGGATATGATAAACCTGGCGAGCATGAAGTTCGGTTATAGCATCGGCGGATTCGATGCCGACAAGTTTGTGGGCGATACGCTGACGTTGGGCATCGGACGAAAAGACGAACCCTACGAAGGCATCGGGCGTGGCATCCTTAATATCGAGGGAATGCCCGTCTATCGTGATGCTGAGGGTGGCGTTGGCACGCCCACCAGCGACCATGAGCGCACCAAGATAGAGCTGGGCACCACGCATCTGCTGACGCTCATCAACGGCTACGACGGCAACCGTGAGGCCGTGGCGGCCAATGCTCTGTTTATCAAGGATTTGTTGGAGCGCCATGCTGATGGGCATGATATCACAGTCACAGAATACAAAGGACTGGGAAGATGATATGACTTAGTTGGCTGATTCGAATTCGCGGAGGAAACGGATGTCGTTCTCGGAGAACATTCGGAGGTCGGAGACTTGATATTTCAAGTTCGTGATACGCTCAACACCGAGACCGAAGGCATAGCCTGAATATTCCTTGCTGTCAATACCGCAAAGTTCGAGTACGTTGGGGTCGACCATGCCGCAACCGAGAATCTCGACCCATCCTGTATGCTTGCAGAAACCGCAGCCTACGCCACCACAAATGTGGCACGAGATATCCATCTCGGCACTTGGTTCTGTAAAGGGGAAATAGCTGGGGCGCAGGCGTATCTTCGTGTCTGGACCGAATAGCTCGCGGGCAAAGGTCAGAAGCACTTGCTTCAGGTCGGTAAAGCTCACGTTCTTGTCGATATAAAGACCTTCAATCTGATGGAAGAAACAGTGGGCTCGGGCTGTGATGGCCTCGTTGCGATAAACTCGTCCCGGACAAATCACTCGGATAGGAGCCGTCAACTTGCCGTCCTCGGTGTGCATGTTCTCCATCACTCTGGCTTGTACGCTTGACGTATGCGAGCGGAGCAGGATGTTCTTCGTCACATCGTTCAGTTCCGACTGTTCCACGAAGAACGTGTCTTGCATGTCGCGGGCGGGATGGTCGGCGGCAAAGTTCATCTTGGTGAACACATGCAGGTCGTCTTCCACCTCAGGTCCGTCGGCCAGCACGAATCCCATGCGCGAGAATATGTCGATGATTTCGTTCCTGACGATGGTCAGCGGATGGCGTGTGCCCATCTGGATGGGGTAGGCCGTGCGCGTCAGGTCGATGTCGTCGTTCTGGGTTTCTGCCGTAGCCGTCTGTTCGCGAAGCGTGTTAATCTTGTCGAAGGCAGCCTGTTTCAGCTCGTTGATTTTAATACCCACGGCCTTCTTCTGGTCGGCAGCCACATTGCGGAAGTCGGCCATCAGGGCGTTGATTTCACCTTTCTTGCTGAGGTACTTCAGTCTGAGCTGTTCAATTTCCTCTGCATTCGAGGCGGTCAGTCCGTTTACTTCTTTCAGAAGTGCTTCTATTTTCTCTAATAACATGATGCTTAATAAATTTTGGTTGCAAAATTACTACAAAATTTCGACTTAGCGAAGAGATTGCAGATTATTTTGCTTTCATGAGCGCGAGAAGCGCCCAATTTTTCCGATTTGGCAAGGTTCCTGTGTCGTTTGCGAACCATATTTTATCCAAGTGAGCAACAAATCCGAAAATACTTTCATTTTTTTTCGCGAAATCTGTGTCCATATTGATAATTATTTCGTAAATTTGCACCGATGTTATGATAGAAAGCTATTTTCACTGATGAGAAAAAGTGCCATGATTGTGTTGCTGGCCTGTGTGTCGATGATGTTTTGGACAACAGGCTGCACCGACAAGAAAAAAGCAGCAGCAGAAGATACGACGGCCACAGACAGTATTCCCGACAGTACTGAGACGGATTCGTTCGACATACTGATTGATGCCACGCCTGTGCCAAAATCGGCCGACGAGCTGTTCGATGACTTCATCTTCAATTTTGCAGGCAACCGGAAGATGCAGATGAAGCGCATCAAATTCCCCCTTACCGTGATTGACGGCAACAAGAAGCAAACACTGGCCAAGAACCAGTGGAAGATGGAGCGTTTCTTCATGCCGCAGGGGTTCTATACGCTGATTCTCGACAACCGCAAGCAGCTGGAGCTCTCGAAAGACACCAGCATCAGTCATGTCGTGGTAGAAAAGATTTTTCTTGACCGCCAGCAGGTGAAGAAGTATAATTTTGACCGGCTGAACGGGGAGTGGATGCTGACATCGGTTGACAACACGGCCATGGTGAACAATATGAACGCCTCGTTCCTGAAGTTCTATCAGGAGTTTGCCACCGATTCGGCATTTCAGATGAAGAGCCTGAGTAATCCTATTTCGTTCGTGGGCCCCGACCCTGACGATGATTTCAATACGCTGAAAGGTGATTTGTTGCCTGAACAATGGGACGTGGTGGGACCGACGGATTTGCCAAACGGACTGATCTACAACATTATCTACGGACAGAAATATACGGAAAGTTCTCAGAAGGTGTTTCTTTTGCGCGGTATCGCAAACGGACAGGAACTGGAGATGACTTTCCAGAAGAAAGACGATGAGTGGAAACTTGTCAAGTTAGTGGAATAGCTTTTTATTGGTAAGATTTGAAAGACGAAAAAGACTATAGCTTAAAGGCGCACAACACGTTCGGCATTGAAGCAAAGTGCCGTCGGTTTTTGGAACTCTCGTCGGTCGACGAGGCCATCGAAGTGCTGCCTGCACTCCGCGGAGAGGATGCTCCCCTGCTGCTTTTGGGCGGCGGCAGCAACTTGCTGCTCACCAAAGATTTTCCCGGTACGGTGATTCATTCGGCTATCATGGGAACCGAGGCACGCGAGACCGACGACGGTCATGTGCTGCTGAGATGCGGTAGCGGAGAGACTTGGGACAATATCGTTGACCTTGCGGTGAGCCGCGGGTGGTATGGTGCCGAGAACCTGAGCCTGATACCGGGTGACGTAGGTGCGTCGGCCGTTCAGAACATCGGTGCCTACGGGGTGGAGGCCAAAGACCTTATTGTGCGGGTGGAAGCGGTTGAGATAGCCACGGGCAACCTGCATCTGTTCACCAACGAGGAATGCCGCTATAGTTATCGCCAGAGCCGTTTCAAGCAAGACTGGCGCGACCATTTTTTTATCACGCACGTCACCTATCGGCTTTCGCTCCGGTTCCAGCCGAAGCTCGACTATGGCAACATCAGGGAAAAATTGGCCGAGATGGGAGTCGGGCAGGGTGCGGAAGCAGGACAGCTGACCGCCCAGCAGTTGCGCCAGGCCATCATCGACATCCGCAATGCCAAGTTGCCCGATCCGCGTTTCGAAGGCAATGCAGGCAGTTTCTTCATGAACCCCGTGGTTAGCCGGCATAAATATGAGAGATTGGCAGCCGATTATCCCGGAATGCCCCACTATACGATTGACGATAATCATGAGAAGATTCCTGCCGGATGGATGATTGAACAGTGCGGCTGGAAAGGAAAGACACTCGGACGTGCCGGTGTGCACGATCGTCAGGCTTTGGTGCTCGTCAATAAAGGTGGAGCCACGGGCGACGAGATTGTGCATTTGTGCGAACATATTCAGATGGATGTGCTCAACCGCTTCGGCATCGAGATTCAGCCCGAAGTGAATATTGTCTGACGAATATGAAACTGACATTTCTTGGAACGGGAACATCGGTTGGCGTGCCTGCCATTGGTTGTACGTGCCATACCTGTACCAGCCCCGACCCTCACGACAAGCGGTTGCGTTGCTCGGCTCTGATTGAGACGGAGCGCACCCGAATCCTTATCGACACCGGTCCCGATTTCCGTCAGCAGATGCTCACTCAGCCTTTTCAGAAAATCGATGCCGTGCTGCTCACGCATATCCACTACGATCATGTGGGAGGAATTGACGACCTCCGGCCTTTTTGCCAGTTCGGCGAGGTGAATGTCTATGCCAACGAGATTACATGCCGGGCATTGATGCAGACCGTACCTTATTGCTTTGCCGAGCATCGCTATCCTGGTGCACCCGCCATTCTTTTGCATACCTTGAAGCCCCATGAGCCTTTGCAGGTAAACGAACTCGAGGTGATGCCCATCTGCGTGATGCACGACAAACTTCCCATTCTCGGTTTCCGCATTGGGAAACTGGCGTATATCACCGACATGAAGACCATCGGGGAAGAGGAAATGCCGTATCTTGACGGTGTGGAGGTGCTCGTGGTCAATGCCCTTCGCTATCAGCCGGTTCATCATTCACATCAGAGCGTTGACGATGCCATTGCATTTGCCCGCAGGGTAGGGGCGCGTCAGACATGGCTCATTCATTCCTGTCACGACATTGGCAGGCATGCCGAGGTGAACGAAAAATTACCGCCGCAAATCCAGTTGGCTTACGACGGACAGGTGGTGGAAATCTGAAATTTTTAGTTCGGAAAAATATCGGAAACTACTTGCGCTTGAATTTGCGGTAGAGTTTCCATGCAAGCAACAGGCCGTCGAGCACTGATGCTCCGGTGCCCATCAGTTTGCTGGGCATGAATCCACTTCTCTTCGCCGGCATCTTAGGCTTCGAAAAGAGTTGCTGGCGAAGCTTGTTAATCTGGTCGCTATCCTTTCGGATTTCTTTCAGCAGTTGTGCTTTGCGGTCGCCGATAGAGCGAAGCGTAGTGTACGAAGGGCCGTTGGTCAGATTGTTGTCGGTCATAACAATAAACGTCGTTTATAGTTTTCTGCTTTTGTTACCTTCAAGTTTAAAGAATGATTTCCTGTTATTTCTCCATCAAAAGACTGGCCAGGAATCTCACCAGGGGCTTCTCCACCCATGACTTCCGGAAAGCCATGAAGAGCAAGAACACCACAATGTAGAATCCCGCCACGATGCAGAAAGCTGCAGGATGGCCCAGGGATGGAGCCATGGCATAGGCTGCTGCAAACGAAAGATATATAAATATAATAAGGATAATGAGGAATACCACGGCAGCTATAATCAGCGCCGTGATAAGCCTCACCACCTTTTCAATAACATCAAGACGCAGATACTCGTTCTGCAACCCGATGTAATGACGCACCAGCTCGACGAGCTGTCCGATGGTCTCTATGTTCTGGTCGTTGGAAAACATCATTCAGCAATTTCAGCTGCTGCTTCCTTGATGTCATCAGCCAGATCGCCGATTTCCTTCTTCGAGAGGTTGATGTTATGCTTCTTGCAGAAGTCGTCGATGGCATCGGTAATTTTTTCACGAGTGTTCTGTCCTTTCTCCGGAGCCGTGAGTATGCCCAAAGCAGCGCCAGCGATTGCACCGCCGAGGAATGCGCCAATGTAGCCTAATGTTTTCATAATTAATACTATTTATAGTTAGTTGATTTTCGTTTAGCAAAGATAGAAATTTTTCTTGAAACTTCAAACAATTATTTTGTTAAAAACTATGTATTTGCGACATTTAACAAACTTTATGCACCTTTTTGACGTTTCTTTCCATGATTTTGTGTAATTTCGCACAAAAATTAGAAAACATTAATCACAAAATCGAAAAATATGAAGAAGTACATGGTTTTATGCGCAGGTTTGGCTGTCGCATTTGCGTTCACAAGTTGTAAATCATCCGAGAGTGCCTATCGTAAGGCTTATGAGAAGGCTAAGGCTCAGGAAACGACCACCAGAGTGGTATCACCTGGTACCGAGACTACGGTCGTTGCTCCTGTCGTGACACGTCCCGCTACCGAGACTGTAGTTGTCGACAATGTTGACAATGCTGTTGTCCGTCCTGAGAATGTCCAGCTCATCAACGGTTCTGGCCTTCGCAGTTTCAGCGTGGTTGTAGGATCATTTGGCGTAAAGGCTAATGCTGAAGGACTTCAGCAGACGCTGAAGAATCAGGGCTACGATGCACAGATTGTCTACAACAGTGCCCGCAACATGTATCGCGTGGTTGCTTCCACCTTTGACGACAAGGCAAGTGCTGTTCGCAGCCGCAACGACTTCAAGGCAGGAAGTTATCCCGATGCCTGGCTGCTATATAACCAGCAGTAAGCCGTAGTGTCGCGGATACTTTCCATAGACTTCGGTAAGCGTCGTACAGGATTAGCAGTCACCGACCCTCTGCAGATTATAGCTGGAGGGTTGGCGACTGTTTCTACATCAGAACTGTACGACTATCTTGTGGCCTATGTTTCCCGTGAACCTGTTGAGCTCATCGTTATCGGGAAACCCATCCAACCCAATGGCCAGCCCAGCGAGAATCTGGCGCGTGTGGAGCAGTTTGTCAATCGTTGGCGTAAGAACCATCCTCAGTTGCCCATAGAGTATGTTGACGAGCGTTTCACTTCGGTGTTGGCTCATCGCGCCATGATTGACGGAGGATTGAAGAAAAAGGCACGTCAGGACAAAGCACTTGTCGACGAGATATCCGCTACCATCATCCTTCAGAGTTATTTGGAAAGCCGCAGGCGATAATCCTGTTTCTGACTCCCAATCTATCACTTATCACTCATCACTTATCACTTCATAATGATATTACCTATTTATATATATGGCCAGCCATGTCTGCGCAAGGAGAGCGAAGACATCACGCTTGAATATCCTCAGCTCCCGCAGCTGATTGAAAACATGTGGGAGACGTTGGCTGCCAGCGAGGGCATCGGACTTGCCGCCCCACAGATTGGATTGAACATCCGCCTGGTCGTTATCGACCTCGACCCGCTCTCGGAAGATTTTCCCGAGTATAAGGATTTCAAAAAGACATACATCAATCCGCATATAGTAGAATACGACGAAGATTCGCCTTATGACTCTTCAGAGGAAGGTTGCCTCTCGCTTCCCGGCATTCACGAGAAAGTGCAACGGCCAACTCGCATCCGTGTCACATGGATGGAACCCGATGGTACGCAGCACGATGAATGGATAGAAGGCTATTTGGCACGTGTTATGCAGCATGAGTTCGATCATCTCGATGCCAAAATGTTCATCGACAAAATCTCACCATTGCGGCGTCAGCTCATCAAGTCTAAACTGAAGTCGCTCACTTTGGGCAGATATAGTTGCAGTTACCGAACAAAACCCTTGCGAAGATAAATTCGTAATGAGGATATGGATCTCAAGAACTTGATGATAAGACTATTTTCTCCCCTCCATACAGGGAGGGGCAGGGTGGTAGGTCTTCTCCTTTTCTTCAGTCCGCTCCTTTCATTCGCACAATACAACATCGACCGTGTGCTGACGGCAGGAAGAGCTGCCCTTTTCTACGAGGATTACGTCCTTTCTATCCAGTATTTCAATCAGGCTATCACCGCCAAGCCATTTCTTTATGAGCCATGGTTCTTCCGCGGCGTGGCCAAATTCTATCTTGAAGATTATTTAGGAGCCGAGGCCGATTGTTCCGAGGCCATCCGGCTGAATCCCTATATTTCAGGTCAGTATGAGTTGCGCGGCCTTTGCCGTATCCGTCAGAAGAATTACAAAGGGGCTGTCGAAGATTACGATCATTCCATCCAGTACGATCCCACCAGTCAGGGGTTGTGGTACAATCGTGTGCTTTGTCGCATCGAGGATAAAGACTACGAACGAGCCAATGCCGACCTCGACTCGATGACCAATCGCTGGAAGAACTATGCCAAGGCATGGCAGTTGAAAGCTGAAGTGGCTTTGCGTCAGAAAGATACGCTTCGGGCTGCCGACATGCTCGACAAGGCTCTTGAGCTCGACGAGTACGATGGCGAGGCCTGGATGGTGCGGGCCATGATTTCCATGAGCCGTAAAAAGTGGAAGGATGCCGACAAGCAACTTTCCAAGGCCATCCATCTGAAGCCATCCGTGGCCGGCTATTACATCAATCGTGCCCTTTCGCGTTATAATATCAACAACCTCCGCGGTGCTATGGCCGACTACGACAAAGCCCTCGAGCTGGAGCCCAACAATTTTCTTGCCCATTACAACCGTGGACAGCTCCGCATTCAGGTGGGCGACGACAACCGGGCCATCGATGACTTCAACTTCATCATCAAGAACGAGCCCACCAACATCATGGCCATCTTCAATCGTGCACTCTTGCTCGACCGAACGGGCGACCTCCGTGGTGCTATCCGCGACTATTCCGCAGTTATCGATCGGTTCCCCAATTTCTGGACGGGTCTCAGCTATCGCGCTTCCTGTTATCGCCGGCTGGGCATGACGGCCAAGGCCGAGATGGACGAGTTCCGCATCTTCAAGGCCCAGCAGGATAAGCACTTGGGCTATCAGCCCCGTTGGAGCAAGCAGCATCGGAAGGATGTGCGCAAGCTTTCCGACATTGATATGAACAAGTATAACCAGCTGGTTGAGGAAGACGAGCAGAAGGTGGAGCACGAGTATGCTTCAACCTATCGGGGAAAAGTTCAGAACCGTCATGTCGACGATGAGTTCCTGCCGCTTTTCACGCTCTCTTATCAGCCTCACGCCAACGGGATGAAGCAAGTCATGACGTTCGACCAGGACGTGGAGCGTTTCAACCAGAAGTCGCATCCCCGTCATCGTGTCTATGTGAGCGGTCCCTCAAAGACGCTCGACGAGATTGCCTCGAAGGCCTATTTCCTCCTGCTCGACACGCTGACCTCGCGCCTTCAGGAATCCCACGACCTCCGCAACGACAAGGGATTGCTCGTAGAGCGGGCCATTGCCTATGCGGCCACCCAAAACCAGGAGGCAGCCATCAACGACCTTACCGCCTACATCCAGTTGGATAGCGTTTCATCGTTGGGCTATTGGCAACGTGCCGTCTGTCAGGTGATGATCAACGAGTTCTCTGCTTCACAAGGTGTTGACATCCAGCTGAAGAACGCCCGTGCCTTAGACGATTTCAACGAAGCCTTGAAGCGGAGTCCCCACAACGCCTATCTGCTTTACAACCGCGCCACTTTCTATGCTCTTCGCAAAGACTATGGCCGTGCTATCGATGATTTCACCCAGGCCATCAGCCAGGATGCCAGTTTTGCCGAAGCCTACTACAACCGGGGCCTTTGTCGCCTCTATTCCGGCAACACAACTGAGGCCACAAAGGACCTCGGTAAGGCAGGCGAATTGGGACTCTATGAAGCCTATAGCATCCTGAAACGTCAGCAAAAGACAAAGAAATAGGCACCGCTCCCTAGTCGTTCCCGTTAGGTGTTCAGCGGTCCCACCGCTGGAAATCCCCTTTCCGAAGGTTAAAAAACGTAAACCTTACAATTTCTCATTCTCTCAATTTCTCATTCTCTCAATTTCTCATTACCTTTGCATCCGATTATCCAAAAACATATATTGTAGATATGATTAAAATCACTTTTCCTGACGGCTCTGTGCGCGAATATGAGCAGGGCGTCACTGGTTTACAGATTGCCGAGAGCATCTCGCCGGCTCTGGCACGCAACGTTGTGAGTTGTGGCGTGAATGGTGAGACAACAGAGTTGAACCGGCCCATTAACAATGATGCCACCATTGCCCTCTATAAGTTCGACGACGAGGAAGGCAAGCATACGTTCTGGCACACTTCGGCACACTTGCTGGCTGAAGCGTTGAAGGAACTCTATCCTGGCATACAGTTCGGTTTCGGCCCCGCCGTCGAGAACGGTTTCTTCTATGATGTGATGCCTGCAGAAGGCACTGCCATCTCAGAGAACGACTTCCCGAAGATTGAGGCAAAAATGAAGGAACTCGCCAAGAAAGACGAGCCCGTTGTCCGTCGCGAAGTGTCGAAGGCCGATGCCCTCAAGGAATTCAAGGCTGATGGCCAGGAATACAAGTGTGAGCACATCGAGCAGGACCTTGAAGACGGCACCATCTCCACCTATACCCAGGGTGCCTTCACCGATCTTTGCCGTGGTCCTCACCTCGTTTCCACAGGCATTATCAAGGCCATCAAGATAACCAGCGTTGCCGGTGCTTTCTGGCGCGGTGATGCCAAGCGCGAGCAGATGACGCGTATCTATGGTATTACCTTCCCCAAGCAGAAAATGCTCGACGAGTATCTTGTCATGCTTGAAGAAGCCAAGAAACGCGACCACCGCAAGATAGGTAAAGAAATGGAACTTTTCATGTTCTCCGACCGCGTGGGAAAAGGTCTGCCTATCTGGTTGCCTAAGGGAACCGACCTCCGTCTGCGCTTGCAGGATATGTTGCGCAAAATCCAGAAAAACTATGGTTATCAGGAAGTTATTACTCCGCACATTGGCTCAAAGAATCTCTATGTGACCTCTGGTCACTATGCCCACTACGGCAAGGATTCCTTCCAACCCATCCACACACCCGAGGAGGATGAGGAATACATGCTGAAGCCGATGAACTGTCCTCACCACTGTGAGATTTTCGCCAACAAGCCCCGTTCATATAAGGACCTCCCGCTTCGCATCGCAGAATTTGGCACCGTATATCGCTACGAGAAGAGTGGTGAGCTGCATGGACTTACACGTGTGCGCTCGTTCACTCAGGACGATGCCCATATCTTCTGTCGCCCCGACCAGATCAAGACAGAGTTCATGCGCGTCATGGACATCATCAAGTCGGTGTTCTCCACTTTCAATTTTGACAACTTCGAGGCGCAGATTTCTCTCCGCGATCCCGACGACCATGAGAAATACATCGGTTCCGATGAAGTGTGGGCTGAGGCTGAGCAAGCTATCATCGATGCCTGTAAGGAAAAAGGTCTTGATGCCAAGATAGAATATGGCGAGGCTGCTTTCTACGGACCAAAGCTCGACTTCATGGTGAAAGATGCCATCGGCCGCCGTTGGCAGCTGGGTACTATCCAGGTCGACTACAACCTGCCCGTGCGCTTTAAGTTAGAGTATACAGCCGAAGACAACACCAAGAAGACGCCGGTGATGATTCACCGCGCACCCTTCGGTTCGATGGAGCGTTTCACCGCTGTGCTCATCGAGCACACCGCTGGGCACTTCCCCCTCTGGCTTACTCCCGAGCAGGTGGTTATACTGCCCATTTCCGAGAAATTCAACGACTATGCATCCAGCGTGCAGGCCTATCTCGAGCAGCAGGGCATACGTACCAGTATCGATAGCCGCAACGAGAAGATTGGCCGCAAGATTCGCGATAACGAGTTGAAGCGCATCCCCTATATGTTAGTGGTAGGAGAGAAGGAGCAGGCCGAAGGACTTGTCAGCGTGCGCAAGCAGGGCGGCGGCGACCAAGGTCAGATGAAGAAGGAAGATTTCGCAACCAGACTGAATGCCGAAGTGGCTGAAATGCTGAAGGCCACCGACATCCGTCCCCAAGACTGAGTCAAGTGAATAGTTAGGAGTGAAGAGTGAAGAATGAATTCGATTTTATGTAAATGTTTACATAAAACAAATTATGTCAAGTTCCACATTATGTCAAGTTCTGCAACAAATAATAAAAAATGTTATTGTGAATCAAAAAGATGCGCGTAAGACTTTACATAACGACTTTACATAATATATTGTTGGGAGGCCATCACATTGGCTTACCTT
>JAFRPY010000107.1 GCA_017428925.1 Prevotella sp. | reverse complement strand
TTATTATCAATCACTTAGCGTGAAGTCCGTTAGTACGATGACATATGAAGAAGATGTAGCTATCAGCCCAACGTGTTACGCTGGGTACAGAATGACTACCGACAACAGACCTACCAGACAAACTTCTATGAGATGACACGGACGTATCCGTCCATCAATTTACTTCTTCAGAATATATAGTAAGACGCAACAATCTATTTAAAGGGGACACCGATGGAGCGGCACCTCAGAAATGAACAGGAGTCGTCTTGTGAAGTTGTCTGATAATCCGTATGTCAATTACCCGTTTGGTATGGTACATATTCCTTTTCATTCTTCAGGACAGAGAAGATGATGTTCGACAGCTTACGTGCTATCCTCACTATCGCCTCCTGTGGCTCCATTCTTTTCTTGTATTGATAGTATTGTGCTCCAAGGCCCGCATCCCTGCCGATGGTAATCCATGCAGCCTCGACAATCATCGGACCGAGTTGCTTGTTTCCCCTGAAAGTCTTCTCGCCATGCACTATTTTCTCACCGCTGCTGTGGCTCGTTGGTATCAGTCCGAGATAAGCTGCAAATTGGTTCTCGTTGTGGAACCGCTTCACGTCACAGACTTCCGTCAGGATACACATAGTAGCAATGAGGCCGATTCCTGGAATACTTCTGAGCAAGTCGTGTCTGCGCTTGTACCTTTCCGTTTGGCTCATCTTGCGCAGTTGGCGCGTTGCCTCCAAAAGCGTCCCTCTGAGTACTTCCACCTGCCTGATGAGCAAGTCAAGCGAGGCCCGTGTGTCAGACATCAGGCATACATCCTTCATCAGCCAAGTGATGAATGCTCTTGACCAGTGGGTCTGCTTCTTTGAGAACCGCTCAGGAAATTCAACTCCATGACAGTGCAACAGGTGCTTGACACGTGACTTGTAGCCGCTGAGTTGCTTCTGTATCGTCCTGCGTATGCGGACTACAGAGCGGTCATCAATGTACTGCTTCTCCATGATGTAGTTTCCTTTGAGCAATCCAGCCTTCAAGGATCGAACAAGTTTCACGGCATCCACCCTATCGGTTTTCATTACCTCCTCATACTGCGTCGTCGGAACGTCTGCGGCATGAATCACCATGCATTCAATGCCAACCTCTTTCAGAGCGTAGTAGGTGGAGTACCCACTGAAACCAGACTCATAGACAGCCTGGTACTCGCCATCCGGGTAATTCTTCTTCAAGAAGTCAAAGAGCTCTTTTGCTGAAGGCTTCTGGGAATGCCTCCTTACAATTCCTATTTCAGGGGCTATCGCCACCTCCCAATTTTTAGCATGGACATCAATTCCTATAAAAATCTTTTGTCCTTTGAAAGAAATTTTGTTCCTTTGCATACTGGTACGGTATTTAATTGTGAATGTATATTGTTTATTTGCACTTACAAAAATACAATCCAATTATTATCGTACCAAATTTTTAACCTCTTTTCCTTCGCGCAGCCCCTTTCACGCACCGTGAGATGTAGAGGTTCTCGAAGCGTAGCGAAGAGGTTCTCTGCACCTCACGGTGCGGAATATTTCTCTGCCTAAGGACTATCTCCTATGGGCTTATTGGTGTTTCCGACTGCAAACATAGTAACTTTTTCTTCATTAGTTATCAATACTCTTTCGTTACTCTCGATGACTCTCACCACTCGTAGTCCCAGCCATCGCTATAGTTTTCACGATCGGTTGTAACTTGAGGTGATGTGGACAATAGCTGTGATGTCACATGCAGTTCAGCCACCATGATGTCAGGCCGAACGTAAATAAGTCTTTTTTTGTTTGTCATATCAATTAAATATTATGATGATTCTGTCGATTCTTTGTTTAAATAAGCGGGTGTCACGTTACCTTAATCCTAAGGCAACTTGCAGAAGAGCCGCACTGTGAGGCCGTACGTAGGATTAAAGCTTGACACGTAGATTTGGGTTTGATAGAAGTTCATATAGGATGCATATTCCTCATCATACGATGATGTCCAATAGTAGCCTGAACTACCAACGTACCAGGGCTTGTCGAATTCGTAGTAGCCTGCCGCAGGCAGGAACAGCGTGTTCTGGTTCGGAGCCTTGCCGATGGTCCATATCCTGCCTGCAGGCGAATCCTGCCACGGGTGGGGGTCCAGGTACCTTAGGGCCCGCATCTCGGTCTTTGTGGGCAGTCGCCAGACATTTGCGGCAGAGTAGCCATAGCTACCATTTTTCGAGCCGTCGGTAAAGTTTTTGACAGCATCGGCAAAGGTGTAATAGTCCACGCCTCCCACGCTCCACGTGGGAGTGCCAGACGTCTCGACCTCTGTTTCGATGGCATATTTCGCGTCGTCGAGCGTCACCACGATGCCTTTGCGCACTATGCCTTTGCTGTCAGTGTAGATGCCGATGATGCCATCGGGCAACTCGGACGTGATGACCGAACTCCTGTTGATGTTGTAAATCTTGCCGATCTCGAGTACTTTGCTTTCGCTGACGAGCGTGATGGCATTGCCGCCCACCGTCAGGGAGCAGTCTTTTAAGTCCGTACCATAAGATACGCCTATAGCAAATGTAGCAGTGCCCGAAGCGTCGGTTGTTACGCTCTTGGAAATGACAATAGGATCAGTATTATGGGGATATGAGAACTCCATATTGACTTCAGTGCTGGCCACCAAGCCGTTGACGGTGAAGTTGAGGATGGCATTGGCAGGTGTCAGGGCAAAGCCATTGGAATAACTACCAGACTCCCAGCTGAAAGACTCGCTGCTGAACTGTTCCACGGCTGTAGCCTTAGAGGAATCAAAAGCTTTGTCACAATTTTTGACCAGACAAGCTTCATAACCACTTCCTGAAATATATAAATACCCATATTCTCCGTAGTCAGCAGGCAGCAGTGTGGCATAAGCATATTCAAAAAGTTCATCGATAGTGCCTGTCCACTCCGTTTGGGTAGTAATGTTGCCGCTGAACGTTCCGTCGGACACAAAATCCAGCGTGCCGGCAAACTTGTAGTCACCCACATAATTAACCCCATTATTAGACCCCTTCACAAAATAAGTTCCATTCACAAACAGCTTGTCGCCTGCGCTGAACTCCAGCTTATGGGTCGATTCGTTGAACGTGGCGCGGGTGGTGGCGTCGTCGCCCTGACGGGTCACATTGACGGTGACGGGCAGGGTGTAGCCTTTCTTGAGGGTGTTCTCGGCAGGGGTATCGAGGGCATCGTCCTCGCTGCTGCACGATGTGGTCAGCAGCATGGCTGGCATCAGCATGGCTGCGGCCAGCGTCTTGAAGATATTCTTTCTGTTCATTGCTCTTTATCTGTCATTGTTGTTAATACTCGGTTGGCGGCAGGGACATCAGATGTCCTCCTCCTCCCACGTAGTGCTCATTGTCGCACTCACCTCGCTTCTGGGGCTGGCTTGCAGCAGGTGCGTCTGGTGTTGCAACTTGACGACATTCGTCGTCGGTTTCTGATAGTCTTTTCTTTTCATATTCTTGAATGCTTAGTTTGAATGATTTATAAATTCAAGTCTAGAAAAATGTTATTCCTTCTCGCTGTCGCCGCCCCCGCCGCCGTCGTCCGTCTGGGACAAAAAACAAGCCGACTTCTCTTGCGTGAATGCAAGAAAAGCCGTATATTAACGCGGGCGCTCCGCGCGTAAAATAACAAGGTGTTGTTACCTCTCTTGTAGGCGAGCGCCTGAGAGAGAGAGAGTAATCAAATTATCGGAATGACCAAGAAAATAGCCATTCTTTTTCGCTGTGTTGTGATTATTTAACCTTTCGTGGTGAGGCATGGGGATTACTCTCTGACGTTAGCGTTGGTTGAAATGAAAAACTTTAGGACTGCTTTTCAACGGTTTCCAAAGCGTCCTTGAATGGTTTCAAGTCGAAATAGAGCAGACGGGTGTCATCGTTGACGTCCGTCTCTGTGAAGAATTTGAAGCCTCCCTTGTTCTCGTAGAACGAGACGGCATCGGCGTAGGCATCTACGGTAAGGAAACGGCAGCCAGAGCGGTTACCGAAAGCAAAAAGTGCCTTGACATACTGCAGAATCTGTTCGCCTATGCCTTGGTGAGCATAGTTCTCGCTCACGGCGACACCAATCTTGACGGCAGGATAATGATTGCGCTGCTTCACGTAGGGAATCTTCCTATTGATGCGGTTGCGCGTCTTCTTGTCGTCCTCCTCAAACTTGATGGTGTCGTTGAGCAGGGAAAAATAGGCCACGATGTCGCCGGTCTTGGGATTCTGCAAGAGATAAGTGACAGCCAGCAACTGCTCCTGATAGTCCTTGGCCTCCTGCATGAGGAATTCGTTCAAGTCGCCGTCTTTGCTCTTGAACTCAGGGATGACCGTGGTCTTGGTCAGAATGCTCAGTGCCAAATCTTCGATGCGTATCATCAGAGGACGAAGGTGGTTATGCGCTTGAACTTCTCGTATGTTTCCCTTGCCTTGGTGACTTCTTCGGC
>JAFRPY010000013.1 GCA_017428925.1 Prevotella sp. | reverse complement strand
TGTGTGTGTGTGTGTTAGCAAATTATTTGAAACTACCAAATAATTTGTGTTAAAATTGTTATGAATTTTTGCTACACTCATCACCACACTTGTACATTAATATGAATATTCGGCCGCAAAGGTACTAAGAAATTGAGAAATGAAGAGAATGAAGAGAATGAGAAATTAATTGGTTTATGTTTTTTTAACTAAAAAAGTCCCGGCTATGTTTTGATAGCCAGGACTTTATAGAAAACTGCTTTACAGTGCGAAAAATGTCGTCAGCAATTAAGCCTCAGCGGGGATTTCATCCTCCATGTCGAACTCTTCGGTCTCTGCCTCAGCGGCGGGAGCCTCAACGGGAGCCTCCTCGACAGCTGCAGGAGCGGGAGCATTCTCGGCAACCACGGTAACGGGAATCTTCACTTCCACTTCCTTGTGGTAGTGAACAACAGCCTCGTATTCGCCAACACTCTTGGCATCGCGCATGGTGATGATCTTGCGGTCGACCTCGATGCCCTGCTTAGCCAGCTCGGCAGCAACGGTAGCGGCATTCACCGAACCATAGAGCTGACCTGTAGCCGAAACCTTTGCGGGGATGGTCAGGCTTACGCCTTCCAGTTTCTGGGCCTTCTCCTCGGCGGCAGCCTTTTGGGCAGCCAGCTTGTGGGCCTGCTGCTTCAGGTTCTCGGCGAGAACTTTCTTAGCCGAAGCCGAAGCGATGACAGCCTTGCCAGTGGGAATCAGATAGTTACGGCCATAGCCGTTCTTCACATTTACGATATCGTTCTTGTAACCCAAGCCGATAATATCTTCTTTCAATATGATTTCCATAATTGTCCTTCTTTTTAAAAATTAAACTTCAAACCAACAATTACTTCATCATGTCAGTTACATAGGGGAGCAAAGCAATCTGACGGGCACGTTTGATGGCCTGTGCCACACGACGCTGATACTTCAGAGATGTTCCAGTGATGCGGCGGGGAAGAATCTTACCCTGCTCGTTGAGGAACTTCTTCAGGAACTCAGGATCCTTGTAGTCAATGTACTTGATACCACTCTTCTTGAAGCGGCAGTACTTCTTCTTCTTCGTGTCGATAGAAGGAGCATTGAGGTAGCGGATTTCGGTTTCTTGTGCCATAGTTTAAGCCTCCTCTTCTTTTTTAGTTGCATACTTAGCGCGACGTTTCTCAGCGTATGCCACAGCATACTTGTCGAGCTTAACAGTCAAGAAACGGATTACCTTCTCATCGCGGCGGAATCCAGTCTCAAGCTTCTTGATCACCGATGGCTCAGCCTTGAACTCAACGAGGTTGTAGAAACCTGTCGACTTCTTGTCGATGCTGTAAGCCATCTTCTTCAGTCCCCAGGCCTCTTCGTTCAGAATCTCTGCACCATTATCGGTGAGAATCTTCTTGAATTTAGCGACCGTTTCCTTTGTCTGGTCATCAGACAAAACGGGAGTCAAAATGAAAACGGTTTCGTATTGATTCATTTGTTTAAATAATTAATTATGACTCGCAAAATTGCGAAATCGGCTGCAAAGGTACTAAGAAATTGAGAGAATGAGGAAACGAGAAAATGAGAAAACAGCCGATTTATGTTTTTTTAACCATTAACCGGACTGTTTTCTCATTCTTTCGTCAGCAGCGCTGGCTCATCAATCGCCTTCGGGAGAAATAAGCTTATAGCCCTTGCCGTGGATGTTGATGATTTCTATCTGGTCGTCGTCCTTCAGGTGCTTGCGCAGCTTGGTGATATACACGTCCATCGAACGGGCGTTGAAATAGTTGTCATCAATCCAGATGGTCTTCAGTGCAAAGTCGCGCTGCAGAATTTCGTTGGCATGAGAGCAGAGCAGTGCCAACAGTTCGTTCTCCTTCGTGGTCAGCTTGGTCTGTTTCTCACCGATGGTGAGCAGCTGCTTCTGGGTGTCGAAAGTGAAGCGGCCGATGCGGTAGAGTGTGCTCTCCTTGTTCTTCTTGCCCTTCACGCGGCGCAGAATGGCTTCGATGCGCAGCACCAGTTCTTCCATCGAGAATGGCTTGGTGATATAGTCGTCGGCACCAATCTTGAAACCTTCCAGGATATCTTCTTTCAGCACCTTGGCCGTCAGGAAAATAATAGGCATTTCAGGATTGGCCTGTCTGATTTCCTGTGCCAGTGTGAATCCGTCCTTCTTGGGCATCATCACGTCGAGCACGCAGATATCGAACTTCGACTTGAGGAAGGCCTTGTAGCCAGCCTCACCATCGATGCACAGCTCGGCCTCATAGTTCTTGGCCTGGAGATACTCGCGAAGCAACATTCCGAGGTTTTCGTCGTCTTCGCACAAAAGGATTTTTAACTTGTCGTCCATAATCATTTTAAATTTGGGGTTAATACTATTTTTCTGTTTATTCTATTTCTTGCGAAAATTCAAATTCATTAATTGCCAGCGGCGTCAGGCTTCATCTTCCATGACTTCGTCGCGTATCACGGGCAGGGCAATCGTAAACACTGTGCCGCCGTCGGCCTGTTTGTTAGCCTCGGCCTTGATCGTGCCCTTATGCAGCTCCACGATTTTCTTCACGTAAGCCAGTCCAAGGCCGAAACCCTTCACGTTATGTTTGTTGCCCGTATGTACCCGATAGTACTGGTCGAAGATTTTCTTCAGGTTCTCCTTCTTGATTCCGATACCATTGTCGCGCACCGAGAAGTACAGTTTGTCGTGGTCGTTCCACGTTTTCAGCCAGATATTGATAGGCTCGTCGGGCTTGCGATACTTCACGGCATTGTCCAGCAGGTTGTTGATGACGTTTTGGAAATGTACCTCGTCCACATAGATGGCGCTATCCACCGCCCCGATGTCGGTATAGATTTTTCCTCCCGTATGTTCCACACGAAGCGTGAACGAGTGAGCAATGTTTTCCACCATCTCGTTCAGGTCCAGCATCTTCTTCTTGAAGGTGGCCTTCTTGCGGTCGAACATCGACATCTGCAGCACCTTCTCCACCAGGAATCGCAGGCGCTTCGTCTCGTCGTTGATGACGCCACCCAAATGCTTCGTCATGGCCTCGCTCTTCTTCACCGAGTCGTCGTTCAGCATCTGTGCAGCAAGAGAGATGCTGGCGATGGGCGTTTTCAGCTCGTGCGTCATATTGTTGATAAAGTCATTCTTAATCTCCGATAGTTTCTTTTGACGGAACACCAGCGCCAAAGTGATAATAAACGTGATGAGAAGGATGATTGTGAACACCACCGAGGGAATCATGAAATACACTGACGAGAAGATGTAACTGTTCATCGTCGGGAAATGGATGCGCACCACCCCACCCTTGTTCTGAGGGTCGTTTCTGAAAAGCTCTTTCGAATACACATACTCCTCACCTTTGTCGCTATAGTCAGGACAACGGTACACCTCGCGCCCGTCGAACCCCGAAACCGTGAAATGATACGGAATGTTGATGCCATTGTGCATCAGCTGCGCCTTCAGGTCGCGGTCGAGCAGCTTGAAGTTGACACGCTCGCGCAATGGTTTGTCCGATGCCGTGAAGAGGATGTTGTAGACCACCTCGTCGAGCAAAGCCTTCTGGTAGACGTACCTGTTCTTCACAATCTCCCTCATCGACTTCGTTGCCTGGCTGATAGAGTTCTTGTCGTTGCGCAGAATCATCGCCTTCGGCATGGTTGCAGGCTTGGTGGTGATGGTCTTCAGCTCGAACGAAGAGTAGACGGTTCCGTCCTGCCCTGCCACAGAATACTGGTGCGACTCCTGCACGCTGCCGTCGGGATTTCCCGAGCGCGTTCCCACCGAGTCCTTCTTCATGGCGCGCCTTTCCGTGGCGTTCACGTCTTTTTCCAGATAGCGTAGCGTCTCGTTGAGTTCCAGATTTCGTGAAGCCTGATAGAGCGCCTTGTTCACGCTCTCGTCGAACTGTTCCTTTTTCATCTTCACCATAGCCTCAATATATTTCAGCTGCAGGAAGAGTAAGGCCAGGAACGAGAATCCCATCACGATGGCTATCACCAATATGGTTGTTTTCTTCATATCCGAATCGTCTGTAATTCCTTATATGCTGCAAAGGTAATACATTTCTTCCCAGAGAGCATCAAATATGTTAATTAATTTGGTTAAATTCTATTGTGTTAACTAATAATTTACAATTTAATTAATAATTATCAATCTTAAGATTGTTAGTACGATTGTAATTGCGCAAAAAAATGCGAGAGCCCCATAAGAACTCTCGCATATAAATGTGTTTTTGGAAGGATTCCGCGAATTAATCTTCTTCGGCAGCCTCTTCCTCGTGCTTCTTGATGAGGTCGTTCTGCACATCGGTGGGAACGAGTTCGTAGCTGGCGAACTTCGTGGTGAACGAAGCACGACCGCCAGTGATGCTGGAAAGAGTGATGCTGTAGTTGGCCAGTTCCTTCTGAGGAATCTTTGCCTGCAGCTTCTGATAACCTGCCTCAGAGTCCATACCCATGATGAGTGCACGGCGACCCTGCAGATCGCTCATTACATCACCCATGTAGTCAGCGGGCACAAATACCTCAAGGTCGAAGATGGGCTCCAGAATCTTCGGGCCTGCATTCTTGAATGCCTCGGCAAATGCCTGGCGGGCAGCAAGCATGAAGGAAAGTTCGTTGGAGTCAACCGGGTGCATCTTACCATCGTAGACGATGACGCGAACGTCGCGGGCATAAGAACCGGTCAGCGGGCCTTGCTCCATGCGGGCCATGACACCCTTCAGGATGGCGGGCATAAAGCGGGCATCGATGGCACCACCAACGACTGAGTTCATGAAGACGAGTTTACCGCCCCACTCAAGATCGATTTCTTCCTTCGACTTGATGTTCATGCGGAACTCCTGGCCACCAAACTTATAGACCGTAGGATCGGGCATTCCCTCAGCATAAGGCTCTACAATAAGGTGAACTTCACCGAACTGTCCGGCTCCACCCGACTGTTTCTTGTGACGATAGTCGGCACGGGCTGACTTGGTAATGGTCTCACGATATGGAATCTTCGGCTCCTCATAGGTAATCTGAATCTTCTCGTTGTTCTCCATACGCCACTTCAAAGTGCGCAGGTGGAACTCACCCTGTCCGTGAACGATGATCTGGCGGAGCTCCTTAGACTGCTCAACCACCCATGTGGGATCTTCCTGACGCATCTTGGTCAGGGCAGCCATCATCTTCTCGGTCTCGCTCTCGTTAACGGCCTTCACGGCACGAGAATACTTGGAGTTAGGATACTTGATGAAGTCGTAGCGGTTCTCGCTGTCCTTGCCATTGAGGGTGTTGCCCGTCTTCACGTCCTTCAGCTTCACGGTACAACCGATGTCGCCTGCATTGAGCTGGTCAACGGGCTGACGGTTGGCTCCGGCACAAGTGTAAAGAGAGGCCAGGCGCTCCTTTGAGCCGCGGTCGGCATTGGTGAGGTCGTCGCCGGCCTTCACCGAACCGCTCATCACTTTGAAATAGCTCACTTCACCGATGTGGGGCTCCATACCTGTCTTGAAGAAATAGAGCGATGTGGGGCCATTGCTTTCGGCAGCCACCTCTTCGCCACGGGTGTTGTGAATCTTAGGCATATCGCTAACGAAGGGAACCACGTTGCCCAAGAACTCCATCAAACGACGGACGCCCATTGACTTGCCACCGCAGACGCAGAACACGGGGAAGATGGAACGGGTAACAAGACCTTTACGGATACCCTCGCGCATCTCGTCCTCGGTGAGAGCCTCTTCTTCGAAGAACTTCTCCATGAGGGCTTCGTCGTTCTCGGCAGCTGCCTCGACAAGTGCTGCATGCAGTTCCTTAGCCTTGTCCATTTCCTCGGCGGGGATGTCCTCGATGATGGGAGCACCGCCCTCGGGCTTCCATGAATATTTCTTCATGAGGAGCACGTCGATGAGGGAGTTGAAGTTGGGACCGGTGTTCAACGGATACTGCACCTGAACACACTTCGGGCCATAGACATCCTTCATCTGAGACATCACAGAGTCGAAATCGCAAGTCTCGCGATCAAGCTGGTTGACGAGGAAGATGACGGGCTTCTTCAGCTTCTCCGTATAACGGAAAATATTCTGGGTTCCCACTTCGGGACCATACTGTCCGTTGACAAGCACCAAAGCCTGGTCGGTGACGTTCAGGGCGGTGATGGCACCTCCCACGAAGTCGTCGCTGCCCGGACAGTCGATAATATTCAATTTCTTATTGTTCCACTCTACGTTGAAAACCGTGGGGAATACCGAGTAGCCGTATTCCTGCTCAACTGGAAAATAGTCGCTCACCGTGTTCTTGGCCTCGACTGTGCCACGACGCTTGATGACGCCACTTTCGAATAACAAACTTTCGGCAAGAGTCGTCTTGCCGCTACCCGCACTGCCAACCAGGGCAATGTTCTTAATTTCATTGGTCTGATATACTTTCATATCTTCAAGGTTTAATGATTGATAGTAGCTTTTTAAAAATTCGACGCTAAAAGTACGAAGAAAAAAGAAGAATGAAGAAAGTAAGGTGAATATTTAGTCATTGTTTAACGTTATTTTGCAGAAAAAGCATTATCTTTGCAGCTGTGACGCATTTTACACCTTATATATAAGAGATAAGTGATGGCGGGGCTATATGTTCATATTCCGTTCTGCAAAAGCCGGTGCATTTATTGCGGATTCTATTCCACAACGCTCTCCCAACTGACGGGTGAGTATATAGAAGCCGTATGTACTGAACTGAAAAATACCAGCCGGGATTCCTGGCACAAAATTCTGCTGGAGAACATCGAGACCGTCTATATCGGCGGGGGCACGCCGTCGCAACTGTCCCCCACCCTGCTGATGAAACTTTTCAACGCTATCGAAGACAGCTGCGGCACGCTGTCAACACTTGAGGTGACGATGGAATGTAATCCCGACGACTTGACGCCACTGTACACAGAAACACTCGCCCAGCTGCCCGTGAACCGTATCAGTATGGGCGCACAGACATTCGCCGACGAACGGCTGCGATTCCTTCACCGCCGCCACAATTCACAACAAGTCAGCGAGGCCGTAAAGTGGCTACGCGACATCGGCATCGGCAACATCAGTATCGACCTGATGTTCGGATTCCCGGGTGAAACGCTGGAAGAATGGCAGGCTGATATCGATAAAGCCCTTGAACTGCACGTTGAACATATCTCGGCCTACAGCCTGATGTTCGAGGAAGGAACACCCCTGCACCGGATGCTCAGCCAAGGGGAAGTGAAGGAAACCGACGAGGAACTGTCGCTGAAAATGTATGAGACGCTCATCGACCAGCTTTCGGCCGCTGGATATGAGCACTACGAAATATCGAATTTCGCACGTCCCGGCTTCCACTCCCGTCACAATAGCAGCTACTGGGACGGTACGCCCTACATCGGACTGGGCGCTGCAGCCCACAGTTACGACATCGATTCCCGATGGTGGAACATCAGCGACGTTCGTGAATACATCCAAAGAATGAAATCGGGCGAAAGCCCCATCGAGGAAAGGGAGGTGCTCAACAAGCCTGCGCGCTTCGACGATGCCGTGATGACCGCCCTCAGAACCCGCCGCGGCCTCTCGATTGGCCATGTGGAGAAAAAGTTCGGACGCGAGATGAAAGACTATCTTATGGCTAATGCCGCACCACATCTCGAGGCCAAACGGCTTACGATAGACGACAACGGATATCTGCGACTGACTCGCCAGGGATTGTTCGTCAGCGACAGCGTGATGGCCGACTTGATGTACGTTTGACGGTGGTTTGCCGCGCCTAAAAGCACTATTTTAGGTGGTTTATTGACATTTTAGAAAAATCTTAACAGATTATTGGAGAAAATTGTTTATATTTGTCGCTAAATCTAACAATTACCGAAAACTTATATAATAATCATAAACCAATTAAATTCACTATTATGACAGCATTAGTCTCTGTTATTCCCATCCTGTTGCTCATCGTATTGATGATGGGTTTCAAAGTGTCTGGCTACAAGAGTGCCATCGTCACCCTTGTAGTTACGATTATCCTGGCCTTGTTTGCCACGCCAGCCATGGGCATTATCCCAGAGAAATATTCGGGATTATCTATCTACGGCATTACCCTGTGGTCTGTGATCGAGGGATTCCTGAAAGCTTGCTTCCCGATTATCCTCATCATCATCTGCGCCATCTACAGTTACAACATCCTCTGCGAGACAAAAGAGATTGAAACCATCAAGACGCAGTTCATCCAGATGACCTCCGACAAAGGCCTGCTGGTACTGCTGCTGACGTGGGGACTTGGCGGTGTGCTCGAAGGTATGGCCGGTTTCGGCACCGCTGTGGCCATTCCTGCAGCCATCCTCATCGGCTTGGGGTTCAAGCCCATGTTCTCTGCTGTCATCTGTCTGATTGCCAATACGGTAGCCGTAGGATTTGGTGCGGTGGGACTTCCTGCCACTACACTCGCAAACCAGGTAGCCGCCGAAGGAGTAGCGTCGCCCGAGATGCTCTGCGAGGTGGCCACGTTCATCATCATCCAACTGGCCTTGATGTTCTACATCACCCCGTTCTTAATCCTCATGATGACCGACCGGAAAAAGATTATGAAAAATATCACGCTGGCCCTGTTTGTCGGCACATTCTCAATTATCGTGCAGTTCTGCTGCGCCCATTTCATTGGTCCCGAGACCCCGGCCATCCTTGGTTCCGTGGCAGCCATCATTGCCATGCTTATCTACAACAAACTGTTCATCCACGACGAAGACGCTGCCGACGAGGTGAAAGTGGAAAAGAAATACTTCAGTATGAACAAAACGCTCAAGGCATGGAGTGTTTATGGACTCATCATCTTCTTCATCCTCATATCAAGCAAGATTGTTCCCCCAATCAACGAGTTGCTGAACAAGAGTCTGGTGACGCAGTTTGAACTACCCGTCATTGGCAACACCTTCAAGTTCGGCTGGCTTTCGAATGCCGGTCTGATGATTTTCCTCGGTGCAACGATTGGCGGACTCATCCAGGGCCTCAGTTTCAGCAAACTGATGAAGCTGCTTGCAAAGACCACAATCAACCTTCAGAAGACAGCCGTAACGATTTGCTGCCTGGTGGCAATGGCCATGCTGATGAACAACACTGGCATGACAAACGACATCGCCAAGGGCCTCGTCGCACTCACCGGCACCTTCTTCCCGTTCTTTGCCCCGCTTATCGGTTCTATCGGAACATTCGTCACCGGCAGCGCCACCAATGCCAACATCCTGTTCGGAAAGTTGCAGGCCACTGCCGCCAGCGACCTCGGACTTGTTCACGACGGTACGTTCTTCGGCGTCCACGGCAACGAGACCAACTGGCTGGCCGCAGCCAATTGTGCCGGTTCCGAAGGTGGTAAACTGCTCTCACCGCAGAGCATTGCCATTGCCACGGCCGCATGCGACATGGAGGGACAAGACGGCGACATCATGCGCAAGACCATGCCGTTCGCCATCTTCTGGATACTGATGAACGGCCTGATGGTGTTCCTCGGACTCCACGTATTCTAACTAAAAGCACACAATAAGAAAAGAGGATATGCCCCGCCGGACGTATCCTCTTTTTCTAAACATTATATTCAAAATAATTAGACTTTATTTAGCATTCAATTAAACTTTAATTGCGTTGTATTTAGACTTTAATTTGATCCCATTTAGACTTTAATTACAACTCATCTAGACTTTAATTACAACTCATCTAGACTTTAATTACAAAGTCAGAAATGAATGCTTACGTCGACACCCATCTGGAAAGGAATTCCTGCCTGACCTATATAGTTGCTGCCCTTTACGTTATCAAGACCGAATACCGTGTATTTCGTATCGGTAATGTTGCGCGCCCATACGTTCAGGGCAACCGCACCGAAATCGGCCCGGGCATGTGCTCCCAACAGCGCATACATCTTCTGGAAGGCCTCGTTTGCTGAATCCCAATAGGTTTTGCCCTGCGCATGGAAGTTCACGCCCAAGGTGAAGGCCCGCAGGAATGAATTGTCAAAATCGATGCGATAGTCGGCCATCGCGCCCAATGTGTGCTGTGGAACGTATGGAACATATTTGTCGGTGTAGTCCACAAATTGTGTCTCGGTGGTCTGTCTCACCATGATGGTCTGCCCGTCCACTTCAACGGGTTGACCGCCGACTTTCACTTTGAGCGAGTCGGTATAGTCGCGGAACACGGCACGGGTATAGCCATAGCTGACGTTGAAGGTGAGATGGTCGTCGAGAAGCGAACCGTTCAGACTCAGTTCCACGCCGCAGTTGCTGCTCTTGCCTGCATTCTTCATCATGCGGCCATAAGAATTGTCGCCCGCCATGATGGTCAACTGAAGGTCGCGCACCTGGGTATAAAAGCCTGAAAAATCGAGCTTCAGGTTGGGCAGAAGGTTAAGGTGCGTTCCGAACTCATAGTTCCACGAGGTTTCCGGCTTGTAGGAGATGGTTTTCCGAATTTCGTCGTACTGTGCCTCGTCGTGCACAATCTGGAAGTCGTGGTTGGTGTTCTGCTGTGCTTCAAGTTCGTTCGACAGGATGTCGGAGAACATCTGAATGTTATAGCCGCCTGCACGATAGCCCTTGCTCCAGACGGCATAGATGTTGCCGCCATTGTTCAGTTTGTAGGTGAGAGCCACTTTGGGCAACAACTGGTTGAACTCGTCGCTGTGGGTGTTGGCAAGAACGTCGGTAATCAGCGCCCGATAGGTGGAGTTGATGGGGACAGTAACCGTACGGTCACCCATCTGGCGAACCATCTGCATCTTCAGGTCGACATCCATGTTCATGGTGCCTGAAGTGGCATAGTCAAGTTTCACGTGATTGTAGTCGTAGCGCAGTCCGAGCGTGGCGGTGAGATGCTTGGTGATGTCGATGTTCGATTCATGGAAAGCCGCAAAGTTGAACTGAGGGGTGCGGAACAGTCCGGGGACCTCGCTTCCCATCACGATGTCCATCTTGCTGCCATCAAGAACGCTCATCGTAGGATTCAACAACATGGCTCCGCGCATGGAACGGAAAACGGTTGTAGAGAGTTCTGCGCTGAAATTGGGATCGAAGTAGACGGGGGCGTTGGTCTTTTCCCATACATGAGAAACGTTGAATCCCGTCACGCTCTGCCAGATGCCCGGACGATTGCTCTTGAAAACCAGTTCTTCCACCAGACCGTTCTTCAGTTGGTTCTGCCCCATGCGCATGTTGGCCTTAGGCTGATAGTCGATGTCCATCATCATGTGGTCTTTCAGATACTGGTATGACGTGGTGCTATAGAGGTCGACACCGTTCAAGACGTACTTCAGTTTCAGCCCCGTGTTCAGCATGGCCCGGTGGTACTTGCCGTCGATGGTGGTGGCCACGTCGCCCACCTCGCCCGTCGATACATCCATCATGCCGTATGGGAAGGCATTCTGATAAACCCATTGGTAGTCGGTGATGAAATCCAGCGTCAGCCGCTTTGTGGGATTCCACATCAGTCGCAGCTTTCCTCCAGCCTCATCGTATTTGTCAGCTCGGTTGCCCGTTGTCTGGTTCTTGAAGAAACCATTCAGCCCTCCATAGAATCCAGCCACCGAAAAGGCGAACTTGTCGTTCACCTTATTATAATGTGCCACCTCGGCATTGCGGTACATACGGGTGCCGAAACTGAGATTTACGTCGGTGCCCTGATATTGGAAAGGATTCTTGGAATAGACTCGCATCAGGCCGCCCTCGGTGTTCATTCCGTAAAGCGTTCCCTGCGGACCGTGCAAAATGTCAACACGCTCAACGCCATACAGATGGGTGTTGAACTGGCTCTTGTTGAGCAATGGAATACCATCCACATACATACCCACGGCAGGACTGTTCTCGCGGGCACCGATGCCGCGAACATACATGGCCGAGGTGTAGCGCGAACCATAGTTGGGCATGGTAAACGAAGGAACATATTGCGACAACTCGCGAAGGTCGCGGACGCCGAGCGAACTCAGGTCAGCGGCAGAAAACATACTACTGCTGAGCGGTTGCTGGCGCATACGGAAGGATTCCTTGGGCTGTGAAACTACAACGACCTCGTCGAGGTCAACGACTTTAGAAGTATCTGCCATCAATTCGCCATTCGTGACTTCGGCCGATACCATTGTCGCTATGCCAAGCATAGCCGTCAAAACAATTTTTCTCATAACTGGCTGCAAAGGTAATGATTTTCTCCATTCCCTGCAATCCACATTTATATGGATTTTCTCCAGCACCGGATGGCAAACCAGAAATACGCTGCCAGCAAGGGGTAGCCAATATAATATAAGGTGCTAATACTGAAAACGATATAGTCGACGGCACAGACACCCGCCAGGCCACAAAGATAGATGACGGCCTCGTCGAAGGGCAAAGCCTTCCTTGCCTCGTCGACGGCTGCCAGTCCGACAATGATGATTGCCCATACCGAAACCAGAAAGACCGCAATCAGACTGGGGGCCATCAGTGGATTCAGCGTGGGATGGAAATAGAAATGCCGCCACAGCTCGGGGATGAACAGCTGGATGGTGGAATAGAGTGTGGCAGAAGTAGCCACCGTCAGGGCAAATGCCATTGGATAAGGAGTGTCGATATCGTTGAAGTGCACAATCTTGGCATTACGCCTGATGGCGATTCTCACCGTATAGGTCACCGCAATCACCACCAGGAAGACCAGGAAGATGATGAGATGACGGTCAGAGAAAATCGTAATGAACTGGGAGATGGGATCGTCGGGGTCAACGCTGGGCAACAGTTGCGACTCGTGAACCCATCCGAAGGTGATCTGGTCGCGAGCCAACTGAACCCATACGGAATCAACGGAATCAGCTGGCATGATACGGATATCGGCCACGGCCAAACGGTCGTTCTGATAGACATAGAAGGAATCCACCAGCATATCGCTCAGCACTTCCTCGGGCTGCTCTTTGTAAAGACAAAGTGAATCGGCACGAACCACAAAATTGAAGTTCTCGGTATAATGATGCTGCGCCAGGAACAACAGCGAGTCGCGTTTCTGTTTCAGGGCAACGGTGTCTATCCGTGGAGCGACGTATTCCACGGCATTGGTATCCTCGGCCGTTGGCAATTCCCGTGCCTTGTTACGATAGCACCCCGTGAACAAGAGTAAAAAAGTAAAAAGGTAAAAAATTAAAATTATTTTTTTCATAATCCCCAAACGTTCATCTGACATTTTTTGCAATCAAACTCAAGACGGAAACGGCGTCCGTCGCCCGAAACAAGATAAAGCGGTTCGGTCCAGCGTGGTTTTTCGCCGCCTTTCCTCACACAATAGCCAAACGAATAGCGAAGACAATGGCGGCATTGCATCAGCAAAATTCCATCCGGCCGCCTGGCCATAGGCGCAGATTGCTGCGGTGCTTCCATTGCCGTGGCATCCGTTATCCCCCGTTCCGCATAGAATTCACGTGACCTTTCGTTGGCCGCATTATAGAGGTGAGGATAGTCATAAATCTCTATCTTTCCAACCCAAGCATTTTCATGGGAATTGGGCTGTTCTTTCTTTTCCGATGGAAGGAGAAGCGATGCTACCAACTGCCGCCTCCATTCTGCCAACTGACTGCTTGGAATGAAATAGTTGAAATCGCTCGGAATGAGTTCCACATCATCACATACATACGGAGTTCCGCCCAATTTCCTCAACTGACGAATGATGTTCTCACGCTGTGGCTTCTGTGCCTGCTGGTGCTCCGCCTCGAAAAAGATGCCGTTCAGCTTGAATCCTCCATCGACAGCCTCCAAGGTCATCGCCAATGGAATCTTGCGCTCAGCGGTCTTTCCGGCCATCTGACGTTCAAACTCCATATCGTTGTTTCGATAAAGCGCCATTCCGGGTTTCAGGCCTACCGGCATTTTATAAGGATAGAGCCGATTGCCTTCAGCACGATTCACACGAAAACCGCAAAGCTCCTCTCTCCTCTTTCCTCTCTCCTCTTTCCTCTCTCCTCTTTCCTCTAAAAAGAAACAAAGTCCGTCACCATTGGCAAAACTCGCCGTTCCTGCCACATTGAACGAGTCGCGCCGAATTTCTTTCACTCTTCCCACATACTCTCCCAAAGCCTTTGGGGTATCTGGCGAGAAAATGTCCGGTTGGCGGCCATGCAGAAAATAGGTGGTGAAACCGCGGTTGAAAGTTTTCTTCAAGTTCGGTTCAAAGCTATAGGTACAGCGACCTTGAGAGGCGCGTTGATAACGGTCGGGATGACGGGCAATAATCTGATTCAACCGCTGGCTATAGGCTGCGGTAACATTCTTCACATAGTCCACATCCTTCAGTCGGCCTTCTATCTTGAACGATACGGCTCCCGCCTCCATCAGTTCCTCTAAATGGTCTATCTGGCAGAGATCTTTCAGCGAGAGCAAATGCCTGCCCTGCTCTATTGTCCGCCCGTTGCTGTCAACCAAATCGAACGGCAAACGGCAGAACTGTGCACAGGCACCGCGATTGGCACTTCGTCCAAAACAATATTGCGAGGCATAACACTGACCGCTATAACTCACACAAAGGGCACCATGCACGAAAACTTCCAATTCCACATCGGGCACCTGCTGGTGAATCTCACGGATTTCCTCGACGGAGAGTTCACGCGCCAGCACCACACGCTTGAATCCCAGAGAGCGCAGCCACGTCACTTTTTCAGGAGTGCGGTTGTCGGTCTGGGTAGAAGCGTGAAGAGGAAGTGAGGAGTGAAGAGTGAAAAGTGAAGAATCCTGTACCAGAATGGCATCCACACCAGCCTTTTCAAGTTCTGCCAATAACTGGTGTGTATCATCAAGTTCATCATCGTAGATGATAGTATTCACCGTGACATAAACCTTCGCCCCGAAAGGATGGGCATAGCGGCACAACTCGGCAATATCCTCCACCGAGTTTCCTGCAGCCACCCTGGCCCCAAAACGAGATGCCCCAATATAAACAGCATCAGCACCGTGGTCTATTGCCGCGATGCCGCATGTAAGGTTTTTGGCAGGAGCCAGGAGTTCTATGCGCTGTTTCACTCAGGATTCTGGTTTTATCCTATGAGGTTAATATCGTAAGGCGTCTGCTGATAAACATAATAGTTCACCCAATTCTGGAAGAAAAGATTGGCATGCGCTCTCCATTTCACGACAGGGCCGTTGTCTGGATTATCATCGCGATAATAATACTTAGGAAGCTCCACATCATCGCGCTTGTCTATATCGCGGCGGTATTCCTTATCCAGCGTGTTCGGTGCATACTCCATGTGGCCAGTCACGAAGAACTCTCGGCCGCCACGAGCCACCACCATGCTCACGCCACTCTCCTCGCCTTCCGCAAGGATGGAAAGGTACTCACTCGCCTCAATGTCTTCACGCCGAATCTCGGTATGGCGGCTATGGGGCATGTAGAAGAAATCGTCGAAGCCGCGGAAGATAGGCAACTGCGGATGTAGGATTTGCTGCGGAAAGATGCCGAATTTCTTCTTCTCCAACGGATATTTTGGAATACCGTAATAATAATAGAGACCAGCCTGGGCAGCCCAGCAGATATAAAGCGTACTCTGCACGTGAGTCTTCGCCCAGTCGAAGATGGTCTTCATCTCATCCCAGTAGGTTACATCCTCAAAATCGAACTGCTCTACAGGTGCACCCGTGATAATCATACCGTCAAACTTCTGTAACTTCAGCACTTCGAAGTCTTTATAGAACATCATCATGTGCTCTATCGGTGTATTCTTCGGCGTATGGCTTTTCAGTTTCATAAAAGTGATGTCGAGCTGCAGGGGCGTATTCGACAACAATCTTACGAGGTCTGTTTCAGTCGTAATCTTCAGCGGCATCAGGTTAAGGATGACAATCTTCAGCGGACGGATGTCCTGTGTATGTGCACGGGTATCATCCATCACGAAGATGTTTTCCTTCTTCAGGATATCTATGGCGGGAAGTTTGTCGGGGATTCTTAAGGGCATAAATGAATTTACTTGTTATTTGGGTGCAAAGTTACAACTATTTTGCAGAAAAAGCAAGAAAGGATGCCAAAATCAATCTTTTGGCATCCTTTCTTCATCTGCGTTATTCGGTTTACCAAAGCTGCAAACGCTCTGCCTTGGGGATAAACATCTTGTCGCCTTCTTTCACACCAAAAGCTTCATACCACATATCGACATGGGGCAGCGCGCCGTTCACACGCCAACGGCCCAGCGAATGAGGATCGCTCTTAGTGCGGTTGCGAATCTCTGCCTCGGTGATGTTGCCGGCCCATACACCAGCGTATGCGATAAAGAAACGCTGGTCAGCGGTCAGACCGTCGATATCCTTCAGCGGAGCATTCTTGGTCGCATTCTTATAGGCATTGTAGGCCACCTGCAGACCACCGTGGTCGGCAAGATTCTCTCCAAGTGTCAGTTTGCCGTTACCATTCAGGTCGGGCAACACTTTGATGTTCGAGAAGAAGTCGGCGTATTTTCCCGTACGGGCTTCGAAATTCTTACCATCACTTTCTGTCCACCAGTCGGTCATATTTCCCTCCTTGTCATAATGGCGGCCCTGATCGTCAAAGCCGTGCGTCATCTCATGACCAATCACCACGCCGATGGCTCCATAGTTAAAGGCATCGTCAGCCGTGGGATCAAAGAAGGGATACTGCAGAATACCGGCAGGGAAGCAAATCTCGTTTGTTGTGGGGTTGTAGTAGGCATTCACGGTCTGAGGAGTCATGAACCATTCTTCGTTGTCAACGGGTTTGCCTGCTTTCTCGTCGATATGGCGCTTTGTCTGGAACTTATTACACTCCATAACGTTCTCGTAGAAACTCTTCGACGGGTCAATCTGAAGGGCTGAAAGGTCTTTCCACTTGTTGGGGAATCCAATTTTCACATAGAAGGTGGAAAGCTTGGCCAGTGCATTCAGCTTGGTATCGGTCTCCATCCAGTCCTGAGCCATGATGCGCTCGGCAAGCGAGAGCTGAAGATTCTTGACCAGTCGCTCCATGCGTTCCTTGGAAGAGGCAGGGAAATAACGCTCACAATAGATTCGGCCGAGGGCCTCACCCATCTGACTTTCCACCTGACCGGTAGCACGTTTCCACAGCGGATAGTTTTCCTTGCGGCCGCGCATAGTCTTGCCGAAGAAATCGAAGTTAGCGGCTACGACCTTGTCACTGAGATAATTGGCAGAGCTGACAATCTCGCCCCACTCCATATAAGCACGATACTCATCGACGGACATATCGGCAATCATCTGGTCTGCTCCAGCAACAAAGTCGGGCTGTCCGACAATCATCTCCTGAATATGCTTGAGGTCAACGCCCTCGGCCTGTGCCAGTTGGGAAAGTTTCACGTGGGGATACTTCTGCTCAAACTCGCTGAGCTTCATCTTATTGTAGTTTGCCTCAACATCGCGCAGCTCGGTGCGGCTCTTGCTTACCTTGGCAAGTGCTGTTTCCAGTTTCATCACCTGCTCCATCTTCTGCTGGGCCACACCCTTCTTGAAACCATAGAGTTGGAACATACGAACGATGTGCTGCTTGTAGGCTTCGCGGATTTTAGCCGTTGCCTCATCATTATCAAGATAGTATTCCTTCTGTCCCAGCGTCAGGCCGCCCTGGTAAACGTTCAGAATGTTCATCTTGGCATTCTTCTCGTCAGCGCCGAATCCCATATACATAAACTGCTGGTCACCATAGCGCATCAGGTCCTTCTGGATTTCGAACAGTTCTTCCTTCGTCTTGGCAGCCTCAATCTTATTGATTATCGGCATCACGGGCTTTACGCCTTCCTTATTGCGGCGTTTCTGGTCCATGGCGAGTTTATAGAAGTCAGATAGTTTCTGCTCAATAGTGCCATTTGCATAAGTGCCTTTGCGAAGCTCGTCGAGAATGCCGTTGATACGCTTGTCGTTGTCCTCCTGAAGACGGTCGAAGCTTCCATAGCGGGAATAGGCAGCAGGCAGCGGATTGTTCTTCATCCATCCGCCACAGGCATACTCGTAGAAATCATCCTGCGGACGAACATTTGTGTCGAGATTAGTCATCACCAACCCCGACTTCAGTTCCTGAGCACTGGCTCCCATCGTAGCCGATGCAATCAGTACGGTTGTCATCATTGTTCTTAGTTTCATAATCGTTAATATTTTATGTTTAAAAATTATCTTTAAAGTTCAATGCCCTCAAGCTCTTCCGAGAGCTGAGCCCATCGTTCCGTTTCCTGGTCAATAACTTTCTTTGTCGAAGTATATTCCGTTACGACTGTCATGTCAGAAGCGCCTTCGGGAGTACAGAGGATAGCATCAAGTTCCTTTATCCTTTCTTCCAGTCCCTCTATCTTCCTCTCTACTTCCTTGATGCTCTTCTCCAGTCGCGATTTCTTTTTCAGCAACTCTTTGCGCTCGGCGTAAGAGAGAGCCCCCGACATACTTGAATCCGCAGGGGAGGCTTTCATATCAACGGCCATATTATTTGCGGTTTTCTTGTCTGTGCCATTGGGCTCTCCCCCTATTGGGGGAAGCTGGAGAGGGGCTTTATTTATCCAGTCATAGATACCGCCCAAATGCTCTCTCACCCTGCCTCCTCCGAACTCATAAACCTTACTGACAAGTCCGTCCAAGAACTCACGGTCGTGGCTCACAATGATGGCTGTACCATTAAAAGCCTTGATGGCTTCCTTGAGCACATCCTTCGAAGGCATGTCCAAATGATTGGTCGGCTCGTCGAGAATCAGCAGGTTAACAGGTTCCAGCAACAACTTAATCATGGCCAAACGACTGCGTTCCCCGCCACTGAGCACTTTCACCTGTTTCTCTGAAGCCTCGCCTCCAAACATGAAAGCACCAAGAATATCGTTGATACGAAGGCGGACATCACCCGTTGCCACACGGTCAATGGTATCGTAGACGGTCAGCGACTCATCCAACAACTGTGCCTGGTTCTGGGCAAAATAGCCAATCTGTACGTTATGTCCGATCTTCAGGTTACCATCGAAAGGAATTTCGCCCATGATACATTTCACAAGCGTCGACTTTCCCTCTCCATTCTTCCCTACAAAAGCCACCTTCTCACCGCGCTTAATGGTCAGCGTCGCCTTTGTGAACACCGTATGGTCACCATAGCGTTTCGTCACTTCGTCGCAGATGACAGGATAATCACCAGAACGAAGACATGGCGGAAACTTCAGGCGCATGGCAGAATTGTCCACCTCGTCAATTTCTATAGGAACAATCTTCTCCAACTGCCGCAACCGTTGCTGAACCTGTATAGCTTTCGTGGCCTTATAACGGAAACGTTCTACAAATTGGCGGATATCCTGAATCTCGCGTTGTTGGTTCTCATAGGCACGCAACTGCTGCTCGCGCCGTTCCCTGCGCAATACGACATACTCGTCGTATTTCACCCGATAGTCTGTCACCTGTCCGCAAGATATTTCCATCGTGCGGTTGGTCACGTTATTGATGAATGCACGGTCGTGGCTCACCAGCACCACACTGCTGCTACTCATGGCCAGAAACTGCTCCAACCACTGGATACTCTCGATGTCGAGATGGTTGGTAGGCTCGTCGAGCAACAACACGTCAGGCTTCCTCAAAAGAATCTTGGCCAGCTCGATACGCATGCGCCAACCACCAGAGAACTCGCTCGTAGGACGTTCAAAATCGGTACGCTCAAATCCCAGTCCGGCCAGCGTGCGCTCAATCTCGGCTTCATAGCCTTCGGCCCCCATCATCTGGTAACGCTCATGGGCCTCGGTGTAACGCTCCACCAAGTCCATATATTCCGACGATTCATAATCGGTACGCTCCGAGAGTTCACGGTTCATCCGTTCCAGCCGCTCAGCCATCTTCGTATGGTCAGCAAAAGCCTTGCGGGCCTCTTCGCGCACAGTGGTATCGTCAACCAGTTTCATCACCTGCGGCAGATAGCCCATAGTGGTGTCATTGGGAACACTCACCACGCCTGCCGTAGGTTTCTGTATGCCACAGAGAATTTTCAGCATCGTGCTCTTCCCCGCCCCGTTCTTGCCCACCAAGGCAATACGGTCGCGCTGGTTGATCACGAAACTCGCGTCATGAAACAAAGGTTTAACGCCAAATTCTACTTTTAGTCCTTCTACTGATATCATTATTAAGGTGCAAATTTAAGCAAATTATTTTGTATTGCCAGTATTTTAAACTAAATTTGCAGAAAATATTTACAAACCATGAACATATTCACCAAAATCATAGCCCGACAGCTCTCCTTGCCTCAGGAAGGTGTGGAAAACACGCTGAAACTACTCGACGAAGGTTGCACCATCCCTTTTATCTCGCGCTACCGTAAGGAACGCACTGGTGGTCTCAACGAGATTCAGATTGCTCAAATCAGCGAAATGAACGCCAAACTGAAGGAAATAGCCAAGCGGAAAGAGACCATCCTGAAGACCATTGGTGAGCAGGGACAACTGACCACCGAGCTGCAGAAGCGTATCGATGACTGCTGGGACAGCACCGAACTGGAAGACATCTACCTGCCCTACAAACCCAAGCGCCGCACTCGTGCACAGGTTGCTCGTGAACAGGGACTCGAACCGCTCGCCACATTACTCATGATGCAACGCGAGCCAAACCCCGTGAAGGCTGCCGAGAGATTTGTGAAAGGCGATGTGAAAGACGTAGCCATGGCACTAAATGGCGCACAGGACATCATTGCCGAACAAATTAGCGAGGATGAAGGTTCCCGAAACATGGTCCGGCAGCAATTCCGCCGCGATGCCCTTATCATGAGCAAGGTGGTAAAAGCGAAGAAAGACACCGACGAAGCACAGAAATATAGCGATTACTTCGATTGGGAGGAACCACTCAGACGATGTTCCAGTCACCGGCTGTTGGCCATGCGTCGGGGCGAGAGCGAAGGGGTGCTTAGGGTGAAGATTGAGACCGACGACGAGCAGTGTGTGGCACGTCTGCAACGCCATTATGTCCACGGTCACGGCAAATGCCAGCGATTGGTCAGCGAGGCCATTGAAGACGGCTACCACAGACTTCTCCAGCCCAGCATCGAAACGGAATTTGCCGCCTTGAGCAAGGAGAAAGCCGACTTGGAGGCCATCAACGTGTTCACGCAGAATCTGCGACAACTGCTCATGGATGCGCCCCTTGGACAGAAACGGGTGATGGGTATCGACCCCGGATTCCGCACCGGATGCAAGGTGGTTTGCCTCGATGCCCAAGGTAACCTGCTCCATCACGAGGCTATCTTCCCCCACCCGCCCGTCAACCGGCTGATGGAGGCCAAGATGCACGTGCTCGACATGATAAGCGACTATCAGATAGAAGCTGTCGCCATAGGCAACGGAACGGCATCGCGCGAGACACGTGAATTCATTGAAGAAATAGCCAAAGACGCAAATCAGAAAGCCTCCCCTATCGGGGGAGGTCGGGAGGGGGCTCCATCTGTTTTCGTTGTCAGCGAAGACGGAGCCTCCGTCTATTCCGCCTCAAAGATTGCCCGCGAGGAATTTCCCGACGAAGACGTTACCGTGCGCGGTGCCGTCAGCATTGGCCGACGACTGATGGATCCTCTTGCAGAACTGGTAAAGATAGACCCCAAGAGCATCGGCGTTGGACAGTACCAGCACGATGTTGACCAGACAAAACTGAAGAATTCGCTCGACCAGACCGTGGAAAGCTGCGTCAACCAAGTGGGCGTCAACCTGAACACGGCATCGCAACACCTGCTCATGTACGTCAGCGGACTCGGTCCCGTGCTGGCTAAGAACATCGTTGACTACCGCCGCGAGAACGGTCCCTTCACCTCGCGTGCCCAACTGAAGAAAGTACCGAGGCTCGGCCCTGCGGCATATCAGCAATGCGCTGGTTTCCTGCGTATTCCCCAAGCCAAGAACCCACTCGACAATTCAGCCGTTCATCCCGAGAGCTACCACATCGTTGAACAGATGGCTCGCGACAACAGCTGTACCGTCGGCGAACTTATCACCAACGAGGAGAAGCGCAAGCAAATACATATTGAGCATTATGTTACTGCCGAGGTCGGCATCCCTACCCTTACCGACATCATGCACGAGTTGGAAAAACCTGGCCGTGACCCACGTGAGCAGTTGGAGACCTTTGAGTTTGATCCTAACGTGAAGGAAGTAGACGACCTCGTGGAAGGCATGATACTGCCCGGAATCATCACCAACATCACCAATTTCGGAGCCTTCGTCGACATCGGCGTTCACCAAGACGGACTAGTTCACGTTTCGCAAATGGCCAACCGCTATATAAAAGACCCCAACGAAGTGGTACATCTTCACCAGCATGTACAGGTGAAGGTCCTCGAAATAGACCGTCGCCGCAATCGCATTTCACTTACTATGAAGGGGGTGAAAAGTGAAAAATGAAGAGTGAAGAATAAAAACTACCTCCCTTTGGAAGGAAACCTGAGTGGGACTTATTCTTCGGCCCGCCGGATGCTAATGCATATTCTGAGCATGACAAGCATCAACAATCGTTATAACATTTCCTTCTATCTTATAAGCGAAGTACCACTTGTCTTTATTTGCCATATAAAAGCCATGCCACCTGTCTATAGTAGGTTTTCGCCTAGGTAGTGTTTTTTCAATTTCATAAATTGAGAAGACTGCATCATGTACATTACGCATAAAATCATCATAGTCATAGGTATGACAATATTTCATGGCTACATTTCGATAAAATGAGCGAATTTTTTGTTGAGCCCGAGGCTTTACTATATAATCATATAGCATCTTTCTGATAGATGGTCTTCACATCCTCTTCTATTGCAGCATAAAGTTCTTCCACTGTCATATCATGAACAGCGACATCCTCGTTTCTCTGCAATACCATATTGTCATTTATTATCATAACTTCTATAACAGTTTAACTTTTTGCAAAGATACAATTAATATTCGAATCCCCAAATAAAAACAATAGATTTTTCGAAAAATTCTATGTTAGACATAAAATCTACACATAAAAATTCTTCACTCTTCACTTTTCATTCTTCACTTAATGAGGAGAGAGCCGGAGCAAACCTCTTATTAGGGTTTTGCTCCGGCTCTTCTCCTCAATTGTTATTTCAATTATTTAAAGATATTAATCTTCTTCGTCTTCTCCCCAGATGTTGGTGAATGCTGTCGGAATAGCGGTTTCTACCTTTTCTTCCTCCTCAATATTTGTTTCTTTTGACATAGTGCTACCTGGGGGAAGTATTCCTTGCTCCTTATTACTACTTGCCAAGAATGTTTCTTTCTCTGACAACTCCATGCCCAATGTCATGGGCTTTATATATGTCATTTTCATAACAATACGCTTAGTTTATTTAACAACAACTTTCTTTCCGTAAACTTTCAAGATAGAAGTGCAATTTCTTGTGAGCATAAATAGACCTCCTTCTCCGCAGGACTCAGACGTTCTCGGAGCGTAGCGACGAGGTTGTCTGAGTCCTGCGGAGAGGAAAAATCAATCAGCAATGCAAATAAC
>JAFRPY010000106.1 GCA_017428925.1 Prevotella sp. | reverse complement strand
TTATATATATTATAATATATATAAATATATAAATTCTTTTCACTTCAAAATCGCAAAAGATAAGAAATTAAGAAGATAAGAAACTAAGGTTTGCCTCATCAGCCGCTGTTTGCCCCTGCACAACGGATGTCGGCAGTCTGCACGGAGATGCCCTAAACTCTGCACAATGCCCTAAACTCTGCACAATGCCCTTCTATAGCCTGCACAATGCCCATCCATAGCCTGCACAATGCCCATCCATAGTCTGCACGATGGGCATATAAAGTTTTCACGCCATTGGGCTGAAGTTTGGCGGTTTTTTTTATGCGATTTTTGGCGAAAACGTTTGTTTCTATGGAATAATATTCGTATCTTTGCAGTAGTTAAGCCAAAGGCTTACTGCACCTGGCGTTCAGGGCGGATTAAAGGCCTTCAATGGCAATTGAAGAAATGAATTTGAAAAAACACATATCCGACCTGACGGTCGTTGCCGCTGAGCGTATCAGCGAGAAATACGTGCTGCTGAGACTTACCGACGAGAAACCGCTGCCGGAGATGCTTCCCGGACAGTTTGTGGAGGTGCGCGTGGATGGTTCGCCCACAACGTTCCTGCGCCGACCAATCAGCGTGAACTTCGTGGACAGCGAGAAAAACGAACTGTGGCTGCTGGTGGCTACCATCGGCGACGGCACACGCCGGCTGGGACAGCTGCAGGCAGGCGACAAGCTGAACTGTGTGCTGCCGCTGGGCAATGGCTTCACCATACCCTCGGAGCCAAAGAAAGTGCTGCTCGTAGGCGGTGGCGTGGGGGTGGCACCGCTGCTCTATTTTGGCAAGCGGCTGAACGACCTGGGCATGGAGCCGACGTTCTTGCTGGGCGCACGTTCTGCCAGCGACTTGCTGTTGCAGGATGAGTTCCGCAAGTACGGACGGCTGTTTGTCACCACCGAGGACGGCACCGCCGGAGAGCGTGGCTTTGTCACTCAGCACTCTGTACTCCAGAAAGAGACCTTCGACCAGATCAGCACCTGCGGCCCCAAGCCGATGATGATGGCTGTGGCACGGTTCGCCCATATCGCGAAGGTGTTTTGCGAGGCCTCGCTGGAGAACCTGATGGCCTGTGGACTGGGAGCCTGCCTCTGCTGTGTGGAGAAGACCACCGAAGGCAATCTGTGCGTGTGCACCGAGGGCCCTGTGTTTGATGTTAACCGGTTAATGTGGTGATAACGGGCGCAATCTTGCGCTTGTTGAAAATTAAAGAATATGGCGAAACTAAATGTAAATATAGGAAAACTGTCACTGAAGAATCCCGTGATGACAGCCTCAGGAACCTTTGGCTATGGCGTTGAATTTGCCGATTTCGTGGACTTGAGCCAGATAGGCGGAATAATCGTGAAGGGAACCACGCTGAAGGCGCGCGAGGGCAACGACTACCCGCGAATGGCGGAGACGGCCCAGGGCATGCTCAACTGCGTGGGGCTTCAGAACAAGGGCGTCGACTATTTCTGCAAGCATATCTATCCCGAGGTGAGGAACATCGATACCCATGTGCTGGTCAACGTGAGCGGTTCGTCGCCCGATGACTATGCAGAGTGTGCTGCCCGCATCGACGAGCTGGAAGACATTCCAGCCATCGAGCTGAACATCTCGTGTCCCAACGTGAAACAGGGCGGAATGGCCTTTGGCGTGACATGCCAGGGAGCGGCCAGCGTGGTAAGGGCCGTTCGCCAGCGCTATCATAAGACGCTCATTGTGAAACTGTCGCCCAACGTGACGAGCATTGCCGACATAGCAAGGGCAGTGGAGGCTGAGGGTGCCGACGGCGTTTCGCTGATTAACACGCTGATGGGCATGTCGATAGACATTGAGAAACGCCGCTCGCGACTGAGTATCGGAACCGGTGGCTTGAGCGGTCCTGCGGTGAAACCCGTTGCCGTGAGGATGGTGTGGCAGGTCGCGAAAGCCGTGAAGATTCCCGTAATAGGCTTGGGCGGCATAATGAACGCCGCCGATGCCATTGAGTTCATGATGGCCGGTGCCACCGCCATTGAGATAGGCACCGCCAATTTCACCGACCCTGCGGTAACTGTGAAAGTCCGCGACGGCATCAACGAATGGCTCGACTGTCACGGATGCAGCAGTGTGCAGGAGATTATCGGGGCTGTAGATGCCTGAGTGCTGGAAGGTTGATACAAAGAGAGCGCCTCATCGGATGACGGAGCGCTCTCTTTACTATCTTTTTATTACATTCCCGTAACGGTATATCCGGCATCGCGGAGCAGTTGCAAGATACCTTTCTCGCCAGGCAGTTTCTCGATACTGATGACGAAGAGGGTGGGGGCTTTCTTCATAATATCGGGCATCTTCTGCGCCCATTTGGCAACGCGCTCTTGGCATACATTCACCTCCTCAGCCGTGGCGTCACAGTTGCCGCCGATTTTCTCGTTCAGTGCCTGTTCGATGGTGTTCATGTTCTGCAGCATATAGCCGTTGAGCACATTGTCCATTTGTTTCTGGTAGAACTGCTGATGATCCACCAGGCACATCATCAGCTCCTTCTGGCGTGTTTCCGAGGCACTCTTGTAGACACCATTGGCATATTCCTCAACGGTCTCCATGCCGAACATCGGCATGTTGTTCTTCTTGGCCAGTTGTACGAAGTAGGCATCAATCTGTGACATCGGGTCATAAGTTCCGCGGTGATTGGAAAGATAGAGCCATATTTTCATCTCGCGGGCAAGGGCGGCAGGTGTCTTTTTCTCAATCTTGGCAGCCAGCATACGGTTGCGGAGATCCTGTCCCTGAGTCTTCATTAGGAAACCGTTGAAGCGCTTCAGTTCGTCAGCACTGAGCAACTGCTGAATGGTCTTGCCCCCGGCCAGTGTAGATGCTTCCTTAACGGTTTGTGAGGCATCGGCAGTAGCCATGTCCACATTCAGTTCCCCGTACATCTGATCGGTACCATTGAGGGCATCGCTGATGCCGTTGATGAGTTGTGCCATAGCCGCTGGGGCCAATCGGTGTGTTCCCACGACATAAGAGGGCTTTTCGAGTTCGTTTCCAGAAATCTTGTAAAGCAGCTGAGCCTGTGAGGTCAGTGCGATGGTGGCCATAGCCAGTGTGACAAATAACTTTTTCATATATACATTATATTTTAGATGATAAAAGAGAGCGGCCAACGGGCCGCTCTCAACCAACACAAAAACTAAACTAGACTTAATTGAACAATAGCGGGAGTTTCACAACTCCTTCACTTTGTCGACTGCAAATATACGGATTAAGTTTGTAATGTAAGTATAAACAAATGTTTTTTTAACACTGTTTAAATTTTTTCTTACAGTTTTGCCGTCTTGTTCATTAAAAATTGGTCGAGAGTTACCATGGCAGCCATGGCTTCCACTATGGGCACTGCACGAGGCAGCACACACGGGTCGTGGCGTCCCCGCGCTTTCAGTGTGGTGGGATTGCCCTCCACGTCCACTGTCTGCTGCTCCATCAGCAAAGTGGCAACGGGTTTGAAGGCCACTCTCATATAGATATCTTGTCCGTTTGAGAGACCTCCCTGTATGCCGCCGCTGTGGTTTGTCAGCGTTTGAATGTTTATCTTTTTCTTGTTGTCGGCGTCGTTGTCGGCACTGTCATTATTGTTTACGAAAATGTCGTTTTGTTCGGAGCCTTTCGTGCGTACGCAGTCGAATCCTTCACCATACTCGAAGCCCTTTACGGCATTGATGCTCAGCATGGCAGAACCCAGCAGTGCATGGAATTTGCCGAACTCAGGCTCACCGAGTCCCGCAGGACAGCCTTTGATGACGCAGGTGATGATTCCCCCGACGGTGTCGCCACTGGCCTTCACGCTGGAAATGAGTTCCTCCATCTGCTTGGCTTTCTGGGGATCGGGACACCTGACGATGTTCTGTTCCGCCAGTGAGAGGTCGTATTTGCGATAGTCTTTGTCGAGCGCGATATCGCCCACTTGGGAAGTGTATGCCTGGATGCTGATGCCCAGCTGTCGAAGTGCGAGTTTTGCAAAGGCACCGCCAACGCAGCGGGCAATGGTAATGCGTGCCGATGTGCGTCCGCCGCCGCGATGGTCGCGTATGCCGTATTTCTGATAGTAGGTGTAGTCGGCATGCGAGGGACGGAACAGGTTGCGCATGTTCTCGTAGTCCTGCGAGTGCTGGTTCTCGTTGTTGACGATGAACCCGATGGGGCATCCTGTGGTCTTTCCCTCGAACACACCGCTCAGCAGCTGCACGCGGTCGCTTTCCTTGCGGTCGGTGGTGATACGGCTCTGTCCGGGCTTACGGCGGTCAAGTTCGTGCTGGATGAAGTCCATGTCGACTTCAATGCCTGCAGGCATGCCGTCGATGACGCCTCCCACGGCTTCTCCGTGGCTTTCGCCGAACGATGTCAGGGTAAACAGTTTGCCGAAAGTATTGCTCATATTCTTCTCTATAGGTTAATCGCAACCACCGCAGCCGCCTTCGCAGCCATCGCTGTTGCATCCTTCTCCTCCACAACCGCCACAGCCTTCGCATCCGGTGCTGAGCTTTTTGATGAGACTGGCAACCTCCTGTTCTGTGGCATCGCGGTTTTCCACGATGGTGCCAATGAAGTTCAGCGATTTGCCGGCAAGCGGATGGTTGAGGTCGAGTGTCACTTTGTCGTTGGAAATCTTCTCGACGCGAGCTATGAACTGGTCGCCCTGCTCGTTCTGCATGGGTAGCATGGCATTCACTTTCACGTGCTCATAGTCGAACTTGCCGTCAATCTCGAAGACGCTGCGGTCGAGTTCCACCACACGTTCCTCGAAGAATTCCCCATAGGCTTTCTCCTTGGGGATGGTGAAGTTGAATTCGGCTCCAGCCTGTAGTCCTTCTACTTGCTTCTCGAAGTCGTCGAGCGCAATGCCAAATCCGCTGATGAAAGCAAAGGGCTTCTGGGCTGAGGCAATTTCGGTAAGTTCGCGTTCACCGTCTTTTTCGGTATAAAGCTTGTAGGCAACGGCTATGAATTTGTTCTGTTGCTTGTCCATTCGTTTTTATAAATTTCTGTTTCTGTCAATTCGTTGGCAAAGGTAAATAAAAAAAACGATATTTTTTTGATTTGCGTCAAAAAAATGGCAGATGTTCATCATAACGCGATTTTTTTGCTTGAATAGTAAGTTATCTGTCGTACCTTTGCACCCAGAAAATGAAAACACATGCCCGTGAGGACATTAGATTATAGTAATAAAAGAAAAAAAGGTAAAAAGATTGATTATGAAAAAGGTAATTTTATTGGCTGTTGCCCTGCTCAGCATGGGCACTGCATTTGCAAAGAATGATCACGTGAACAATGCAAGTGATGCATACGTGATGAACGTGAACCTCTTCAGCCTCGGTCGTACACTGGCACTTGAGGGTGACCAGGTGGAAGCCGTGGAGTACATCAGCGACAAGTTCCGCATGGATATGTACCGTGCCGGATATTCCAAGGAGAAGGTGCGCCAGGAGCGTCTCCAGCAGGCTGTTAGCAAGAACCTCAGCTACATGCGCTCGGTGCTCACCCGCGACCAGTATCACACCTACGTGAAGTTGCTCAACGCTACGCTCCGCAACCGCGGTCTGATGTAAAAAGTATCACACTTAGAAACTGCATTTTATATTTTTGCAGTCCTTTTAGCCAGAAAATGTTTGTGATTTTCTGGCTTTTTTGTATTTTTGCACACGCTTATTCCTAATATTGTCCCGGAAATCATGACATACAGACGACTGTTATCCCTCATTCTTCCGCTGCTGCTGGCACTTCCACTGTCAGCCCAGCAACCGGTGCTCCGCAAGATGTCTTCAATGGTGCAGCTCATTGCCCTTGAGAACAATAGTAGTGGCACTCACCATCAGAACAGGATGAAGGGCAGCTGCCATGACCAGAGCCTTATCGCCTTTGTGAAGACCAGGGGCGATGCCAGTCAATTGTTCGATGATTTCGGCAGCCAGCAGCTGGCTTCGTGGGACGATATCAGCATTGTGCGCATTCCATTGTCCAGGCTCAATGCCCTTTCGGCTTCTCCCCAAGTGGTTCGCATCGAGGCAGGCCCTACGAGTAAGCCATTGCTCGACACCACCCTGTATGTCAATAACTACGCTCCCATCTACGAGGCCGCCGGACTTTCTCATCCTTACACAGGAAAGGGCGTTGTGATTGGTCTTGAAGACATCGGTTTCGACCTTACCAATCCCAATTTTCTTACTGTTGACCGCAGTCAGAGCCGCATACGCCGTTTCTGGGATTTTCTCTCTGTGGATACCGTTGGCAGCAAGATGATGGTAGGACAGGAGTACACCACTCCCGAGGCTATCATGGCCTATGCCCATTCCCGTGATGCCGATACCCAGCGTCACGGCACCCACACCCTTGGAGCAGCTGCAGGAAATGGTTTCGACACCAATTGGCGGGGTGTGGCTTTCAATAGCGACATCTGCCTGGTGAGCAATGTGGTGTCGGCCGATACCATTTATATAGAACAAGAGCGACGCAACCTTTTCACATCGGTTACCGACGTGCTGGGCTTCAAGTATATCTTCGACTATGCCACCAGCGTGGGCAAGCCCTGTGTCATCTCGTTCAGCGAGGGGGCACCCTATAATTTCTCTGGCGACTTGCTACTGTTCAACGAGGTTATCGGGAAAATGACGGGACCAGGCCGCATCTTCGTGGCTTCTGCAGGCAACGAGTCGCTGCGTGATGCCAAGACATTTTTCTGCAAGAAGCGCGGTACAGAGCGTGCCGGTACATTCCTCGAGGATTCCGAAAACATGTTGCTGGTCAATATGCTCAGTGCCGACGAGTTCACGCTTTCCCTGAATATTTACAACGGCGAGGAACCAACTGTCTTCAGCATGCCCTCACGAAATATTCTTGCCGATGGCGATTCACTCATCATGGACACGGTCATGGTGGACAATACCGAATACGTCATCTTCTGGAATGCTTTCACCCCTACAGGAAACTTTGGAAAGAAACTCGTCTATCAGGTATTTGTGAAAGGCCCGAAGAACATCGGCAACACCCAGCCGCTGGCCTTCATACTGGAGGGGCGCGAGGCTGAGGTAGAAGTATATAAATATCGGGGCAATTTCGTGGACAATGCGCTGAACGGCGAACTGAATGCCGGAGAGACGTCCCACAATATCCTGATGCCAGGCTGTTCGCCATACGTTATTTGCGTGGGAGCATCAGCTTATCGCCGCGGTTTCATGGGTGCCGACGGCGTCTATAAGACCCTTCCCTATGGGAAAAACGGCGAGCGGGCATTCTACAGTGGTATTGGTCCTACACCCGAGGGATATATCAAGCCCGACGTTGTTGCCAACGGCACTAACGTTATCTCTTCCGGTTCCAGTTACTTTTATGAGAGCAAAGGAGCGACGGGACTCGAGACCGGTTATTCCACCTACAACGGGCGCACCTATCCTTGGTATGCCGATCTGGGAACAAGTATGTCGGCACCTATTGTGGCTGGTATCATCGCCCTTTGGCTTGAGGTCAATCCCCGACTGTCGCCCGATGATGTCAAACATGTAATAGCTACCACCAGTCGCCATTACGACACCTCGCTCACTTATCCCAACAACGAATATGGCTATGGCGAGATAGATGCCTACAGGGGACTGCTCAAGGTGCTCATGTTGAGTTCCATCGAAGGCCTTTCCGACAGTAATCCCCGTGAAGCGAGCCTCCGTATGACCTCATCGGGAGCCGAGATTTCGTTCGCTTCCCCCGTCAGTTCATCGCTCACGCTCACCGCCTATAACCTGAAAGGACAACAGCAGCTGCGGCTCACCATTCCCTCGGGAACCTCCGTCTATACCCTTCCTTCTGGTTCTCTTCCCCGTGGCGTATATGCCCTCCAGCTTGGGCGTTTGGGCTCATGGCTCGTTCGCATGTAGTCCGCCATCCCCATTCTTTGGTATCCAAAACCACCATTTTTAGGTATTGCATGTTTCTGGTTTTCGGCGTAACTTTGCACTCGGAACTAGGAAACAAAGAATCTTGTTCGCTAATTATATTCATAATGTTTTTGTATAGTATGTCGATAGGGCTGTCCGCGAGGATGGCCCTTTGAATGTTTTTCCTTGAAAAATCAGACAATTTTGCGGCGAAAGCAACCACTTATGGACAAAAATCTGGGCCATTTTCCCGATTTGTCCAGTTGTATGACCTTTGTCCAAACAACATCGTAAGATAAATCACCATTTATTTCTCCACTTCCCCAGAAACCCACTACCTTTGCACTCGAGACATAATTAAGTATTTTTACCCTTTTCTTTACCTAAATTATCATTGAAGAATCGTCCCTTGTTAGCGGGGGCGATTTCTTCGGTTTATAAGCCGCCTTTCTGTTAAATAATGTTTTAAACCGATGATAGACTGTTAAATCATTTCTTTGTATCATAAAGATTCTGTATTTTTGTGCAATAAATAACTAAAAACCGAACATTATGAAAAAGGCAATTGCTATTATCGTACTTGTGCTACTCATTCTTGCCGGTATCTGCGCCGTGACCAATCCTAAGAAGGAAGCCCACATCGACGCTATTCAGGAAGCCTATATGGGAAAACTCGACAGCAACAGTTTCGATTTCCTCGACGGAAAGTCGCTCACACGCATCGTCCTCAACGAGACGCTCGAGTACAAGAGTTATGGTTTGTGCAGCACCAGTTCTGTCATGAACCGCAACTTGGCTTTTGGCATCTTTGGGCATGTATTCGTCTTGGACCAGCCTATCGATAAGAAATAACAATGTGAAACCATAAATATTTACCGAATAATGAAACACTTGAAAATGATGGCGGCAGCCGTGGTCATGGTGCTTTTGGCTGCCTGTGGTACAACACGTACGGTGCCCCTCACGGGCAGGACACAGAAAGTTGCTGACAATGGACAGATACTGAGCCTGTCGCTTCAGGAGTATCAGTCTTACATGCAGTCGGCTAAGAAATCTACCAATGCGCAGAACACCGCCATGGTGGAGCGCGTGGGAAAGAAACTGGCCGCCGCCGTTGAAACCTATCTGCGGCAGAACGGCTACGAGAGCGAGCTGCAGGGCTATCAGTGGGAATTCAACCTGGTCCAGAACAACGAGGTGAATGCCTGGTGTATGCCTGGCGGAAAGATTGTCGTCTACGAAGGACTGCTGCCCGTCACTCAGAACGAGGCTTCGCTGGCCATCGTTCTCGGACATGAGATTGCCCATGCCGTGGCCATGCACTCAGCAGAGCAGTATCAGAAGAAGATGAACCAGCAGACGGGATTGCAGGCAGGAGCCGTACTTGCATCGGTGCTCGGCGTTGGCTCCGAAGTGACTAACCTCGGCACACAGGTGGCCAGCCAGTACCTCAGTTTCCGCAACCTGAGCTACTCCCGCGACCATGAGAGCGAGGCCGACCATCTGGGACTCATCTTCGCCGCTATGGCAGGCTACGACCCGCAGGTGGCCATCGATTTCTGGGGACGTATGGGAACGAGCAACGTGCCCGAGTGGCAAAGCTCTCACCCCAGCAACGAAAACCGTATCGCTGCCATCAAGAAGGAGATGCCCGAGGCTTTGCAGTACTATAATGCTGCCATAGGCAAGACCACTACAACTACCACCAAGACCACGACGAAGAAAGCTACGAGCACCAGCTCGAGCAGCGGTCAGCGCTTTAAGATTGGCCAGTGATGCTGTGGCTGCCACGGCCCTCGGCAATGGGCGACATGAAGGCTTCGGTGAGCCGTTTCTGGTGTAGGAAGGGCTTCACCGCAGCTACTGTGTTCGGTCGTATCTACACGCGCACACAAGAGGCCGCCGACCATCTGAATAACCGGTTTGATGCGCTGAAAAACCACGAGATGATTCACTTGCGCCAGGCACAGTCCACTCACGACTCGTGGCTGTTGTTCTATGTGCGCTATTTCTGGTATTCGTTGCGTGCTATCGGCTACATCAGGCGCATGAAGAATGCGATGTACTACCTCAACCCCTTCGAGATAGAAGCCTATCGCCACATGTACGAGAAAGACTATCTGGAGCGGTGCGACGGTGGTGCAGTAGAATGGAAGGAGTTTGCACGTATGTCGCTGGCAGCCCGCCTGCGCTATGTCAGGAAAAACAACTTGGTATAACTTTAAATCGCGTCAACGACGCAACAATCAAAATGATACAATACTTTGCAGAAAACCTTTGGCAGATGTGGGCGATAGTCGCAGTCATCTGTCTGATTTTGGAACTGATGAACGGCGACTTCTTCATCATGTGTTTTGCCATTGGCGGTGTGTGCGCAGCCATCTGTGCAGCCTTGGGCGCTAATTTCTATTGGCAGATGGGCATTTTCGCCCTGTTCACGCTCATCAGCCTTTTTCTCGTCCGTCCCTTTGCCTTGCGCTATCTACATCGGAACGACGAGGCACGTCCCAGCAATGCCGATGCGCTGATAGGCCGTAAAGGCAAGGTCATCGAGGCCATCGAAGCCGACGGTTTCGGGCGCGTGGCCATCGACGGCGATGTGTGGAAGGCCGTCTCCGTGGGCGGCGTTGCCATTCCCCGTGGTGCTCAGGTGCGCGTGAAGTCGATGGAGAGCATTACCGTCACCGTAGAGGAAATTCAATAACCATTTACAATAAACCATTAATCCAAAGAAAACAATGGACATCATGACTTATGTGCTGATTGCCATCATCGTATGCGTAATCATTTTTGCCAAGATGGCGCTGGTCATCATCCCCCAGTCGGAAACAAAGATTATCGAGCGTCTCGGCCGCTACTATGCCACGCTCAAACCGGGCATCAACCTCATTATCCCCTTCATCGACAGGGCCAAAGAGATTGTCGTGCTCAATCGCGGGCGCTATGCCTACAGCAACTCCATCGACCTGCGCGAACAGGTGTACGACTTCCCCAAGCAGAACGTCATCACCAAGGATAACGTGCAGACCGAAATCAACGCGCTGCTCTACTTCCAGATTGTGGACCCCTTCAAGGCCGTCTACGAGATTTCTAACCTGCCCAATGCCATCGAGAAGCTCACGCAGACCACGTTGCGTAACATCATCGGCGAACTGGAACTGGATGAGACGCTCACCTCGCGCGACACCATCAACACCAAGCTGCGCGCCGTGCTCGACGATGCCACCGACAAGTGGGGCGTGAAGGTGAACCGCGTGGAGCTGCAGGACATCACTCCGCCAGCCAGCGTGCTCAATGCCATGGAGAAGCAGATGCAGGCCGAGCGTAACAAGCGTGCACAGATTCTGACCTCCGAGGGTGAGAAGGCTGCCGAAATTCTGGCATCAGAGGGTGAGAAGACCGCCATGATTAACCGTGCTGAGGCTGCCAAGCAGCAGGCCATTCTGACCGCTGAGGGTGAGGCTCAGGCTCGCATCCGCAAGGCCGAGGCCGAGGCCATCGCCATCGAGAAAATCACCAAGGCCGTGGGCAAGACCACCAATCCGGCCAACTATCTGCTGGCCCAGAAGTATATCCAGATGATGGAAGAACTGGCCAAGGGCGACAAGACCAAGACCGTCTATCTGCCCTACGAGGCCACCAACGTGATGGGCTCCATCGGCGGCATCAAGGAACTCTTCAAGGGCGAGTGATACTTTGGACTTTGAACATTGAAGATTCTTCACTCTTCACTTTTCACTCTTCACTTTAATGAAAATATGTATTGTATGCGGCGCGCGGCCTAACTTCATCAAGGTGGCACCCTTGTTGAGGGTGCTGAAAGCTAGGCAGCGCGATTTCTCGCTCATCTATACGGGGCGCGAAGACGATCCCACGCTGGAGTCCTCGCTCTTCGACGATTTGCAGATACCCCGTCCCGATGTCTATCTCGGCGTCGACAGTCAGCGGCTGAACGAAATCACGGGGCGCGTGATGGGCGAGTTCGACCAGTATCTGGACAGCTATGCTGCCGATGTGGTGATTGTGGTTGATGATCTGGCCTCTACCATGGCAGCCGCCATCGTCACCAAGAAGCGCGGCATCCGGCTGGCTCATCTTGTGGCCGGCACCCGCTCGTTCGATATTTCCATGCCTAAAGAGGTGAACCGCCTGGTGATTGACGGGCTGAGCGACCTGCTTTTCACGGCTGGTATCTCCTCTTCGAGCCATACCACCAACGAGGGCGTTGCCCAGAGCAAGGTGTATATGGTGGGCAACATTCTGATAGACAATCTCCGCTTCTGTCATAATCGTTGGCAGCGTCCGGCGCTGATGGTTGAAATGGGGCTTGAGGAAGGTAACTATCTGGTGCTGACCATCAACCGTAAAGCATTGCTGAACAATCAGGAGAACCTGCAGCGCATGCTCACCGCCATTGCCGAGAATGCAGGTGAAGTGCCCGTCGTTGCCTTCATCCGTCATTTGCCCTGTGGGCAAGATTCTTCACTCTTCACTCTTCACTTCCATACCTTGAGTTCGGCTATCTCACGGCCCACGCCAAAGGCATCATCACCGACTCGGGAAACGTGGCCGAGGAAGCCACCTTCAACCACGTGCCCTGCATCACGCTGAACAGCTACACCGAGCACATAGAGACCGTGAAGGTAGGCACCAACGAACTGGTGGGCGAGGATGCCCAGCTGTTGGGTCAGAAAGTTGTACAGATGGTAAGCGGACAATGGAAACAAGGCGAACTTCCCGACCGGTGGGACGGCCGAACCGCCGAGCGCATCCTTCAAATATTAAGTGAAGAATGAAGAGTGAAGAATTAACGCGAAGCGTCAATGATGATCTTTTCTCTCTGAGCGGTAGCAAATTCTTCACTTTTCACTCTTCACTTTAAAACTCGAACCGCGCAACAAGCGGCAAATGGTCGCTGTAACCTTTATTATAGCGCATACCATTATAATTGCGGTGGGGCTGAACCCCGCCGTATTTTTTGTCCTCTTCTATCAGGAAATCAGGGTCGTGGACATACACCTCCTGAAAGGCAGGAACCAATGCACTGCTCACCAGAATGTGGTCGATGTTTTCCCATTTACCTTTATATTTATAGGTGGCCTTTGCCCCGTGATGCCCCATGGCACCCTCCGAGATGTTATGCAACCGCTGACTGTGGAAATATTTCAGCAGCGGGTCGTTATCTCCGTCGTTGAAGTCGCCTGCTACGATGATGCGCGGCTGGGGATGCAGGCTGCGAATGGAATCGATGGAGGCCATCAGGCGTTCGCCAACCACCCGGCGGTTAGGCCGCGTCTGACGTTCACCGCCAAAACGACTGGGAGCATGCACCACAAACACATGGATGGTGTCGCCGCTGATAATCTCACCACAGGCATAGAGAATGTCGCGCGTAGGGCGCATTCCCGGCAGCGGTTCCACCCTGAGCGAATAATTCTGGATGAGTCGGAAAGAAACGGGGGAGTAGAGAAGTGCCACATCGATGCCGCGAAGGTCAGGACTATGCGTTATCAGGTATCGGTAGCCCGCATTTCGAAGCACCGAACGCTCCGTCAAATCCCTCAAAACCGAGTCATTTTCAACTTCGCATAGAGCCACCAGGTCGGGCAGTTGCCAAGAGGGAGGAGACCCACCCCGGCCCTCCCTGCTTAGGGAGGGAGTTTCACCGCAGGCGATAATTTCCTGTCCGATGTTATTGAGTTTCCGCCAGTAGCGTCCTTTGTTCCAGTGGCGTGGGCTTGTCACCGTCCATTCCATATCGTCCTTGCCCTCTTCGTGTCGGTAGTCGAAGAGGTTCTCGCAATTCAGTTCCACGAAGGTGAACAGCGTGGCCAGCAGTAGTCCGTAGAGATTCATGAATGATTAGTCAATATCTGGTGCAAAAATAACAATTATTATTCACACCCCCGTTGTTTTGCCGGTTAAAAATGGCATCCGTTATTCATTTTTACTTAAAGTCAGTTCTTTGTGATACGATTTTTCACCAAAAACACTGACACCACCGCACACCCTCGATAAACAAAGGACTGAAGCGTGTCAGACGTACTGTCACCACTGACACACCACTGACACATCTTTATGGGCTATTCGCTCCCTCCCTAAGCAGGGAGGGAAGGAGTAGGTCTCCAACTTTTTCTAGAGATTTTACGGCATTTGATGCTTTTTTGCTGAGTAAAATACCTTTGTTTGCGACAAAATCTCTAGAGATTTTATCACCCTTATATATTTTTTTTTACCCTAACACCCAACACCTAACATCCAACACCCAGAAAATGTGTCAGTGTTGTGTCAGTGGTGACAGTACGTCCGACACGCCTGAGCCCCGATAAACAGGGCGATGTGCGGTGGTGTCAGTGTTTTTTTTGTTCTTTCTATATAAGATAAACTCCTAAACTCCTTAAACACGCGAAACTTGAATAATATTAATTTTTTGTATTTAAAAAGTGGCCGTTGAAATCACGATTCTTCATTTTTTATCTCCAAAGATATCCATAATCCAATATTTATTTGTATCTTTGCCCTCGGTTCGGGGAGAAATCCGGACTAACAAAGCATTCGCTATTATTTCGCGTTAAGCCAAGAGCCTCGGAAACTCATTTGGGTATAATAAGCACGATAATAATATGTGAAGGTGGCTGACGTAAGTTGGTGACCTCAATGTCTCTCCAATATGCGATGCACACGTCTATAGGCGTGATGCATTCTTAGGAGAGAAACTCCGGGGTACCATTCCGAGGCCGCCCCGTGCTTAACGCGATAAGAATTGTGTCACGCTTTTCTTATGCACGTTAGCGATTGATAGTCGATGCATACTTAAACTATCAATCGATTATGGCAAACGACAAACTTTCCTATGCTAAGCAGGCGAAGAACGATGAGTTCTACACGCAATATTACGATATAGAAATCGAGATTGAATCTTATCTCGACTATAATCCTAATGTATTCCGTGGAAAGACCATACTATTGCCTTGTGATGACCCTGAATGGAGTAACTTTACTCACTATTTCGCACAGAATTTTGAAGACTTGGGTTTGAAGAAACTTATTTCAACCAGTTTTGCACCGGAGAGTAAAAAGTACAAGGCCCATTATGAGCCAACTCTTTTTGAAACTCAGCAACCTTATTATAACCCAGACAAGACAAAGACGCACGGAAAGATATTCATCCTGACAGATGACAAAACAGGAGATGGCATCGTGAATATCGATGACTTACAATGGGAATACTTAGAGGGTGATGGTGATTTCCGAAGTGAAGAGGTGAAGAAGTTGAGAGACGAAGCAGACATTATTGTGACCAATCCTCCATTTTCGTTGTTCCGTGACTTCTTTAATTGGATTATGGAGGGCCAAAAGCAGTTTTTGATCATAGGCAACATGAACGCTATCACATACAAAGAAGTCTTTCCTAACATCAAGGACAACAAAGTTTGGCTGGGAGTAACTAATTTCAATACAGGTATGTATTTCCGTGTACCAGATGATTTCGTTTATGCACCTACTTATAAGTTTGAGCGAGAGCAGAATGGTGTAAAGGTAAACAGAGTACCTGGAGTATGTTGGTTTACTAATATAGATCATGGCCGACGTCACCAACCCATGAAGTTGATGACAGCCGCAGAGAATTTCCGATACAGCAAACATAAGGAAGTTAGAGGTCGCACGGCATACATACACTACGAGAACTACGATGCTATCGAAGTTCCTTATGCAGATGCTATACCGCGTGACTATGATGGGGTAATGGGTGTGCCAAAATCATACCTCGACAAGTATTGTCCAGAACAGTTTGAAATCATTGGCTGTGCCGAAGGAAATTCAGGTAAGGAACTTGGCTTAAAACCATTTCCACGTGAACTTAAAAAACTCAATCCGAGCCTACGAGACGGACAGCTCTATTATATCGAGAACGGCCGTCCCGAAAAACCTTATGCAAGAATTCTAATCCGCAAAAAACAGTAGCCCTATGGAAACGACTCTTAAAGAATACACAGTCCGCGAAATATGCGACGGATTCCAATATAGCGACATAGACGGAAAGGGCCTTTACGGTCTTTGTGGTCAGCTTACCATCCAACCTGAATATCAACGTAACTATCTCTATTCAGACAACAAAGGTGAGCGTGAGGTGGCAGTCATAGACTCTGTCCTGAAGAAGTATCCGCTTGGACTTATCTATTTCAATCAACTTGATGATGGAAGGCTTGAGGTACTGGATGGTCAGCAACGTATTACATCACTCGGCCGCTTCGTAACCAAAAAATTTTCTGTGCCCTACGGAGGCCACATGTGTAAAATACATGCTCTGCCAGAGGACAAACAAGAGTTGGTATGGAACACCAAAATACTCGTTTATATTTGTAAGGGTTCCAAAAGTGAAATTAAGGAATGGTTTCAGACAATTAATATTGCTGGTATTCGTCTTAACGAACAAGAGAAACTGAATGCGGTATTCTCTGGCAATTTTGTTACTGCGGCAAAGGCTGTATTCAGTAACAAAGGTGACTCAAATGTTCAGAAGTGGAGTGCATACATTAGTGGAAACGTCAATCGACAGGACTATCTTGCAGCTGCTCTCGATTGGGTGAGTCACGGACACACTGAAGATTATATGCAGGAGCATAAAGATATTGGCAACTGTGATGAGATGAAACGGCATTTCGATGACATTATAGAGTGGATTGAACGTACATTTGATGGTGAACCAACGCCTGAAATGTGTGGTCAGGAATGGGGAAGGCTTTATGACCTTTACGGAAAGAAGCCACTTAATCATGTCGAAATTTCTGCCAAGGTTCGTGAACTCTATGAAGACAGTTACGTTTACTCAAAACGTGGCATATACGAATATGTGCTTGGTGGATGTGTAGACACAAAACTTCTAAATATTCGTATCTTTGATGACGCGACAAAGAAAACCGTTTATGCACGTCAGACCTCCGAGGCGCAAGCAGAACACAAGTCTAACTGTCCGCACTGTGTATTGGAGAATCAGGCTAATAAAAGTCGCATCTGGAAAATAAACGAAATGGATGCCGACCATGTATCAGCTTGGAGTAAGGGCGGTGAAACGTCAATTGAGAACTGCCAGATGTTGTGCAAAACTCATAATAGGGCGAAGGGAAACAGATAAAAACAATAACAATATGCAAGAGACTTGGAAACGATTTGTTTATCCTCTCATTGAGGACAAGAAACAGGACGTGGAGGAAGAAACCTATCATCGTCATATAGAAAATCAATTGATGCTACTGGGTTGGGAACCTTGGAAAGGGGAGATTATCCACAAGCAATCGCTGAGGATTGGCAACAGAAACCGCATGGAACCTGACATTCTCATTGCCCGCGATGGAGAGTATCAGTTTGTGATAGAGGTGAAACGTCCGAATCATACTCAGCAGAACGAGGACATCAATCAGTTGGAATCTTACATGCGTCAGCTGAAACTCGACGTGGGCATCTACATTGGTGAGCAGATAGAAGTTTTTTACGACAAGCCCAATACCAACCATGTTGTTTCTGTTTTCAAGCTGGCTGTAGACCTAGAGGATAAACGGGGAGCACGCTTTGTGGAACTATTCTCGAAAGATTGCTTCTCGAAAGGCGAGATTGTCAACTTCTGCAAAGAGCGCTTACAAGAAATGGAACGGCAGGCAAGCCTGAACAAGATTAAAGAAAGCCTGATGGTTAATGCTCAAACTCAGATAGCTGAAAGTCTGCGACCCTATCTGATGGATAAGTACGGAAACGCATTTTCTGAAGAAGAGATAAAGGTGATGTTATCACAGCTACGCTTCACAGTAACGACAAACGATGTCGTTCATCCTCAAGTTACATCAGTACCAACGACAACTTCAGTTTCTCAAACCAATCCTGTTCAGCCAGAACATATTATTAAATGTCATCTGACCAGAAATGCAGATGCCTACGGATTATTTAATGTTGAAGACCAGATGCTGACCGTGTTGAAGGGCAGCGAAGTGAATCCCAAACATCTCACTGCTAAAATTGAGAAGAAACGTGCCAGGCAGCTGGAGGATTATACCATATCGCAAGCCGGCAAAAGAATCGTCAAGAAAGATATAGCATTCGACTCACCCAGTGGTGCATCAGTTTTCTGTGTAGGTGGTTCTTCAAACGGCTAGGATACATGGAAAGATGAACAAGGACGTGAGTTGAATGTATATCGTAGCAGTAGTGGCAAAGACAAGCCAAAAGTCCGTTTTGATGCAAACAGAGTCACAGACCCACACAAGTTCCAGTTAGACTTTTGGACGAAGTTCAAAGACAAGTTGGAGGCAACTGGAAAGATTCCCTCTTTACAGACGCCACAACCCCACAACTGGTATGATGTAAGAATAGGACGCTCGAACATCTTGTTGAACAACGTCTGCAACACACAGAAAAACTTTGTGGGTGTGAAGCTATATATTAGGAAGCCTGTTGTTGATAAGTACTATCCCGCGTTAGCAAGTAGGAAGAATGAGATTAACCTTGCTCTGGGTTGTGAGCCAAAATGGGATGCAAACCCTTCTGCGGAGGATAAGACTATAGCTCTGTTCCACCAGACGAATCTGACAGATCCACAGAAAGAAGAGGAGGCACTCGACTGGTTGGTGCAGCAGACCATCGTGTTCTATAATGTGTTCTCGAAAGAGGTGAAGGAGATAATATGAAAAGATGCAGGGCTAAGAAAAGTCCTGCATCTTTTCATTGGAATCAGTTCAATGCTACAATGTACGAGTGGGTGATGACTTCCTCAAAATCCTTACCGTCAATCTTTAATCCGTCCCAGACGTCAGTAATGTCGTCGAAGGTGGCGATGAGCTGGTCCTCGTCGTGAGGGTCACAATCACATTGCCAGCCAATGAAATCAGAGCGTCGTCTGTCGCGAGGTAGTGTCTTAACCTTAACAGGCCTCATTTCTGTAAGGATTCCGTAGAAAGTATCAGTGGGTGGATAATAGAATCCAAGATTAAGTCCAATTTCCTCCACTTGATATCGGAATACCTCTCGAGCTACTAATGAACGGGCTTCTGATTTCATCCTATCACGAAAGCCAAGTTGGTCCTCGTAAATGTGCTTTCCTTTTCCATAATAGTCTTTTATGGCAATCTTTCTTTTAATCTCGTTTTTCATTTCTTTGGGAATTTATTTTTCTTTTTGTTGAAATCAACAATAGCATTGAGAAGGGGCTTAAACTCATCAGAGATAGGCAAGTGAGTGTTCTCGCCATTTATAGCGGGCTTTCTTGCCATATTTCCATTAGGTTTCTCAATCCACTTGTGTGAATGTGATGCACTCTCTTTTCCATTATATGGAATAAGATTTCCATGAGAGTCAAATTTCAGGTTTATATCCATCCCTATCTTATGACCTTTATTGACATTGATATTCAGAATGGTTAGTGTATCATCTTCATTCAATTTTGCCATAAGATAAGTTGAATCTGGAGAGTTTGAGTTGAGGATGTTAGATGTCTGATCCTCTGTTCCTGTTTGAAGTAATACCTTGTGGCCAAGAACAGTATAACCTGTCTCTGTATGGGTGCGCTTATCTTTTGGCACCCCACCAAAATTCTTGTCGTATGATCCGTTAGCTCCCATATCTGTAACCTGGTTTATTATTGTTTGGATAATAAGTACTTATTTCTTTGCGTTCACCCTCTATGTAAGCCCCATATCTTATAATCTGTATAGGCTTCAAGATGTCTAACATAGCATGATAGCCTTCAAGCCAAATGTATCGACACCGCTTATCAAGTACAACCCCTGTACTGTTGATGGCGATGATACTACTTTTCGGCCAGCCTTCCATGTATAATTCTATGTTTGACAGGTCACCCCATGAAGGTGCAGGAATAGCGTTGAGCCCATTGTGTTGGAAAACGGCTGTCATCAACTTGTTACGAAACGAGTTCCATAGCTTCTGCATCAGTAACATGTTGGTGTAGAGAGAGAAATCGGTTGAAATCACATATCTAAGTTTCCTGAGCCACTGAATGTATCTATAAGGATAATTCCAGAATGGTTCGATGTGAGAGTCTGACGTGAAGAAGTGACCACATTGGTCGTGCAAGAGAGAGCTAGGTTTCTTAAGAAGCCTATGAACGGAACATAGAACCTCTGGCTGTTGGCCGGTGTAAGGCTCTACTATAGGGAATTGGTTTTTCCCTGTAAACTCTATGCCTTTACATAAAGCAGAATGAAGAGGGCCTAACGTGCGTGGGCTCTCTACCATACGCAAGTCGTTACACTCGCTACTTTCATACTCAAAAGGGAGTACTTTTTCATATGGGTATATCATACTTCTTTTGTTTTGAATGTTATAGCATACAGCCAAACCATAGAATAACTATCCTTGAAAGCCCTGACATGGCGGGTCGCCTAGGATAAAGTCAATCATCATACGTTTCTCAATATGCTAATTAATCATAAAAAATACTTGGTATGAGAACCCTTTTATGCTAATGTTGAGAATTATTTCTTAACTTTGCACATGGAACTATGAAGGGTTCATTATTCGGGTAACTGAGAGTGCCCTACCAAAAGAAGGCAAACTTCTAGTCCTGTACTACCGCAAATAGTGCAGGACTTTTTCGTTACCTTGCTCTGTTATATTTCCTTTCGCATGTTTAATGCTCCTCATCTTTTAAATTTATAACTTAGCAGCCCGTTGACTGCCCTTATCATTTGCAAAGATACATAAAATAAGGATAAGAACCTAATTATTATGTAGCAAACTTCTAAAATAAAACAATTTTAGTAAATTCGCAAGAGAGGACAGCTAAATTCAGGGAAAAAATTGTATCTTTGCTGTCGAAACAAAACTACATACACCCATGAAAGAAGATAAAAACAAAGAGATTGACATCAATGAGGTCGCCATTACCCTAGAGGTGGATAGCGATGTGATTAATAAGGTGCGCACGGGTGAGATAACGCACGTTGTGCTGCAAATCAATGAGGATAATCAGACCTTCATTTTGGAAAACTTTGACGGGAATTTGGTTCTGGTGACTGAAGAGTTGCCTGATACCTTCTACGGATGTTATTTCTATAATGATGGTGAATTTCCATATGCCATAAAGGGGGATTTGAACTTCATTGTGCTGGAAAGTGGTGAAGAAAATTGTCTTGTGCGCATTATAGATGTGGATACAGAAGCCGGTACTCGTATCAATTATCAAGGTGCCGGCAAACCTGTCGTGGAAGATCCTGAGGGTGACAGCTGCATTTGGGATGTACTGTTTGAGGTGGTGCCATTTCCAGAAGAGCCGAGAACATACCTGATGCGATGGAATCCTTCAATCAGTTCTTTTACAGAGGAGGATTACAAGGAATGTGTGGAAAACATGATTCATGGTATGTTCCGCATGAATTGGAGCATCAAAGAGTGGGAAGAGGCTCGAAGGGGTGACTTCTTCTATATGATGCGTACAGGCGATGACAAGGCTGGCATCGTCTTCAACGGACAGTTTATCTCAGACCCTTATCCTGGTGAAGACTGGGCAGGAACCAATAAGCGCAGGATGTATGTGGATATGATTTGTACAAATCCTGTGAATCCTGACGCGAAGCCTCGTGTCTCGCTTGAAAGACTACAAGAGTTGATTCCTTCCTTTGAATGGACTAAAGGACATTCTGGTGCTTTGTTGCCAGAAGAGGTAGCAGCTCGATTGGATGAACATACTATTTGACGATTTGACGATTGGTGGTAAAATGAAATTGTGAAACTGTATATTGTAAAATCGAATAATCCTAAAAATCTATAATCAGAATAGTTGTAAACTGCTGACAGTAAGTAATACTTACTAAAAGAAAGTAGCGCACTTTGGCGTTCGCTCATTGCAGTTTGCAGGAAAAGTAGTATCTTTGTAGCGGTTACTAACGAATGGTAACTGTTATTGTATTACATTATTGAAGTTTCGGAAGTTAATAAAAACGTGAATATATAGATGCAAAAAAGGCATTGGAATCTTGCATATGTCGCAAGAATTGAGTACCTTTATGGTGCAAAACAAAAAGACTCAATATCCCAATGCCAGTGTACAAAGTT
>JAFRPY010000067.1 GCA_017428925.1 Prevotella sp. | reverse complement strand
GGCTTTTTGTTTTTTTATTTTTCATTGTCAAGTAGGGGGCCCCCCCGCGTCCCTACATTTCACGCCTTCAGTTTCGGATTTTCGATGTGGCGGAGGGCGTCGCGGCGGGTCTTTTTCTCGATGGAAAGGCGAAATTCTTCGGTGAGATCGACGCCTGTTTGGTTGGCCAGGCATAGCAGTACCCAGAGCACGTCTGCCATTTCCTCGCCGAGGTTTGGCTCTTCGCCCGCCTTGAAGCTTTGGTCGCCATATTTTCGGGCTATCACGCGAGCCAGTTCACCCACCTCTTCTGTGAGGCAAGCCATGTTGGTTAGCTCGGAGAAATAGCGTACGCCATACTCCTTAATCCATTGATCTACAGCGAGTTGTGCTTCCTTAATTGTCATATTGTTGTACTTCTATTTCACTTGGTTTTTGTACTGAACACATTGCTATATTCCATTGACCGCAATAGAACAAATATCCCCAAAAGATGATAAATAGTATAGCAATAGTTTTTAATATCGTATCCTTTCTAATATTCAGAACTAAGTGGGGCAACATCAAAAGGAAACCTGCCCAATAGGCGATATCTTGGATGTATATTCCACAAAATGTATAAGAGTGTATCTCTGTTATGATAAGTTCAAACAGTAAGATCCATTTTGTTAGGCGTATTATCACTGCACTTGCAATCATGAATATCCCGATGATGAATAGTATTTTGCTTACTCGTTGTTTCATCGCTTATTATTTCCGTAGGAATAGTGTTATGAGGAAGATGATGATGGCTCCCAACATGATATAGATGTTTACCATGTTCTCGCGCTGATATTGCTTCCAATGCAGTGCCTTATATACTATTGTCAGAAACCAAAGGAACAAACCCACGACGACAACCATCGCGCCGAAAGGCATATTCACCAAATGGCCAATGACGAACCCCAGGAAGAGTAGTATGATGCCTGCCAATTCGATTTCTTTCAGGTATTTCTTGATCATGATTTGGATATCTTTTATTGAATTGATTCTGATTTCAACTAAATATAGACTGAGATGGAGGCGAAAATGCCTGCGTACAGAGGTGAGGAATCGTGTAACCGATAGCGGTTAGAATGGTTTATTCCTTATTTTTGGTATCTATGCAGATGGTAACCGGCCCGTCATTGACGAGTTTTACTTGCATCTCAGCGCCGAATTCGCCAGTTCCCACTCGCTTGCCTATGGCCTCGCTCAGAGCGGCACAGAACGAATTGTAGAGCGGAATAGAGTGTTCGTGGCTACCGGCGCGGAACCACGACGGACGGTTTCCTTTCTTATATGATGCGTAGAGCGTGAACTGGCTGACGACCAACGCCTCGCCCTCGACGTCGAGTAGGGAGCGATTCATCACGCCTTCCTCGTCGTCGAAGATGCGCAGGTTACTGATTTTCTTCACCAGCCATGCCAAATCCTCTTGAGTATCAGCATCTTCCACGCCCAGAAGGATGAGTAAACCGAGCCCAATGGCCGACTTCTCACGCCCTTCTATGGTGACGCTGGCGCTGGTTACGCGTTGTATGACTGCTCTCATAATTCTCTGCGTTCTTTACATTGGTTGTTGCAAAGATAAAGTAAAAAAACGTAACTGCCAAATAATCAAGCATTTTTTGGATGGAAATAGTCGTAGATAATCTGTGCTTTCTTATTGCCTACGACATCCGTAAGCTCTTGATTATCAGCGAGTTTAATCTTTTTCACGCTCTTGAAATGCTTCATCAGCAGGTCGCGAGTCTTGGGTCCTATGCCCTGTATGTCGTCGAGCTCGCTGTGCAGGGCATGCTTCGAACGCTTGTCGCGATGGAAGGTGATGGCATAGCGGTGCACCTCGTCTTGCAGGCGCGTGAGCACATGGAAGAGTTCGCTATTGGTATCGATGCCAATGGTTACCGGCGGGTTGCCAAAGAGCAGTTCGTTGGTGCGATGGCGGTTGTCTTTGGCGAGTCCGGCAATGGGAATCTGCAGGCCAAGTTCACCCTCGACGACTTCACGAACCACCGACATCTGACCCTGTCCGCCATCGGTTACAATAAGGTCGGGTAGGGGAGTGCCCTCCTCGATCATGCGGCTATAGCGGCGGCGCACCACCTCTTGCATGGAGGCATAGTCGTCGGGGCCAACAACGGTCTTGATATTGTACTTCCGATAGTCCTTTTTAGAGGGTTTCATGCCCTTGAAAACCACGCATCCGGCAACGGCATCGGTGCCCGAAATGTTGCTGTTGTCGAAGCATTCTATCTGGTAGGGGAGCTTCGACAGATGCAGCTTCTCCTGCAGTTCCTTCATCAGGCGTGTCTGCTTCTGCTCGGGATTCAGTTTCTCGGCTTGTTTCAGGCGGTCGAACTTGTACTGTTTTCCATTCATTTCCGATAAATCCAGCAGGTGTTTTTTATCGCCTCGCTGGGGTGTGAACCACTCTGCATCGGGCAGTTTCCACGACATTTCGAAGGGCACAATCACCTCTTTGGCTGTCGATTTAAAGCGCTCACGAATCTCCGGAATAGCTGTCAGCAGGAGCTCCTCATCGCTTTCATCGAGCTTGCGCTTGTATTCATAAGTGAAACTCTGATTGATGGTGCCGTTCTTCACATGGATGTAGTTGATGAAGGCGTTTTTGTTGCTGTCGTCATCGGTGATGGTGAAGACGTCTACGTCTTGAATGGTCTGGCTCACAACCTCGCTTTTTGAACAGAAATTCTCAAGTAAAAGGTACTGCTGTTTCAGCTCTTCTGCTTCCTCAAAACGTAGTTCCGATGCCATTTTCTGCATCTCCTCGAAGAGCATTTTCTGCATTTCGCGGGTGTTACCTTTTAAGATTTCGCGTGCCTGTGCAATGGCTTGCTGGTATTCCTCGTACGACTGCTTGCCAATGCATGGTGCTTTACAATTATGGATATGGTATTCCAGGCACGGCTTGTACTTGCCCAGTTCGATGCCTTCCTTCGTAATCGGAAAGCGACAGGTGCGCGGTTTGTAGACTTTATGGATGATGTCGAGGATGCCATACATCGCTGAAATCTGCGAATAAGGACCGAAAAAGGTGCCGAATTTCTTGTTGATGGTGCGGGTTTTGAAGATGCGCGGCAGGAATTCCTTTGTTACACATATGCTGGGATAGGTCTTTCCGTCCTTCAAGAGGACATTGTAGCGTGGGTTATATTTCTTGATGAGGCTGTTTTCAAGTAGCAAGGCATCCTCTTCGGTGTTCACAATCGTATAGCTGATGTCCCACACCTTGCTCACAAGAACCTTGGTTTTAAAGCGGTCAACCTCTTTGTGGAAGTACGACGAGACGCGGTTTTTCAGGCTCTTTGCCTTGCCTACGTAGATGATGGTCTTCTCTTGGTCATAGAACTGATAGCTGCCAGGCTTGTCTGGCAACCGTTGCACTATGCTCTTCAGATGTGCTAACCGCTTCTCGTTTTCTTCCTTTGTCATCGTCTAACTAGTTATTGAACAGTGGGTTTGATGAAAGTTGTTTCACGTGAAACAGAGTATGTGCTGCTCAGGTGAAACAACCGTCATCTGTGTCTAGTCTCTTTGTGTTTAGATTTGCAGCAGAGATGTCACTTCTACGTCATCGTCGAAGGCGTCGCGACCATTTAGGCCCTCGTTGACAAGTTCAATGAGGAAGTTCACGTAGATCTTTTTTGGGTTGAACTTTTTCACCAGATCGCAAGCTGCTTTCATGGTTCCACCCGTGGCGAGTAAGTCGTCGTGAAGGAGGACGATGTCGTTTTCGTTGATGGCATCCTTGTGAATCTCGATGGTGTCGATGCCATACTCTTTTGCATAACTCTGCTGAACAGTTTCGCAAGGCAGCTTTCCGGGTTTGCGACAGAGCACGATGCCGGCACCAAGTTCAATGGCGAGAGCCGATGACATCACGAATCCTCGCGACTCGATACCGACGATCTTGGTGATTCCTTTGTCTTTGTAGAGGTCGTAGAGTTCTTTCTCAATCTCCTTTACGCACTCTGCACTCTTGAACATAGTTGTCACATCGCGGAAGTTTACGCCCTTGATGGGCCAGTCGGGGATGCAACGTAGGTTGTCTAACAGGATCTTGTTGTTCATTTTGTTTTAATTTTTAAAGGTTTTATCGATTGTGTTTCAATGTTTTATAGTCGTCTTGTTTCACGTGAAACAATGTGTCGTTTAGGACTCGTTGATGAGGGTTCGTTGCTCGTTCTTTATGAGTCTGTCCTATCTACCAAGCAACACCAGAAGCACGTTGATATCAGATGGCGACACACCAGGAATGCGACTTGCCTGCGCCAGCGTCTCTGGATCGATGCGATGGAGCTTTTGTCGTCCTTCGGTAGAGATTTCTTGCAGCTCGTTATAGTTAAACCTGCCTTTGATGCGAATGTTCTCCAGGCGATGCATCTTGTCGGCAACGAGTTTCTCCCGCTCAATATATCCTTTGTATTTGATTTTGATTTCTGCTGCTTCTGCAATTTCTTCCCGTCGGTTCTCTGGCGATGAAATCACCTCTTTCAACGAAGGAATGATTTCTGATAACGCCGCAATAGAGAGCTGTGGACGTGCAATCAAGTCGGCAACCTTGCAACCGAACTGGAGTGGGGTGGTGCCGAGTGCTTCCAATGCACTATTGATGTCACGGGGTTTGACGGGTGTGTTTTCGCAGAAATCGATGATTTTGGCAATTTCTGCTTTCTTCTGCATCCACCAGTCGTAACGCTCTCGCGATGCAAGACCTAACTCGTAAGCTCGTTCCGTGAGTCGTGCGTCGGCGTCGTCTTGGCGAAGTAGGATACGGTATTCGGCACGAGAGGTAAACATGCGGTAGGGTTCGTCGACACCCTTTGTCACCAAATCGTCAATGAGTACGCCGATATAGGCCTCGTCGCGTGCAAGAGTAAATGTTGTGTAGGCTTCTGCTCCGGTGGCACCTGCTTTGAGGGCTGCGTTGATGCCGGCAACTAATCCTTGGCCTGCTGCTTCCTCGTAGCCTGTGGTTCCATTCACCTGTCCGGCTAAGAACAATCCATTGACAACCTTCGATTCCAGTGTGTGCAGCAGTTGTGTTGGGTCGAAGAAATCGTATTCAATGGCGTAGCCAGGCCTATAGACCTTAATATTTCTCAGGGCAGGAATCTCGCGCAGAGCGTTCACTTGTACTTCGATGGGCATACTCGATGAGAACCCATTCAAATACATCTCGTTGGTGTCTACGCCTTCCGGCTCCAAGAATAGCGGATGTTGTTCGCGGTCGGGGAAGGTGACCAGTTTTGTCTCAATAGATGGACAGTAGCGCGGACCAATAGACTGTATCTGGCCGTTATAGAGTGGGGAGTCGTCTAGGCCTGAACGAAGAATTTCGTGGACTCTGGCATTGGTGTTCAATAGCCAGCACGGCAACTGGGGTAGGGGACGCGCCTCACCCATGTAGGAGAACTTGTGGAAGTCCTGCTCGCCAGGTTGTTCTTCCAACAGACTGAAATCGACGCTACGCTTGTCGATGCGAACCGGTGTGCCGGTTTTCATGCGTTCGGTGCGAATGCCCCAGCGTGTCAGACTCTCCGTGAAATGTGGTACGGCAGGCTCGGCGATGCGTCCGCCGGGCACCATACAGCGTCCAACATGCAAGAGTCCGTTGAGGAATGTGCCGGCAGTCACTACGACACACTTCGCCCGGAGCTCCACACCCCAGATCGTCTTCACGCCAACGGCACAGCCATCCTCAACGAGTAGTTCGTCGGCCTGGTCTTGCCAGATGTCAAGTCCATCGGTGTGGTCGAGTGTCTCGCGCCACTTCCAGATGAACTTCTCGCGGTCGCACTGGGCACGTGGACTCCATACCGCCGGCCCCTTGCCGCGATTGAGCATGCGAAACTGGATGGCAGTAGCATCGGTGACACGTCCCATCTCGCCTCCGAGGGCATCTAACTCCCTGATTATCTGACCTTTAGCGATTCCACCGACGGCAGGATTGCACGACATCTGGGCGATTTTATTCATGTCCATCGTCACCAAACACGTCTGTGCACCCATGCGTGCCGAAGCCACTGCAGCCTCACAGCCAGCATGTCCGCCGCCAATCACAATCACGTCGTATTTCAATGTCATCATTCTCTATAGTGCATATTTCCCTGCAAAATTACGAATAAGTGAGCGAAATGCAAAGGAAAAAAAGATTTTTTTGCTTTTGCTTTTCCGAACGAAAGTAAATTCGGTGAAGCCAAAATTACGAATAAGTGAGCGAAATGCAAAAAGAAAACTCGAATTTCTTTTTCATTTCCAAACGAAAGTGATTTCGACAATCGTCAAAAGTACAAAAAACTTTGCCAAAAAGGCACATCATTTTCATAAATTATTTACTTTTGCAGTATGAACAAGTATTTCGCAACCAGTACAACCCTTTTCGAAACGCCCTGTGGCTACCTTCTCTTAGGTGCCGAGTCGGGTCGTTTGTGCCAGTGTAGTTGGCTCCGTGATCTTGTTCCGACAAGTATCACGAACGATGTCGACGGCCAGTTACTCAATGAGGCATGCCGACAATTACAGGAATATTTTGCGCATGAGCGACGTGAGTTTCAGCTTCAACTGTCGATGTCTGGAACATTGTTCCAGAAAAGTGCGTGGGAGGCGATGCTCACCATTCCTTACGGACAGACCATTAGCTATGCTGAGGAGGCCCGTCGTGCAGGTCATCCCACCGCCCTGCGCGCCATCGGCAATGCCAATGGGCGCAATCCGCTGGCCATCATCGTGCCTTGCCATCGTGTTATTGCCAGCAATGGAACCATCGGCGGCTACAGCAGTGGCCTCGACCGCAAGCGTTTTCTGCTGCGTCTAGAAGGCTTAGCCAGTGCTGAATGAAAAAAGTTAGGGGAAACTATGTAGAATTTGACCCTGAGAATGTAGGGACGCGGCGTGCCGCGTTACTGGAATTAGCATTTCCCTTCCAGAACGCGACACGTCGCGTCCCTACATATATCATCGATATTTAAGGTCAAAAAAAAATATAATTGCCAAGTTTTTAAATAATGTGCTTGTCTATTCTTCTTTCAGCATGATACCTGTGAAGATGCGACCAGAGTGGATGCCCAGTCGACGGGCAGAGAAATAGTCGGCGTGTTGCTCATAGGTACAGACGGGAAGCGTGTGAATCTGTTCGTTTTGAAGTCCCGCTTCCAACAATTGCAGGCGGTTGCACGCAGGCAAGTCGATGTGCCATTTCTCTTCGTTTTCAATGCCTTGGCTTGAAGGCATCAGGCGGGAAATCTCCTCCATGCAGAACCCTTCGGCAGCAAAGGCATCATAAACTTCCTGTCCAACCTCAAAACTCTTTAAGCTAATGCCCGGCCCTATCTGTGCCACGACGTCGGAGGGCTGAGAGCCATAGCAGGCCGTCATGGCCGCCACAGCCTTCTCGGCGATGCGCTGCACCGTGCCTCGCCACCCAGCATGCACAGCCGCCACAACTTGTTTCTGCTGGTCGAAAAGTAGGATAGGGATGCAATCGGCTGTTGAAACACCGATACAAACGCCTTGTAGGTTGGTCATCACGGCATCAATACCTTCCAATTTCGCCTTCCGTTCAGCAGAGGTGAGAGTGAAAAATGAGGCATCGATGCATGCCACGTCGGCCCGATGAACCTGATGAGGCATCAACAAACGATTGTCGTCGATGCCTAACAGCTGGCATAGGGCTTCGCGATTTCGGGCAATCGCATCTTCATCGTCGCCACAATAGTGGTTAATGTTGAATTCGCCATAGCTTCCCATGCTATAGCCTCCGTGCCGCGTAGAGCTGAAGGCTATAACCTGTGGGTCCAGTTTATACTGCGTCAGGATGGGCGTCTTCATCTCTCAACGCAGAGCAATATTATAATTGTAGTACTCCTTGCGGCCGGTGATGTCCTCCACGACGCGCAGGAATGGCGGGAACTTCACGTCCTCGTGGCACTTGATGCCCTTTGTCTCGAGAATCATCAGGTTCGAGACGGGCTTCTCGTAGCTGTCCAACTCGAAGTACTGTCCTTTCCAGATGAAGCTCTTGCGGCGTTTTACAATGGTTTGGCGGTAGGGGTCGGCCTGCTTCACGAGCGATTCATAGAGGTTGTTGTCCACCTGCCGTTCGGTCTCCAGCTGTTCTGTTTCCGAAATCTTCTTCTTCGTTGTGAGGATGTTGACGAATTTTCCCTTCCAGTCGCGACGGCGCAGACGCATCTCCACGCCCGGCTCGGCCACGAGGTAGGTCTGCGTGATGAGGCTCTCGGAGGCTTCGGGAATGTCGCCCGTCACCTCGACGATGTACTTGCGCTCTTCCTCGATGGGCTGGGGCAGTCCGAGCACGTTGGCAATCTCCTTCAGCACACGGTTCAGTTTGGCTTGGAAGTCATCGTTGTTGTTGATGACTCGCAGGTGTGGATGGCCCGTCCAAGCGTTCACCACCTTTTTATCCAGTTCGCGGGCGATGCGCAAACCCTCCTCGTTCATCTGCTCATAGCGTGTGGCGTTCGTAGCGGTGGTGTAGTATTTCTCTGCACCATCGGCGGCCGACACGAGGTGTAGCACGGCGTCGTAGCGTGCCCGCAGCTGATTGGTGTCGGTGCCGGCCTTTGCTGTGATGTCCTCCCACATCTCAGGAGTCATGTAAGCTGAGATGTCCATCGTGCCACGGTCGCAGACAATGAGCGTGGGCTTGGTGCATACTTCGGCCATGCGCATGAACATATCCTCCAGTGCCAGCTGAGTCTCCAGAATGGCACGCTCGCCCTCATAATAGAGTTTGCGGTTGGGAGTGAGGAAATTCCAGCCTGCTTGGCTGTAAAGAGTGGGTACTTCGGGAATGGTGAACACCTTGTAGCCATAGTTCGAGAAGTAGTCTACGATCTTCACGAGTGCGGTGGTCTTTCCTGCACACGGTCCTCCTGTGAGTACGATTTTCTTGATTTCTTTCATACGTTGTTGAGCCTTGTAGGCACTGTTATTTGTAGTGATTCGGTAATTTTCAGTGCAAAAATACAAATTTAAATGGAATTTTTATCAGTTTTTGTTTGAATTATCACTAAAAAATATTATTTTTGCAGTCACAAAGTCTTTTGGGCATACCTAAAAGAGGTTACGCCCAGGAATATTATGTGTGGGTTGATACCCTGGAAGCATCTAAGCAATCAACAATAATCAATATTTTCAAAACATCAAAAACATCAATCATTTATGTGGTTAATCAATTCATCAATTGGTAGGAAAGTGGTCATGTCGGTCACCGGCATAGCACTCATCCTGTTCCTGACGTTCCACTGCTGTATGAACGTCGTGGCACTCTTCTCAGGAGAGGCCTACAACACGATCTGTGAATTGCTCGGAGCCAACTGGTATGCTGTAGCGGCAACGCTCGGCTTGGCAGCGCTCGCAGTGATTCACATTGTCTATGCATTCATCCTTACGGCTCAGAATCGTCGTGCACGTGGCGCCGAGCGCTACGCTGTCACCGATAAGCCCGCAAAGGTTGAATGGGCCTCTCAGAACATGCTCGTGCTGGGTATTATCATCCTGCTCGGTCTGTTGCTGCACCTCTTCAACTTCTGGTACAACATGATGTTTGCCGAACTGTTAGGCACTGAAGGTCTGGCACATGCTCCCGGCGACGGTTTTGGCTGGATTGTTGAGACGTTCTCCAACCCCATCTACGTTGTGCTCTATGTGATTTGGCTCGCAGCCATCTGGTTCCACCTCTCTCATGGCTTCTGGTCAGCATTGCATACGCTGGGCTGGAATGGTAAGATTTGGGAAAAGCGCTGGAAGTGCATCGGCCTCATCTACACCACACTGCTCATGCTTGGCTTCCTCGTGGTAGTGTTGGCATTCGCCTTCGGTATTGCTCCCAGTCTTTGCTGCGATGCCGCTTGCTGTGGTGCTTAATTTTCAATCGTCAATCGTAAATCCGTTAATCGTTAATTAAGATTATGGCTAAAGTATTAGATTCAAAAATTCCACAAGGGCCAGTTGCCGAAAAGTGGAAAGAATATAAAGCTCATCAGCGTCTTGTAAACCCGAAGAATAAGCTGAAACTCGATGTCATCGTTGTCGGTACCGGTTTGGCAGGTGCATCGGCAGCAGCATCGCTCGGTGAGATGGGCTTCAACGTCATCAACCTGTGCATTCAGGACTCGCCTCGTCGCGCTCACTCCATCGCCGCTCAGGGTGGTATCAACGCTGCTAAGTGCTATCAGAACGATGGTGACTCGGTCTATCGTCTGTTCTACGACACCGTGAAGGGTGGTGACTATCGTGCTCGTGAGGCCAACGTCTATCGTCTGGCAGAGGTGTCGAACAACATCATCGACCAGTGCGTGGCTCAGGGCGTTCCCTTCGCTCGTGAATATGGTGGCATGCTCGCCAACCGTTCGTTCGGTGGCGCTCAGGTCAGCCGTACGTTCTATGCCAAGGGTCAGACCGGTCAGCAGCTGCTGCTCGGTGCCTACTCGTCGCTCTCGCGTCAGGTAGAGCTCGGCAAGGTGAAACTCTACACCCGCTACGAGATGGAAGATGTCGTCATCGTCGACGGTCGTGCCCGCGGTATCATCGCCAAGGACCTCACCACCGGCAAGCTGCATCGCTTCTCGGCCAACGCTGTGGTCATCGCCACCGGCGGTTATGGCAACACCTACTTCCTCTCGACCAACGCTATGGGCTGCAACTGCACCGCTGCCATCCAGTGCTATCGTAAGGGTGCCTATATGGCTAACCCCTCTTACGTGCAGATTCACCCCACCTGCATCCCCGTGCATGGCGACAAGCAGTCGAAGCTCACGCTGATGTCGGAGTCGCTGCGTAACGACGGCCGCATCTGGGTGCCGAAGAAGCTCGAGGATGCCAAGAAGCTGCAGCGTGGCGAGATTCAGGGTTGGGACATTCCTGAGGAAGACCGCGACTACTATCTGGAGCGTCGCTATCCCGCATTCGGTAACCTCGTGCCCCGCGACGTGGCTTCGCGTGCTGCCAAGGAGCGTTGCGACCACGGCTTCGGCGTGAACAACACCGGTCTGGCTGTGTTCCTCGACTTCTCTGAGTCCATCAACCGCCTCGGCCTCGACGAGATCATGCAGCGCTACGGCAACCTCTTCGAGATGTACGAGGAAATCACCGACGTTTTCCCCGGCGAGCTCGCCAAGGAAATCAACGGCGTGAAGTACTACAAGCCCATGATGATCTTCCCCGCCATCCACTACACCATGGGTGGTATCTGGGTCGACTACGAGCTGCAGACCACCATCCCCGGCCTGTTCGCTATCGGCGAGTGCAACTTCTCCGACCACGGCGCCAACCGCCTCGGTGCTTCGGCTCTGATGCAGGGTCTGGCCGACGGTTACTTCGTGCTGCCCTACACCATTCAGAACTACCTCGCCGACCAGAGCATCTGGGGCAAGATCTCTACCGATCTGCCTGAGTTTGCTGAGGCCGAGAAGGGCGTCGAGAAGGAAATCGACCGTCTCATGGGCATCCAGGGCAAGCGTTCCGTCGACTCCATCCACAAGGAGCTCGGCCACATCATGTGGGAGCACGTCGGCATGGGTCGTACGAAGGAAGGTCTGGAAGAGGGCCTGAAGCTGATGCGCGAGCTCAAGAAGGAGTTCGACACCAACCTGTTCGTGCCCGGCACGAAGGAAGGCGTGAACGTCGAACTCGACAAGGCCATCCACCTGCGCGACTTCATCCTCATGGGTCAGCTTGTGGCTTACGATGCCCTGCATCGTGAGGAGAGCTGCGGCGGACACTTCCGCGAGGAGCACCAGACTGAGGAAGGCGAAGCCAAGCGCGACGATGAGCACTTCTTCTATGTAGGCTGCTGGGAGTATCAGGGCGACGACACCAAGGCCCCCGAGCTCATCAAGGAGCCGCTCGAGTATGAGGCAATCAAGGTACAAACACGTAACTATAAGAACTAAAGATCATGGCTAAGAATATTTCATTTACTATTAAGTACTGGAAGCAGAATGGTCCTACGGAGAAAGGACATTTTGAGTCCCGCGAGATGAAGAATATTCCTGACGACACCTCATTCCTCGAGATGCTCGACATCCTTAACGAAGAGCTCATCAACGAGGGTAAGGAGCCGTTCGTATTCGACCACGACTGCCGCGAGGGAATCTGCGGTATGTGCTCGCTCTACATCAACGGCACACCGCACGGAAAGACCGAGCGCGGTGCTACCACCTGTCAGCTCTACATGCGCCGCTTCAACGATGGCGACGTCATCACTGTGGAGCCCTGGCGTTCGGCTGCATTCCCCGTCATCAAGGACTGCATGGTCGACCGCGGTGCTTTCGATAAGATCATCCAGGCTGGCGGTTATACCAGCATCCGTACCGGACAGGCTCAGGATGCCAACGCCATCCTCATCCCGAAGGAGAACGCCGATGAGGCTATGGACTGCGCCACCTGCATTGGTTGCGGTGCCTGCGTAGCAGCATGTAAGAATGGCTCCGCCATGCTCTTCGTCTCTTCGAAGGTGTCCCAGCTCGCTCTGCTGCCGCAGGGACGTCCCGAGGCTGCACGTCGTGCCAAGGCTATGGTCATGCGCATGGAAGAGCTCGGCTTCGGTAACTGCACCAACACCCGCGCCTGCGAGGCTGTCTGCCCGAAGAACGAGTCCATCGCCAACATCGCCCGCCTGAACCGCGAGTTCATCAAGGCAAAGTTGGCTGATTAATCGCAAGTCACATCATTATGATTCATAAGAGCGCCGCAGGTTTTCAGCCTGCGGTGCTCTTTTAGTAGGAAAAGAACTGGGTAGGACGTGCAATAAGAGGAAACCATTGAAATATTCTTCACAATATTTTGTGAATATCAGAAAGAATCGCTATCTTTGCGCATAGAATAAGGGAATCAAAAACAACAAAATGAACAAAACGACTCCGACTCCCTGTAAACGGATTTAGAACACTGAAGCCGACAGGCCAAGGAGTCAAAGCATTTGTCCACACGTCGCAACAACGGATTCATCAGTTTCTGATAAAATAATAAATGAAAATTGTCTAATTGTAAATTACCTTACCTCTTCCCCCTGCTACTCCTCGGCAGCCTACTGTTTGGCTCCTGCCTGAGAGAGCCCAGCTATCCACGGCTACTCGTCGAGGCCGACTCCGCTATGCGCTGGGGTCACTACGATGAGGCGGATAGTCTGCTCAGTGCTTACAATAAAGCGAAAGATCATGAGAACTTATCTACCCGCCGCTACCACCAGCTTCTACAACTTGAATCGAAGTTCTTACGTGGTCAGTCATCCGTTGACGATCTGCTTCTTGTTGACAGTCTGGAGAACTATTATGGTCGAGGTTCGAAGGAAAAACATGCGAAGACCCTCGCCTTTCTTGCTGATATTTATCATATAAGTGGAGACTATCCGTTTGCCCTAGAATCACTGATGAAGGCCGAAGAGGAAGCTGAATTCGCAAACGAGCTATGGTTGCAAGGAATCATCTGTAAAAAAGAAGGTGATATCTATTTGGATCAGAGTGTATACAAAGAGATGATACCTTATTATCGTCAGAGTTACGAACTTGCTTATATTACTAAAGATACGCTAAGAATGGCAAATTCTGCTCATCGGATGGGATTAGTATATACTTACCTTGATCAAGTAGACAGTGTCATTTACTACTATGAAAAAGCTAGAACTCTATCAGAAGGACTTCCTCAGGAAGGTGATATTGTTCCATTTATTAATCAAAATTTGGCCGACATCTACATGCAGATAGAGGAATATGATAAGGCTGCCACTATGATGCCTCGCGACACCATGAATGATGTTGGATGGGGCTATTGGCATTATTATCAAAACCATGTAGATTCTGCAATCTTTTATTTTCAGAAAGCATTAAGTGGATTAACACTTGAGAAAAAATCAGAGTTGCTGCATTTACTTGCTGAATTGGAAGAAAAGAGAGGAAATACCAACCAATCTTTAGCCTTTGCGAAGAAGAATGTTGAAATTGAAGATTCCATAAAAGTTCAGTCACAAGTAGCAGCAACACTGCAAACAGATGCTCAACATAAGATAGATGCATTGCAGGCTCAACTAAATAAATCGGAAACGAAGAAACATGGTGCTTTTGTCTTTATCGTTTTACTTTTCGTCATAGTTCTTTTCGTTGCTTATATCATTTGGAAGCAATGGAAACTCAAGAAAGCTACAAAAGAAGCCGAAGTAGCCCATGAACGTTTGTTGCGGCAGGAAGAAGAACGCAAACATCGTCAAAGCCGGCAACAGATAGAGGAAAACAATCAGCGTATCAATCAATTGGAACAACAGCTCAAGGAGGCACGAAAGCAGAACGACCTGTTAACTGTTGAAAGGTTGGAACTTGATGCCGAGCAGCTTAGAGCAGAGAATGCTAACATTGAAGCCACCAACGAACGCAAAGAGCATTTGTTTCGCGAATTCCATGGGTCATTAATCTATCAACGCATCATGATCAATGCTGGCAAGCAGAAATTCCATCTCCGCGATGAAGAATGGGACTCACTTGCAGAATGGATTGACAAAGTCTATGACAACTTCACCACTCGCCTCATGGCACTTACACCGCTTAATATCACCGAGAGGCAAATATGCTATCTTGTGAAACTGAACTTGAAACCTTCACAAATTGCTGCCATGTTGAATATCACCGACACGGCCATTTCTATGAACCGAAATCGACTATACAAGAAAATCTTCCACGAAAAAGGTTCCGCTAAAGACTTCGACGAGTTCATCAAAAATTTCTAATATCTCCCATTTCATCGACATAGGCCTTTGACTGAACTGCACAAAAACTGCACAAATTTCCCATGTGCAGTTTTTGTGCAGTTTTCTTTAATTGCTTCCATTCATTTTTACTTTACCTTTGCAACCAGTAATCGCGATTCACAAAATGTCAAACAAAAAGCAAAATCACAATGAAAAGGACAAAAATTCTACTCAGTATGATGGCAGTGTTGACCCTTATGCCTTCAATAAAGGTCGCGGCCGACGATGTAGTGAAGGTGTTTAGCCTTGAAGAAAGCGGCAAGCTGGCAGCCATGCTGGCCGAAGCAGGCGACGATGCCGACTCGGTAGTGGTGAGTGGACGAATGAATGCCGATGACATGAGTGCGCTCAAAGCCTATTGTGCCAACGGCCATGTGCATGGTGTTGACATCAGCGAAGTGTCTTTCCCTGGCGACTCCCTTCCCAATATTGCTTTCGGCTACACGGGAAAAGATAACCCTGTAGAAAACATCACACTGCCGAAACAGTTGCGGGTCATTGGCCACTATGCCTTTTACAACATGGGTAATCTGAAACATGTGGAGATTCCAAAGACCGTAGAAACGATTGATTATTTTGCCTTCGCCTGCTGCACATCACTGCGCCAGGTTGAACTGCCCGAAGGGCTGAAGGAGATGAGTTCAGCCATTTTCAGCAACTCTGGTCTTGAGGAACTAACTATTCCAGCCAGTGTGAAGGAGATGAGCCACAGCATTTGTGCAGGCTGTCTCAATCTGAAACAGCTAACCATTCTGGCTGATGTTGATGAAATACGAATTGACTTTGTCTCACTTTGTATGAATCTGGAATCATTGACCTTGCCTGACCACATCAAAAAGATAGAGAGCAGGGCTTTCTCTTCGACAAGTCTGAGCACGCTGACATGGCCGTCAGCGCTGGAGACCATTGACGACGAGGCTTTCTCTGGGTGCAAGTTCGAGAATATCGTGCTTCCTTCCCGTGTGACCGCCATAGAGAAAGGTGCCTTTGCCTACAACGAACAACTGAAAACCATCACGCTGCCCGCCAGCCTGCTGACCATCGAACAGTCTGCCCTGCAGGGATGTACACATTTGGAAAGTGCTGTTTGTGAAAGCCCTGTGCCGCCAACTACGATGGGTCAGGAGGCAGCACCGCAGGCGATACTCTATGTGCCGGAAGTCGCAGTGGATGCTTATCGTGCTGCACCCTGGTGGAAGGATTTCAAGGAAATCAGAGCCTACGTTCCCTCAGGCATTGATGGCATTGTTGATAAAAACAGCGGCCAACACCCTTTATATAGCATCGACGGAATAAAAGTTTCTTCGACGGGACATCGCGGAATCATGATTCGTGACGGCAAGAAATATACTAGTCGACAATAGTATAAACCATGCACAAATATCGTGATCATAAAACCCATCTGATACATGCAGCTGTGTGGCCAGGAGTGGCCATCGTGTTGACACTCCTCGGGGCTGTAGCATGGGGAATCATCAACTGGGGCAATCTGCCCAGTCCACAAGAGTCAGTAACAGCCTTCGGCGTCTTGCTGGGCATAGGATGGCTGGTCATCCTCTGGCAGTGGTGGACGGATGTCTATATCGATGAAGATATGGACTGAGGACGTTTGTAAACATATTAACCTCCATTAACTCTCTGAAAATGGGCAATTCTGCACAAATGTCAGAATTGCCCATTATATTAGGATACTATGTAACCTAGAAGAGTTGCACCTGTTGCACCAGCTGCACCAGCTGCGCCTGTGGCGCAGAATGAAAAGCGAAAAGTGAAAAGCACAAAGGCCAAAGCAAGAAGCTTTTGAACGTGACAAAGTCACAACCAGAACTTTTTGAACTTGGCTCCTTCCCTATGGTGTATGGGTGTGGCATAAGGTTAGAGTTTGCAAAGCTATGGGTTTTTAGTAGTAAAGCATTGAGTTTTGGGTCGTAAAGGATTGAGTTATGACCAAAAACGGGAGCCCCACCCCAGCCCTCCCCATAGGGAGGGAGCATAGTGTTGAGCGTTGAGAAGTCAAGAAAAATCATAACCTTTAACCTGTTACCTATAACCTATTCACTAATTCCCGGTGCATCTGGTGCAGTTGGTGCAACTCTTCTGGGATTAAGCTGTGCCCAAATATAGTTGCTTTTTGAGTAACACATGCAAAAACAAGCGCTTTCAGTGTGTTAATGAGGGTTAATCTCATCCTTGGAGCTCTTGTGTAGGCGATCAATAATGATGGCAAGGGCTCCGTCGCCAGTGACGTTGCAGGCGGTGCCGAAGGAATCCATTGCGATGTAGAGGGCGATGATTAGGGCCTGTGCTTCCGGGCTGAACCCCAGTATGCCTGCCAAGGGTCCGAGTGCAGCCATCACCGCTCCGCCTGGCACACCGGGAGCTGCCACCATACAGACACCAAGAATCATGATGAAATGGAGGAAAAGCGGCAGATCGTGAGGCAAGCCGCTGATGAAACATACGGTAAGTGCGCAACAAGTGATCTTCATCATTGAGCCAGAAAGGTGGATGGTGGCGCAGAGAGGAATGCAGAAGCTCGCGATTTCATCGCTCACGCCGTTTTTCTTTGCCTGTCGCAGGGTCACAGGTATAGTGGCGGCACTCGATGAGGTGCCTAATGCCGTGAGATAGGCCGGCATCATATTCATGACCAGACGCAGGGGATTTTTCCTTGAAAAAACGCCGGCAATCAGGAACTCATACGCAATGATGAAGATATGCAGCACGAAGATGATGCAGATGATTTTGGCGAACACCACCAGGATATGATATGCTTCGCCAGTAAAAGTCATGCTGAGGAAGATGCCGAAGATATAGAGCGGCAGTAGTGGGATGATGGCCACCTGGATGGTCTTCTCGATGATGGTCCGGAACTCCGAGAACCCTTTTTTCAATGAGTGCGCATCGGTATAGGCGATGCCAATGCCAATCACGAAGGAGCTCACCAGCGCCGCCATTACGTCGAGTATGGCGGGAATCTCTAGTTTGAAGTAGGGCAGTAGCGTCTCTGCCTTTTCTACCGCCAGCGATGCCTCGGTGTCTATCAGCTGGGGGAAGAGCATCGTACCTGTACCGAATGCCAGCAGTCCTGCCAAGATGGTGTCGGCGTAGGCCAATCCCACCGTCAGCAGCAACAGACGGCCCGCCGAACGCCCGATGTCGGCAATGGCCGGTGTCACCAGTCCGATAATGATGAGTGGGATCAGGAAGCCCAAGAACTGGCTGAACACATAGTTGAACGTCACAAACACGCGCACCCATCCTTCCGGCAGCACGTTTCCTATCACGATACCCATCACGATAGCGATAGCAATGCGAGGCAGTAATCCTATTTTTTTCATATTCAAGTGCAAAGTTAATGATTTTTCCGCAACTAGTTTCACATCTTATATAAAAAAAGGAATAATATCGCAGATGGCACAAAGACCTCGGAGAGGTCACATGTGCATAACCGCAGGTCTGACCTGCGGATAACAGATGTCACGAAAGAATGTCGACCCCAAGGGGGTCGCACATCATCAAGCAGACGAATTGGCATTCCAGGTTGCTGTGTGTCCCCTTTGGGGACGAGGGCATATATCAGAGTCCTTTATTCAGCAGGTCAAAACCTGCGGTTCTTTCTCCGCTTCGCTACGAAAGCGGCAAAGCCGAGCGACCATAGTGTGACCTCTCCGAGGTCCTTGTATCTATATCCTTCCCAAAACCAAAGGGAGGAGGATTAGGAAGATGTGGCTTATTGGTCGATGTGATTAAAACAAGCGGTAGAGCGAAGTTAATGTTGGTTAAAGTGATTTTGATTTTCACTTTATTCTTGAATAAGCCGATTCTTTTTTTTAACTTTGTGCTGGCAATGATGATGAGGTGGTCCGAGGGGTGAAAAGGGGAGAAAAGGGCATAAAGGGGAGTGAAAGGGGAGAAAAGGGACAATAGTCCTGCCTCTCGCCCCTCTGGTTGCACAAGGTATTCGTCCCTTTTAAGCCTTAAAAAGAGGATCAATAAACAATATAAGATATGAAGAAGAGACTTTTCACGATGCTTTCCGTCTGTGCTCTCTGTGGTACTATGGCGATGAATGCCCAGATTCAGACCAATGCGGGTGTACAGTACCTGCAGTGCATGCAAAAGGACGTGTCGACAGACTTTAGTGATTTGTCGAACACCTATTTCCTTGCCGATTCGCTGGTGGCTTTCGATGCGGCAAAGGGTGAGGGATTATTGCAGTGGAAACGCTACAGGCTGTCGCCTCGTCAGGCCTTTAATCTGAATGGCTACTGGCCCGTCCGCATGCAGATGCTCGACTTCCCCGATGCCGCTTATGTAAATGATCCGGAACTGAAGCTGAGCATTGAGTTCATCACACCTCGCACGGCACGAATCCGCATGCTGACCACCCCCGTGCAACCGAAAGACACCGATGCCGACGATGTGATGTTCTGCGACCGCTTCAAGGCTCGTACGAAAGGCACAGCATGGAAGAGCAGTCAAACGGCCAACGCCATTTCCTATAGTTCAGCCTATGGCACCATCGAAATCCAGAAGTATCCCTGGCGCATCGTCATCAAGGATGCGAAGGGTAGGGTGTTGACGCAGACGCGCCATATCGTTGACAACGACTCCACGCAAGTGAAGTTGCTGCCGTTCTCTTTCATTAAGCGCGGCTCTGACAACTCGCGTAGCGTGAACCCCGTGTTGTCGTTGGCACCCGGTGAGCGCATCTATGGCTGTGGCGAGTCGTTCACCTCTTTAAATAAGGTGGGGCAGAAAGTGCATCTCTCTGTCACCGACCCACAAGGACCAGAGACCGATGGCCAATACAAGCCCGTGCCCTTCTTCTTCTCGAATCGTGGTTATGGCATCTTCATGCATACCTCCGCGCCTGTCACCTGCGACTTCGGAGCTTCCTATATTGGTGCCGACCGCTTGTTTATGGCCGATGAAATGGTCGATTTCTTCGTCTTCTTTGGTGAGCCAAAGGATATACTGAACGAGTATACCGACATCACCGGCAAGTCGCCGATGCTTCCCCTTTGGAGCTTTGGCACGTGGATGAGCCGTATCACCTACTTCTCGCAGGAGGAAGGCTTGGAGATTGCCCGTCAGCTTCGTGCCCACCGGATACCTTCCGACGTCATCCACTTCGATACTGGTTGGTTTGGTGTCGATTGGCAATGCGACTACGAATTTGCCAAGGACCGCTTCAAGGACCCTGTCGGCATGTTGAAGCAACTCTCAAAGGATGGATTCCATACCTGCTTGTGGCAGTTGCCTTACTTCACACCCAAGAATCGTTTCTTCCCGGAGATTATCGAGCGGGGCATGCATGTGGTGAATGCTACGGGTGGTATGCCAGTGGAGGATGCCATTCTCGACTTCTCTAATCCCGAGACCGTCAACTGGTATCAGTCGAAGATAGAAGGTCTCATGAAGCAGGGTGTGTCTACCATCAAGTGCGATTTTGGCGAGGCAGCCCCCTATAATGGCTTCTACCACAGCGGTAAGGGTGGACTCTATGAGCACAACCTCTATCCCTTGCGCTACAACAAAGCACTCTGGGAGGTCGTGGAGCGCAATCATCCTGGCGAGGGAATCATCTGGGCACGTTCTGCGTGGGCAGGTTCTCAGCGCTATGCCCTGCACTGGGGTGGTGATGCCGCGACGACGAACATCGGTTTGTTGGGCGATTTGCGTGGCGGTCTATCCTTCGGACTCAGCGGTTTCTCGTTCTGGAGCCACGACATGGGCGGCTTTGTGACAGCTTCGCCAGAAGACATCTATCGTCGTTGGCTACCCTTCGGATTCCTGTCGAGCCACACCCGTGCTCACGGCGCACCCCCAACGGAACCTTGGCTCATCTCCGAATCGTTTACAGATGCGTTCCGTGATTGTGCCGAGATGAAGTATAAGCTCATGCCTTATGTGTATGCCCAGGCGAAGGATTGCTCGGAGCGCGGCCTGCCAATGGTGCGTGCCCTGCTCGTTGAGTTCCCTCAAGACCAGGGAGCCTGGCTTGTGGAGGATGAGTATATGTTTGGTTCGCAAATGCTCGTGGCACCTTTGTTAGAGTCTGGCAATGAGCGGACAGTCTACCTGCCCAAAGGCAAGTGGATAGACTATCAGAGCGGTGAAGTCTATGAGGGTGGTTACCAGACCATCCGTGCCGGCAAGATTCCCGCTATCATCTTGGTGCGCGACGGCAGTTTGATACCTCATGTTCCTCTTGCACAGCGCACGGATCAGATAGACTGGAACAAGATAGAGCTGAAGGCATACAAGGCTGATGCCCAGAAGTGCACGGGCTTGCTCTTCAAGCCAGGCGACAAGGCTATCAAAGTCGTTGAGCAATAAGTGGAATAATACAACTTTCGCAAGTCGAAGGTATAAAGGGCATAAAGGGGAGTGAAAGGGCATAAAAGGGACAATAGTCCTGCCTCTCACCCCTCTGGTTGCACAAAGCATTCGTCCCTTTTCTCCCCTTTCACTCCCCTTTAAGCCCTTTAAGCCCTTGG
>JAFRPY010000105.1 GCA_017428925.1 Prevotella sp. | reverse complement strand
GAAGTCCTTCGCGGTGTCGGCAGGCTTGGTCTTCAGGCCGATCTTGAACGAGCCGAGGCCGTCGAGGCTGACGCGGTACGACTCCTGGAGCCAGAGCTTCATGACGTTCACGAGCTCGTCGAGCACGGCGATGACGTCGGCACGCTTCACGGAGACGTTGTCCTGGATCATCTGTGCGAGATCCTTGGTGTTCTTCGGGGTCTTCGGGTAGATGGCGCGAGCATACCACTTGCCGCGGTTCTTCGACTCAGCGCGGTTGTCTTGATAAAGTTTGTACTTGATTGCCATAGGTTTTTTCTTAGTTTAAAGGTTTTAGGTAATAGGTTATAGGTTATGATTAGCCAGCTGGCGCAATTCGGAGCGAGGCGCGGGCGGATTCGGCATCCTGACCGGTCATTTGGGAAGCAAAAACGTCGTTGCACTTGTATCCTGATTGCGAGTACAAAGATACGAAAAAATATTGAAACTTACAAATTATAAGCAGAAAACTTTTAAAAAACTTTTCGTCGGCGCGGCTATATGATTGTATATCAGACAGTTACAACTGACAATAGTGAAAATATAGTGTTCAAAGGGGGTTCAGGCGATTTTCGCCACCTCTTTCAAAGACCATATAATTCATTGCTGCATCACAAATCACAGTATCACAGTTATATTATGAGGCATATTTTTGTGCGGATGCCTCGGAAACGTCAAAAAATGTAAGTAAATATATTTACTATTATATATAAATAGTAAGCTCTATTTTCCCCTTTATACCCCCCTCCCTATATAACTGTGATACTGTGATACTGTGATGCAAGCAGTGTAACTAAGGTGTAAAGCCTGCGGCGTTTAAGGCCCTTCGGGCGTGAAAGGTGCTGTGCACGGGTAAAGCCTGCGGCGTGTAAGGCCTTTCGGGCGTAAAAGGGGCTGCGCAGCATCTCTGGCTACACATGAGAGAAATATAAAGGAACTGTTTGGATGACACTTTCACCGCAAAGTTACCAAGTGAAATGCCGCAAAGTTACCAAGTGAAACGCCGCAAAGTTACCAAGCGAATGCCGCAAAAATACCAAATAATTTGGTGGTTTTGGGAAAAAGTATTATCTTTGCATGCAAATAGTTTAAATATGGAGTATTTATCAAGAGTAGCAGATGAGATGCTGAGAAAACGACTGGGGGCATTTGGAGCCGTTCTCATCGAAGGTCCGAAATGGACAGGAAAGACAACAACTGCAGAACAGCATGCTAAAAGCGTCCTCAAGTTACAGGACCCAGATAATCGGGAGGAATATCTCGCAACAGCCATTACGATGCCTTCATTGTTATTGAAAGGAGAGTCCCCCCGGTTAATTGATGAATGGCAAGACGCTCCAATGCTGTGGGATGCAGTCCGAACTGCTGTTGACAAGGCTGGCGGGGCTCCAGGGCAGTATATTCTGACGGGTAGCAATACGGTTGATAAAGATAAGATATATCATACTGGTACGGGGCGTATCTCACGAATGAAGATGTATCCTATGAGTTTGTGGGAGTCGCTGGATTCCACTGGCGAGGTTTCTCTCAGTGAATTGTTTGCCAATCCAGATTATGACATAAATGGCGCGATCAGTAAGCTGGATATCCCTGCACTCATTAAGGTGGCTTGTCGTGGCGGTTGGCCTGCAACACTTCAATTACCCATTGAAGCAAGTATGATGATAGCCAAGGATTATGTAAACAGCGTCTGTGAAAATGATATTTCTGCTATTGATAAGAAACAGCGTAATCCCAAAATAGCAAAACAGATATTGCGCTCTTATGCCCGTAACATCAGTACTGTCGTGAAGAAAACCAGCATTCTTGCCGATGTGACCGCATCTGGAGATATCAGTATCTCAATGAATACCTTTGATGATTATGTAGGAGCCTTGGAGAAACTATTTGTGATTCAGGATATTGATGCCTGGTGCCCTGCCATTCGAAGCAAGACAGCCATCCGTAGTATGCCCAAGCGCTGTTTCACTGACCCATCTATTGCAATCGCTGCAATGGGGGTGAATGCCGATGCACTTGAATCTCAATTAAAAACTTTCGGCTTCATCTTTGAACAAATGTGCGTTCGCGACCTGAAAGCATACACGCTTGATTTCGACTCGCATATCTCGTATTACAGAGACAGATATGGTCTGGAATCAGACCTCGTACTTCATCTTGGCGATGGCCGTTATGCACTTATTGAATGTAAACTTGGGAGTCGTGAAATTGAGGGTGGTGCATCACATCTGATAGAACTGAGACGGCTGATTCGAGAATACAATAAGAATGAAAAGCAGGTTCCTTTGCGAGAACCCGACCTGATGGTTATACTCACTGGTGGCCAAATGGCATATACGCGATCCGATGGAGTGAAGGTTATTCCACTGGCGTGTTTAAAGGATTGAAAAGATTCTTTCGAAAAGTAGTGTTATGAACGAGGAACATTTAGATCGTTTAGTTGACTGCATCGGGCAACTGATGGAAATGCAGAATGAGGACAACGAGCGCAAGGCTGCTGCCCTTTATAGAGCCATGTTCGTAAATGATAAAGATATCAATAAATTGGACTTTAACTATGCTGATCATATCTTAGGATATATAGAGTTTGGATGCCAGAATGCCATCATAGATTACAAGAACTATCTTCAGTATTTAAAGATACTTGTGCCAGATGAGTACCCATCACATCTAAGAATGTTTGAAGAAAGTATGAAAAATAAAAAGGGGGAGGAGTGAAATGAGGTGTGTAAGAAGGGGATGGAAGAGACTTTTCAAAATATATGCATTTTTTTTAATCTCAGTTGTGGCATATCGAAAATAATTTGTACCTTTGCAAGTTAGAAAATACAAATTAAAAAAATGGGTAAGATACTTGACTATATCGCCGATGAAACGCAGGGCAAACGCTTTGCATCGTTCAAGTATTGTTATGATGATACGTCGGGCCCCAACATAGAGTACGACCCTGCTGAAGAGCACTACATTAACATGAAGGAGTATGCTGAGAGTGTTCATGATCCCAAGATGCGCGATATGACCGCCAGAGCGGAATTATGCCGTCAGGGACCTCCACTCTTTAAATTCTTTCTTGACGGCTCGCGAAAGGTTTATAAGGTCGATGATATTCAGTACGACAAGAAAGTGTTTCCTGTGATCAGTGGTCAGGTGTCTGTAGCATGTTGTGGTCGAGAGATGCACAATGATTATACATTCCATTCTTTCCATCACATCGACGAAGAAGCCTATCCCGTAGTTTGTCTTCCAGTTGTTGCTAACGGCGAAGGTATTGACAACAGCGTGTTCTTCGGCAACCTCCGAAACAAGTTGAACGAACAGCCCTTGTTGAAAAAGTCTGGCATAGAGATCGGTAAGGTGCTGTGGTATCTGACTAAACTTGAAGGACGCGAAACATTGGAGAATAAGGGCGTAGCAAAGATTCAGGACGAAATGGTGGATTGCGAGAAACGCATTGTCGCCCGAATGATGAGTAAGCACCTGCTGACTCATGAAAGTTATTTGATAAAAGATGGTTCAATTCAGTATAAGCCAATGAAGTCAGGTGATTATAAGGAGTTGGCGCGTATCCGAAACAACTACCGCCATGTAGTAGGTGTATCGAAACGATTCAACCCCAATCTGATGAAAGACAACAAGGGCCAAAGTAGTGCCGCAGCGATAGCAAGCCTCCCTCTCTTCCATCGTACGCCTGCCTTCTTGTGGAGTCCTGGTTCAGAATGGGGAAATGTTAATTTCGCTATTTGGTACGTACGAATCCGCAAAAGAGAGTTTACTACAACCCCTTATTCAGGTGTGTTGAAAATAGAAAAGATGCTGATGACAGGAAGTGAAAATGACAACGGCTTGATGACCGACGAGATAGATACAATTACTGCCAATATTATCAACGAGCGCAATCCTGTGTGCTATGGGAACGATGCACGCTGGGCAAACCATCTGTACCCTGTTTACATGGCTGAAAGTTATTGTAAAAGCCGTTTTAGGAGTGACATTCAATTTATCAATTTGTTTTGACAAATATGGAAACAATAGGACGAATAATAGCAACCGAGAAACAACCCTCTACTATTGAGGAGTTTACTTTTTGGACACGGAAGGACTTGAAGTTGAAGCCTTTTGATGTTGTAGTGGTTGACCATATAAAAGATGCCAACGGCGAAGATTCGAAAACATTTGGAGTTGTGGAGGAGATTTCCCATATGACCGATTCGCCCAGTGCCTTGGCAGGCTACATTTCCAGTGACTTTGGTGATGTCGATGCGAAAACATATACCGAGCGTATTGGTATGAACTATGTGAAGTGTAAGGTGGTCGGCAATGACAAGGGCATTTATATTCCTGTTCAAGAGGGTAAGAAAGTTCATTTGGCGGACGAAGAACAGATTATGGAGGCTTTGGGGTTGAAGGACGTGAAGAACCCATTGCCTGCCGGTTATATTGACATGTACGATGGCGAGAATAAGAAAACGTTGCCCGTATACTTCAACTCCCATTTCCTAATAGGACCCGAAGGTGCTCATCTGAACATTTCAGGTATTTCTGGTTTGGCTTCAAAGACTTCATACGCTATGTTTCTGATGAAGGCCATACAAGACTATGCCATGAAGGGTAATGAGTCGGTGGCATTTATCATGATGAATGTGAAAGGCACTGACCTGTTACGGGTTGACCAAAAGAACGAACGGAAGAAGGAGCTCGACCTGATAAAGCCCGTCTATGATTTGCTAGAAATGGAAATGAAACCCTTTGAACAGGTGAAGTACTTCTATCCCTACGCAAAAGAGTATACGACATATACCTATGAGAAAGAGAGCGTACTGAAAGAGCGGCTGGTCAACAAAACGGCAGCACAGTTCAAATATCTGTTTGAGACAGACGAAGACAAAGAATGTCTTGACCTTCTTTTCGCCAATGTTGATGACCCTAATGAAACCATTGAAAGCATTGTGAATTTCATCATGGCAAATAGCGGCAGTTTTAATGGCGTTGAGACTTGGGAAGATTTCCAAAACGTAGTACATAGTTACACTCAGGCAGACAAGAAGAATGCTTCCAAAGAAATCTCGGTAATGAGTTGGCGTAAGTTCTACCGTCTATTCAATAAGAGTTTCCAGAAGTGTCGCCAGATGTTCACAAACCAGTTAGGTGATGGCGTGCGGCTACGAGACGAGATTGCCAATATCAATAAAAATGACGTGATGGTGATAGACGTAGCCAAACTTGACGAAGAATCTCAGGGCTTTGTATTTGGCGATGTGATGCGAGCAGTTTATAATCTGAAACTTGGGGCATCAAAGCGTCCAGATGAAGATATTCCTGACCGCATCGTTATCTTTATAGATGAGTTGAACAAGTATGCTTCTAATGATGTGCCTAAGTCGTCACCTATTCTCCACCAGTTGCTCGACATTACAGAGCGTGGGCGTTCACTCGGAATTGTCCTATTTGGAGCAGAACAGTTTGTGAGCGACATACACCGTCGAGTAAAGGGTAATTGTGCCACCCAGGCTTTTGGCCGTACCAATGCGATTGAGATTACCCGTGAGGACTTTCGTTTTGTGCCAAGCGTTTATAAGACGATGCTAACCCGAATGAAGCAAGGTGAATACATCATTCAGAACCCGGTATTCCGCTCAATGCTTCATATTAATTTCCCACTACCCATTTACAAATATTATAACGACTAATCAAAAACATGGCAAGAATAGGCAAATTTGCAATTGATTCTTTAACAAGCAGTATGTATGCAGATTGGCAAAGCATTTATCGTGAGTACATTCAGAATGCTGCCGACCAAATTGATATGGCAAAAGAACAACATCTTGAAGAAGATGACTATTATTCTGTGCATGTCAGAATATTCCGTAATGAAAGGAAAATAATTATTGAAGATACTGCCACGGGCGTAAAATATGAAGACAAAGATTTACTATTGAATATTGGTGAATCCTCAAAAGAAAGAGGACGTCGCAAAGGATTCCGTGGAATAGGAAGAATCGGTGGTATCGGTTATTGTAATACAATAAAGTTTGAGACAACAGCTAAAGGGGAAAAATACAAAACAACAATCATCTGGGATGCTGCCAAGATGAACCAAATCATTGATGACGACTCCGACAATCATGAAGCTGGAGAGGTTATCGATTTATGTACCGATTGCATAGTTGAAGAATCTGAGTCGATAGATAGTCATTATTTTAAGGTAATCTTAGAAGGTGTTACTAAAGATGAACTATTGAATGTTGAAGATGTAAAGAATTACCTTTCTATGGTTGCTCCTGTTGATTACCCAACGTCTTTCCTGCGCTTTTCCTCGATAATAAAAGACTATGCCAAGAACCATAATCTTGAATTAGATGTTTACAACGTATTTGTAGGTGATGAATATGGAGAAGAACAAATATATAAGAAATACACGACAAAGATCGTCAATAACAAAGATGGCGATTACGATATAAGCAACATCAAATTCTTTAGCCACGAAGACGATAATGGAAATATCATGTATTGGGGGTGGTATTCTGTTTCAGAATTAAAAGGTGTTATTCAATCCTACAACCCAGCCTACGGTATAAGACTCCGCTGTAAAAATATCCAGTTGGGCAATGCTGAAACATGTAAGATCTTTTACACGGCAGAAGGCGATAAGCGCTTTGCCCTATATTTCTTTGGAGAATTGCATGTTGTTGGAAAGAATTTACTGCCTAATGCAAGGCGTGACTATCTTAAGGAGAATAAAGAGCGTACAGAATTTGAACATATTGTAAAAAAAGATTTTCTGGTCTTAAAGGAATTATGTAAAGATGCTTCTGATACAAGAAGCGCGATGAATAAGATTGCGAAGGCAGATAAGGGAATCCAAGATATTGAACAAAAGCGTAAAACGGGTTCATTTGTATCAGAAAAAGAAATACAGGATACCGATAAAAAATTTGAGGATTTTAAAAGAAACAGGCAGAAAGAACAGGAAAAGCTGAAAAAGAAGATGGATGAACTTCAGAAGAATGACTCACCATTATTTCCCGTCTTTGATTCTATGCCCTCTCAAAAATCAGAGACTTCATCAACCCCCTTTACTCCTGAAGAATATGATATTCAACCCCCAATAGTCGCAACCGATCATTCTGTTGATGAGCAGCAACCCAAATTGCGAACAGATAATGTGCTTTATAAAAAATTCGGGGTGAAAGAAAAAAATGTCATCAATGCAGTTTATAACGCAATCTATAACGCAATAGCAGACGAAGATATGCGTGAAGGGCTGATTAAAAAGATTGAGAAGGAACTGACGAAATGAACCGGAGGGTTTTACTTTTAGAGCCTAACTACAAGAACAAATTCCCTCCCATCGGCCTGATGAAACTGGCCACCTATTTCAGATTGCGAGGCGACGATGTGGTCTTCTACAAAGGAGACCTCAAGGAGTTTGTTATCCGACAGATTACAGAGGAGTGTGTAACACAACTCTCAAAAGTTGACGACTCTATCGACTGGAAGCTACGCTTTAACCGTATTGCTACATATATTCGATATCGGCGTAAGTCCGACTTGGAGAACATTGGAATAGACGATTCGGAAGATGCCATCTTTATTTATCCTTGGATAGAACATTTCAAGAAATTCTATCATAGCGGGGAGTACAAGAAACATCCTCGTTGGGATTGGGTGGGCGTTACTACGTTATTCACTTTCTATTGGGACATCACCATTGAAACCATCGAGTTTGCCAAGATGATGGTGAAAGACCAGAAGAACCTGATGGTGGGTGGTGTGCTTGCATCCATTCAGCCAAAGGAGATAGAAGAGGCGACAGGCATCAAACCACATTGTGGTACGCTCCACACTCCGTACAAGGATATTGACGAGGATAACCCATATGTAATAGACGAGTTGCCTCTTGACTATTCTATTCTTGACGAAATAGACTATGAGTACCCAGATGGAGGGTCTTATTACAGTTACACTACTCGCGGCTGCATCCGAAAGTGTGCATTCTGCGCGGTTTGGACATTGGAACCACGCTATCAGGAGTATATTCCACTACGTGAACGTATCGAACGTATAAGGCGGCTATATGGTGAACAGCAGAATCTTCTCCTGATGGACAATAACGTGTTGGCATCCGAAAAGTTGAAAGAAATCATAGAGGACATTAAGTCGTGTGGTTTTACGAAAGGTGCAAAATTCATAGAGCCCAACCAATACTTTATTGCTATCCGTAATCTCCGTTTGGGAATCAACAACAGGGCCTACGTCCGTAAGTGTTATAAACTCCTTCAGGAGATCAACAATTATAAGGGGCTCAGCGAGAAGATGCGTACTGAGATACTGGCTCTACGGGAAAAGTACCACCTGCTTCATCCCGATACCTGTCGCCGAGAAGTGCTGATAGCCACCTATAAAGACTTTGCACCTTATTTCGATGCTAAATATAAGCGCCTTAAAGGGTGTTTGCGTTACGTTGACTTTAATCAGGGGGTCGATGCACGATTGTTCACAGAAGAGATAGTTACTTTGCTGGAGCAGATTCCTGTTCGTCCACTTCGTGTGGCCTTTGACGATGTGAAGACAGAACCGAAATACAGAAAAGCGATTCAAATGAGTGAGAAGCATGGCATGAGAGACTTCTCAAACTATTTGCTTTACAACTTCAACGATAAACCTGTTGACTTATATCATAGATTGAAAATCAACGTGGATATGTGTGAGAAGATGAATGTGAGCATCTATTCATTCCCAATGAAGTATCACCCCATACGTGGAGAGCACAGTCACGACCGCGATTATATAGGAAAATACTGGAACAGAAAATATATCCGTGCTGTGCAAGCTATTCTGAATGCTACAAAGGGCAAGATTGGACGTGGAGTGTCTTTTTTTGAGAAGGCTTTTGGACGAAATGAAGAAGAGTATATGGAACTACTTCTGATGCCAGAGACCTTCCTCTTGTTCCGTTTTTTCTTTGAAGATTTAGGATACACTCAAGAATGGAGAGATGCGATGGCGGATTTATCTGATGAGGAGCGAGAGGAACTCCTGCCAATTATTTATAGGAACGAGTTTAACCATATTGAGGAACTGACAGAAAACGAGAAGTTCCGTAAGATATTGACATACTACAAGAACTACCGGAAAGAAATTGCTGATCACTCATCTGAACTTTATAGATTAAAACAAGATTTTGAAAAAAAGCACAAAGAGAAGCAAGAGTTAATATGATAACGATAAGCGAGTCCCAAAACACATTGCCAACTATACAGGAAGACAATTATAAAGCTTTCTTTCAACAGGAACGGATGAAGTTTCTAAGTGGATCTTCGTGGCGGAAAATAACAGAATCCTTTTGGAGAGAAATGCGGTTGAACGTGTCTGCCAATGATGTTGATGCACTTATTTCGTTTCTCAGGAATAAACGCGATGCTATCTTGCAAGCTTACAAGCAAGAAGAGTTCTTTGTTTTCTGGAATCGTTGTTTTGACAGTACGCAACGGCAGTTTGATGAAGATAAATTCATACGGTTGTTATGCGTTGCTTATAGCGATAATATTGAACGCAGCGACCTTGACGCTTTCTTTTCTTGGTATTGTTTGACTGAATGTATCGACGAGCTTCTTACGCGAGTACTTGAACGACAGAAGTCTTTTGTTGGAACCACAATCAACTTCTTCTATAATGATGGTGGTGAAATCCATTTTGGTACGCCTTCTGGTAAACAAACGAACGATGCACCAGCAGAGGATGAACCATTGAGAAACATCATTTTCAACGAGCGCCTTTTTGACTCAAATGCCTGGCTATTAAAACTTCGTGACACTATTGCCGCAGCTATCGACATGGGCGATGCCACAATTATGTATGGGCATCCGCAGCAGGTGCGAATTAATCCATCGGTTAAGAATGAGTGGTATTATGTAATGAAGGCTGTAAAGGAGGCAGGCATTACTAAATCTTCTTTTGGTGATACCACATTTGTGGAGCAGATGGTGGAGTGGTTTCCGATGCTTTTCCCTGATGATAATCCAGAAAAGTTCAAGGATTATAAACGCAAGCTGGCAAGGTCTGTCTCTGGTGAGCGTAGTCTTTGGAAAAAGGGTAAGATGAAGCAGGAAGTGACATTGAAAGATATGTGGGCAAAAGGTATGGCAAAGGTGATTGGGGCAGCTAAGGCTGAACGCGTATATGAAATTGCTTATAAGGGACTATTTGCCAGTCTTGTGGTGCTAAAACACGACATAGAGCGGGCAAAAACTGAGGCAGAATAATGTTGAGAAATTGATTTAGTTGGACATTCCGTTGGAATGGTTGGATAAAACAGCGCAAATACGTTGGAACGGTTGGACACGGGCTTCGAAAGAAGTCCGTGTCTCTTTTTATTTGGTATATTGATCTTACCTTTGTACTCGCAGCGTGACCGCAAGTCTGTGCTGCCGTGCAAGGGAAAATCCCTCGTACGTACATGATTAAACTCCGAGTTGCGTGAGAGTCCCCTAGGGAGAAAGCTGCAGCACCTCCGCCTTCTCACAAAACTCGAGGTTATGAAGAAAAACTTCAGGCAAGTCAGCCCTGAGGACTTTGACGTGGAGAAGCTGTTGGCGGCTGCGCGAGAGGGGAGACTGTATGTTGAAGAACATGAAAAAGGTGTCAGCGAGGAGGAAATAAAAAAGGAGGTACGTGCATACGTAGCGCGTGTAAAGGCATTCGTGACCAAGGATTTCCGGCAGTCGGCCGATGCGCTGTGGGAGCAGCTTCTGGCCTGCGATGAGTTGTTTGAGCTGATGAAGCCCAGTCCCAAGGCACGGCTCTGCCGCACATTCAACAAATATAATGTGGTGAGCATGATTGGTGTGCAGCGCGAGAAAGGTGTCTACGAGCCTTACAGCGATCGCAAGTTCGATGCGTTGCTGGAGCCAGACGTCGCGGAGAGTCCTTACAGAAGGTATCTGGGAGCCGGAATTGAGAAATATGCGCTGTTGGTGAAAATCAGGCAAATAGTAGGGCAATTCAGGCTTTGAGGTGGTGAAAATAAAGATTTAACTTTTGGGTAAAATCATTCCTTTTTACCCATCTGAAAACCGCAGTATCTTTGCAGTGCATTTGAGATGCAATAGCAATCATCAAAACATTAAATTTATGTAAGATATGACAAAGAGAAAGAAAATTTTGACGATGTATTCGGAAAACGAATACGGTATGAGCGTGAAGAAGTGCTGCGCGTCGTGCATGCACAAGGAGCTGACGGGAAAGCTGAGGTATCGGAAGTGCCTGAAACACCTGTGCTTGACGAAGGCGCACAACGTGTGTAGCGACTGGGAGATGAATTTTCCTTCGAGGCAGGCCGGCGCTTCGGAGGGCAAGGTGAAGCGTCGCGAGTACCAGATGTTCCTGCTGGAGGTGCGCGAGGCGGAAATCACGGCCGAGGAGCAGGGACAGCAGGTGGAGGTGAAGACCATCGAGGAGATCAGACAACTGTTCGAGCAGGAGCACGGAAGTATCTACATTAATTGAAAATGGAAAATGGAAAATTGAAAATTGAAATCCCAATTCCTCTGAGACTAGACGCTCGACCCGCAGGGGCGCTTTCTTTCTCCATTTCATTACGAAAGCGGCCCGTTGGTTCGATTACGTAGCGAAGCGGAGAAAGAACTAGAACCTAGAAACTTTAAACTTTTAATTCAAACATGCAGACAAAAATTTTGAAAGTGATTGCACAGGGCGAACCCATGTATGTGCAGTCGAAGAAGACAGAGAACGGCCAACTGGCCAAGTGCTACATCCGCCTGAAAGAGCTGGGCGGCGACTACGAGGACGAGTACCTCTGTGCGATGTACGGCAACCTGGCGCTGTGCAAGTTCACCCCGGGCAAGCTGGTGGTGGCAGCCCTCCGCTTCCAGACGCACGAGTCGAACGGAGCATTCTACCAGGACATCGTGGCGAGTAGCCTCTCCCCAACCCTCCCCTAAAGGGGAAGGGAGAAAAGCCTTCCCCCAGCCCCTCCCTGAAGGGAGGGGAGTCGCGCCCAGCGGTGGGGGCAGCCTGCGGTAGGGGCAGACCCCCGTGTCTGCCCGAACAAGAAGGAGCTGGGGGAGGTCGTCTGCCCGAACAAAGGGTCGGCCTATCGGCCTCAAAATCATTCAAAAATCTATTCCAAAATCTAACAAAATTATTTGCCCACGGATGACACAGATTCCACAGAAGTCTTTAAACATGAATTTCCATGAATTGAACATGAATTTTCATTAATTAATTTTGAAAGATTTTGAATTAAATTTTTGATAAATTTTGAGCGAAGCGACCCCAAAACATTTAACAACCTGAGTTGAAGTGAGGAGGATGTTCTCGAGTAAATGGCCAAAGATTCCAACCTTCTTCTCGCAAACAACATAGAAATATGAAGACAAATGTAATTAACAGAACAAACGAGAGTGATATGACGCTGGACGGCATGATGACCTTCGGCGAGAGTGAAAACGGACTGCGCTTCGCAGACTTCGAGTGCTGCGAGGACGTGGAGATGGAGCCCTTCGTGGGCAACTGCAAGGTGCAGATCATGCGCGACGGCAACGTGTACATCACCGAACGGCCGAAGCGCACGCGCAACCAGGCGCTCTTCCGCGACGACAACTGCTCGCTGTCGCTGGGCCAGAACGGGAAGTTCTACTTCGTGTTCTCGCTGCCCTCGGAACAGCTGGATGAGCTGCCCGGGCAGCTGGTGCGCCAGGCAAGTGCAGTAGCCTCAAAGGTATTGAGGCAATTGATAATTGATAATTAATAATTTATAATTGGTCGGCCCATGGCCTCAAAATCTAAAAAAAATTGTATATAAAATTTTAAGAACTTGTAGCATTGAATAATTTATGAAATAGATTTTCTTATAATTTTTGAAATAGATTTTTTTATAATTTTGAGCGCAGCGACCTAAACCATCATGAAGTAAGAACTTCCGAAAGTTGAATGAATAATCTTTTTAAACTATTGGCATTATGAGTGTACATATCATATACTACAAGGATGGGGCGAAGATGATGCGCCCCGTCCTCACCGAAGCCGAATACAGCAGCCTGCGTGGTTCGGCAAGGCAGCAGGAGGTCTTGAAGGCCGTGCACAAGGGCGACGTGAAGGCGAAGCAAAACCTCGTACAGATGAACTACTCGTGCCTGCCCAACGACGACGGCACGCTGAAGGGTTCCACGCGGATGAGCACCACCGTAGGCATGGACATCGACCACATCCCGCAGGGCGAGCTGCAGGCGGTTCGTGAGCGCATCCTCTCGATGAAGGACGAGCTGGGCCTGCTGATGCTGGAGCTGAGTGCGCGCGGCGTGGGCTACCACCTGGTGTTCCGTCGCCGTCCGGAGCTATCGCAGGAGGAGAACCTGCGCTGGGCCGCCAACCTGCTCGGCGTGGAGTTCGACAAGGGTGCGAAGGACATCACCCGCGTGTTCTTCACCACGACGGAGAGCGAACTGCTTTATCTCTCTCCTCAGCTCTTTGAGCTGGGAGAAGTGAAAAGTGAAAAACGAAAAGTGAAAAATACGATGCAGGAAGCATCCGCAGAAAAGCTATCTACTCCCCTCCCTTCACGGGAGGGGCAGGGGGGTGGGTCTGTTACTGACCGCACGCGGTTTATCGCCCAAGGTGTGATGAAGGAGAAGGGGTTGCTGGAGCGCGACTTCCTGGACGAGGGCGGCAGGCATACAAGCGTAAAGATGTTCCTGAGCGGTGCTACGCAGCTGCTGACGCGTGAGGAGACGAATGGCATCCTGGCCGAGTTGATGCCCGATCATTGGCGCGACCAGAACATCCAGCAGCTGGTGAGCGACTTCTATCAGAACTATACCAACCCGAGCCAGCGACTGCTGAAGTATCAGGAGAACCTGTTCACGCAGAGCCGACGCCTCTACGGATATGACTCAGAAGACGGGCACGCAACAGCCTCCGATGGTATCGTGTCCCCCTCGGGGGACGACGGGGGGGCTCCAGTTATGCCCAAGCGCCTTCCGAAGCTCATCCAGCTGCTCACCTCGAAGACACCCGACGTCTACAAGCCCACGCTGGCGCATGCCTTGTTTCCTCCCTTGGCGACGCACCTCTGCGGTGTGCGGTTCCCATACACCGACAACGTGGAGCACGAGGCGACGCTGATGAACTGCCTGATGGCTTCGACGGGTGCCGGCAAGGGTTGCATCGACGAGCCCATCCGTCGCATCATGGCCGACATCAAGCGGCGCGACGACGAGAATGCCCAGCGTGAGGCGGAGTGGAAGAAGGACTGTCAGCGGAAGGGTGCGAACAAGGACCGCATGGTGCGACCGGAGGGGCTGGTCATCCAGATCATAGACCCCGATATGACGAAGCCGGCGCTGGTGACGCGCATGGACGAGGCGGAGGGGCACTTCGTCTACGTGAAGCTGAACGAGCTGGACCTCTTCGAGCAGCTGAAGGGTCAGACGGGCAAGCAGCACTTCCAGCTGATGTGCCTGGCCTTCGACCCCGGGGCAGAATACGGTCAGACGCGCGTGGGCATTCAGAGCGTGACGGCCCGGCCTGTGTGCCGCTTCAACTGGAACGCCTGCACCACCATCCTGAAGGGGCGCCGCTTCTTCAACAAGGTGCTCACCGACGGTCCTATCTCGCGCATCAACTTCTGCACCATCCCCGAGATGGAGATCGGTGCCGAGCAGCCCGTCTACGGACAGTACGACCTGGCCTTCGACGAGGCCCTGCGACCCTACATCGAGAACCTCACGAAGGCCCGCGGGCTCATCGTCTGCAAGCAGGCCGACGCGCTGGCGCGCAAGCTGCAGAAGGAGTGTGCGGAGTTTGCCCGCCTGAGTCAGAATGAGGTGTACTGGAACCTCTCGCACCGCGCCTGTGTGATTGCCTGGCTGAAGGCCTGTGTGCTCTACGTGGCGAACGGCTGCAAGTGGGAGAAAGCCATCGACGACTTCATTCGCTGGTCGCTCGAGTACGACCTCTGGTGCAAGATGGAGTTCTTCGGCGAAGACATCGCGAAGGCAAACATGGAAACCGAGACCCGAACGAAGCCCGGCCCTCGCAACCTGCTGGAGTTGTTGCCCGACGTGTTCACTACTGACGATGCCCGTCGTGTGCGCCAAAGGCAGGGGTTGAGCAACGAGCGCGGCAAATGTGATCATATGATCTGTCAGTGGGTGTATCGAAAATATGTATCACGAATCACAGATCACAGTTTTAAAAAATGCCGATAGACTGCTTGCATCACAGTATCACAGTATCACAGTTTTATAATGAGCCTATCGCATGAGGCAAAAAAATACTCCCGCCAATCGGCGGGAGTTTTATGTAAAGCGCTCTTCTCTTTAATTAAAGAAATTCCAGCTGACGCCCAGTCGCAGCACACGGCCGTTGGTGGGGTAGTGGGGCGTGAGGAAATAGTCACGACTGCCGCTGCCGGCATTCACGTGGGTCATCATCACGAAGAAACGGGTGTGCTTCAGGTGGAGGTTGGCATAGACGTTCACGATGGGGTAGTTGCCAACTTCCTGCTTTGCTTCGCCTTCCTGCACGCAGAACTGTCCGAGGGCAGGGCTGTAGTCGGGGGCGGCATATTTCGTGAAGTAGCGGGCATCGGCACCGAGGTCGACGCTGAGCACGCGGGCAATCTTGAAGCGCATGAAGAGATTGGTGTAGACGTTCAGATCGGGAACGGGCAGCACATCGCTCTTCGTCGCCTTCTGATAGGTGAGCACGGTCTCCCAGTTCAGGGGGCCGAGGGTGAACTGCTGCGACAGCGAGGCGGTGAGGAGGCTGATGGCGTCGGAACACTGTCTGACGCCGATGGTGTTGCCCTCACGGAGGAACGACTCGGTGATGGAGTAGCTCTGTCCGAAATAGGTGTAGTTCTTGATTTCGTCGACGGCAACGCGCAGCGTGGTGCGCGTCTTCTGATAGCTGAAGAGTCCTTCGATGCGGCTGTGGATGATCTTGTCCAAATCGTCGTTGTCCCACCAGAGGTGCTTCGAGTGGTAGTGACGATAGTAGAACGTGGGGTTCAGGCGGTAGAAGAATCCACGGGCGGCAAGGGTGACGGTGTCGCGGAACAGACGGAAGTTCAGGTCGACGGACGCATCGATCTTCAGCTGACCGGCATCTTCGCCGATGAGCCACGTCTCGGCCTTCGCACGGTAGTGCAGCGTGTGGCCCTGCGTCTTGCTGAGCTGTCCGCCGACGCTCAGCGAGTGTTCCTTGTAGCTCGTCGGCGCACCGAGCGAGTCGGGTAGGGAGAACTGGCGGAGGTCGCTGGAGGCGAAGACTTTCACGCCGGCCTTCGCCCACTTGTTGAACCCTTCGAGCATGGAGATGGCTACGGTGTTCTTGATGTTCAAGAGCTTCGTCTTGTCGTAGATGGAGTCGCCGGCCATGAGCCACGCATCGGGATAGTAGGTGGAGGCATAGAAGTTGTTCGGCGTGTCGTAGGCCTGATAGATGCGGCGGTAGTTGTCGAGCTTCAGGGTGTGGATGAAGCTGGTGACGGGTACGTATTCGTTCTTCAGCCACGACGTGTCGGCCTTCTCCTTGCTCTCGGCAGCCAGCAGACTATCGGCGGCGGCCTTACCGTTCACGGCGATGCGCCCGCCCATGTCGAGGGAGTCGCTCTTCTCGGGCTCCACGCCTGCCACTTTCGCATCGTCGGGACGACCGGCGAAGGTGGGCTCGGGCTTCAGTTCGTCCTCGTCGAGAATGCGGCCTTCTTCCATGGCTTGCTTCTCCTTCTTCTCACGCTCCTTGCGCTCGGCTTCCTCCTTTTGCGACGCCATCGCGAACTTCTTCGCCTCTATCTCCTCGGCGGTCATGGGGACCTTTCGATTGAATCCGAGGTTGAAGCGGTGGGTGAGGAACACATGCTGGTTGTCGTTGCGGTTCCAGTTCTCCTGCAGCACGATGGGTATCTCGGAACTCTGGAACGACTCGTTGAAGCGTTCGGGATGTACGATGTAGTCGTCGTTGGTGATACCACCGTTCTCCGTGACCTTCTGGTGATTGGTCGACATGAGCAGGTGGGCTTCGTAGCGGTCGCCGAGGTAGCTGCCGTACATTGTGTAGTTGAAGTGGGCAGTGCTCTGCGAATCGTAGTAGCCGCGGCCGTAGATGTAGTTGAAGTTAAAGCCGAAGCCGAGCCGCCTGCCCGCGTTCACGCCAAACTTCGCGGTGAAGTGATCGTCGCCGTTGGTGCGGTCGCCACACTTGTTGTAGCTCAGGTTGGTGAACGGCGAGAGGGTGTTGGTGAAATGGAAGTCGCCCGGCTGTGTGAGGAAGTAGTCGTAGGGCTGCGTGAAGAGGAAGTGGCCGTCGGTGGGGCGGTCGATGAAGATTCTGTTGATGCGGGGCGCTCCCTTGTTGCCAGTGGTGTTGTACTCACCGCGCAGACCTTCCGTGAACACGGTGTTCATGTACATGTAGGGCAGGGTGTCGGGGGCAACGGCGGTGCGGTCGCCAAACTGTTCGTCGACCGTCCACGTCTTCATGCCTTTTGGAATCTCCTTGTTGCCTTCCGCCTGGGCGCCCGTGGAGTCGCCGGAACGCCTGCCTGGGGTGTCCCGGGTGGTGATATTACCCGACTCGTCGATTTCGTTGATCTGGCCATACGAAACCGAGGCAAAAAGCATTAACAAGCCTAAAGAGGCTATTCTGATACTCATCTCGTTGTTGTTCTCTTTCTTCGTTTGCACCCGACGGTCAGTTGATGAGTCGGATGCTGCATTCCACTAGTTTCACGCCAATGGCAGCAAGGATGATATACGCACCGATGGTCTTGTCGGAGTAGAAATAGATGATCAGACCAATCACGGCCCCCAACATGAAGATGATGTTGAGGATGTTACGCAGACGCGTGTGCTTCCCCTGTGGGGTGATGCGGTCGGTACGCCGACGCGGAATGTTCGTATTCTCTTCGTTACTCATAGTGTTTTGTATGTTTGACTGTGGAGACCTACCCCTAACCCCTCCCGTAAGGGAGGGGACCACGCTGGGTGTTCGTTGTTCCGCTCGCCCTGAAAGGGCTTAAGCCAATAGCCCAGGGCATCGCCCTGGGTTTTTATGGGGGCGTGGGAATTATCGCGCTGAAAGTGCAAAAGCACCAGGCTGCCATCGTTCGCTTTTGCCCCTACAGGGCGGAGGTCCGCTTGCGACATATCACCCAGGGCGATGCCCTGGGCTGTTAGCTGTTGCCCCTTCGGGGCGTCGCTGGGTGTTCGTTGCGTGTTCGTTGTTGTTCACAACGCTGGTGCGCGTCCCCCCTCCCATCACGGGAGGGGTTGGGGGAGGGTCTGCTCTTACTGCTCCAGCGCGTCGCTGACGATCTTAAAGATTTCGTCCTTGCGGTCGATGGTCTTGCGGCGGAACTTACCCGAGTACTTGCTCAGCTTCGTCTTCGACTTGTTCAGGGCGTACTTATCGGTGATCCACTCGTCGGCGGAGGTCTCCATGCCGTTGGTGTCGTCGCGCTCCGTCTCATAGGAATAGTAGATGCGTGAGAGCGTCATGTTCAGATGACCGTCGCTGCAGTTCGCAATGATCGTGTAGTTGAACACCGTACGGTCAAGGGCGAGGAACGTGTTCTTGAACACCAGCCACTCACGATAGCGGGCGGCAATGACGTGTTCCTTCTTGTTCACCAGCGACACCTGGCTCTCCTTGAACTGGTTCTCGGCGGTGGTCATCTTCTCCAACACGTTGTACACGATGTCGTAGATCTGCTGCGCATCCTTGCCCGGAACGTCCTTGTCGAGCGTGAACACCACCTTTCCGTCAACCGTCGGCACGGCGCCTTCCAGATACTTCGGGTCTTCGTTGGCCGGATTCTTCGAAAACAGAGCCTTCTTGGCTTCTTGATTCTGCTTCACTGGTTTCTCCCAGTCTCCTTGAGCCATGCAGAGGCACGGTACCAATGCAAAGGCTATAGCTATCAACTTTTTCATGCAATCAGTATTTTTTTGTTTTATTGTTATTTCCTTGTCGTAACGGTTCTTTTTCCAGTACACCTTATATATATATAATTGAGGACTGTATTTGTTCGATGAGGTTCCGCGCTGGTCGCGAAACATTTCAAAGGGCAAAATTACGAAATAATCTGCGATTAATCGCCTTTTAAGTAATATTTAACGAAAAAATCTCATCAAACCCGTCGCAATCCGCCCATTCACAGCCAGCTCTTTCAACCGTGCGAAAGAGTGGGAAAAAGACACCAAAAACACGATTTTCCACCCGAAAAGCAGCGAAAAACAATGAATAATGTAAAGAAACAAGAAAAAGTTGGCCTTTTTTGAAAAATAATCGTGAAAAAGTTTGCGGGGAAAGAAAATTTGCCGTACCTTTGCACTCGCTTCGCTCAAAAAGGGAGCAAACAACAGTGATCTTTGAATGATTTACATAACAGAAGTAGTAGTACAAGAAGCAGGTGCAAGTCGAGCATCGCTGATGATTCGGCAAGCACTTGGGTAGTTTTAATACGAACCGAAAATTCTTATCTATTATCTGGATAGCAGTCCTTGAGTACAGACAACACTCCCTTGCTGATGCCCTTGTGGCAGAGGCTTGGGTAAACGAATAACAAATTTACAACGGAGAGTTTGATCCTGGCTCAGGATGAACGCTAGCTACAGGCTTAACACATGCAAGTCGAGGGGCAGCAGGGCAATAGCTTGCTATTGTTGCTGGCGACCGGCGCACG
>JAFRPY010000012.1 GCA_017428925.1 Prevotella sp. | reverse complement strand
TATTTGCATTGCTGATTGATTTTTCCTCTCCGCAGGACTCAGACAACCTCGTCGCTACGCTCCGAGAACGTCTGAGTCCTGCGGAGAAGGAGGTCTATTTATGCTCACAAGAAATTGCACTTCTATCTTGAAAGTTTATATAGCCCTGCTCCAATCTTGCATTGAAACAGGACCAATATCCTATGCATTTTGATTCAAAATGGACAAATAAAGTTAAAATGTCCTATTTGTACGCTTCAAAATTTGGTTTTTAAGACAGTATCTGTCCCGTTAATTCTACACGTAATCAAGGACAAAGATAGGTAATATTACTGAAATCACCAAATATTTCGAGGAATATTTACATAAATCAAGATATATCCTATGCTCATTTGTAACAAAAAACATTAAAGTCTCGTTAGTACAATTAGAAGGGGCTCACCGATGAGTCTCTTCAGGGAAAATTTTATTGTAAAACGTATAAAGGAAATAGTAGTTATGAAACCAACATCAATGAAAAGAATCATCCTTTCACTCATTGTGCTGCTCACGGCAGCCAGTGCCAATGCCCAGGGCACGAATTTCGAGGAGATGGCAAAGATTAAGGGCGTGGAATATGTGCATGTCGGCAAGGACATGATAAAACTCGCCGCCCAGCAGGGAGAATGCTTGCGTGTGGGTGACATCGTCAACCTCGGCGGCAATGATTTAGGAGGAACATACCTCCATCAGTTAGACGACGTGAAATTGTTTTCGTGCGAAGAGAAAGGCAATATCAGGAAATTCACGAAAACCGCCCTGAATTTGCTGAAAGGCGAGCAATGGGAACCGCTGATCGACACGAAAGATGAAGATGGCGGAATCATAAAGATCTATCTCTCGAAGAACGGCGAGCATTCCACTAACGCCTTCCTTATAGTTGAGGATGAAGAGGCTCACCTGGTAGTCATTAACGGAACGTTCGATTTAGCCAAAATGATGCAAGAAGGTATGAAGGGAAAAGTCGAAGTGAATAACTAAAAAGCATAGAGAGATGAAAAAGTTATTATTGGCACTGGCATTGCTGTTCTGCGTGGGCAGTGCGTTCGGTCAAACTGCAGAGAAATTGATGGCGAAATACAAGGCTCTGCCTGGTGCCAAGTATGAAAATACGACAAAAGAGAGTCTTGAGGAATTTGAGAAAGAAGATTCTATCCTGTCTGCTGAAGATATCGCCAAGTTGAAGAAACACTTCAAAAAGAGCGAGCAGGTGCAGATTCAGAATCCCAGCGAGGAGTTACTGGCTCAAATCAATAATGACATCAAGGCCCTGAAGGACCACGAGCTGCTGTTCGAGACAACCCGCAATGCCGGCTCTGAGAGTTTAGGAGATTCTGCCCATCTGATTAAGCAATTGATTGCTGATATCCTGAATCCAACTGTCAAGATGCAATGCTACGGCAAGGTGGACGGCAAGATGGTCAGCGACCTGCTGCTACGCCTTGACATTTGGAATACAGTGGCGCTATCGTATATTGACACCAAGATCGACAGAGACATCTGGATGAAGGCTCTGGAAAGAAGTCGTGTTACTACCGACGACAACGATGACAACAAAAATGTCGTTGTAGATTTGAAGGATGTCCTCATTGATGATGGAAATGGCGAGGCCCTTATTGTTATCAATGGCAAAGAGCACCCAGAACTTCACTCGACAAAGGAAGCTGCCGAATATATGAAAGCCCACAATATATGGTTCAACAATATGAGCTGGGTCGTAGGCGAACGCGTGAAGGAGAAATATCCCAATACCGACAAAAAGGTGGTCATTGAATATACGGATGAACCACAGAAATAGCTGAATGGACGCACGCGAGTTCAAGCAACGTTTCATGCCTCACCACAGGCTACTCTACCGGGTGGCTTACCACTTGACGGGCAATGCGCAGGATGCCGAAGACCTGCTTCAGGATATGTATCTGAAGCTATGGCAGAAGCGCGACGACCTGCCCGATGAGGCGATGAAGGATGCTTACCTCGTGACCATGATGCGAAACCTGTTTATTGACCAGCGACGATTGAAACACGTTGACGCCTCGGCTGAACTAAAAGAAGAACTCTCACCGCCCGACGAACGAAGTCTGGACCGTCAGATAGACACCCGGGACGAGGCCGCGCAGATGGAAGGACTCATCCGCCAACTGTCGGAACGTGACGCGAAGATTATCCAGATGCACCTGATGGAAGACCGCTCATACGAAGAGATAGAGCGCGACACCGGACTCTCGCAAGGCAACATCCGCATCATCGTGATGCGAACGAAAAAGAAACTGAAAAAACAATTCCAAAAAATCACTAAGACATGGACGAACTGACGAACGAGCGAGAAGAAAGAAGACAAAGTCAACTGAATCTTGAAACTTTGGAACGCATTCCCATTCCCGAAGGACTCGAAGAACGGCTTTTGGCGAAGATTGACGAGTGGGAGGCCCACCCCCAACGCCATTCTGGAGCCCACCCCCAGCCCCTCCCGAAGGGATGGGGGTCGCGGATTCTGCGTTATGCGGCCGTGGCTGCCAGCATCGCCCTTGTCTTCGGTATGGGGTTTCACTACCTGCAACGTGAAGATCAACTCCCCTCCCCTCGGGAAAGGCTACGGGTAGGCGACGGTACGTCGGGAATGGGGCTGGGGGTGGGCCACGCCGAGCAGGACACCTATCAGGACCCCGTGCTGGCACAACAGGAGGCCGAGCGCGCCCTGAGCCTGCTGGCCGCCAACCTGAACAAGGGCATGGGGCATCTGGAAAAGGCAAAAGCCCTGAGCGACAAGGCCGAGAATACATTGAACAAACAATTAAATGGATTGAAATAAGATGAAACAGACAATCATAAGAACCCTGTTGTGTGCAGTCGTGGCAATGGCAAGTCTCTCCGTCAGTGCCCAGGTGAAGGCATTCGAGAAATATGCCGACATGAAGAATGTGACGTATGTGTACATCTCCAAATACATGTTGGGAATGGCCGGCAAGGCAGCTGCGCCCTCGGTACCGGGCGTTGACATGAATAGCCTGGCCCGCAAACTGACTGGCATTCAGATTATCAGCTCCGAAGACAAGACGGCACGCACGAAACTGAAGAACGACGTCAAGGGAATCCTTGCGCGAGACAAGTATGAAGTGCTGATGCAGATCAGGGAAGATGACAGCAAGGTGGACATCTACCACACGATAGGCAAACGGCAGTCGGTGGTCGTCATGTTGACGGATGAGGCCGACAGCGCGACGGTGATGGTATTCTCAGGTACTTTCACGATGGATGATGTCATGAAAATGACGAAATAGTATCATGGTTTAGACTGAATAGAAATGTAATTTAGACTAAATTACTTTTCAATTTAGACTCAGAGCAAACGCATTATAAATTCACATCATAATTCGTTTGTTTTTGTTACTTGTTCTAGGGTTGGAATTCTTTTGATAATTTAACATAACACCTTGTTTTTCAGTGGTTTATAATTTGCATATGTCGATTATTTTTCTTA
>JAFRPY010000104.1 GCA_017428925.1 Prevotella sp. | reverse complement strand
GGAATCCTCGGATACCAAATGCAAATAACAGAAAGCTGGAACTAATCATATCATTTATAGTTTGGTCGCTACAAAGATAAGATTTTTCCAGCTATTTCTTTATGTACCAGCTCCACATCACGTCATTTCTCGGATGAACCACTTTAAATCATAGGCTTTTGGACTTCAATTGACGGTCAATTGAAGTCTAATTGCTCTTTATTCGGACTTTAATTCCATGTCATTCAGACTTTAAATGAAGGGGAATTGAAGTCTAAATGCTGATGATTTGATTAGCGGAGGCTGGTTTTCTGTAGTTGAAAGCCATGAAATCCGCTGAAAACCTCCGTCTTTTTTGCTGCTTTTATTCGATTTGTCGAGGTGGAAATGTCAGGAAATTTCAAATATCCCCTAAAAACGCTGCTGGGGGATACCGCTCGCCGTAATATCTGGGTTTTCTGCATTTTCATGGAGATATTATTGGATTGTTTCGGAAAAAAGATGTATCTTTGTGGCAAACAATCAGCAAAGAGGCTATGAAGATAGATTTCAGTAAAATCGAGGAGACCATCGTGCCTAACTTCAAAGGGGGCGAAGGACGTTTCATCATGCGGCAGTTTGCCGACGAGAAATGTAAAATAATGTACGGCAAACTGGAACCGGGATGCTCCATCGGACTCCACCGCCACGAACTGAACTGCGAGATCATGTATATCCTCAGCGGACAGGCAACGTATATCTATGAGGGCGAAGAAGAGGTGGTGAATCCGGGTGAGGTACACTACAACCCGATGGACAAGGAACATACGCTGATGAACAACGGGAAGGAAGACCTGACGTTCTTTGCCGTGGTGGCGGAGCATCATTAGGTGTTGGGGCTCAGTTTCTTCAGCCTCTTTTTTGGTTCCAGGGCATCGGGATAGAGTTCAAGGGCCTTGCGGTAGTTGTTGATGGCGGCTTCGCGCATGTGCTCGCGCTCGCATTCTTTTCCTAAAAGCGTGTATTCTGCGGCAAGGCGTTTGAGGAAGGTCTCGTGTCGTTGCATTTCTTCCTTCAGTTGCTCTATCTCGTTACGCTGGCGGTTGATGATGTTCAATTTTCGGCGAATGAGCCGCTTCACCTGAGGTTTCTCGATATCGTATCGGCTATGGATGGCCAGAAAGAAACTGTCGAGGAAAGCATCCATATCGCCACGGTCGAAGGCGCTGACGGCATCGTGGTATTCCTTATCGGCACGGCTTTCGGCCAGGGCGGTGTTGATGATATTGTGGTCGTTGTAGTGGCGGGCAAAGTTGACGACCTCGGGCTTGACGAAGACATCCTCACGGCGAATGGGTTGGCCGAGCGTGATGCCTTCGAGCGAACGACAGCGTGAAAGGGCCACGTAGGTCTGGCCGCCGGCGAACACTCCGCCCGTGAAATCTATCTTCACGTTGTTGAATGTCAGTCCCTGGCTCTTGTGGACGGTGATGGCCCACGCCAGCCGGATGGGGAACTGGATGTAAACGCCGATTTCTTCTTCCTCAATCTTCTGCTCTTCTTCGTTGAAGGTATAGCGGACGTTGGCCCAGCGGTCGCGCTCGACCTCGTATTCCCGTCCATCTTCGGTGATTATCCAGATGATGCCCTGTTCTTCGTCTATGGTTTCAACGATGCCCAGCGTGCCGTTTACCCAACGTTTGTCCATGTCGTTCTTGATGAAGATGATATGGGCTCCGGGCTTGACGTATAGCTCTTTTGGGGTGGGGAGGCTGCTCTCGGGGAAGTCGTCTTGAATGACTCCCTCGAACATGGTGGGCTCTCCTGGAAGCGCAGCCAGTTCGTTCTCGTTGATATGGTCGACGGTGTCGCGGCGGGTGCTCAGGGTGATTTCAAGGGGAGACCCACCCTGGCCCTCCCTAAAAGGGAGGGGAATTTGCTGGGCATTCACACGGGTGTTGAGCATCTGGAGGTCGAGGGCTGAGACGTGGCTGGTGCGGATGTGGTCGAGGATGCCGATGAAGGTGGGATCGGTCTGGCGATACACCTTGCGAAGCTCGATGCTGACGAGCTGGAATTCGTGGAACACCTTGGCATCGAAGAAGAACGAACTGGGGTAGAAGGGTCGCAGCAGTTGGCGGTCTTCTTCCCTGACCACGGGTTCCAGCTGATAGATGTCGCCCACGAGCAGCAGTTGCTTTCCGCCAAATGGCTCGCGCATGTTGCGGCAATAGATGCGCAGCACCTTGTCGATAAAGTCGATGATGTCGGCGCGTACCATGGAAATCTCGTCGATGATGATGAGTTCCAGTTCGCGGAGTATCTTGCGCTTCTCGCCATTGTATTTTAGCGTCTCGCGGATATTCCGCCTGCCGTAACGGGTGTCGTTGGGGAGCAGGGGATGGAAGGGCAGTTTGAAAAAGGAGTGGAGCGTGCTTCCGCCGGCATTAATGGCGGCAATTCCCGTTGGAGCCAGCACCACGTGCTTCTTCTTCGTGTGGCTGCAGATGTAGCGCAGGAACGTAGATTTACCCGTCCCTGCCTTTCCGGTAAGGAAAAGTGAGCGACGGGTATATTGAATAATCTGGAGTGCCTGTTGCAGCTCCGCATTATCCAGGTCGATGGTATTGATGTCGTTTCCCACGATCAGATGTCGTCGAAGGTTACGGTTTCTTCATGCGGTTTCTGGGGAGGGTTAATCTTGTGCTCTTCCGTTGGCATCTGGATTTCGTTTGGGTCCATAGGTTCTGCCGTTGAGTTGATGGGATTACCATCCTCGTCGAAGAGTATTTCCTCTTCTTCCTGGAAATCGATACTGTCGGTGGCAAGGGTGTCGTGGCGCTGCTCGTAGTAACTGGAGCATTCGTACATGTCGTCGGTAATATCGTTGTCGGAAGGCTTCGAGAAACGCCCGTGGTATTGCTTGAAGTTGGGATCACTCATCACCGACTCGAGGAAATATCCGCAGATGGGAAGCGCCGTCCTTGAACCTTGGCCAAGGGCACCCGTACGGAAATGGATGCAACGGTACTCGCCACCGACCCATGCTCCGCAGACGAGGTTGGGACTGATGCACATGAACCACGCGTCGGAATGGTTGTTGCTGGTGCCGGTCTTGCCGCCGAAGTCGGTATCCCAAGCGGCCCGTATGCCCACCCAGCGGTTCAGGCTCATGGATGTGGCGCCAGGTTCACGGAGTCCGCCCATCATCATTCGCTGCATCAGCCAGGCACTCTTCACGGGAATGACTTGCTTCTCGGTCTTGGGCGCCTTATACACTTCGCGGCCATCCTTGTCGACGATTCTTGTGACGAGCACAGGCTCCACGTGCTTGCCGTTGTATGCAATACAGGAATAGGCGCTGGAGAGTTCAAGCAGGTTCACGTCGCTTGCACCCAAAGCCAGCGAAGGCTCCTCCTCCAACGGACTCTTGATGCCCATATCGTGGGCGGTAGCCGAAATATTGCGGATGCCCATCTCCTGACCTAAGCGGACGGCGATGGAATTGATGCTCTGGGCGAAGGCTGCCTTCAGGGGAACGGAGTCGCCCGAGAAGCGGCCGTTGGCATTTGTGGGCCGCCAAATGGTGGTCTCGTGCTTCTTCTTGTCGTAGACTTCCATCTGGATATACTCGTCGCGGCGCTTGTCGCAAGGTGTCAGTCCCTGGTTCATGGCCTCGGTATAGACAAAGAGTTTGAAGGTTGAACCCGGCTGGCGCATGGCCGTCACCTTGTCGTATTTCCATGAATTGAAGTCCACGTCGCCCACCCAGGCTTTCACATGGCCGGTCTGCGGTTCCATAGCCACGAAGCCGCAATGCATGAAGCGAACCATGTAGCGGATGCTGTCCATCGTCGACATTTCTTGCTCTATCGTGCCGTTGGCATAGTCGAAGAGCTTCACCTTGTGGGGGAGATTCAGATGATATTCGATAGAGTCGGGGCTGTTGGGGAACCGCTCAAGGAGATGCTTGTAAACGGGCAACTTCTGAACGATGCCTTCGATGAAGTTGGGTATCTCGCGGTGGTTCTCGTCTTGCCACGGATTCTGCTTTCCCCAGTGGGCGTTGAAATTCTGCTGGACCTGTTGCATCTGCTTAATGGCAGCCTCCTCGGCATATTTCTGCATTCGGGTATCTATTGTGGTGTAGATTTTCAGACCGCTGGTATAGAGGTCGTAGCCAGTATCCTCACACCAGCTGGCCAGGTTGTTGGCAATGGCTTCGCGGAAATACTTGGCCTGACCGTCGTAGTTGCTCTCGACGCTATACTTCAGCTTGATGGGGAGCGTCTTCAGTTTTTCGTATTCTTCACGGCTGAGGTCGCCATGTTCCACCATGTTGTTCATCACGATGTTGCGGCGCTTAAGCGAGTTTTCGGGATTTGAAATCGGATTATAGAAAGTCGTAGCCTTGAGCATACCCACCAAAACCGCAGCCTGCTCGACGGTCAGTTGCTTCGGTGTGTTGCCGAAATAGGTCTTGCAAGCGGTCTTGATACCAAAGGCATTGCTGCCGAAGTCGACGGTATTGGCATACATCGTGAGTATATCGTTCTTCTCGAAAATCATTTCCAGCTTGGTGGCAATAATCCACTCCTTGGTCTTCATGATGAGCATCTTCAGGCCGGGAATGTTTCCGAGCAAACCCGTGGAATACTGGGTGCGCACGCGGAACATGTTCTTGGCCAGCTGCTGGGTAATGGTGGAGGCACCGCGAGCATCGCTGTTCACCACGGCATCCTTGGCGGCACCCACCAGTCCGATGGGGTCTACACCATAGTGCTGATAGAATCGTTCGTCTTCGGTATCGATGAGCGCTTTCCAGAAGGCCGGATTAACCTCTTCATACTTTACAGGCGTACGATTCTCCGAGAAGAACTTACCAATAAGCTTGCCGTCGGCTGAATATATTTCAGATGCCTCGGCCGTCTGCGGGTCACGAATACCCGATAAGAATCCGGGCGACTTGCCGAAAAGCCAAAGGAAATTGATGTCAACCGCACCAAGATAGATAATAAAAAACAGCAGAAAGGAGATAAGTGCCACGATGGTCTTGGTGTACCAAGCACGGCCTTTATAAAGCCACACATACCAATGGCAGAAACGTTTCAGCATCCGCCAGCACCAAGTGAAAGGAGAAAACAATCTATTTATAATCTTTTTGAACATAGTGCAAAGGTAATCTAAAAAAAGGAGATGCACAAAGAATGGATGATTATTTACATTAATTTATAGAATGTTCAATCAATTGAATAATCTCATCATACTGGTCGGGATGAAACCAATGAATCTCAGGGTCGCGCTTAAACCAAGTGAGTTGCTTCCGCATATACCGGCGGGTGTTGCCCTTCATTCGTTCTACGGCTTCTTCCAAGGTCCACGTGCCGTTGAGATAATTGAATAGTTCTTTATAACCAACTGTATTCAAAGCGTTTAAATGCCGCTTCGGATACATTCTTTTAACCTCTTCAAGTAATCCTTGCTGTATCATCTCATCAACGCGAGTATTAATTCGTTGGTAGAGTTCCTCGCGTTCTCGGTTCAGTCCAATCTTAAGAATTTGGAAGGGACGTTCCTTCCTTTCACCCACGCGGAAGGAGGTGTAGGTCTTACCGGTCTGATGACAGATTTCCAAGGCATGAATCACGCGGCGGTAGTTCTTCTTGTCAACGATGGCATAATGCTCGTGGTCTAATTGGCGAAGTTCTTCCACCAAAGCATCAAGACCTTCCTGCTCGTAGCGTCGCTTCATCTCCGTGCGAATGTCGTCGCGAATAGTGGGAATGTCATCGATTCCGTTGCAGACGGCATCAATATACATCATGGAGCCGCCCGACATCAATGCGCACTCGTCATGTTCCAGCAGATGGGTGATGAGCGAGACGGCATCTTCCTCATACATCGACGCGCTATAATAGTCTTCAATGGCGTGGGTTCCCACGAAATAATGTTTCACGTGCCGTTGTTGTTCTTCTGTAGGCGCGGCCGTGCCGATGGGAATCTCGCGGAATATCTGGCGGGAGTCGGCATTTATAATAGGTATATGAAAATGCTCGGCCACACGGAGGCAGAGTTCGGTCTTGCCTACGCCCGTGGGGCCGAGAATCACTAATAAGGTCTTCAATGTTAAATGTTCAATGTTCAACGGATGATGCCGCGCTTGGAATTCTCCACGAAATCGATGATGTACTGGATTTCGGGAGTCACTTCCATGTTCTTGCGGATTTCCTCGATGCCTTCCTTCAGCACACCCTTCGAATAGAGCAGGCGATAGGCTTCGTGGATGCTCTGAATGGTCTCGTTGCTGAAACCACGGCGGCGAAGTCCTACGAGATTAATACCCGAGAAGCGGACGGGTTCCTTACCTGCAATGACATAGGGAGGAATGTCCTGGCTGGTTCGGCTTCCGCCCTGGAACATGATGTATCCGCCCACGCGACAGAATTGGTGGAACAGGCAGGTGGCTGAGATGATGGCATTGTCATCGACAATCACTTCACCCGCAAACTTAGTGGAGTTGCCGATGATACATCCGTTGCCAATCACACAATCGTGACCTATGTGCATGTTCTCCATCAGCAGGTTGTTATTACCAACGACGGTCTTTCCCTTTGAGGCCGTTCCGCGGCTGATGGTCACGTTCTCACGGATGGAGTTATTGTCGCCAATCTCAGCCGTTGTGTCCTCACCTTGGAACTTCAGGTCCTGCGGTTTGGTGGCAATAGAGGCACCGGGGAAAATCTCGTTGTTGGAACCCAGACGGGTGCCGTAGTTGAGCGTAACCGAATTCTGGAATACATTGTTGTCGCCAATCACCACATTACGGTCGATGTAACAGAACGGACCGATGATGTTGTTGTCACCCAGGATTGCTTCGGGGTGAACAAAGGCCATTGGACTGATTTGATTTGCCATATCGTAGTTATTATAGTTTATTTGTTCTTGATAATCTGAGCCGTAAAGGTGGCTTCGGCCACGACGTTGTCACCCACGAACATATATCCTTTCATGGAAGAGATGCCGTGGCGGACGGGTGCCAAGAGTTCAACCTTGAAAAGCAGGGTATCACCGGGAACTACCTTCTGACGGAATTTCACATTGTCAATCTTCATGAAGTAGGTGCTCCAGCGCTCAGGTTCTTCGAGCGTGTTCAGTACCAGCAGGCCTCCGCATTGTGCCATAGCCTCCACCATCAGCACGCCGGGCATAACAGGTTCTTCGGGGAAGTGGCCTTGGAAGAAGGGTTCGTTGCTCGTGACGTTCTTAACGCCTACAATGGTCGTTGGTCCCAGTTCGATCACCTTGTCAACCAACTGCATCGGATAGCGGTGGGGGAGCAGTTCACGAATGCGGTTCACATCCATAATAGGCTCTTCGTTGGGGTCGTAGAAGGGAGCCTGTACCTCATGCTTGCGGATTTCCTTACGCATCAGGCGGGCAAACTTGTTGTTAACAGTATGTCCGGGACGTGTTGCTACAATCCTTCCCTTGATGGGACGACCAATAAGAGCCATGTCGCCGATGATGTCGAGCAACTTATGGCGAGTGCATTCATTATCCCAAACCAGCGGCTTGTTCTGGATATAGCCTAGATTGGTGGCGTCCATGTGGGGAACACCGAGCACATCGGCAAGTTTGTCAAGGTTCTCCTGCGACATCTGGCGCTCGTAAATGACGATGGCATTATCGAGACTTCCGCCCTTGATGAGGTTGGCGTTGAGCAGCGGCTCGATGTCGCGCACAAAGACGAAAGTGCGTGCGGCGGCAACCTCATCGGCATACTTGTCCATGCCGTCAAGTGTAGCAAACTGGCTGGCGATGAACTTCGACTCAAACGAACACATGGCCGTAATGGAGAACTCCTCGTCAGGAAGGAGCGTAATACATGAACCGCTCTTATCGTCCTTAATCTCGATCTTCTTACGTATCACGTAAAAATCCTTCGGAGCGTTCTGTTCCTGAATGCCCACCTCCTTGATTTTCTCCACATATTTGATGGCTGAGCCGTCGAGAATGGGGAACTCAGGGCCATTTACCTGAATCAGACAGTTGTCGATGCCCATAGCGTAGAGGGCCGACATGCCGTGCTCAATCGTACTGACGCGCACATCGCCCTTGGCAACGACCGTTCCGCGTTGGGTATCCACCACGTTCTCAGCCACAGCATCAATAACAGGTTCGCCTTCCAGGTCGATGCGCTGAATTTTATATCCGGTATTCTCAGGGGCGGGATTAAAAGTAACCGTAATGCTCAATCCCGTGTGCAATCCCTTTCCAAACAGGGTAAAACTACCTTTGAGTGTCTGTTGTTTCATATCGTTGATTTGCTTTTTTCCGATTATTCTTTTCCTTTCTTCAGTTCTTCAATCTCCTTCTTCAGTTGATTGAGTTCGCGATACATATCGGGCAGACGGCGGAAGATAGCCGAAGCGCGCATATATTCCTTAGCGTCGATGGCAGGGGCACCCAGCAGCGTCTCTCCGCTCTTCGTCTTGCCAATGACACCAGACTGAGCACCGATAAACGTCTTATCGGCTATGGCAATATGTCCAGAGAAACCAGCCTGTCCGCCAACCATACACCATGCACCAATCTTCGTGCTTCCAGCCATTCCCGACTGAGCCGACATCACGGTATTTTCGCCAACCTCACAATTATGGGCTACCTGAATCAGGTTGTCTAACTTAACGCCTTTATGAACCAAAGTAGCACCCATCGTAGAACGGTCCACACAAGTGTTGGCACCTATCTCCACATCGTCTTCAATCACCACAATACCAATCTGCGGAATCTTGTCGTAACCCTCGCCATTAGGAGCGAAACCAAAACCGTCGGCCCCGATAACTGCACCAGAGTGAATAATCACGCGATTGCCAATCTTACAGCCGTCGTAGATGGTCACATTAGGATTAATCATGCAATAGTCGCCGATTGTCACGCCGTCACCAATATACACAAACGGAGCAATGTAGCAGTCCTTTCCAATGGTGGCTTTCTCAGAGATGAAAGCTAGCGGCGAAATACCCGTTTTCTTGGGCATCATGCTCTGGTAGAACTGAAGCAGTTTAGCCACGCTCTCGTAAGCATTCTTCACGCGAATAAGCGTTGCCTTGACCGGCTTCTCCAATACCACGTCCTCGTTGATGAGCACCACGCTCGATTCTGTATCGTAGATGAAGTGCGTGTACTTTGGATTTGAGAGAAATGAAATAGCGCCTGCCTTGCCTTCCTCAATTTTTGCGAAGGAGTTGATCAGGGCATTTTCGTCGCCTTCCACACGACCTTGAATGAGGTCGGCTATCTGTTTTGCGGTGAATTCCATATCGTTATTTTATCATTATGCGTTTTCAACATTATCATTTATCATGCAAAGATAGTGCTTTTTTACGAAATACGTTGATAACAGAGGTAATATTTACGAATTTTTTTAGAAAGTAAGGCAACATTCAGAATCTCGGATGCGTCCGCAATATCACGGATGGTGCCGTCTTTATACAGAATGGCAATGCGGTCGTCGTTCACGTCGTACATGTCTTTCTGTATGGTATTGACACTCATCAGATAGCGGGCATCGTCCCTTGAGATGTCAAAATATTTGGTCATGCAATCAAGCACTTCGTCGATGCGTTCCTGCGGCACTGGCTCTTCATAGATTTCCACACGGAAGATGTGCCGGTTAATGAGATTCGTTGCAAGCAGCGCGAGTATCTTGTCGTCACTATTCATCCACACCTTCAGCGCACTCCAGATGTCACTGTCGTCGAGCAGGCTATAGTAATGGAGGGCTTCGTCGCCATGTGCCTCAAAGAAGGTTGCATCTACTTCATTATAAAGAAAATAGCGCAATGCGGGTGAAGCAAAGATTTCATTGCCCTCAAGAGCGAGTTGCTTGGCGCGGCGAAGCGTGTTGACGAGCATCTTCTCAAAGGCAACCGTAGTCTTATGCAAGTACACCTGCCAATACATCAGGCGCCTTGTGGTGAGATAATTCTCGATGGAATATATTCCCTTGGAGTTCACCACCAGCTTATCATCGACAATGTCAAGCATTTTGATGATTCTTGCCGAACCGATATTGCCCTCGGTAACACCCGTGAAAAAGGAGTCGCGACGCAGATAATCCAACCTGTCCATGTCGAGCTGAGATGATATCAGCTCATGAAGGAAACGCTTGGGATAGTCGCCCTTGATGATTTTCAGGGCCAAATTCAATTCGCCTTGCATTTCAGAATTAATCTGCTCAATCATCATCAGCGAGATTTCCTCGTGGGAGATTCCCGTGACGAGCGTGTTCTCCAAAACATGCGAGAAGGGTCCGTGGCCGATATCGTGCATCAGGATGGCCGCTTCCACGGCCTCGGCTTCCGAATCGAAAATGAAATGCCCCTTCTGCTGGAGGGATAGAATGGCCTCTGTCATCAGGTGGAACGCACCGATGGAATGCTGGAAACGCGTGTGCTGCGCAGCCGGATAAACCACATTAGCCATTCCAAGTTGCTTAATGCGGGTTAGTCGTTGCATCATCGGATGCTGAACGATGTTGAGCAAGAGACCGCGCGGGATTTTGATAAATCCGAAAACGGGGTCGTTGATTATTTTCGCGTCGTTCATTTTGTTGACATCGGTTTGTTCTTTGTTTTGCTATTGCTTAGCTTCTGCTCAGCGGAAACGTTCTTTCTAATCAGTGGAAGCGTCCTTTCTGCTCAGCGGAAGCAACCCATCTGCTGGAGCTCAATGGCCATCTGCTGCTGAAGTTCACGTGCTGCCGCTGCCGAAGCCTGAGCGAAGTCCTCACCATTCGAGGCGTAGATGATTCCGCGCGACGAATTAACCAGCAGGCCGCAATCGCGGGTTATGCCATATCGACAAACTTCCTGAAGGCTTCCGCCCTGGGCACCAACGCCGGGAACCAGAAGGAAATGATCGGGGGCAATGCGGCGAATATCCTCAAACATTCGGCCTTGCGTGGCTCCCACCACGTACATCATATTCTCAGGAGTTCCCCATTGCTGCGACTTTTCAAGCACTTTCTCAAAGAGGCGCTGGCCGTTGGTATCTTCGGTCATCTGGAAATCGTGGCTGCCCTTGTTGCTTGTCAAAGCCAGCAGAATCACCCATTTGCCTTCGTATCCGAGGAACGGAGTAACCGAGTCTTCGCCCATGTAGGGAGCGACGGTAAGCGAGTCAACGTCGTATTCCTCGAAAAACGTCCGGGCATACATCGCCGATGTGTTGCCGATGTCGCCACGCTTGGCATCAGCAATAATGAAATGATTGGGGTAGTTCTTCTTAAGATAGCCGATAGTCTTTTCAAAGCTGACCAAGCCTTTCACTCCAAACGCCTCGTAAAAAGCGAGGTTCGGCTTATAACTCACGCAATAGGGTGCCGTGGCATCAATAATCTCTTTATTGAAGGCGAAGATGGGGTCGTCTTCTTTCAGCAAGTGCTGAGGAATCTTCTTCAAGTCGGTATCAAGGCCGACGCAAAGAAACGACCGTTTTGCAAATATTTGCTCTATCAGTTGTTGTCTGTTCATAATAAATTACTTGTTTCTGAAATAACAATAAGCGGGACAGGAGAGACGGTTAAAGTTCTGCCTCTTTCATGCGCTCGGCATTCTCGGCCACGGTCAGGTGGTCAATCATGTCCTGAATGTTTCCACCAAGGAATCCCTGCAAATCGTGGGTTGTGTACCCGATGCGATGGTCGGTTACACGGCCTTGCGGGAAGTTATAAGTGCGGATTTTGGCACTACGGTCGCCTGTAGAAACCAACGATTTCCGCCGATTTGCAATATCGTCGACATATTTTTGGTGCTCCTTATCATATATAAAGGTATATAGGCGGCTGAGGGCACGTTCCTTGTTCTTCGGCTGGTCGCGCGTTTCGGTACATTCAATCAGGATTTCCTCAGTCTCACCTGTGTTCGGATTCTTCCACATATAGCGCAGACGAACGCCTGATTCCACCTTGTTCACATTCTGGCCACCGGCTCCGCTGGAGCGGAAAGTGTCCCATTTGATTTCACCTTCGTTCACATGCACTTCAAACTTGTCGGCCTCTGGCAGAACAGCCACCGTGGCTGCAGAGGTCTGCATGCGCCCGTTTGACTCCGTGACGGGAACTCGCTGAACACGATGTACACCCGATTCGTATTTCAGCGTGCCATAGACATCAGCTCCCGAGACGGCAAAGTCAATCTCCTTGTAGCCGCCTACGGCGCCTTCGTTGTAGTCGGTTACAGAGAGTTGCCATCCCTTTTGGTCGCAGAAACGTTTATACATATTAAACAGGTCGCCAGCAAACAGGCAGGCTTCGTCGCCTCCTGTTCCGGCACGGATTTCCATCTGCACGTTCTTGGCATCTTCGGGATCCTTCGGAATGAGCAAGATCTTGATTTCTTCCTCCAGTTTCGGCTGGAGTTCCTCGTTGATGGCAAGTTCTTCACGCGCCATCTCCTTCATCTCCGGATCGGTTTCATTGGCCAAGATGTCTTTGGCCTCACGGATACTGCCGAGGCAGTTGATGTATCGTTTGCGCGCATCCATGATGTCGCCCAAATCCTTCCATTCCTTCGTCAGTCTCACATAGCGGTTCTGGTCGGCTATTACGTCAGGGTCGGTTATCAATGTCGACACTTCTTCGTAACGGGCTTCCAAGCCGTCAAGCTTTTGTAATATTGGGTTGTTTGTTTCAGCCATAAATTAACTGTTATTCTTCTTTTTGATATTTTCCTGTGCCCTTGCAAGTGTTGCATGTAGTCTTGCCGTCGGGACTCTTTCCCATTCCTCGGCAGTCAGGGCATTTTCCTTCATTCATCAATTTATCGCGTTCCTTCTGCTCCGCTTTGGTCATGCTCTTCGACTTACCATGCGAAGCCTGGGTAACGGTCTTCGAAGAAGGTGAGACGGCACTTTCTACCGCACTCTCGACAAGCGCCTCCCCGACGATACAACTCGACATGAGCGGAAGACAAAAGGCAACGATCCATAATCTGACAAACTTTATCATCATGCGTTCATGAATTAATAATGGAACTCGCCGTATTCGCTCTTGATGGTCAGGCTCTTGGGGCCTTCCTCAATGTGACCGATGACCTGGGCATCAATATTGAACCTGCGTGAGATTTCAATAACCTTCTCAGCAACTTCCGGACGAACGTATATCTCCATCCTATGACCGCAGTTGAACACCTTATACATTTCTTTCCAGTCGGTCTTGCTTTGCTCCTGAATAAGTTTGAAAAGCGGTGGGACAGGGAACATGTTGTCCTTGATGACGCGGCAGTTGTCTGATACGAAGTGGAGCACTTTCGTCTGAGCACCGCCAGTACAATGAACCATGCCGTGGATTTCAGGACGGAGTTCGTCGAGCAACACCTTGATGACAGGAGCATAGGTGCGGGTAGGGGAGAGCACCAATTGGCCGGCACTTACGCTTGCATTAACTACTTTCGGAGCTGAATCCTGCTGAGCAACGGTATATTGGACGGGCACCTCATCGTCGAGACGCATCAGACCACTATACACCAACTCGTCGGGCACTTGGTGGTCGTAACTCTCTGGATATTTCTCGGCAAGATATTTCGAGAAGACATCATGCCGGGCAGAAGTGAGGCCATTGGAACCCATTCCGCCGTTGTAACGACTCTCGTAAGTGGCCTGTCCCGTAGAAGAAAGGCCAACGATGACGTCGCCCGGACGGATATTGGCGTTGTTGATGACGTCGCTCCGCTTCATACGGCAAGTTACTGTAGAGTCCACAATAATGGTACGCACAAGGTCGCCCACATCAGCGGTTTCACCTCCCGTTCCATAAATACCAATTCCCATATCGCGCATCTGCTTCATCAGCTCGTCGGTACCGTTGATGATAGCCGAAATCACCTCGCCGGGAATAAGCATCTTGTTGCGGCCAATGGTTGAAGAAACAAGGATGTTGTCAACGGCCCCCACACAAAGTAGGTCGTCGGTATTCATTACGAGTGCATCCTGGGCAATGCCTTTCCAGACCGAAAGGTCGCCTGTTTCCTTCCAATACATGTAGGCCAACGAAGACTTTGTCCCTGCTCCGTCGGCGTGCATGATATTGCAATACTCAGGGTCGCCCCCGAGAATGTCAGGAATGATTTTGCAGAAGGCCTGTGGGAAAATGCCCTTGTCGATGTTCTTGATGGCGGCGTGGACATCCTCTTTGGCTGCACTCACGCCGCGCATCATATAGCGATTGCTGTTGTCCATGACTTAGAATTTAACTTCAGGAGCCTTCTGGGCACCAGCCTCAGCCTCAAACTTGGTCATCTTGTCGAATCCGAAAAGACCAGCAACAATGTTCTTGGGGAACGAACGTACCAATGTGTTATAATTCTGAACAGCGGTATTGAAGCTGTTGCGGGCTTCGTTGATACGGTTCTCGGTTCCTTCAAGCTGTACTTGCAAATCCTTGAAGTTTTCATTAGCCTTCAAGTCGGGATAAGCCTCTTGGATGGCGAGCAACTTGCCAAGAGCAGAAGTGAGATCGCCCTGCGCTGCCTGGAACTCCTGGAGCTTCTCAGGAGTGAGGTTTTCGGCATCTACCGTAACCTGTGTTGCCTTCGAACGGGCATTAATCACTTCTGTGAGTGTACCCTGTTCATGTTTTGCATATCCCTTAACTGTTTCCACGAGATTTGGGATGAGGTCAGCTCTACGCTGATAGGCACTTTGTACATTAGACCAAGCCGTTGTGGCTTTTTCCTGTTCACTAACCATCTCGTTGTAGCAACTCTTGAACGACGAGAAAACGATAAGGCAAACAATGATGATGCCGCCAATGATTGTTAATGATTTTTTCATAATTGCAATTATTTGATTATTTGTTTATTTGTTATATAATTGATTTCAAAAAGTTCATCTGTTAATGGCCGGTTACCATCCTCCGCCGGCACCACCGCCGCCGAAGCTGCCTCCGCCGTAGCCACCGCCTCCAAAGCCTCCACCTCCGAAGCCTCCGCCCCAGCCAGAGCCCCAGCTGGAACCTGTACCTGCGCGGTCGCGTCCGAAACCTGTAAAGCCTGAGCCTCCGCCTAACAAAGCAAGACCAAGCCAGCGATATTTCTCGTCAAGATGGGCGTAATAGATAAACCAGAAGAAGAGCAGCATGAAAATAAAAGCCTCAAAATCACCTTCATCTTCTTGATTGGAACCATGAGCCAATTGTGATTCTGTCGGTTCTTCGGGCAGTTCTTTTCCGTTAAGTAAGTTGTAGGTCGCTTCCGTAAGTGCCAACAATCCACCATTAGGATTGTATGACTTCATATAAGGTGTTAAGTAGGTACGGGCCAATTGGTTACATTCGGCATCCGTAAGGTCTGCTTCAAGTCCACGTCCAGGAGCGATGAAGTATTTCTTATCCCTATAGGCGACGACTATAACCAGGCCGCGATTGGTTTCCTTATTACCAACGCCATACTTATTTCCCACATCTTGAGCCATACGGAACACATCAGCATTCTCCACATTGTTCACCACAATAACAGCCGATTCAACGTGGCGTTCCACATCAAGCTTCTTGAGAATCACGTTCATCGAATCGACTACGGCCTGTCTTAGTATGGTATCAGGATTCGAAACATACTGGTTTCCGTCTTTAAGGTGTGGGAGAACGATATTGCCGGCATTCCATTCTTTCTGGTTAACCGCAGGCAAAGCCGATTCTTCCTGCGCCCATTTATACTCACATGAAATGAAACAACAAAAGATAACCGCCCAAAAGAGTAAACCTAATACGATCTTGTAAAATTTGAATCGGGGCGTTTTCGCTTTTTTCGTATAACTCAGCTTATCGTAATCGCTGCTTTTAGCCGGAAGTTTCTTCTTTTCAGCGTAATAGCATACAGAAAAGAAAACTGCGGCTACAACCGTAAGCATGACAATAAGGAGCATTGTGGGCGAAAACCCATTCCCAATGTACGGAATGAGATATAGTGCCGCAATGTATAGCACCACCAATATCGCGAAGATGGTCGAAAAGCCTCCTGATTGCTTCATTTATTGTCTATACCTTATTTATTCCTTTCCATTCCAGAATTCCCAAGAAGCAAAAGCCTGCAAGAGTAACATCTCAAGTCCATTCTTTACCATAGCCCCTTGTGCAGCACCTTTTTTCATGAATAGCGTCTCATCCGGATTGTAAATGAGATCATAGAGGATATTGTGGCTGTCAAGGGCTTCATACGGCAGTTTAGGACATTTGTCGAAATGAGGATACATCCCGACGGGCGTACAATTCACGATGACATTATACTCCTTAACCACTTCTGGCGTAATTGATTCGTACTGAATAGTTTCAGGACGCTCGTACCTGCTGACAAATACCGTCTCAAGTCCGAGAGACCTTAACCCGAAATCAATAGCCTTCGATGCGCCACCCGTACCAAGAATGAGCGCTTTCTTGTGACATTTCTCCAGCATAGGTGAAATGCTCTTGGTGAATCCGATAACATCGCTATTGAAACCTTTCAACAACACCTTGTTCCCCTTGTGAACGACGCGAATCACATTTACGGCCCCAATGGAGCGAGCTTCTGGACTTACCGAATCAAGAAACCTAATCACTTTCTCCTTGTAAGGTATGGTAACGTTGAGACCTTTCAGTTCCGGGTTTGAGGCCAGCACTTCGGGAAGAGCGTCGATCGTGGGAATCTCAAAGTTGATGTACCGGGCATTAATTCTCTCATTTTGGAATTTCTCATTAAAGTAGCTAATAGAGAAAGAATGTCCCAATGGAAAACCTATCAATCCGTACTTATCCATTTTTCTTAACGTTTACTCTTTTTAATCAGCTTATTTTGTTGCGAAATAGAGGGTGCAGATGCCGAAGGAAAGCCGTTTGAAATGTGACTTGTCGAAACCTGCTTTGCGGAATATATCCATCATCTGCTCTCCTTGTGGGAATGCTTCGATGGTCTTTGTGAGATAGCTGTATGCGCTTCTGTCTTTTGAAATCAGTTTGCCGTAGACGGGCAGAACAGTATGGCTGTATATCCAGAAGAGTTGCTTCATGGGGAAGGTTACGGGTGTGGTCAACTCTACGATGCATAGATGTCCTTTTTTCTTCAGCACGCGGCAGATTTCGCGTAGCCCTTTATCGAGGTCTTGGAAATTACGTATTCCAAAGGCAGCTGTAACGGCATCGAAAGATTCATCGCCAAACGAGAAGTTCAGGCAATCTTCTTTTCTAAAGCTGATGACTTTGTCAAGATTAGCCTCTTTCACTTTCCGTCGTCCCACTTTCATCATACCTTCCGAGATATCAGCTCCAATAATCTCCTTGGGATTTAGCATCTGAGCAGAAAGAATGGCAAAGTCTCCCGTTCCTGTGGCAACATCAAGAATTTTTTGTGGATGGAATTCAGCCAACGAGCGAATGGCTTTTTTCCGCCAACTCTTGTCGATGTTCCACGACAAACGGTGGTTAAGCTTGTCGTAAGTGGGGGCAATGTCATCGAACATCTGTTCCACCTGGACAGCCTTTGACGTACCGTCGCCATAAGGAGTTATCTTTTCTTGCTCGTACATTAACGCTATGGAGTATTGGATTAATCTGGATTATCTGCTTTTCAGATATTGGCTGACATTCTTCTCTATACGGGCAGCGATATCGCCTTCTTCAACGGCTTTGTCAAAGTGCTCTCCCGTAATATGCTCGTAAAGTTCGATGTAGCGTTCGCTTACACTTTCAGCATATTCATCTGTAATCTCGGGCATCACCTGACCGGGTTCGTTCATGAAGTTATGCTCGATGAGCCATTGGCGCACAAACTCCTTTGACAGTTGCTTTTGTGGTTCGCCTTTTTCGAACTTCTCCTCATAACCATCTGCATAGAAATAGCGGCTGGAGTCTGGAGTGTGAATCTCGTCGATGAGATAAACCTTGCCGTCACGTTTGCCAAATTCATATTTCGTATCGACCAAGATTAGACCGTGTCGGGAGGCGATTTCTTGTCCGCGAGCAAAAATCTTGCGGGTATAGTCTTCCATAATCTCGTAGTCTTCTTTAGAGACAATACCCTGCTTGATGATTTCCTCTTTAGAGATATTCATGTCGTGTCCTTCATCTGCCTTAGTAGTCGGCGTGATGATAGGCTCCGGGAAGCGCTCATTTTCACGCATTCCGTCAGGGAGGCGAACACCACAAATCTCACGAACGCCTTTCTTGTAATCGCGCCAAGCTGAGCCCGTGAGGATGGAACGGATAATCATTTCCACACGAAATCCTTCACACTTCAGTCCAACTGTCACCATCGGGTCGGGTGTGGCAAGTTTCCAGTTGGGACAAATGTCGGTTGTAGTGTCCAGAAACTTTGCGGCAATCTGATTAAGCACCTGACCTTTGAAAGGAATTCCCTTAGGCAGTACTACGTCGAAAGCCGAAATGCGGTCGGTAGCCACCATAACGAGCAGGTCGTCGTTGATGTTATAAACATCGCGCACCTTGCCATGATAAACACTCTTTTGTCCAGCAAACTGGAATTCGGTTTTTGTTAATGCTTTCATCTTTTTATGTAATTCTATCTATAGTTACTAACAGTTTTTGCACTATATTTCAGCATTCTGCTGCTTGTTGTATGCTTCGTAGGCGTTTACAATCCTTGTAACGAGTTTATGCCTTACGATGTCTTTTTTGTTTAATTCCACAAACGAGATGCCTTCCACACCATTCAATATACGTATGGCTTCGCGCAAACCGCTCTGATGTTCTTTAGGAAGGTCCACCTGAGTCATATCGCCTGTGATGATCATCTTTGTGTTCCAGCCCATTCTCGTGAGAAACATACGTATCTGGGCTGAAGTTGTGTTCTGGGCCTCATCAAGAATCACCACGGCATCGCTTAATGTGCGGCCTCGCATGAAAGCCAGAGGTGCAATCTGGATGACGTGCTTCTCCATCATGTCCTGTAACTTGACAGCGGGTATCATATCCTCCAGCGCATCATAGAGGGGTTGCAAATAGGGGTCTATCTTATCCTTCATGTCGCCAGGAAGGAATCCAAGCTTCTCGCCAGCTTCCACGGCAGGGCGTGAGAGAATGATTTTCTTGGCTTGTTTTTCCTTCAAAGTGCGAACGGCCAGAGCTATGCTCAGATAAGTCTTGCCTGTTCCGGCCGGTCCAACGGCGAAAATCATATCGTCTTTATCAAAAGCGTCAACCAGTTTCTGCTGGTTCTCCGAACGAGGCTTAATGGGCCTTCCGCTGATGCTATAGGCCACAACACCTTTTACGGCATCGTCTTTTGTCTTGTTCCCGTGGATGATATCAAGAATGTCCTCTTCTGTAATGCGATTATACTTCAGCACATGCTTGCGCATCAGCTCCACCTGTTCCTCAAAAGTAGTCATTTGGAGTTCTTCTCCAATCACACGCAACACATTGTCGCGTGCGACAATGCGAATTTTAGGAAAGAGGGCCTTCAGCATCTGCAAATGACTGTTACCGACTCCATAGAAAACCATGGGGTCAATGTCTTCAAGTACAATATGCTTTTCTATCACGTGATTTCTTTAAATTTTCTGCAAAATTACAAAATGTTTTTGTTATTCGTGTAAAAATTAATACCTTTGTGCTTTAAATTGGATGATTTTTTATGGAAATAACAAAAAACAGATATTTGACCTGCTTTGCCGCTATTGTTTTCCTTCTTGCCGTTGTGAGGCTGATTTTTCCATCGGTAGCTCGCAACCACGAGGCCAACAGAGCCATAGAAATTGCCGATTCGCTTAGAGCCGACTCCTTGAGAAAAGTAGAGGAGGCAAAATTGGCAGCTGCCAAAATTGAAGTGGAAAAAGCTGAAAAGGAAAGGAAGGCCGACTCAATAAAAAAGGCCAAACAGGCACAAGAATCCGCTGCAAAAGTTATCGACAATACGGAGAACAAACAAATAGCCTCACCGTTTTTCAATCCCGACGGAACTGAGGTCAAGCATCGCATTTTTAGCGTTCCGCGTTATTCTGAAGCCTTCCCCGACAGCCAACAAGTACAATACGCTTCGGCACAGAAGTGGGGTGTGGCATCGGTTCAGAACCGCAAGGAAGCCGAGAACCGCAAACGCGAGCTGGTATATGTTGGTTCAAGTCCATATTATTTTATTGAAAAGATGAACCGCTCGATACCTTACCTCGTTCCACGGGCGGCTATTTTGTTGAACGATATAGGTCGTGCATATTTCGATAGTTTGCAGATGAAACAGGTTCCACTCCATAAATTCATTGTTACCAGCGTGTTGCGCACTAAAGATGATGTCGTTAAATTACGCAACTATAACCAAAATGCCACCGAGAACTCTTGCCATCTCTATGGAACAACGTTCGACATCTGCTACAACCGATACAAAACCGTTCAAGACCCCGATGGCCCCCATCGTCGTGAAGTGAGAAACGACACGCTTAAATGGGTTCTGTGCGAAGTCTTGAACGATATGCGTAAGAATAACCGTTGTTACATTAAATACGAGGTGAAGCAAGGCTGCTTTCACATCACCGTCAGATAACGCATCCTGTTGTTTTAATAATCGTCATCGTCTGCCATTTCAGCAGCATCGAGTGACAGGTCTTCGGGATTCTCCTCGAATGTGGTGCGATAGCTTTCTTCGGTAAGCTTGTCCTCATCATACTCATCATCCTCATCGGGCTTACCATAGTCGTCTTCTATCTCAGGAGCATCCTCGTCATCATCTTCCGGATCGATTTCACTTTCTTCATCAATTCCGAATGACAGCCTTGGTTTCTCCATGACGGGTTTCTCTTTGGCAAAGATGGCTTCAACCCAGGTTCCCTTCGGGATTTCCAGCACCTCGAAGCCGTCTTCAATCTTCTTCTCGTACATTCCGCCCTTGTTGTGAAGACGGTCTTTGGGCAATGTCGTTGTTGAAATATCAAAGCCCGTCTGAATGATGTCCTGGATACTTTGTGACAGAGAATCCCATCCACCGCCGAAATTCCTGTCAATCACTTCCATGAGCTTAGCCGCAGAAATGTGGCGGATATTCTCATAGGTAAGGTCGGTAACGCGCATGATTGGTCGTTTCTTGATGGCCCATTTCGACTTGCTTGTTTCATCAAGCCTGATTTGTCCGACCTTGAATCCTCGAGCTTCATACTTCTTGATTACTTCCGGCTTGTCGATTTTCACTTCCTCGAATTCGAAGGCCGAGCGGATAATCTCGATGTAGTGACGGGCATTTTCTTTCAGGTCAGCATCTTTCTCGGCGACTTCCCATAAGCGGAAGATGTCGTTCTCCTGAATGTCCCACACATTACTCTTGTTAAGAGTCTTAAGTGTCAGAGATTTGTTGGCATTTTCTTTCATATCGTAGCACTTAATTCCGCAATAGTGTGAAAGCCTTGGCTCCACGACGCCTGCGGTTTGTTAATATTATTCAAATTCAAAACGATCACGGTCTGCAAGCACACCAAACTTCTCGCGGAAATGTTGCAACTCATTAATATCAATTGTTGCCGTGATGGTCGTCTGCTGACCAGATATGTCTTCAGCGATTGCATGGCCCCGGGAATCGATAATCGAACTGTTGCCTATATAGTGGCAATTGGGGTCATCGCCTACTCGGTTGCATCCAATGACATAGCATTGGTTCTCGATGGCTCGGGCACGAAGCAGCGTATGCCAGACATCTTGACGTGATTCAGGCCAGTTGGCCACGCAGATAATGGCATCGTAGTCGCCCCTGTAGCGCATCCACACGGGGAAACGCATATCGTAGCATGTTACCAGCAGGAACCTTACACCACGCCATTCCACGACTTTACGATCTTGGCCAGCCGAATAGAAACGGTCTTCACCACCATAGCGGAAAAGGTGCCGTTTATCGTAAGTGGTTATCTCGCCACTTGGCTCCACAAAGAAAAGCCGGTTCACAGAACGCCCGTTGTCAAGTTTCACGGCAAGACTTCCACAAACGGTAGCATCTTTCTTCTTAGCCGTTGTCCACATCCATGCCAAAGCCTCTTGCTGGTCTTCACCAGGAGCGTCGGTAACGAATCCCGTGCTCCACATCTCCGGAAGTACATACAATTCAGCTGCTTCGGCATTTTCAATCAATCGTTCTGCCGTTGCAATGTTACTGATAGGTGAAGCCCAGCTGATGTCTGTCTGTAGGAGTGTGATCTTCATTGTTTTTTGTTTACCCGTGCAAAGATAGTGTATAAAATCTTATTTGCAAGTTTTTCTACTTAAAAATTTTGATGATTGCATATTTTTTATAACTTTGCATCCAATATGTCACAACCATTAGCTGAAAGAATGCGTCCCCGCACGCTTGACGAATACATCGGCCAGCGCCATCTTGTGGGTGAAAATGCCGTTTTGCGCAAGATGATTGATGCAGGACGCATCACCTCTTTTATATTATGGGGGCCTCCTGGGGTGGGAAAGACCACCTTGGCACAGATTATCGCCAACCAGCTGAACACGCCGTTCTATACGCTCTCAGCCGTAACAAGCGGAGTTAAAGATGTGCGCGAAGTAATCGACAAGGCTTCCAAAGGACGTTTCTTCAACGAGTCATCGCCGATTCTCTTCATCGACGAAATCCACCGGTTCAGCAAGTCTCAGCAGGATTCGCTTCTTGGAGCTGTCGAGCGCGGCGTAGTGACACTCATCGGCGCAACCACCGAGAATCCGTCGTTTGAAGTTATCCGCCCCCTGTTATCCCGTTGCCAGCTTTTTGTGCTCAACCCGCTTGAGAAAGACGACCTGATGCTATTGCTCAATCGTGCTATCAACGAAGACATCTATCTCAAGGAACGCAAAATAGTGCTTAGCGAAACTGATGCCATCTTGCGCTATAGCGGGGGCGATGCCCGCAAGCTGCTCAACATCCTTGAGCTTGTAGTTGACTCGGCCAATGGCAATGAAGTAGAAATCACCAACGAGCTGGTGGTTAACAGATTGCAGCAAAATCCGCTCGCTTACGACAAAGACGGGGAAATCCACTACGACATCATCTCGGCATTTATCAAGAGCATCCGTGGAAGCGACCCCGATGCCGCACTCTATTGGATGGCGCGCATGATTGAGGGTGGGGAAGACCCGCAGTTCATTGCCCGCCGCATGGTGATCAGTGCCGCCGAAGATATCGGACTTGCCAACCCCAATGCGCTGCTTTTGGCCAATGCGGCTTTCGATGCCGTAATGAAAATTGGCTGGCCTGAAGGCCGTATACCGTTGGCTGAATGTGCCGTCTATCTGGCCACTTCGCCCAAAAGCAACTCAGCCTATATGGGAATCAGCAATGCGCTCAGGCTGGTAAAGGAGACCGGAAACCAACCCGTTCCACTCCATCTTCGCAACGCGCCCACCCAACTGATGGCCGATCTTGGGTATAGCGACGGTTATAAATATGCGCATGATTACCCCGACCATTTCGTAGAACAGCAGTTCATGCCCGATGCGTTGGTAAAAGAAAGACTTTGGCACGCCCAGCGGCATACGGCTGCCGAAGAGAAGTTGTGGCAGCGCATGCAGCAATGCTGGGGCAAGCGATTCGAAAAGTGACCATTGATTTCTCATGGAAACAGCACAATTTATCATCGAGTTTATCGGTACGCTGGCCTTTGCCATTTCGGGAATAAGGCTTGCGGCCTCAAAGCAGTTCGATTGGTTCGGGGGTTACGTCGTCGGACTAACTACGGCTATCGGGGGAGGAACCTTGCGCGACGTGATGCTTGGCACCACTCCCTTTTGGATGACCGATCCTATTTACGTGATATGCTCTGGAGCAGCACTCGCCCTGACCATCATTTTTAAGTCGAGGTTGGTTGGACTCAACCACACGTGGTTTATCTTCGACACACTTGGACTCGGACTTTTCACCGTGGCCGGACTCCAAAAGGGACTCTATTTCGGCCATCCCTATTGGGTAGCCATCATCCTTGGGTGCATAACCGGAGTTGCAGGCGGTATTCTCCGCGACGTGCTTATCAACGAAGTGCCGCTCATTTTCCGAAAGGAAATCTATGCCATAGCGTGCATCATCGGGGGAATCGTCTACCAGTTGTGTGCCACTTTACAACTGAACATCGAAATTACGGTCATCGCAAGTTTTCTCTCCGTCGTCATCGTCAGGGTGCTTGCCGTGAAGTATCATATCAGTCTTCCACACCTTCACGAAGAAAACTAAAAGCGCAAAAAAGTCTTTTGCAAGTCAGACAAATCCCTTTTTAGTTAAACTTTCAAGATAGAAGTGCAATTTCTTGTGAGCATAAATAGACCTCCTTCTCCGCAGGACTCAGACGTTCTCGGAGCGTAGCGACGAGGTTGTCTGAGTCCTGCGGAGAGGAAAAATCAATCAGCAATGCAAAT
>JAFRPY010000066.1 GCA_017428925.1 Prevotella sp. | reverse complement strand
TTGAACTCCTCCGATGTTGGAATCTTCTCCTTCTCATCAAACAACTGTGCAGTTTCCCTGATGCTTTTAGCCAGCCATGCCAATCCATTGTTGATCTCGTCGGCTGACTTGCCGTCACTGGCACCGACGGCAAAGCCGGAGTTTGCGTCCCAGCATTCCACGTTGATGTGATAGCCGGTAGTAAACTCCATGCTCAACTTTCCATAAACTACTCTCATCGTGATCAGTACATTCCTTGTAGAATGAACCGTTTCGCCTGTAACGGGATGCGTTACAAGCCTTTGCTTAAGTCTGAACTTAATGTCAAGTTTTGTTTCCATCTTACGGCAATTTTACATTAATACTATATTATCTCTTGTTGCGTAAGAAGGAGAGATTTTTCGAACCTTGGCCTGCAAATGCTGTTTTTGGGGAATCTGAAGTGGCTAAATTTGCTTTTTTTGACAATAGTCCTTTAATAAACCATCTTCAGGTACTCTTTTTGGCGTCAGTCATCGGATTGTTGCTATGCGGATTTCTTTACATTTTTAATCTTTGGTTCGATTTTTCTAGCCTGCTCGTCCCAAATTTTTGCGTCCAAATCCACTTTCCGGTGACACCGTCCCAAAGGTGTGAGTCCCATGCGTCCCAAGCGTAAGTCGAACTATCCCGTTCTCCTCTGGTTGGCGGCCTTTCGGCCACTTACGACCCGATGGTCGAATATTTTCATTCATGATTTCCAAAGGTAAGAAAACCTGTGCTGAAATTGGTCGGAAATACTAGCCCTCGCAAAATCGTCCAGAAATCGTCCACAAAGGTACGAAATAAAAATTAGACTACAAAATTGGCCAAAAATTGCAAAAATTCGCCTAATTTTACAATTTTTCCATTAAAAATGTGTATCTTTGCAGCCAAATTAGAATCGTCGAGATGCGGCGTTCATCTTTTTGCAGGTTAATGCAGGCCGAAGAAACATTGCTGTCACCTCGACTTTTTAAGATAAGAATCCCGCTGATTCATTACGAGTCAGCGGGATTCCTCTTTTAGATTCCCTCGTGTCCTTTCTCTACTGCAGTCCCATGCACGAGGTCGTTCCGAGTTCTCCCGTGTTCCTCAGCTTGGTGATTCTGCTGCTGTTCGGATGGCCATTGGCCAACCCTGTCGTGGGAACCCATAGGTCATCATTAATCTTACATACACGAACATTCTTGGTACGGTTGTCCTTGTAGAATGGTTTTGATGTCATCAGGTCGCATTCTACGATGGGTATATGTTGCAGCAGCTCTGCTGCCTTCTTCTGCGCTTCGTTTTTTTCCTTTGCCATATTGTCTTTCCTTGAAATTTGAATTGCAAAGATACTCAAATAAAACGAGAATACTGCGAATGTGCCTATGGCTTTAATGATATTTATATAATTGTTTTCTCTTTCTCACGTTTTTTTCTTATCTTTGCACCCGTGAATAATAAACTATAAGCCAAATTGTTATGGTCAAGAAATTCCCATACGGTCACGATGTGAATGCCTATATCGACAAGGCGTTCGAACAGTTGAAAGCTGACTTTCCCTGGGCAACAAGGGACATGATAGCTGAGCACACCTGTTATGGTATTGCGAAAGTAGGTAGCAGATTTCAGTATGTTGCTTTTTGGAGTAATAGTGATGGAAAGCCCGAACCATATCCCCAGAAAACTGACTGCGAAGGATTCATAAAGAAGCTCTACGAAGGCCATGAATGGGAACTTGAACGTGCGAATCCCGTAAAGGAATACATAGACGTGCCAGCTACAAACACTTATAGCTGCGACTGGTATCTGGAAATCTACCGCATTCGGAAGCATGAGTTGGGAGGCTATTCGGCCTACGTTCAGGCAGGTAACCGTTCGGCTGGCGGGTCGCGGACGTTCTTCATTCCAGTTTCTTATCTCAGACTGCCTTGGGAAGAATTTCTTGATAAATATCTCGAACTGGTTTCCCCTGGCTCCTTCTACGTGGGCAGGAAAGACATGGAGAATTGCCCAGGCCTGAAAGAATTCTTGGGCTTCAGAGGATGATTGATATTTAACACCATAACCAGATATATGAAAAAGATGACATTCGTTACGTTAGTTGTAGTTGTACTTGTTGCAGCGGCATTTGTAGGTTGCAAATATATTAGAGGCCAGATCCTCGATGGGCCCGGAATGGAGCGCGATTCTGCGGATTATCTTGTGGAAGAGCCTGTGGATGGTCTGAACAAGGAGGCTATCCTTGATGGTCCCGATGGTACGTCAACGCATGCTTTCACGGGAAGCAAGGATAGCGTGGAGGTCGATTTGCTTGACATTAGTGAAATGCCGAAGACCGCTGTACGTCAGCAAAATGCCCATTTCCAGTATGCCGTGTATATCAATGTGGATAAGCCTGCAAGCGGTGAGGGTGAAATGGATGACGTGAGATCGGTATGGCTTGCTAACGAACGCTCGGGTACGGTCATCAAGGTCTGCGTTACGAATCCTATGGCAGAACCTCAGTGGAGTAAGATGAGTGGCAAGGTCGCCGATGGCGTTAGTGTCCCTCTCACACAGATTGCAGCTGCTGAAAAGGGTATGATTGCGCCTGGCGATGTAAGCAAGGTGATTGTGGAGGGATGTCCTGACGGACGTAATACCTGGACTTACATCATCGATCCCTATCATGGCACGGCCATACAGTTGCCTTCTACTGAAGGCGTGGTAAGTCTTGACTGGGAGAAGAAGGAGATTATTGCTGCCTCCTATGGTTATGACGATGATGGTCGGTATTCCGTTAACAAGGCCTATTCCCTCGATGGGAAGTTCCTCCGCAGAGTAGGAGAGAAGGAAAGAGAATAATAATTTATAAGCCAAATTTGTTATGAGAAGGAGTATTATTGTGATTTCCGCGTTGATGATGCTGATGGCATGCGGAGGTAAGAAGGCACAGACAGAAAGTACGGACGTTGCCGTAAATGACTCGGCGGTGATTTTGGCACAGGAGGAAATGACTGGCCTTATCAAGGAACTGTATGCTGCAGAGTCAAGGAACGAGGGTGGCATTGACCAGCTTTATGCCTGTCATGTATGGCGGAAGATGGTGGATGC
>JAFRPY010000103.1 GCA_017428925.1 Prevotella sp. | reverse complement strand
CGGTGTCCCACCTCTTCCCATTCCGAACAGAGAAGTTAAGCCCGCCATCGCCGATGGTACTGCAATGCAATGCGGGAGAGTAGGTAGCTGCCTTCTTTAAATGAGAAAAGTCCCGGTTCCGTTTGGAATACGGGACTTTTTGGGTATCTTTACTTATAAATGTTCTAGATATTCTAGGAATACTAGGTATCCTAGATGTCCATAAATGGAATATTCTATTGCTCTTTCCTTGTAAACACTATTTTTGATGGTATCTTTTGCCATTTCTTATTGACAGGAAACTTCAATGTACTGCCTCCTTTATGTTCATATGATAAAGATTTAGAATCTATAATCGTAAAAGTTGCTTTGAAATCTTCACTACCATAGTTATTTATTACAGATATCTTTGCCGTTTTATTGGTTATTGCAGAAGAAGTAATTGGCCATACAGTATTGCAAAGGGTACTTCCAAAATATCCATCAAGATCTCCGAATACTTCCTGGTTAGGAACAATAACATTCTTATCATATAAATTGATGTCAATAAAAATATGATACTCCTCATTATAATAGCGACCCTCAAATGGTTGTTGTGCAACCATAATGATAGAGTTCATAATAAAACATGCAAATGTGATAATCTTCTTCATTTTCATAACTGTTGTAATTTGTCTGCAAATGTAATACTTTTAAATCAAGAAATGGTTGATTTTTAGAATTTTAAGCGAATTTCCGTTGGTAATCAACAATTTTTATATTATCTTTGCGCCCATTATAATATTTGAATTAATGGCAAAAGAAATCTTAAATCCCGACTATATACTTGAGTCAAGTTGGGAAGTTTGTAATAAAGTAGGAGGTATTTATACCGTACTATCAACACGCGCCAAAACTCTGCAAGATAAAAACAAGGATCATATCATCTTTATTGGCCCTGATTGTTGGGGAGAAAAGAAATGCCCTTATTTCAAAGAAGAGAAAGGATTATTTGCCGATTGGAAAGAAAGTGCTGATAAAGATGGTCTGAAGATAAAAGTTGGCCGTTGGGACATTCCTGGTAATCCCATTTCTGTTCTTGTGGACTTTAATCCCTATTTTGAGAAGAAAAATGAGATATATGGCTGGTTATGGGAAAATTTCCAAGTTGATTCTCTTCATGCTTATGGAGATTATGACGAAGCGTCAATGTTTTCATATGCCGCCGGTAAAGTGGTAGAGAGTTTCTATCACCATTATCTAGACAAGGACAAAAAGGTTATCTATCATGCAAATGAATGGATGTGCGGCCTCGGAGCATTATATATAAATAAGGTGTTACCGGAAATAGGCACTATCTTTACAACTCATGCCACCAGTATTGGACGCTCGATTGCAGGCAACAACAAACCCCTCTATGACTATCTCTTCGCATATAACGGTGACCAGATGTCGTGGGAGTTAAATATGCAAAGCAAACATTCCATTGAAAAGCAGACAGCCCACCATGTAGATTGCTTCACGACCGTTAGTGAAATTACCGCAAATGAATGTAAGGAACTGCTCGACAAACCAGTAGATTTCGTTCTTCCCAATGGTTTCGACAATAGTTTCGTTCCCAAAGGCTCTGCATTTACCAGTCGCCGAAAGGCAGCACGTAAGCGTGCGTTGGAAGTTGCCAATGCCCTGTTGGGCACCGATCTTGGAGATGATACCCTGATTGTATCCACCAGCGGTCGTTACGAATTCCGCAATAAGGGCGTTGATGTTTACATCGAGGCAATGAACCGTTTGCTTCGCGACAAGGATCTGAAGAAGAACATTGTTGCCTTCATAGAAGTGCCCGGTTGGGTGGGAGAGCCCCGTCAGGATTTGGTTGACCGACTTAACAGCGGAAAGAAGTTTGACACCCCGCTGGATGTTCCGGAGATAACCCACTGGCTCCATAATATGAGCCATGACAATGTTCTTGGAATGCTGAAATTTCTTGACATGCACAACCGTCCTGAAGACAAGGTTAAGTTGATTTTCCTGCCGTGTTATCTTACGGGAAATGACGGCGTGCTGAACCTCACTTACTACGATATTATTCTTGGTAACGACCTCTGCATCTATCCTTCTTATTACGAACCTTGGGGTTACACCCCGCTGGAAGCCATTGCTTTCAAAGTGCCTTGCATCACAACCGATTTGGCCGGATTCGGCCTATGGGCAAACAGCGTTAAGGGAAGCAACTCGGAAATTGAAGATGGTGTAAAAGTTATTCATCGTACCGACTACAACTATTCGGAGGTGGCCGACATTATTAAGGATACTGTTGCCAAGTACTCGAACTTTACGGCTGACGAAATAAAGAAGTCGCGCCAGAATGCAGAGAAACTTTCGAAGAAAGCACTCTGGAAAGAGTTCATCAAGTATTATGAACAGGCTTACGACATGGCACTGAGAAAGGCGGAGTCAAGAAAATAGTAATACTCATAAGATTAAGATAATTAACGAGATAAACAGAAAATAGAGATAATATATTTAATTCAATTGTTACATTATGAAAATTAAAGCAGATTACACGAGCACTCCACAATGGAAAGAGCTGTCGGTAAAATCAAAATTACCCGAAGACCTGAAGTGTCTTGATGAACTGGCTCATAACCTGTGGTGGGCGTGGAACTACGAAGCCCGTGAGTTGTGGAGAAGCCTTGATGAGGATTTGTATGAAAAAGTGAACCACAACCCTGTCCTTCTCCTTGAACGCCTGAGCTACGATCGCAAGGAAGAGATTGTAAAGGATAAGGAAATCATGAAGAACGTGAAGAACGTCTACAAACTCTTCCGTAAATATATGGATGTGAAGCCGAACGACAAGCGCGCCTCTGTGGCTTATTTCTGCATGGAGTTCGGTCTGAACCAGGTGCTGAAGATTTATTCTGGCGGTCTCGGCATGCTTGCCGGCGACTACCTGAAGGAAGCATCAGATTCTAATGTAGATATGTGTGCTGTTGGTTTCCTGTATCGCTTCGGTTATTTCACTCAGAGCCTGAGCATGGACGGTCAGCAGATTGCCAACTACGAGGCCCAGAACTTCAACTCGCTGCCCATCGAGCGTCAGCTCGACAAGGATGGCAACCCCCTTGTTGTTGATGTACCCTATATGAACTATCAGGTGCATGCCTACGTGTGGCGTGTAAACGTTGGACGTATCCCCCTTTATCTGCTTGATACAGACAATGATATGAACTCTGAGTTCGATAAACCCATCACCCATGCACTCTATGGCGGCGACTGGGAGAATCGTCTGAAGCAGGAGATTCTGCTCGGTATCGGCGGTATGCTGACCCTGAAGAAACTCGGCATCAAGAAGGAGATTTATCATTGCAACGAAGGCCATGCAGCACTCTGCAACCTGCAGCGCCTTTGCGACTATATCCAGGAAGACCATCTGACCTTCAACCAAGCATTAGAGCTTGTGCGCGCCAGCGGTCTTTACACTTGCCACACCCCGGTTCCTGCCGGACACGACTACTTCGACGAAGGTCTCTTCGGCAAGTATATGGGTGGCTATCCTTCTATTCTTGGACTCACTTGGGACGAGTTCATCGGCATGGGCCGCACCAATCCCGAAGACAAGAACGAGAAGTTCTCGATGTCGACCTTCGCCATCAACACCTGCCAGGAAGTCAATGGTGTGTCGAAGCTCCATGGATGGGTTTCCCAGAAGATGTTCGCTCCGATTTGGAAAGGATACTTCCCCGAGGAAAATGCCGTCGGCTACGTCACCAATGGTGTTCACTTCCCCTCATGGGCAGCCACAGAATGGCGTCATTTATATGAGAAATATTTTGACAAGAGCTTCATGAGCGACCAGAGCAACGAAGAGATCTGGCATGCCATTTATAATGTTCCCGATGAGGAAATCTGGGCTACCCGCATGGCATTGAAGAAGAAACTCACCGAATACATCCGCGACAAGTTCCGCGAGAACTGGCTGAAGAACCAGGGCGACCCCTCGCGCGTGCTTTCATTGCTTAATAAGATTAACCCCAATGCGCTGATGATTGGCTTCTGCCGCCGCTTTGCAACCTACAAGCGTGCTCATCTGCTGTTCACCGATCTTGACCGTCTGAGCAAGATTGTCAACAATCCCGAGCATCCCGTTCAGTTCCTGTTTGCCGGTAAGGCACACCCAGCCGACGGTGCCGGACAGGGACTCATCAAGAAAATCTACGAGATTTCTCAGCGTCCTGAGTTCCTCGGTAAGATTATCTTCCTCGAGGACTACGACTTCCGTCTTGCCCGCCGTCTGGTTTCAGGCGTTGATATCTGGATGAACACCCCGACCCGTCCTCTGGAGGCTTCAGGTACCTCTGGCGAGAAAGCCGAGATGAACGGCGTGGTGAACCTTTCTGTGCTCGACGGCTGGTGGCTGGAAGGCTATCGCGAAGGTGCCGGATGGGCTCTCACCGAGAAGCGCACCTATCAGAACCAGGGCTATCAGGATCAGCTCGATGCCGCCACTATCTACGGATTGCTCGAGAACGACATCGTACCCCTTTACTATGCCAAGAACGAGAAGGGCTACTCTGAGGGCTGGATAAATGTTATCAAGAACTCTATCGCCACCATCGCTCCTCACTACACCATGAAGCGTCAGTTGGACGACTACTATGACAAGTTCTATCAGAAAGAGGCTAAGCGCTTCAAGGAACTCTCGGCAAACAACAACCAGATTGCCAAGGAAATCGCTCTCTGGAAAGAAACCGTTGCAGAACGCTGGGATTCCGTCCGCGTGGTTTCGTTCCAGAACGACATGCCTGCTGAAGGTCCCGAGACTGGTGAGAAGTATCACTTCAAGTATGTCATCGACGAGCAGGGTCTCGACGATGCCATCGGACTGGAGTTCGTAGCACTCACCCAGAACGAAAAGGGCGAAGACACCGTATGGAAGACCCATCCGTTTAAGGTTACGAAGAAAGAGGGTAACCTCTACACCTTCGAGTGCGAAACGCTTCAGCAGCATGCTGGCACCTACAAGTGTGCCATCCGCATGTATCCGAAGAATGACCGTCTGCCACACCGTCAGGACTTTGCCTACGTGAAGTGGCTGGAATTCTAATTCGTGATAAACGACAACTGCAATATAAAGGTCGTGCCTAAGTTGGCGCGGCCTTTTTTATTGTTCTCGAAGTAAGTGATGGGCGGAAGCTTTCCTTTTAATCATCGGAAGCAATCCTTCTGATGGGCGGAAGCATTTCATTTAAAGTTTAAATGGAACTCAATTAAAGTCTAATTGGGAGTCAAATAAAGTCTAATTGGAAGCCAATTAAAGTCTAATTGGAAGTCATTTAAAGTCTGATTGCGGTGAAGTGGGTAGATAATCGTAAAGTGTGATGGATGTGACAGATTGTTTTGCAACTTTATATAAATAAAGAAATAGGTGGGTACCCGCCTATTTCTATTTTCTACAATAATATAGTAAACAATCTGTCACATCTGTCACAGAATTCCATCAAGTAGCTGAAGTTCAATTCATTAGATTAAAATTCGATAATTCCTTATTCGTGACGTATAGCCTCGATGGGGTCCATGCGGGCGGCTTTCTGTGCAGGAATGTAGCCGAAAACGATGCCGAGCACAACGCACACCAGGAACGAAACGTTGATAGACCAGAGTGGAACGCTGCTTGGCATGTTGAAAAGCGGGACTATGAACTTGCTGGCCCCGCAGCCCACAATGATGCCTATCAGTCCGCCCGTGACGGATATGAGTATCGCCTCGATGAGGAACTGAAGGGAAATAACCGCCCCGGTGGCACCGACAGCCATTCGCAGTCCAATCTCCTTTGTACGCTCAGTAACCGAAACGAGCATGATGTTCATGATGCCGATACCGGCCACGAGCAGCGAGAAAGCAGCTGCCACGACGAGAATGATGGTGACGGTATCCATAGTCGACGACATGGTTTCCATCATCTCGGCCTGCGAGCGGATGGTGAAGTCGTCTTCTGCATCGCCTTTAATCTTGTGGTTGTCGCGCAAGATGGTGGTGAGTTCTTCGATGGCTGCATCGGAAAGCTCTTCGGTGATGGCCGAACAGTTGATGCTGGTGAACCAGGTTTGTGCGGCAATGCGCTTCATCACCGTGGAGTAGGGGGCAATCATCACGTTGTCCTGATCCATTCCCCACGAGTTGTAGCCTTTCGACTTGAGCACGCCGATGATGCGCATGGGAATCGACTTGAAGCGGATGGTCTTGCCGATGGGGTCGACATTCTCGCCGAACAGTTCGGTGACGATGGTCTTTCCCACCACGGCCACCTTTGCCGACTTCTTGATGTCCTCTTCGGTGAAGCATTCGCCTTCCTCGATTGACCATTGCTTGATATCGAGATATTCGGGACTTTCGCCATAGACCGTGGTGTTCGTGTTGTTGTTGCCATAGATAACCTGACCGCTGGCGGTCACTTCGGGCGAAACCTTTGTGACGAATTTCTTCTCCTCAAGAATGCGCTGGTAGTCGGACATCTTGAGCGTCTGCATGCTCGACGGGTCTTGTCTGACGCCGCCTCTCATATCGGCTCCCGGGCGGATGGTGAGCAGGTTGGTTCCCATCGTGGAGAGTTCGGCCCTTATGCTTTCCTTCGAGCCCTGTCCGATAGACATCATGATGATGACGGCGGCCACGCCGATGATGATGCCGAGCATGGACAGGAAGGAGCGCATCTTGTTGTTTGCCACCGCCTTCAGGCTCACTTTTATTAGGTTTGTGATATTCATTGATGTTTGTGGTTTCGGGTTTCAGGAATCGGTTCTTTCTCATTCAGCCTGCATCAGTCGTCGTTCTGCACGGGCAGAGCGGCGAGTGCTTCCTTTGCCGACTTGATGTTCGTATTGATAGTGTCTTCGCGTATTTTGCCGTCGCGCAGGTTAATGTTGCGGCTGCTGTATTCGGCAATCTCCGGATTGTGGGTGACGAAGATGATGGTGTGCCCCTGTTTGTAGAGTTCCTGAAAGAGCACAAGCATCTCGAACGAGGTGCGCGTGTCGAGGTTTCCCGTGGCTTCGTCGGCCAGCAGCACGGCCGGATCGTTTACCAGTGCACGTGCAATAGCCACGCGCTGCATCTGTCCGCCCGACATCTGGTTCGACTTGTGCTCCAGACGGTCGCCAAGTCCGACGGCCTGCAAGGCCTTAATGGCTGCCTCTCGCCTCTGCTGGGCGTTGTACTTGCTGTTGTACATGAGCGGGAGCTCCACGTTTTCCACGGCTGTGGTCTTGGGCAGCAGGTTGTAGTTCTGGAACACGAATCCTATCTTCTGGTTGCGCAGGTGTGCACGTTGCGTCTTCGACATTGTTCTCACGGAAACCCCGTCGAGATAGTATTCGCCGCTGGTGGGCGTGTCGAGACATCCCAGCTGGTTGAGCAACGTTGACTTTCCTGAACCCGATGTGCCCTGTATGGTGACGAACTCGCCCTCATAGATCTTGAACGAAACGCCACGGAGCGCCTTCACGGTCTCGCTTCCCACCTGGAAATAGCGCTTCACGTTCTGCAGCTCGATGACGACCTTACGCTTTTCTTCTGCCATAGCCTACTTTTTCTGGTTACCGCCGCCCTGGGCATTTCCGTTTCCGCTCTTGCTGTTCCTGTTGTTGGGACGTTTCGGCATGAAGGGATTGCTGGCCTGTTCGTCTTGCTGGCCTTCAGCGTTGTCGCTCGAAAGGCTGAAGTCGGTGAGTACTTCCATTCCCTCCTTGACGCCGCTCAAGATTTCGGTCAGTGTGCCGTTGGTGGTTCCAGTCTCCACGCGGTAGGCCTTGAACACGTTGCCTTCCTTGGTCCACACCTTCTTCTGCCCGTCGCAGTCCTGTATGCTCTCTTCCTTCGCGAGGAATACGGGATTGGGCGTGAATCTCAAGGCTTTGGACGGAACGGCGAGCACGTTGTTGCGCTCCATGGTGAAGATGGTGACGTTGGCTGTGAGTCCGGGCTTCAGCTTCAGGTCTCCGTTGGGTGCAGAAATCACCACTTCGTAGGTGACCACGTTGCTGGTGGTGGTAGCCTGCTGGCGCACCTGCTTGATGCTTCCCTGGAAGATGTCGTCGGGGAAGGCATCGACGGTGAAGGTCACGCGCTGTCCTTGTTTCACTTCACCAATGTCGGCCTCGTCGATGTTGGCAATCACCTGCATGTTGGTGAGGTCCTGGGCGATGGTAAACAGTTCAGGCGTGCTGAACGAAGCCGCCACGGTCTGTCCTTCCTCCACCGACTTGGATAGCACGATGCCGTCGATGGGCGAGGTGATAGTGGCATATCCCAGGTTGGTCTGAGCTCTTTTAACGTTCTCTCGCGAGGTGTTCACCTGCTGCTGGGCCTGCTGGTAGGTCAGCCGTGCACTCTCAAAGTCGTCTGCGCTCACCAGCCCCTTGCTGTAGAGCGTCTGATAGCGCTTGTAGTTGGCCTGCTGATAGTTCAGGCTGCTCTGGGCACTGGTCAGGTTGGCCTTAGCCGTGTTGAGTTCGCTGATGAGGTTGGTCTTGTCGAGTTCGGCAATCACCTGGCCTTTGCGCACCTCGCTGTTATAGTCTACATAGAGATGTGCTACAATGCCCGACACCTGTGTACCGACGGTGACCGACGTCACCGGCTCGATGGTTCCCGTGGCCGTGATGCTGTTCTGGATGTCTGCTTTCTGGACTTTTGCCGTCGAAAAGCTTACCTGCTCTTTCTTCTCCTTTCCAAAGATTAGCCATGCGGCAACGGCCAGCAAAGCGACAACGGCCACGGCTATAATTATCTTATAACTTTTCTTCATAATATAAAATAGGTATAATGTGTTTGCGATTATTTCATCGAGCCGTCCTGATAGAACTTCAGCATGTCGATGTTGTAGATGGCGAGATACTTCGACTGCAGCTCGTTCTGCTGCGCCCTGAGCAGGTTGTCTTTGCCGGTCATCAGCTCAACGATGTTTTTCAGTCCGAGCCGGAACTGCTCCGAGAGCAGGTCGTAGCTGGTTTGTGCACTCTGAGTGCTTATCTTTGCAGCCTTGAACTTCTGCTGGTTGTTCTCGGCTTGCAGCCAGTAGTTCTCAATGGTAGAGTAGAGCGAGGTCTTCTTGTCCTGAAGGTCAAGCGCGTAGCTCAGTTTCTGCAACTCGGCCTTGTTCACGGCGGTACGTGTCCGACGATTGTCTAATATGGGAATGCTCACGCTCACACCTCCACCCAGGTTGAAATTGTTCTTGAGCTGAGTTCCCCAAGCATTTTCGCTCATCGAAGTGGTGTTGGTGGTGAAGCTTCCGTTTGCGCTTACTGTGGGAAGTTTGCCGGCCTTGGCCATCTTGATGCTCAGGTCGCTGCTTTTCAAGCCAAGCATCGCATTCTGGATTTCCGGACGATGATTGAGGGCGGCCGTATAGACGTTCTGAAGTGCGGGAATTGCTTGCAACGCCATTTCGTCGGTTGTCGTGGGAACCACCACGTCGAACTCTTCCTCGTCCGTAATCTGGAGCAATTGCTTGAGCTGGCGCTTGAAGTTCCTCAGGTTGCTTTCCTGGTCAACTACGGTGAACTCATCCTGAGCTCGCTGGGCAGTAAGCTGCGACAGTTCTGCCTTGCTCATCTTTCCCACTTCGACCATAGTTTTTCCACGTTCTTCGTTCTTTTTCGAAGTGACGGCCGACTCTTTGTTCACCTTGATGGCTTCGGTCGTGTAAAGAATCTGTACATAGAGCTGGGCAATCTGCTCCTGCAACTGGTTGGCAATCTGAGCCGAGTCGAGCGAGGCCTGCTCTTCGGTAATCTTGTTGAGCTTGATCTGGTCGCGGTTCTGGTTTCCGTTCCAGAGCACCCAGTTGGCATTCATGCCGTAAGAGCCGTTGTAGTAGACCTTGTCAATCGAACTCTGCACATAGCCGTTCTGAACCGAAGAACTGCCTTCCTGGGGCCAAGGGCGATAGGTGAGGTTCTGCGAGGTCGAGCCCGAAAGTGTGGGTAGCAGTGCCGCCTGCGACTGCAACACGTCCTCGTGCGACGATTTCTTCTGTATTTGTGTCTTGAGCAGACTGATATTGTTCTTCAGGGCGTAGTCGATGCAATCCTGCAATGTCCATTGCCTTGCATGAATCGTTGTCACGAAGAAGAACGAAACGATAAGAGGAATAATTGATTTTTTGTTCATATACTTACAAATTGATATGCAAAAATAAGAAAAAATATCCACCATACAAAAATGGAATAGATGTTTGTTAACATAAAGCATGTCGGTAACATCTATTCCATTATATATTATAGAATAAATTAACAATAATTTATTGAAGTTGCTGCAGGCGGGCAATATATTTGCCCAGTATGTCGAACTCAAGGTTGACAATCGTTCCCACCTCGATGTCGCAGAAGTTGGTGTGCTCCATCGTGTAGGGGATGATGGCTACCTGGAACGAGTCGGCCGTGGGGTTGCAAACCGTGAGGCTCACGCCGTTGACCGTCACCGAACCCTTGTCAACCGTGAAATATCCTCGTCGGGCCATCTCCTTGTCGAAACCGTGACGGAAGGTGAAGTAGGTGCTTCCGGCGGCATCTTCCTTGGCGATGCACTCTGCCGTCATATCCACATGTCCCTGCACGATGTGGCCGTCCAGCCGCCCGTTCATCACCATCGAGCGTTCCACGTTCACCTTGTCGCCCACATTGAGCAGCCCCAGGTTCGAACGCATCAGCGTCTCGCGCATGGCCGTGACCGTATAGTTGTTGCCCTCGATGCTGACTACGGTGAGGCAAACGCCGTTGTGGGCGATGCTCTGGTCGATACCCAGTTCGTTGGTAAACGAGCAAGTCAGCGTAAGGTCGATATTGTCCTGGTCGTGGGTAATTTTCACGACGGTGGCAAATTCTTCAATAATTCCGGAAAACATAATTCTTTTCGTTAGCTTAAGAAGAGTGAACTCATGTTGAGCAAACACCTTGTTAAATATAAGGAAGGTCGTACCGGTGATGTGATGAAACTCCGAGTATACATGATTTGAGAGCCCTCCGCCTTTGTAATCCACCGGCTTTACAGCTTAGGCGCATAAACGCTTTATATGGCCCGCCATTAGCAAGAGGAGTCTTCTCGGCTTTTCGATTTTATTTGAAGAGTATCCCGATCTTACCGATACGACCTAATTTGTCTTTCTGAGTGCAAAGATAAGAAATTACTTCTAAAAATCCAAATATATCAGTAGGAATTTCATCACTTTTTTTGTTATTGCCTGACATTCACGATGACAGGGTCGAGTTCGCGTTTCCACTCGGCCAGATAGCCGAACCATTCTTTGGCCGAATGATAGCCGAACGTCTCGTTGTTGCTGCCGAAAGTGATGGCATAGCTCAGCTCGTCGGTAGTTGTGGAAATGACGAATCCGTAGTTGTCCGAGTCGGCCTTCAGCTCCTGTTTCACGTATTGCCGCGGGATGCAGATGCCCAGGCCGACGGTCTCTTTCTTGAGCGTCAGCGTGTCTTTGCCGCTCACCGTATAGTCGGAGCCCCAGCAACCGCGCAGGCCTTTCTTGTCGCTGAATTCCTCTGAACCTTTCACGTTGATGATGCCAGTCGAGAACGAATAGTCGGCAACAGGGCGCGAGAACTTGGCTGCGACGGTTACGTCGCGATGGCCTGCCCATTGGGTATAGCGCTCGCGCAAGGTGACGGGCAGCGCACCGGAAGTGGGGCAGGGGGCGTTCCATTCGTCGCACACCACTTCAGCAATCACCCTGACGGGGCCTCGGGCAATGATTCTCTGAGTACGATGCTCAACGTCATCAAGCATCGTAGGCTGTTTACCGTCCCATCCGCGCAAGGCGCCCAGGGCAAACGTCTGACCACACCACAGCACATCGTCGCCATAGCCCTGCTCCAGCTGGTCGGGCTGGGTGTAGAACTGAGTCTCGCGCAATTCCAGCTGCTTCTTCTGCTTGCCGTAGAGGTCGATGCTCTGGCGGTGGTCGAAATAGATGCGGAACCCCGTCAGTTCGCTCTCGAAGTCGATGCCGTGATGATGCTGAAGGTTGTAGGAGTTCACCCCGCGGTCGACGGTCAGCTCCGAAATATACATGTCGTGCTTGTTCTTCTGCTTCACCTTCGAGTTGGGCAGCACCATCTCGATATAAACTCTCGGCTCATATTTGCGCGGACTGCCTTCGTTGTAGAGCGTCACCTGGAACTCCTTCTTCTCCAGCTTGCCCAGGTCTGTCGTGAAGCAGAGTTCGTCGAAACGCTTGTCGCCGTTGAGGTCGTCGAGCTGGCTGGGGATTTCCTGGCCGCCACAGGTCACTAAGGCCGAGCGCACCATTTTGCCCGTCTGACTCAGCCTTACCACCACTGGGGCATCCTTGCGCTCCATCTTCAGGGGGTTCTCCACCGTAACCGTCAGCTTGTCCTGGGCATTGACGCTTAACGCTATAAAGGCAAATATAATTACAAATGCTTTGTTCATCTTGATTTGTTTTTTAGTTCGATAATTAATGCAAATTTAACGTAGAAACCTCTGAAAGAGAAGATTTTCTAAGATTTATTTAAACTTTTTATCTTAAAATTTGCATATTAAAATATTTTTTAGTAATTTTGTTGCCGAATTTTAAACTTTTAAACTTTTGAAAAGAGTATCATACCTCCTGATAACAGCTTTGATGGTGCTTTCTTCTTGCAATTTCGATTTCAAGTTGAAGCCCAACGACTTGCTTGAGGGTCCTACGGACAATCTCGAGATTCAGCGGTATGACAGGCTGGAAAGCCAATATCTCACCACGGGCGACTTCTCCGCGCTCCAGCAGATGGAGACCGACTACCCGATGGAGACGCGGGCCTTGCTGGAGAATGTGCTTCGCATCGGAGTGGTCGACGATCCCGAGATAAACAAAAAGTTCCTTTCTTATTTCCAAGACAGTACGCTTCAGGTACTTATAGGCGACGTGGAATCCGAGTTTGCCAACATGAACGACCTGAACAAAGAACTTCAGCAATGCTTCGACAGGCTTCTGAAAGAGATTCCCGAACTGACCGTTCCCCGTGTGTATGCCCAGATTGGGGCGCTCGACGAGAGCATCGTGGTGGGCGACAGCATGATCGGCATCTCGCTCGACAAGTACATGGGTGCCAACTATTCGCTTTACAAGAAGCACTATACGCTCCAGCAGCGTGAGTCGATGACACGCCAGAACATCATCCCCGACTGCCTCGTATTCTATCTGCTCAGCCTTTACCCCCTCGACGACTTTGACCGGCGTACGCAGAACGAGCGCGACTACCACATGGGCAAGATGATGTGGATAAGCAACCAGATACTTGGACGCAAGTTCTTCAAGATGAAGTTTGTCGACGAGGTGGCAAACTACCAGAAGAAGCATAACCTTACCATCAAGGAACTTCTTGAAAAGACGCCCTGAAAGTCCCTGCCGGGCTACCATTGTGCCCTCGTTTATCAGCCCTGATTTTATGTTTTTGTTGTTCATGGTGCAGTTGTATTTTTCTTTTGCAAAGATACAAAATTATTTCGAAACCTCCAAATTTCAAAAGTGCTGAAAAGTCGCTTTCCGACTTCCAATAATCAATTTTTATGCATCCAATATGCAGGTTTTTCCTTTCGGCTCAGCGGAAGCGTTGTTTCTGCTCAGCGGAAGGCCGACAATAGGCCGAATAACCCCTCGAAAAAAATCCGCCTCATTAACAATTTTTAGGATTAGGCAGCCCCAATGGGTTGCAATGGTGTTACAGCGTTACAGTGTTACAGTTCCAAAATCAATTGTAGAAAGCCAAAAATAAACTCTATATTTATATATAAATATAGAAGTGTTTTTAGGGTATGGGAAAGCCTTTCGAGAACTGTACCACTGTAACACTGAAACAGCGAATGCAGAGTAACAAACAAAATAATTTCAAAAAAGCGATTTTTCTAGCGGCGGCATTCGAGAACCGCAATGGCGGCGTCGTACCTTTGCAGTGTCAATTTG
>JAFRPY010000102.1 GCA_017428925.1 Prevotella sp. | reverse complement strand
TGGCATTGAACCGGACAGCAATTTAATCTCTAAGCTCCAAAATGAGGTGATCTCGCTAACGTCGCTTGTCCAAAGGGATGCGGCGTAATAAGAGAATCAACTCTGTTAAAATAGTTAAGAATTAAATTACCGAAGTATTGTTTAGAAGAACTTCACGATTTCATCCAGACTCCTTCGTTCAGGACGATTAGGCTCTGCTTTATTTTTGTTTCTTTAGTTTTTCCGATAGTCTGCTATAGGTGCCACCGTCACCGGATGGCGTGTGGCAATGCGATAGCTGATGCCTATCTGGAGAAGCTCGTCGAGGAAAGCATCAAGGTAGTTATCGTCTGCAAACCGCTGCATCAGACTGAGACAGAACGTGCCGTTCACAGCACTCATCTCGACGGTAAGAGCATACGGCGTATAGGCCTCTGTGTACATTTCACTGACATATTGCTCTGCAGCACCCAGGTTGGCCTTGCCGACATAGCTGACACAGGCTGAAGCAGCCGACAACGCTACACTGAAGGCTTTAGCCATCGCCTGATGACGACCATCAAGGGTGGGCACCTTCTCGAACATATCTTGGGTGTTCTGCGTCTGCCAAAAGCCCTCAATGACGTTATCCTCGTTCGACTGCAGGGCCACCATGCCTCGGAATATCGTCTGCTGCAATTCAAGATCCATACCGCGCATCTCGTCGTTCAGGGTCAGACGGAGCGACCCAGCCATTGTCTGGCCAGCTTGCGGACAGCCCAGGGCAGGACGCTGGTTAATGGCCAGTGCCACCATCGGCACACCTTCTGTCATGTCGGGATGCAGGCGGGCAATGGCACGGGTAAGTAGCAGCGACACAAGCGTAGCTGGTGATGTGTCGCCTGAAGAAACATACTTCATCATCTCTTGCTCCTCGACAAGGATGTTAACGGTTTCCACAGCCTCGTTTAACGCCGTCTTAGCCTGTGTAGTCAGATTGATACACCGTTTGCGTTCTGGCACTTGGAACGGGGCAAGGTTGTCGGGCTTAGCCTGAGCGGCAGGATCTTCCCATTCTGCTGGACTGATAGTGTCACTTACTACACGAACGTTCGCACGACTCAGAGCCACATCATAGCGGCGGTTACAATACTCATAGAGCAACGTGCGAAGGATGTTGTAGGCCCCCGTTCCGTCAGTCAGACAGTGGAAGAAATCGATGGCGATGCAGTCGTCCCAATAGCAAAACGCCAGCAGATGGTGGTTCGACTCCGGGCCAATCAGTTGCACAGGCTTTTCACCTTCGCTGACCACCCACGGCTCGCTATTGTCTTCATACACAAAATATTCCGTGCCGGCATCATCTTTCTTTACGTCGAGCTTCACTTGATAGTATGGATATCGCTGGCGGGCTTGTTCCACAGCCTGTCGCAACAGATCCCCGTCAACGGAATCCCGCATCTTCAGTGTCATGCGGACTGTCCAACTCATCTCTTCTCCTGCCCATGTCAGGTAAAATCTCTCTGACAGCAGTTTCTTTCCTATATTATAGTTCATATCTATGAGTCTTATTACCGGCTTACTATAAGAACAAATCATCCAATGTAACCTCCTGATTGACATCCTTCGAATGTTCGTTATGTGTCACACCGTTTGTCGTTACCATTACCAGCTGGATGGAATGGGTTTTCGTGTGCTGCTTGCAATGTAGGAAAGCATCAATCTTATTGGCCAATTCTGACTCGTACGACTTGTCGATGGTGAAGTCGTGCTCGCTGAATTTCATCTCGCAGATGTAGTCAGTGCGCTCACCCTTCCATTCCAGCACAAGGTCAATCTGAGCCGTCTTCCCGTTAGGTGCCTGACCTCTCCAGCAGTAGTTGCGGTTGATGGTGGCGATTCGCAGCTTGTCCTTTATCTGTGGCAGATGCTCAATGCAAAGCATCTCAAAGGTATTGCCAGCCCACGAATAGAATTTCGGGGTGCGCTGTATGGTTCTCCAATTACCGGCATCAGCACCTTTCCCGTGGATGAAGTGAAGGTAGAACATGGAAAAGAAGTCTTTCAGTTGATAGACCGTCTCGACGCGCTCTTTTCCGTAGCGGGGATATTCGCGGGTGATGCCAGACTCATGCAAGTTGTCAAGTATCTTCGAGAACGTCCCGCCCAGTTCAATGCCCACAGCTTCAGCAAGCTCACGGCGTGTCATACCGTAGAATTTCGTGCCGAGTGCCTTGACGATATCCACATACCGCTCCGAGGTAGCATACAGACCGGCATATACATCCTTGAACTCCTGGTCAATCATGGTGTCGTTGAAGAAGAAGGCATCGATATTCTCCGACAGGTTCTTCTCGTTGTCTATTCGGTCAAGATAATAGGGTATGCCGCCGAAGGCCATGTAGGCAACGGCCATTTCATAGCGGGACAGATGGAATCCTCGACTCTGGAAGTACATCTCACATTCCTTCAGCGTGAAAGGCAGCAACCTCATAGTTTCCGTAATCCGGCCATGCAAACCTCCGTAGTCGCGAATGACGTTATCAAGCATCCAACTGGTAGCGGAACCACATACTACAAGTACGACATTCCTCTGGCGGTCGGCCCATGAGTTCCAGAAATAGCCAAGTTCTGTGATCATTTCCGATGACTGAGGACCAGCCAGCCAAGGCAGCTCGTCGAGGAAAACAACGCGACGCTCTGCGTCAACCCCTTCAAGATACTTTCTGAGCAAGCGGAAAGCCTCACGCCAGTTGGCAGGTCGTGGTGTGTCTTCCGGCATACCTACATCCAAAAGACTCTCGTAAAAGTGTTCAAGCTGGATTTGTCTGTAGGTTTTCTCGTCTTTGCCCTTGATATAGGAACCAATGGCACGAAACGCTATCTTATCCTTATACACCTCCTCAACCAGATAGGATTTGCCTACACGTCTGCGACCATAGATAGCCACAAACTCCGACTTGGGTGATTTCAAGAACTTCTCCAGTTTCCTGATTTCCTCGTTTCGTCCTATTATGCTTTTGTACACCATAATTATTGATAAATGATGGCGCAAAATTACAACTTTTCTGTCAAACCGCAAAGTAAAAATCAGCCATTTTTTAAAAAAATCTCGAAAACGGCTGATTTTTCCCATTCATTATGATATTACCAACCTGGTGGCAGCACGATATTCTCCGCGTCGTGAGCCTTCTCGAACAACGGAGAGATTTCGTCATCTGTAAATCCGGCGATGCCGCAGCCGATGCGAGTTACAAGGAACGTCAGGTCTTGATGCTCCTTAGCGAACTGGATGAACTCGTCCACATACGGACGAATGGTCTCTACACCGCCTTGCATCGTCGGGATGCCGTAGCTCTGTCCCTGCAGACCCACGCCCTGACCCATGATAGCCCCAAACTTGCGGTAGGCGATATAGGCCGCTCCACCGCCGTGCATACCTTTGAGATTGCTGCCGAACACAAATATCTCGTTAGGCTGCAGCTCCGTGATAAACTCTGGTGTTGTTCTCTTCTGTTCCATAACTTCCTCTCTGATAAAGTTCATATCCTCGCAAACCATCGATTCTGCCATGTCTGCCATCGAACCCGACATTGGCGGAGCAGGCATCGACATCCTGGCCTCGCCCATGGTGGCCTCCCTGCGCAGGATAGCCATTTCGTCCATCACCTCCGGCATATCCAAATCCATGTCGAAGTTCTTCCTGAAATACGGCACGATAATCTGCTCCTTCAGTTTCTTGTACTTCTGCGAGATGGCCGACGGGGTCATCCCCATCTGTGCCGCTATCTCCTTCGACTTGAATCCCTGCAACAGCAGCATGTCAATAATCAGCCGCTCCTGTCGGTCCAACGGTGCATGGTCGCACACGTCCTCCACCATCCTGTTGAACTGCAACCGCAGGTCGCTGGTCACGTCGAACGACATCAGATAGTCCTCGAACGTGATGCTGCCGTACTCCTTGCGGTACCATTTCAGTGCATCGAGCACCACATAGCGGAACCCGTTGATGAGCCACGTCTTCAGGCTTACGTTCGGTGAATGATCCTCCAGCGGCTTCCAGTTGTGCTCCATTAGGTACAGCGCATACTGGTGAGCCAGCGACATGAAGTCCAGGTTCTCCTTCTCACGCAACTGATACCGCTGGTCGAAGATGTTATAGCCCACCTGACAGTACCCGTAGAAATACTCACGGATAATGTCGGCATCGCCCTCGCGGAAACCGCTCAGAATCTCTTCGTCTGACAGTCGCTGATAGTACATAACTCGAAATTTTTGGCAAAATTACAAAAAAATCGCTTCATCGCTTAATTTTTCTGCAAATTCTTCTTTAAAGAGATAAAGACTAGTCAAAAAAGAAGTATTCACCATTTAAAATGTTACGATTATGCAAACGAACGAAGTTAAGACTAAGAGAGTTCACAACCTGATTATTGTCGATGAAAGCGGTTCTATGGAGGTTATCCGCAAGCAAGCATTTGTGGGCATGAACGAAACCCTGCAGACCGTCCGCAAGATGCAGGAGAAGTTCCCCGACCAGGAGCAGTATGTTACCCTGCTTACCTTCGACAGCGGCCACACCACCTGGCATTACGACAACCTGCCCGCTGCACTGACTAAGGATTTGGACTGGAAGGCCTACTGCCCAGGTGGCGGCACACCTCTCTACGATGCTATTGGCAAGGGAATCTCCAAAACTAACGCCCAAATTGAGGATGGCGACCACGTGCTGGTAACCATCATCACCGACGGCGAAGAGAACAGCAGCGAGGAATGGACGCTGAAGATGATCCGTAAGATGATTGAGAAGCTGAAGAAACAGAACTGGACCTTCACACTCATCGGCACCGACAACCTCGACGTAGAGACCATGGCCCACTCCTTCGCCATCGACGAGCACTTGGAGTTCCAACAGGACGAAGCCGGCACCAAGGCCATGTTCGCTCGCGAGCGCCGCAGCCGCGAACGCTACAACTGTTGCGTTGCCGAAGATGCCGCCATGCCTGTAGGTTCGTTCTTCAATGAAGAATCATGATTTCCTTCTTGTTCTGTCTGCTTCTGTTTATCCGCAGGAGCGGACAGAAAACGTTTTTTAAAAATAAGAAACGGCAGAATTTAGAAGTTTTTGCCGTTTTTTTTGTAATTTTGCAGCCGATTTCAGCAATTGTGATTTAGGATGATGATGACTGAAGAAAGAATTAATGAGTTTCGCAATGTGGTGCCGCTTCAGATACGTTTCAACGACGTTGACAAGTTCGGACACGTGAACAATACCATATATTTTCAGTTCTATGACTCTGGTAAGACTGACTATGTCTCTACCGTGTGTAAAGGCTTTGACTG
>JAFRPY010000101.1 GCA_017428925.1 Prevotella sp. | reverse complement strand
AAGGTAAGCCAATGTGATGGCCTCCCAACAATATATTATGTAAAGTCGTTATGTAAAGTCTTACGCGCATCTTTTTGATTCACAATAACATTTTTTATTATTTGTTGCAGAACTTGACATAATGTGGAACTTGACATAATGTTTGTTATGTAAACATTTACATAAAAGGGCATTAACCAAAGCCTCACGAAGTGCATCATTTGGCAAGTCGATTGGCGTGTCAGCCTGAAGATTTCCATTTTTCAGTTCAAAGCCTTTTGGCAGATCATCTTTGATGGCATTGAGAGCACGGTTGACCAATAGGATAAGCGGACCACGCATATCAATGGTGGCCTCGAAGCGCCTATCTGGGTCTTCTATCCACCTGTTACCAGATACACGAATGTAATCAACTCTTAATGCTGGCAGCAAACGACGAAGCGACATGGATTTCCCAAATACGACGAGACCTGTATAAGTCAGAACATAGCTGCCGTCTTTTTCTTTTTCGCAGGCTCTTAATGCCATGAGAAGATCTTTGTCGTCGTATGACAGTTCCTCTGCATTAGGGTTTACGTTTGCACGTAGCCTTCTATAGTATTCTACTGCATTCTCATCTATATCATCAAGTGTGGCCCCTTTTACAATGGTGCTGTCGAAACTCTCCGCAGAAGAATAGAATATTCTCATATCGTCTTCTGTACATTTTTGGTCAGAAGAGCCGACTCTGCGAAAAGCCCCCTGAGGAAGTCCACGACTGACTATATAAATAGGTTTCTGGGCTTCGGGCGCTTCGTCAATCTTCACAACAAGCACCGTTTTGCCTTCTACGACCTCTGTTTCTATCTGCGGACGGATGCGAACATTGAACATCGAACTGCATTGAGTAGTAACGTCATTCTGTATTTTATCCGGGTTCTCAATGTTCTCAGGCACATATACTGGAAGACCATCCTTAAAACCTGTTCTAACTGCACCTAACAACAGGTAACCACCGCCTAAGCCTGGCTCATTGGCAAAAGCACAGACGGTTTCCATGATGCTCTTGTCTATCTCGGATGCTTTTTTTGCATCAATTCTGACATTCTCGTCAATAGAATTCAACTGGTCGAATATTTCTTGTGCTGTTTTCATTTTAATTCCTCTGCTAATATGATTGACTCCTCACCATCATCCACATGGTTACAGGTATCGATGATGCGATTGATATAATATTCGTCTATCTGGTCGGGCAACTTTTTGTAGTCAGCAGGCTTCAACTTGTTGATGTAACGAAGTTCGTAGCCTGAGAGGCCATCGCTCTGAATGACTTTCATCAAGTCTTTTAGATAGTCTGCTGGCAAGGCCTTGCGGTTCAGCATTACTTTTACCTTTTGCATGGCTTCTATTCGTGCTTTCTCGTTCTTGTCCTGTACATCACTACTGAACAGATGTGATTTGGTCAACTGATAAGCCGGCTCAAAAGATTCAGAGAGTGCTACAGGCTGTTCGCTCGTTTCTGCCTCGAACAAGCCTATAGCTTCTTCTGCGGTCAATTGAATGACCAAGCCTTCTTCGTTTCCTATCTTAAAGACAAAGTCGTTGCCTTTCTTGCCAAACATCAGGACTCCGCTTCTCTCTCTCTTTACAGAACGACCTGTACGAGCACGATGAGGCAATTGCATAGCTTCTTCATAAATTTCAGTATCCTTGGCTGCATTCAGCAGTTTCTGGTACTTGACATCCCATGACACTTCTTCGCTCTTTGCCATCTCCTTGCGATACTGCTCCAAGAAGTAGGACTGTATTTCTTCATCCTTTGTCAGCACCTTGGTGTCTTCGCCCATGATGGCATGAATCATAGCCATCTTCAGTGTGGAGATTTCCTTGGTGCGGGTTTCCGATTCGCCTACATCCGTTGGGAAGTAGTTATAGATATACAATTGGTCGAAAACCTTCTTATTGACACGGTTGATACGACCAATACGCTGAATAATGCGGGTAGGGTTATAGGGAATGTCATAGTTGATAACGGTTCCGGCACGATGCAGGTTGTAGCCTTCAGAAATGGCATCGGTGGCTACCAGTATTTTATAGTCATCCCGCTGGTATTCCTTTTTCTCTCCCGCATTGAAGTTAGCATTGATGGCGTTTTTATTGTTTGGGGAAGCATCGGCAGAGGTGTATTTGAATACGGGAAGCCCGTATGTCTGCAAAGCCTCACCAAGATAGTCGGCAGTATCGGCGAACTCCGTAAACACAATTATCTTGCGCTGAGGTTCCTTGGCAAGTTGTTTATCTAAGATGTCCTTGAACGATTCCAATTTCGGGTCGCTCATGATAGTTCCGTCCTCTCCGAACCACTTTATTTGGATTTCCTGAAGCAGAGCCATGTCAGCCTTGATGTCTTCCACGAAGGACTCCTTGATATACTTCATGTCAATTTCAAAGAATCCACGTTTTTCGTACTTCTCGTATGTCTCAGTGATGAGGTCGTTACCGTCGTCATCCGTCTTATAGAAATCGTCAACATCAGGAAGATTACCTTTTTTATAAACAGGCATCTTACCTTTCTCTTCTATCCATTTCAAGATTTGGCGGGAACTGCCTATCATGTATTCAAGCGACATGCGGAAGGCATATTCTGAACTCTCAAAGCGACGTACCAACAAACGACGCATAAACTTGGCGACGTTGGCCTGTCGTCCAAACAACAGATTCAGTTCAATACCTGTCTTTTCCTCCAACAATTCGGAAAGTTCCTGTCTTAACTCTTCCTTTAAATATAATACAGGAGAGTATCGGGCTGCTTTGAAACGGTATTTCCCGTCGTTACGGTGTCTGTCTTCATCTTCACTGATACGGTCAAGCGTCTCAAGATACAGGTCTTTCTGGCTGCTCAGGTCATAATCCAACTCTACAGGATCGTTAGGGATGACTAATTGTATGTTCTGCTGTTTTAAGTCTTCTGCGTATTCTGGTATTTCCTTCAAATCAATACGAGAGCGTCGAATGACAAGCGGACTGATGATTGAGCGTATCTCGTTTGCAATTCTTCCTGCTTCTTTGGTAACTTCGCCATCCGTCACCTTTCCTTCGCGCTGATCCTTCTGAAGTTGCTTATAGGTGGCTATCAAGTCTTTGAACTTGGCGCCCAGATTATCGACCGTCTTCAAGGTAGATTTTGTTGGAATCTGGAACAGTTTCAGCATCGCATAGATGTCATCTGGACGGTTGTTGAAGGGGGTTGCTGTCAACAGCATCACCTTATTTCCAGAACATAACTGGTGCAGAATGGTGTAGTCCATCGTGTATTCGTTGCGGTAGCGGTGAGCCTCGTCAACAACTATCAGATACTGCTCGTCGGCTTTCACAATCCGTTCGTAATATTTCAATGCCTCTTCAAGTTTGCCTGTGGTGTAGATAGATGCAGTGAAACCAAAATCATCACGATAACTGCACCATTGTTCTTCCAAGTGAGGCGGACAAACAACAAGTGTTCTCAGCCGGAGATTGCGGGCTACTGTAGATGCAATGATACTTTTACCCAGTCCCACCACGTCGGCCACTATCACACCATTATGATTTTTGATGGCATTGATGGCCATCTGTACGGCATCCGTCTGGTATTTCAGATTGGAGAATTTGCCATCGGTAATGTCGTATGGGGTAAGAAGGTTCTCTGTTGTGGGGATAGCGAAATACTCCTTGAGTACACGGAGGTACATCTTGTAGGGGCTATACAACTTTTCAAACCAGATACGATCAATAACCTTCGTGTCGAAGTCATCAATATGATCTTTGTCGGCAATGACAATAGACTTCTCCCAAAGTTCTTCGAAAATAGTCTTCGCATCAGTATATGATTGTTTGTCATTGAAACGGGCATTAATCTCAGTACGACCAGCCAAGCCTTCATAAGATAGATTGCTGGAGCCAGTAATCACAGAACCAGGGTCTTCACCTCCCTCGTTAATCTCTTCACGATAGTCAAAGATATACATCTTGGCGTGGCAAGGCTCGTCGGTCTTTCTGATTTCCAGAGTTCCAGCCTTGATCTTGTCGTAGAACAGTTTGAAGGACTCCAGCTTTGGTTGACTGTCAAGGAAATCTGTTTCGTTGAACAGTTTCACGAAGTGGTTGTAGTAGTCATCTTTGAGTTGACTGCGAGACTTGTTATTGTCGGCCAAAGTATCTATCTCACGGATATATTTCGTAATCCGGGTATCTATGTCAAGCCCAACAAGAATACGAACATGCTTGTCTATCAACTTCTCAGAGATAAGTTTATATCCTGAGAAATAGAAATACCCGACAAGCACATCCAAAGACTGACTCTTTGGGAGAATGCCGTTGATAATATCTGACAGCAACTTGTCTTTATTCGTTATAAAACTATTCTGGATCATATTTCTTTTCTAATAAATTCTTGAACCGGAACATCGGGGCATTCAGCAATTTGGAATAGGGTTCCAAGACTTGACTGGCTGGTGTGGTACACCATTTGGAAACTGTGGCTTCGTCCTTTCCCTGTTGTTCTGCTAACCATCTGTTGGTACGTTTTGTTTCTGCAAGCACCACTTTGAGGCGATTCACATCTTTTGTCATACCTTGTAGTGTATAATGTGGGTACAAAGATAAGTAAAATCTTCCAAAGATAGGATAAAATCAGAGAAATAAGACTGGCCTATGACGAAAAAAAGAATCTCTGCCCGACTGGGGCAGAGATTCTTTTATTGATATTGTTATGAAAGGATTACTTCACATAAACCACGGCGAGGCGGTTTGAAGTAGTGCCCTGGACACCCTTACCAGTAGCCTCGTCAACGATAACGCCACGAGCGGTGAGGTATTCGGCAACAACGTCAGCACGAGACTGAGACAGCTTGTCGTTCAGCTCCTTGCTTCCCTCAGGTGAAGCGGTACCCACGACCTGTACATGCTTGCCTTCCTTGATTTCATCGAGGGCCTTCTTGGCATCGTTGGTCAGCGCGCTCTTACCCTGTGCGAAGGTAACGAATACGAGGTTCTCAACCTTCACTTCGCGTACAGTGCCTTCCTTCTCGACAATCTTCTCTACAATCTTCTCCTTCTCGATAACCTCGGGTTTGCGGTTGCGCAGCTCGTTGATCTGTGCGTTCAGGGCATCGATCTCGGCCTGGTCGCGCAGCTTCTCGATAGCGAAGTTGTGGGTGCCGTTGCTGCATGCGAACTTGTAGTTCACACCGAGCTTAAGCTCGAAGACAGAATTCTTCAGGTTGTACTTCATGTCGCCGCCAGCATCATAGCCACCAGCCCATCCCTCCAAGGCATAGTTCAAGGCAGGCTCCAGATAGAGCTGCCACTGCTTGTCGGAACCGAAGTTGAAGGCGAAGTCGAGAGCGACCTTTGAATTCAAGCCATTAACCTTGCTCAGATGATTAAACATGTGACTCCAGCCAAAGCCGTAGAGGGCAATAAGCTCGAAACCACGAGGCTGTCCCTGGTATCCACCAAAAAGGTTGCTCAGGTTGAAAGTACCCAGCAGGTCGATATTCGTTGCATTTACGAAAGTCTGGCCACTGCCGAACATTTTCTCATTGCCTTTGAAATACATATTTGCATCAAGGGCAAGGCCGAAGACGGTGGTCAGGTTCTTACCGATGCGAACACCGAATTCAGGAGCAAGCGACTTGAAGAAGCCGTCGCCACCTTCTTTTTTCACGGGATAAGTAGCAATACCAGCATTGATACCGGCATACCAGTTGTCACCAAACTTACTGCTTGTCACGGCAGTATTCTGTGCAAAAGCAGTTGTCGTCAGCATGGCAGCTGCAATAATAACAAATAACTTTTTCATTTTAGTTCCTATTAAATAATGTAACAAATATTATCATTTTTTGATTTCGGGTGCAAAGTAAAGTAAAATCCGTGATATTTCCAAAAAAAAATGGAAAAAAGCATGTTATACAACACATTTATGATTTAAATCATCTTCTCATCGCATCGCTACGGCCAAACTCCCCACTCCCAACTCCTAACTCCTAATTTCTAAATCCTAACTCCAAACTCTCATGAAATTCCATGACATTTCCGCCTCGGCGATTCGGATGAAAGTAGCGGAGGGAATGGAAGTTTCGATTGCGTTTTATGGAATTAAACGGCAAAAGACAATCATCCGCTCAGCAAAAAATAGGGATTTAAAGTTCAATTCCAATTCATTTGAAGTCTGAATGGCATGGAATTAAAGTCCGGATAAAGAGCAATCAGACTTCAACTGACGGTCAATTGAAGTCTAAAAGCCTATGATTTAAAGTTCGGGGAATGAAAAAGGAAAGTCAAAAAACAAAATTTTTTACGTAAAGATTTCATTATCAACAAGTTTCGGAAAACCGTCCAAAACTCGTCTATTTGCCGTCAAAAACCCGTTTGCTGACTTCCGCGCGATTCTCAGCGCATGAAAATTCAGAATTTTCTTGACGTTTCGTCATTTGGACAAAAATCTTCAAAAATCTAACACAAATGTAATTATATTAAAACAACGAATTCAATGCGAATTTATCAAATTTGACTCCCCTCCCTTCGGGAGGGGTTGGGGGTGGGTTTTAGGGGGTGGGGGTGAGCTCCACAAAGATAACACCCTACCGCCCAATGAGTTTGGGCGGTATCGTTTTCCTAACTATTCGCCCACTTTTGAAAGGACTTCATCAAGAATATCTGTCATCTGGCCAATGTAGTAGAACGGGACGTTGATAAGGCGATAGGACTTGTTATCAGGTTCAGGCGTTTTTGCTTCCTGTACGAAGAACCCGCCACTCCAAAAGCGAACTGCCGTAACAAAATGCTTGGACTTGTTAACGAAACTGTGCAAGGATTTCAGGTGAGAGTTTGTTCCGGCCTTCACCTCTATAGGAATAATCTGGTCACCATACTGCCAAATGAAGTCAATTTCAGCCTTGGCATTGCTCTCCTCACGAACCCAGAAGAACTGCTTCTCGACAAAGTGACGGTCTAACAGCACGCGCAACTCCTGTGCCACAATCTGCTCAGCTGCCCGTCCACGCCAAGTGTCGAACAAATCTTTATTCTGAAGGTATTGTATCTGGATGCCTGCCACGAAATTGGTAATACCGCTATCCACCATGATCAACTTTGGCGAACGCTTGAAATTGGGAATGGCAGGGGCATCGGTAGAAGTCACAGGATAGTCGAGTGAAAGAATATATGCTCGTTCCAAACAGTCCATACCCTCATGAATCTGCGTGCTGGTGTAACTGCTGTTACCGAACTTGGAAAAGGTGATGGTCTCTGCAGCCGAATACCAGGCTGTGTTGAGTATATGGCGGATAATACGTACCTGTTCCTCACTCTTGGCATAGCGCTCAACGTCTTCGTTATATCCTTTCAACAGGGAATTAAAGATAGGTGAAAGCCGCTCTATGTCACGATACTCTGCGTATGTGGAAACGACCTCAGGCATACCACCAATAAGGGCATATTGATTGAACCGACGAATCATCTGCTCATGCAACAGTTCTGGAACGCTCCGCTGCATCAACATGTCTCTCCACTGGCATCCTTCCATAGCATTGACATATTCCATGAAAGAGAATGGGCGCAAGTTCATATATTCCACACGCGAGACAGGAAATGACACTCGTTTCTTCAACAGGCTTTGCAGTCGGCTACCTGCTGTGATGACATAGAGCCAAGGCATCTTCTCATAGAAATAACGTAGAAGTCCGACGGCTTCAGGCACTTCCTGTATTTCATCAATGAAGAGCAGCATACGCTTGCTGGAATCAGACACCACATGACTGCGTAGACAGAGGTATTGCCAGATGTCCTCGACTTTATCTGTACGCTGAAATATCATTGCATCGTCCGACAAGTCGAGATTGACTTCTATAAACACATCGAACTCCTTGCCGAACTCCCTGACAAGGGTACTCTTTCCTACCTGGCGAGCACCTCGGATGACGAGGGGCTTATGAGGGGAGCGTCTGCTCCATTGGCGCATCTGCGTGATGATGTCTCTTTCAAACATAACATATATTTACTTGCCTGCAAAGATACAATTATTTTCTAAAATATAACCACTTTTACCCAGAAATCTTTCTAAAATATAACCAACTTTAATCAGAATTCTTTCTGAAGTATAACCATAACTGCAGTTCATTTTGCACTCAAATGCCTTTATTTGAGGTAAACGGCGTTAATTCTCTAAAATTGCTTTGCCGTGTCGGTATAATTCATTAACTTTGCTGCACATGAAGAAAATCATATTAATCACAGGAGGTCAGCGGTCGGGCAAAAGCCTTCAGGCAGAGAAAATGGCACTCAGCCTTTCCGATAGCCCCGTATATCTGGCTACCGCCCACATCTGGGACGAAGAATTCCGACAGCGGGTTGAAAAGCACCAGCAACGAAGAGGACCGCAATGGACAAACATTGAGGAAGAGAAATATTTAAGCCGTCATGACATTACGGGCCGGGTAGTCGTTATCGACTGCATCACACTATGGTGTACCAATTTCTTTTTCAAGCAGGGTGCCCCTGAATGGGAGCAACCTTCGGTAGAAAATGCTTTGAATGAAATCAAAGAGGAGTTTGACCGTTTCACTGACCAGGAGGCCACCTTCATTTTTGTCACCAACGAGATAGGGAGTGGCGGTGTGAGTACCGATGCCGTCCAGCGACGTTTCACCGACCTTGAAGGGTGGATGAACCAATATGTTGCCTCGAAGGCCGACGAGGTTATCCTGATGGTGAGCGGAATTCCTGTTGAGATTAAGAAATGAGGAAAATGAGAAATTTTGAGATAGAGAAACCTGACGAATCATTGAGGGGAGCTATTCGAGAAAAAATTGACAACCTGAACAAACCAAAGGGTTCGCTTGGACGTCTGGAAACACTGGCAGAACAGATCTGTATGATTCAGCAGACGCTCTCCCCTACTCTCCGCCATCCGTGCCACCTGCTGTTCGGAGGTGACCACGGCATTGAACGGGAGGGCGTAAGCGTTTCGCCCCGTGAAGTAACATGGCAACAGATGATTAATTTCACCCGTGGTGGAGGTGGTGTCAATATGTTTTGTCGCCAGCATGGTTTCAACTTATATATAATCGACATGGGCGTGGATCACGACTTGAGCGGCTATCCTGAAATCATCAACCGCAAGATAGCATTCGGCACCAAGAATTTTCTCCACGGACCGGCAATGAGCGAAACGGAATTCAGCCAAGCCATCGAGACGGGCTGCGAGATGGTAGACAAGTGCCATGCCGATGGATGCAACATTATTTGCATGGGCGAGATGGGTATTGCAAATACTTCGCCCTCAAGCATTTGGATGCATCTATTCGGAAACATTCCGCTCGATCAGTGCATTGGTGTGGGTGCCGGACTCGACACTCCCGGACTTCAACATAAACGCGAAGTGCTCCATCAGGCCGTGGCGAACTTTCATCTTTTCCAATTGGAAAATTTCTCATCCACGAACAAGGATATGATGCAAGCACTTCCCTATTTTGCCGGTTTCGAGATGGCAGGTGCCATTGGTGCCATGCTTCGGGCGGCCGAATTGAAGATGACGGTGATGGTGGATGGATTCATCATGTCGGCCTGTATGTTGGCCGCCTCCCAATTACACCCCGAAGTGCTCAGCTATGCCGTATTCTGTCATTGCGGCGACGAAAGCGGTCATCAGCTGATGCTCAGTCTCATGGATGCACATCCCCTGCTCCACCTCGGTTTACGCTTAGGCGAGGGAACAGGCGCCCTCTGTGCCTATCCTCTCATCGACAGTGCCGTTCGCATGATTAATGAAATGAACAACTTCCAGAGTGCCCATATAACAAAATATTTCTGATATGGAAATCAACATCGACCAAACCCGATGGTGGCAGCGCGTCTGTGCCGCCTTTATCTTTTTCACACGCCTGCCCTTTTGGCGGTTATACAAGCCTCCACGGCAATGCTACGACTCCGTGGTGGAACACTGGCCATTGGTGGGATGGCTCACAGGAGGAATGATGGCAGCCATTCTCTATTTCGGAGGAAATGTGGCACCGTGGCCTATAGTTGTAATCGTCGCCATCATTTCGAGAGTGCTGCTCACGGGTGCATTACACGAAGACGGACTTGCCGATTTCATGGATGGCTTTGGTGGTGGCGGCAACGACCGCAAGCGTATTCTTGAGATCATGAAGGACTCGCATATCGGTACTTACGGTGTTTTGGCACTTATCCTATATTTCGCCACTTTCTATCTTTGTATAGAAAGCCTAACCCCAACAGCGGCGGCCCTGACCGTCATGGCCGGTGACGCCTATTGCAAGATGCTGGCCGCACAGATTGTCATGTTCCTGCCATACGCCAGGACAGAAGAAACGGCCAAAAACAAGACCATCTACCGGAAAATGAGCATCAAGGCCGGCATCATACTATTCTTCGAAGGTGTTCTGCCCATGATTCCGCTGTTCTGGATTACAGGAATCGAAACAGCCCTCATCTTCGTCCCCTGCATCGTGATGTATTTTCTCTTCTATCTGATGAACCGAAAAATTCAGGGCTATACAGGAGATTGCTGCGGTGCGCTTTTCCTGCTCACCGAACTCTCCTTCTACCTGACCATGACCATTCTATAAACAATAAACTAACCCATTATTCCGAGAAAAAACTATGGAAGTATTTATGATTCGCCATACCAGCGTTGATGTTCCAAAGGGAACATGCTACGGATGGACCGATGTGCCCGTTGCGGCAACATTTGAACAGGAAGCTGCCGACACAAAAAAAGAACTGGAGCGGCTCTTGTCCATCCACCAACACCCAACAACCAACACCCAATACCCATTCGACAAAGTATACTCTTCCCCACTGACTCGTGCCACCAAGCTGGCGACATTTTGCGGTTACCCTCACCCAAGACTCGACAGCCGTCTGAAAGAGATGTTTATGGGCGACTGGGAAATGCAGGACTTTGATGAAATCGCCAAGACCGATCCGCAAATCCTGAAATGGTATGAAGACTACATGCACCTGGAGACCACCAACGGCGAAAGTTTCCCACAACTCTACGAGCGCGTGGCCGAGTTTCTCGACGAACTAAAAAAGCAACCCTACGAGAGGGTTGCTGTCTTTGCCCATGGAGGCGTTTTGGTATGCGGTGGCATCTATGCCGGCCTTTTCCCTGCCGAAAATGCTTTCAGCCATCTGGTGGGATACGGCGGCATCCAGGTGGTCACGCTTTGACTTCCTATTTCATCACCTTCTTTCCTTTCACAACATAGATGCCCTTTTGAGTAGGCTTTCCCTGAATGGAGCGTCCGTCGACGGTATAGTATCGGACGGCAGTATTGGGTGATTGGTCAATTTCGCGGATGCCGTCGGAAACCTGCATAGCCTCAATTTCTTCATCTGTTGCGAGAATAATACGTGTATCAATTGCATCGAGGGCTTCGCGGATGGCAGCCTTGGTCTCAGCATCAATGTCAGCGGCCAGCACGATGCCGTCGGCATGGTACTCGTTTACCCAATGGAGGCAGGTAGCCAAGATATAATACTTGTAATGGTCGGAGACAGGAACAGTAGCTGGTGCGGTAGAGAAGTCGAAACGCACGAACAGCGACATGCCGAAGTCATTATGCACGGCCTGGGCCACCTGTTTCATCTCGTTGATGACCACATTGCCGTCGTAGGGGTTATTAGAGTATTGGTCAGGAATCATCTGGGGGCTGGTCATGGTCAGAACGATAGCCTTCACACCGTCTTCCTTCAGCTTCGACATGCAGGTGGGCACCTCACCCTCGTTGCCCTCGGTGGTGCCACTCTCGGTAAGTGCCAGATACTTGCCTCGGTTGGCTTCCGACACGCCGCACATCTCATCGGCACTGAACTCCGGCACGTTGATATACTCTACCGCATTGCCCTGCTCATAGAAGCGGTGGCTGTCGCTGTCCCAGTTCTCTGGGTCAGTACCGTCTAAGTCGCATATCATAGAGCGTGTGCCATTCAGGCCAGTTGTGTAACCCCACGGATCGGCTATCTCTGTGCCGTCAACGTCGTAAGTGTAGTACTTGTTCTTCATGTCGCCATCAATCCAATCCGGCACCCATACGCCAGTCCACTGGTCGCCGTCCATGAGTTTATCCATCTTGTAGGTGCCAAGCAGGGCTGCTCCCTCCTCGTTGTCGCTACCTGTGCCATAAATTTTTAGCGACACCTTGCTCGCCAGCGGCGCCCACAGGCGGAAATAGGTGCTTTCCGGTGAATAGATGCACCCGTGCTCGCCACCATAGTAATCATAGAAGCCATACTCCGCTACTACACTGTCCCATGTATTGGGGTAGATATGCAGTACCACAATCGAGTCGCATCCTGCGGCATTGGTCGTATAGTAGTAATAGTCCTTTTCTGTCGATTCGACGATGAAGTCGAAGCCGTGCTTGGTATAGTGAGAGCCTATGATGGCCGACTCATACAGCTGCGACGTTGAAGAATTTCGAATCGTAAGCTCCAGCGTGTAGATATCCGTCACATTGCCCTCGCCGTCCTTCGCCTCATAGGTGTAAGTGCCACTCGCTGTGTAGGTCTGCCCGTCCTTGTCCCATGTATAATAGTCGCAGTTCACTACCACCTCTGGGTCGTGGGTGGTGGCGACGACGGCAACAATCTCTGTTTGTGTTTGACCATTCTCGGTAGAATATATGGTCCAGTTCTTGTCGTTAGCAAGGATTACCTGTCCATTGGTGATGACATTCTGCTCCGTAGTGCTTTCTGTATCGATGGCAATGAGCTGGCCGGCCCTCTCTGTCGATGCCCTGCGTGGTGCAGCAGAACCGCCTCCGCCACCATGATAAACAGGTGTAGGCAGCATATCGATGAAGGCTCCCATTGCCTCTTGGTTGAGCATGTTGTCATAGCAGCTGACATAAACTAAGCCTGTGCAGCCCGACACGTTGAGCGATGTCAGCTGGTTATTTTCGCAATCAAGACTATTCAGCGAAGTAAGCCCTGATAGGTTGAGCGATGTCAGCTGGTTTTTGCCACATGACAGTACCAGCAGATTGGTGCAGTCCGATACGTCGAGTGTCGTCAGGTGGTTATCATAACATTCCAACCATTTCAGGCTCGTACAGCCAGAAACATTGAGTGACGTCAGTTCGTTTTCCTCACAATACAGTCTTTCCAGTTTCGTCATACCTGACACGTCAAGTGTAGTCAGATGCATATTCTCCCATCCGGCGTTCAGTGTTTTCAGTTCGGTGAAGTACTTGATGCCTGTCAGGTCATACACATCGAAGTAGCCAATATACATCTCGTCCACCGATGCTATCTCTTCGTCCGTCAGATAGCCGTCGGCACCATAGCTTCTCCCCTTCAGCCAGTTGCGGAAACCCTCGTCGGGGAAGTGCGCCGCGTCGATGGGGAGGCCAATGGAGACAGCCATCTTTTGATACGTTACGTTGTTGCCGACAAACCATCCAGAAGCAATATAACTTGGAACAGCCACGGTTAGGTTGAGATAGCCGTCTTCATCGACGTAAACATAGGTCTCGCTGATGTATCTGCCCTCGTCGAACAATTCTTCCATATCAGCCATACTGTTAGAAAAATTGTCTGATCTACGATCTTCTGCCCAAGCTTTAATACGCACTTTGCTGTTGTTGACTTGCATATATGCAACTCCCAGTGCATAGCCTTCGTTGTAGGCATCCACCATGCTCTCATTTGAGCCGTCACGATAGAAGGCTTGGATGCTCACCTTGTAAAGTCCGCTTTCCAGACCTTCTATCGTCTGGGTAAACTTTCCAGTACCTTGATATGATTCTGTGCCATATTCATTGGTAGCCGCACCCGAATCGTAACGTTTAGGGGTAAATGTCCAAGCACTGCCAGTCTTGAATGTCAGCACGGTGGGGGTACCGATAGTCATCAGTCTCTTGCTGGTCAGCCCTGCAGTACTGATGGCAGCTTCTTCTGCCGCAGCCTTGTTTGCTGATACTTTCTCGTCGCGCTGTGCCGGAGTGAGAAATTGCCAAACCGCCTGCTCAAGTGTCTCTACATTGACGCCAACGGTAGCATTACCGCATACAGAATATTTATCAGTATCATCAGCCATATATACAAACATGCGGTTGTCATCGGTATTACGATTCGTGTTGTGAAGATAGTAGCCATCGCCTACTGCCTCGAGGGTATAGGTACGTATGCGAGTGCCCGAGCAGTCGGCATACAACCAGTAGTCATCTCCATAAGAACCGGCACCATCATAATTGGTCAATGTGTATGCCCCTTCGGAATCGGATGTTACATTAATAGGAAAACCATAGTCATCGGCAACGGCCTGGGTACCATACGCACCTCCACGGCTTAGGAACTTCCCTGAATAGGGATTGTAAAGATAGTAAGTGCCATCAGAAATACTTAGGGTAGTACTCTGTGCCCCTGCTCCCGTGACTATCGCTGCAAGGAGCACCATAAAAATGAGTAGTCTTTTCTTCATAGTAATAACACGTTATTGTTTGTTGATACTTTGTTTTTAGCACAAAGTTAGACAATAACGTCAGAAAAGGACTAACATATTTACAAAATCGACTGACAATTGTGATTTTGTCAGTCGATTTCAGTATTTTCGGCCAGCCATTCCCCGGGTGTCATCCCCATCATGGCCTTGAAGGTGCGGAAGAAGGACGCCTCGGTGGAGAAACCTGCCTCGGCCCATACGGAAGAAATCTTTTTGTCGGCATCTGAGCGCAGCTGCTGCATGGCATAACCGATGCGGTAGGTGTTGACGAATTGTGTGAACGACTGGTCGCGGGCTGACCTAATGGCATTGGAGATGTACGTGCGGTTTGTGCCCAATGCTGTTGCAACATCCTGCAGTTTCAAGTCGCTACGCAGATAGAGACGCTCCGATTCCATCAGTTGACAGACGCGTTGCATCAGCTTGTCGCTGGTTTGCCCGTCTGGAACCTCCGTTCCTCTCGCATCAAGAGCCTGGGGTGAAGTCTGTATCTTCTGCCTGTTCTTTCGCCAAACCAGTCCGCCGCAAATCACAACTATAACCGCTGGCAACAGCCACCACAGCCAACCCAAGGATATCGCTGAGCATGCCGTTTGCCCGTTGAACCGTATCAGATACGTTGTGGCAAGGGGAGAATAGTGATTGTGAAGAGAATTGTGCCCACCTGCCAACAACAGGTTGCCGTCGGATGTCAGTACATACTGCGAATTGCCTAAGTCGGGTATTGGGTCGGTATAGTAAAGCGTTAGTGGTGCGGGAGCCTTCAAGTAGTCCACAGCCACCACAACCACGCGGCAATCGTTGGTGCCACCCATGAGGTAGGCACGATGCCGCTTACGGTCAACGAAGAACGAACCGAGAAAGCCGTGGCGGCCCCACGGACCTTCCATTGGCACGGCAGCTGCGGTCGATAGCAACTGGAAATCGGTATCCTTTACGTGGCAGACGGCCACCTGTCCTAAGCTGTCCACCACGGGTAGCAAATAGGAGTAGTCACCGTGCACGGTGTCGCCAATGAAGCCATCGGAGCTTAAAAACTGAGTATACGGATACATCACGCGCCAACTCTTGAATAGCGACGGCTCTAACGTTCCGCCCTTCAGCCGGTCCACCACAGGATGAACGATGGTGTCGCTCCGAGTCCCCACGCCCGACAAAACCAGCACGTCGCCGCCAGCCATAGGCAGCACGTAGGGCAGAGATCGCTGCTGAGTTGTAGAGCCGACATGCGAAAACGTGTTCGTCCGACTGTCGTACAGTTCCATGCTGTCGTCGGCATACCAGTTTCCAGCAATGAGCACGCGCCCACTGTCTAACTCGGCTCCTCCAGCATAGAACCGCTTAGTATCCAAGCAGCCATAGTGGTCGAAGCGGTGCGTTTGCGGGTCGTAGACCTCGGTCATGAACGTCTGTCCGATTCCTAACGGTTTCTCTGCGCCACCTCCCAAGAGCACCTGTCCAGAGCGTAGTGGCACGCAGAGCGCAAAGTCGTGGCTATAAGTCATCTCCATCAGGTGCCATGCTCCGTCCTCGTAGTATTCTGCCGTCGGCGTCGGTATGAATCCCGTGGTATGGCCGCCAAAAACCGTCGGCTGACCATTACACACAACAAGATAGCCCCCACCACGCGGCACGTTCAGGTCGGCCATTCGCTCCACCTTCACGTGCACCAAGGGTACAGCATGACCTCCTTGCTGGCTGCGAGACAATGACGACTGCGCTGCGGCAAGAGCCAGCATCGCAGTCGTCATAATACAAAACAACACGCCAAGCCTTGATTTCATCACATCTGACGGATAATCTGACCTCCCTCGTTGATAGCCTGCATGTTGAGCGGAATAAGTTCGTGATGACGCTCGGGCAGCGTCTTGAAGAGTGCCTTCTCCACACCCTTGTCGCTGACAACGGGACAAACCTTGAGCAGCCCCCCAAGCACAATCATATTGAAAACTTTCGAGTTCTTCATTTCTGCGGCTTTGTCCATAGCGTCCATGCGATAGATGGTAATGTCCTTTCGCGTAGGAGGATTGATGATACCAAAGCCGTCGTAGATAAGAATGCCGCCAGGCTTGATCTTCGGTTCAAACTTGTCGAGCGAAGGCTGGTTCAAGACCACGGCAATATCATACTTACTAAGGATTGGCGACGAAATGCGCTCATCGCTGACGATCACCGTCACATTAGCAGTACCACCACGCTGCTCTGGTCCGTAAGCGGGCATCCAAGTCACCTCTTTGCCTTCCATCAGTCCCGAATAGGCCAGAATCTTTCCCATGGAAAGCACGCCCTGACCACCGAAACCACTGATAATTATTTCTTTCTTCATAACTTCAGAATTTAGATTTTAGAATTTAGAATTTAGAGTTATCGCCTTACGCCGAGTATCAATTATGAATTTAGAATTTTTTCTGTACTTATAATTCAAAATTATTAATTACTCATCGGCGAAGCCGACACCTCTTAATTCTTAACTCTTAATTCTTAAATTAAAGATTCGTCGTATCTTTTAAGTCTCCTTTGGGATAGAAGGGGAACATGTTCTCCTTCATCCATTCGTTAGCCTTGGCGGGTGTGAGTTTCCATCCGCTGCTGCAGGTAGAGACAAACTCCACGAGACTTGAGCCCTTGCCGGCCATTGAAGCCTCGAAAGCCTTGCGCAACGCCTTCTTCGCCTTCAGTATTGAGCCTACCGACTCCACACTCTGACGAGTGACGTAGCAGGTACCCTCCAGACCAGCAGCGATATCAGCCATCTTCAGAGGATAACCGTGAATCTCAGGATCACGGCCATAAGGACATGTAGAGGTCTTCTGACCAATCAGGGTGGTAGGTGCCATCTGACCGCCCGTCATACCGTAGATGGCATTGTTGACGAAGATGATGACGATGTTCTCACCACGGTTCAGGGCGTGGATGGTTTCACAAGTACCGATACAAGCCAAGTCACCGTCACCCTGATAGGTGAACACCAATCGGTCGGGCCAGCAGCGCTTGATACCCGTAGCCAGTGCGGGAGCACGACCGTGGGCAGCCTCCTGCCAGTCGATATCTATATAGTTATACGCAAAGACGGCACAGCCTACAGGGCTCACGCCCACGGCCTTGTCTTCCATTCCCATTTCCTCGATGACTTCGGCAATCAACTTATGCACCACACCGTGACTACAGCCTGGGCAGTAGTGCATGTTATTGTCGTTCATGAGCGTCGGCTTCTTGCAGACGAGATTCTCGGGTTGAACTATCTGATTTCTATCCATTTTCTATTTGAATTTAGATTTTAGAATTTTGAATTTTGATGTATTCTCGCTTCGCTACGAGTAAGACGTATCAATTTTTAAGTACCTCTCACTTCGTAATTTTCCCTCCTACTCGCTAAAGGCGACACATCGTAATTCTTAACTCTTAACTCCTAACTGATGCCTCATAGCATCTACTATTTCTTCGGGATCGGGAACGATACCACCCAGACGACCGAACTGCTCAACAGGCACGGCGCCGTTCACTGCCAGGCGAACATCCTGCACCATCTGGCCGGCATTGATCTCGGCCACGAGGATGCCCTTCACTTTCTTCGACAGCTCGGCAATCTGCTTCGTGGGGAACGGGAACAATGTGATGGGGCGGAACAGACCGACCTTGATGCCCTGCTCGCGGGCTATCTCGACAGACTTTTCTGCGATACGGGCAGCCGAACCGAAGGCCACGATGGCATAGTCGGCATCGTCCATCAGCTGCTGCTCGAAGCGCACCTCGTTTTCTTCTATCTTGCGGTATTTCTCCTGAAGGGCCAGGTTGCGCTGCTCCATAATCTCAGGCTTCAGCTCGAGCGAGGTGATGACCACACGCTCGCGACCGCCCTTCGGCTTACCAGTAGAAGCCCAAGGACACTGCTTGATGACTTCCTCGTCGGTACGGCGGGGCTTGAATGGGGGCAATACAATCTTTTCCATCATCTGGCCAATCACACCGTCAGAGAGAATCATGGCTGGGTTGCGATACTTGAAAGCCAGTTCGAAGGCCAAGTCAACAAAGTCGGCCATCTCCTGAACAGAAGAAGGAGCCAGCACAATCACCTTGTAGTCGCCGTTACCACCACCACGGGTAGCCTGGAAATAGTCACCCTGCGAGGGCTGGATAGTTCCCAGACCGGGACCGCCGCGCTGCACGTTCACGAACACGCCCGGCACCTCGGCACCGGCCATGTAGGTAATGCCTTCCTGCATCAGGGCGACACCGGGAGACGACGACGAGGTCATGGCACGCTTGCCGGCACCGGCAGCACCATAGACCATGTAAATAGATGCCAGCTCGCTCTCAGCCTGAACCACCTGCATACCAGTGGTCTCCCAAGGCTTCAGCTCGGCCAGCGTCTCGATAACTTCACTCTGCGGAGTAATAGGATAGCCGAAATAGCCGTCGCATCCGCAACGAATGGCAGCGTGGGCAATAGCCTCGTTGCCTTTCATCAATACAACTTCTCTCTTTTCTGCCATAACTTATTCCTCCACTTTTTTACGATACACGGTGATACAGCCGTCGGGGCAGACAATGCCACACGAGGCACAGCCCACGCAGGCCTCCTCGTTGGCAGCCGCTACGTAGGGGTAGCCGTGCAGATTCACTTTTCCAGCCATGGCGATGACATTCTTTGGACAGGCGATGATGCACAACTGGCATCCCTTACACCTCTCCGTGTCCACCACAATGGCTCCTTTCAACTTTGCCATATTACTTGTTTAATGCATTAATTCGGTCTTCGTTTTTGTCCAAACGATAGCCTGTGCTTGAATTTGGGGTACAAAGGTACAAAAAAGTAAGAAACGAGCAAAGAAAAATGCCAATATTTCACTAAAATCGGCTCCCTTTGCTCACAAGAAGTTAGTAAACAGGTGTGATTTTCCTTCACTTTGCCCCGTCAATCTTTCAGAAGACGTTGTCAGGACTTCGAAAAATATTTATAAGCCAACGCAGCTGCTATTGCCACGAGCAGAGAGACAACAAACAAAAGAACGAGGGCCAGTATGATATTGATTATTGTGCGCTTATAACTGTAGCCCGACAACTGCTTCAAGGGAATGATGGTGAGCAGATAGCACAGCATTTCTATACCGACACTCAGGCAGAGCAGACCACAAGCAATTGAGGCTATGAATAACAGGTTACTGGTGTAGACCATCGCTACGAAAAACTCGGAATAGCGGATGTCGGGAATGGCAGGACTATGGCGAAAAAATAAGTAGAGAGGGACAGAGAACAGCAGTAGCCAGAGGAGCTGGAAAACGGTCTGATGGTTTTCTATCCATTCATAAACAATCTCAAAGGTATTAAAGGTTTTAGAGACCATAGCAGCCGTTTCCTTTTCCTGGGCACTGGCGGCAGAATCCTTCTGTTTCTCGTTGGCAACGCTTATGCTGGAGGAGTTCTGCATCTTGACCTTTTCCAAACGGTTCTCACCCTTGATGTTCAGGCCAGTGTCAACTAATACAGAGAAGGCAATAAGCAGGAAAAACATCTTGAACGGCGGGAAATAAGCCATCTGCATTCCTTGAAGGTAGTCGCGAATCATATAGCCAGGGCGCAGCACCAGGTCTCGTAATGAGCGGAACATACCGCGATTACCAAGTCCCCAGACATCGAGAAACAACAGCACGGCATTTTTCAACGAGTAACGGCCTATCGATGACGACTGTCCGCAACGTGGACAGTAGTTACCCTGAAAATGGGTGCCACAGGTAGCACAATCGTGCTCCTTGTCAGAAAGCGGCTTCACCTGATAGGGTTCTTTCTGCCACTCTTTGAAACGGCGGTATTTCTGCTTCAGTTCCTCCAGCACGGGTGTAATTGGTTAGGGATTATACATGTCCTTGCAGTAGAAAGCCATGATGTCGTCGAGCATCTGCTTGGCCTCGACAGCCGGACTGTCGGGGTCGAGTTTGATGGCCTCGATGTAGCAGTTGATGGCTTCATGCCACAGGCTCTGCTTGCGGAACGCATTGCCGCGCTCATAATATTCTTGAGCAGTCATAATCTCTTAAGGTTCTCCCCCCTCCCTTTGGGAGGGCCGGGGTGGGCTTTTATTTATAATACTCCTTCTTTCCAGCGGCCAGCGTGTTCTTCATCAGCGAACAGATGGTCATCGGACCCACGCCGCCCGGCACGGGTGTGATGAACGAGCACTTCGGGGCAACCTCGTCGAACTTCACGTCGCCATTCAGGCGGAATCCGCTCTTGCGGCTGGCATCGGGAACTCGGGTGGTGCCCACATCGATAACCGTGGCACCCTCCTTCACCATGTCGGCCGTCACAAAGTTCGGACTGCCGATGGCGGCAATGATGATGTCAGCCTCGCGGCACTCTTCCTTCAAGGTCTTCGAATGCGAGTGGCATACGGTCACCGTGGAGTCGCCATACTGTTTCTGCATCATCAACTGAGCCATGGGTTTGCCCACGATATTCGAGCGTCCAAGTATCACGCACTTTTTTCCGCTGGTTTCCACACCATAGCGTTTCAGCAGCGTCAGAATACCAAGCGGCGTAGCCGAAATGAAACACGGCAGACCGATAGCCATGCGTCCCACGTTGATGGGATGGAAACCGTCCACATCCTTGCGGTAGTCGATGGCCATAATCACTTTCTGCTCATTGATATGCTTAGGCAACGGCAACTGTACAATGAAACCGTCAACGTCCTTGTCCTCATTAAGTTGCTGCACCTTCGAGAGCAGTTCCTCCTCCTTCACGTCATCCTCAAATCGGATGAGCGTAGAAGTGAAACCGCAGGCCTCACAAGCCAGCACCTTGTTCTTCACGTATGTTTCGGACCCTCCGTCGTGGCCTACCAATATGGCTGCCAGATGAGGTCTCTTGCCGCCGGCAGCCACAATCTGCTTCACCTCCTCGGCAATCTCTTCCTTAATCTTGGCCGCAGTGGCCTTTCCGTCAATCAGGGCCCACCCCTGCCCTCCCGAAGGGAGGGAGTTATTATTGTTGTATGCCATATTATTTTTTATTATATGTCTTTTTATTTCTTCCAACACTTTTTCCGTGTCAAATAATACTTGCTCATTACTGAATCTTAAGACCGAAAATCCCTGAGTATGCAGTTCCTGTGTACGCTCTTCGTCTCTTTCAGGCTGTTCCCCGACCAGATGATAGCCACCATCGATTTCAATAATCAATTTCTCAGACAGGCAAATAAAATCAGGGATATAATCCATCACAATATGTTGTCTCCTGAAATGAGCACCCTGCTGGCCTCCTTTCAAAAATTCCCACAACAAACGTTCAGCATCAGTCGGATGTTTCCGGTTTTCAACCGCAAACTGTTCTAATAGCGCATAATTCGCTTTGTCAGCTGTGTGATATCCGTACTCCATCTTCTGACCCTATCTGAGTCTCCCTCCCTTCGGGAGGGTTGGGGTGGGCATTCCCTTCATCATCCCTTTCATTCCTGCGCCCGTCACCATCTTCATCATCTTGCGCGTCTGGTCGAACTGCTTAATCAGGCGGTTCACCTCCTGAATGTTAGTGCCCGAACCCTTGGCGATGCGCTGGCGACGGCTGGTGTTCAGAATCTCGGGATTGGTGCGCTCCTTCGGCGTCATACTCTGGATGATGGCCTCAATCGACTTGAAGGCATCGTCGTCGATATCCACGTCCTTGATGGCCTTGCCCACACCGGGAATCATGCCGGCCAGGTCCTTTAGGTTACCCATCTTCTTGATTTGCTGGATTTGGTTGTAGAAGTCGTTGAAGTCGAACTTGTTCTTCATGATCTTCTTCTGCAACTTCCTTGCCTCCTCCTCGTCGTACTGCTCCTGGGCGCGCTCCACCAGAGAGACCACGTCGCCCATGCCCAGTATGCGGTCGGCCATACGCGAAGGATGGAAAGCATCGATAGCCTCCATCTTCTCGCCCGTACCGATAAACTTGATGGGCTTTGTCACCACCGTGCGAATAGAAAGGGCAGCACCGCCGCGGGTATCACCGTCGAGCTTGGTCAGCACCACGCCGTCGAAGTCCAGGCGGTCGTTGAATTCCTTGGCCGTGTTCACGGCATCCTGACCGGTCATCGAGTCCACCACAAAGAGCGTCTCGTTGGGATTCACGGCATCCTTCAGCGCGGCAATCTCGTTCATCATCTGCTCATCCACGGCCAGACGACCGGCAGTATCGATGATGACCACATCGTTATTCTTAGCCTTGGCTTCGCGGATGGCATTCTGAGCGATGGCAATCACATCTTTGTTTTCGGGCTCGGAATAAACAGGCACGCCAACGGACTCGCCCACCACATGCAACTGCTGGATAGCAGCCGGACGGTAGACGTCGCACGCCACCAGCAACGGGCGCTTGTTCTGCTTCGTCTTCAGCATGTTGGCCAGTTTTCCAGAGAACGTGGTCTTACCCGAACCCTGCAATCCCGACATCAGGATGATGCTCGGTTTTCCGTCCAGTTTCAGTCCTACCGACTCGCCGCCCATCAGTTCGGCCAGTTCGTCGTGGACGATTTTCACCATGAGCTGTCCGGGCTTGATGGCCGTGAGCACGTTCATACCCATTGCCTTCTGCTTCACGGTGTCGGTGAAGGTCTTGGCCACCTTGTAGTTCACGTCGGCATCGAGCAACGCCCGACGCACGTCCTTCAAGGTCTCCGCCACATTAATCTCCGTAATCTTACCTTCACCTTTCAGTATCTTGAACGACCGTTCAAGTCTGTCACTTAAATTCTCAAACATATACCTTATTTATTGCAATAAATCTTTTCGGGGTGCAAAGGTACGAATAAGCGAGCGAAAAACCAAAATTATTTTGAGTTTTTACCTTTCCCACTTTCGTGGCCGGTGACCGTTGGTTCCGAGCATGAGTACCTTCATGGCTCGAAGAGACATAAAGTTAGTGCAAATGAGCGGAATTCCAAAACAAAAAAACATTTTTTATTTTGGAATTCCCGAATGCAGTCTTTACTTATGTAAAGTTAGCGCAAATCGAAGACAAAACAAAGAAAAAGTTTCTTTTTTTGTTGAGATGCAGCCTAACTTCACTAACTTCACGGCGCAAAGCGACGTAAAGGTACAAATAAGCGAGCGAAAAACCTTTTGAGTCCCTTGATAAGGGACGGCTATAAAGCAGGGATACTATTTCTTTAAAAAAAACCGACATTTCCACTTCATCAATTCGCTGAAAAGTAGCGAAAAGAACGTATGATTTCGGTGGATTCAATGTCTTTGAAATGCAAAAAACAAGCTTCCGCTAAGCAAAAAAAAGGGATTTAAACTTCAAATCCAGTTCATTTAAAGTCTAAATGATAAGGAATTAAAGTCCGGATAAAGAGCAATCAGACTCCAACTGACCGTCAATTGAAGTCCAAAAGCCTATGATTTAAAGTTCGGGGAATTAAAAAAGAAAGCTAAAAAACAAAATCTTCCAAGTAAAGATTTCATTATCAACAACTTGCAGAAAACGCCTCAAAACTCGCCTATTTGCCGCCAAAATCCCGCTTGCTGACTTCCGCGCAATCCTCAACACACGAAAATTCAGAATTTTCTTTACGTTTCGCCAACTGGACAAAAATCTTCAAAAATCTAACACAAATGTAATTCCTAAAAACAACGAATTGAATTTATCTCTCCCCCTCCTTGGAAAGGAGGGGCCAGGGGTGGTTGATAAGGGCTAGGGGGTTGGGCCCTACAAATATAACCCTCCACCGCCCAATGAGTTTGGGCGGAATTCGATTTTATGTAAATGTTTACATAAAAGGGCTTATGTCAAGTTCCACATTATGTCAAGTTCTGCAACAAATAATAAAAAATGTTATTGTGAATCAAAAAGATGCGCGTAAGACTTTACATAACGACTTTACATAATATATTGTTGGGAGGCCATCACATTGGCTT
>JAFRPY010000100.1 GCA_017428925.1 Prevotella sp. | reverse complement strand
TAACTCGCATTTTCTTTGTATATTTGCACCCGCAAACCATCAATCAATTGCAATATGTTCAGATTAGAAGCCACTTGGATGTGGCAATACGGCTACAACACCATCCCGAACTGGGACGGAAAACTGCTGATTATCGATACTGATCCGCACAACTCCTTGGTAGAAACCAATGCGCTGCCGGGAACCATTGCCGCCTACGGCTACACCATCGTGCTGCATGGATGGATGACGATACTATTCAATGGTCGTGAGGTTCACTTCACTAAAGATGACCTTATTATATATACCCCAGGGATGATGGTAAGCGTCATCGATATCTCCGATGACTATCGCGGCATCTGCCTTGTGGCCGACAAGGATTTTGCCTTCGAGTCGCCCACAATGCGCAACGCCATCCGTGCTGCCTATCTTCCAGCAGTGGAGCTGAGTGAATCACGCTTGACTCTCGCGGAAGACGACCTTCAAAATCTCAAGGAGCTAATGGGCATCATCCGCCGCTATCTCTTCTCGCCCGGCCATCCTTTTCGCAGCGAGAGTCTCCGCACAACATACGGTTTGTTCCTGCTCGAACTGACAGCTATACAGGAGCGCACCATTCGCGACCGCCGATTTCCCAAGCGCATAGAAGAACTATTCTTCGACTTTCTACGGCTGGTGCCCATCTACTTCGTTGAGCACCACGATGTAGCCTTCTATGCCTCAAGGCTTTGCATCACACCACGTTATCTCTCGCAGATTGTCCGCGAGGTTTCTGGCCGTACCGTCGTTGACTATATCAATCAGATGCTCTTGATGGAAGCTTCCTACCTGCTTCTGCAGACCTCACTCCCCATCGTCCAGATAGCTTACCGCCTGCATTTCTCTGAGTCCGCATCCTTTACTCGTTTCTTCACAAGGATGAAGGGTAAAAATCCGAGAGAGTATAGGAAAGGAAGATAGGTTAGACATCTTTATCTCTAGAGTGCAAAAAAGGACCTGCCCAAACGGACAGGTCCCTTACATTATGTGAGTGTAATGTTTACTCTTCCACGGCTGCCTGCGCGGCGGCCAGACGTGCAATAGGCACGCGGAAGGGTGAGCAAGATGCGTAGTTCATGCCAATCTTGGCGCAGAACTTCACAGAGCTGGGCTCACCACCATGCTCACCGCAGATACCGCAACGGAGATCGGGACGAACCTCGCGGCCTTCCTTCACGGCATACTTGATGAGCTTGCCTACACCCTTCTGGTCGAGCACCTGGAACGGGTCAACCTTGAGGATCTTCTTGTCGAGATATACGGGCAGGAAGCTGGCAATGTCGTCGCGGCTGTAACCGAAGGTCATCTGCGTGAGGTCGTTGGTACCGAACGAGAAGTACTGAGCCTCGGTAGCAATGCGGTCGGCTGTGAGGGCAGCACGTGGAATCTCGATCATCGTACCAATCTCGAACTCTACCTCGATGCCGTATTCTGCGAATACTTCCTTGGCAGCATCCTGAATGACTTCCTTCTGCTGCTTCAGCTCGTAGAGCGTACCGATGAGGGGAACCATGATCTCGGGCATCGGGTTCTTTCCTTCCTTCTTCAGTTCGCAGGCTGCACCGAGGATGGCACGTGTCTGCATAGCTGTGATTTCGGGGAAGGTGATACCCAGACGGCAACCGCGGTGGCCGAGCATCGGGTTGTTCTCGGCGAGCGAGTCAACACGGCGCTTGATATCCTCTACGCTGACGCCCATCTCCTTGGCCATGGTCTCCTGACCAGCCAAGTCGTGGGGTACGAACTCGTGCAATGGGGGATCCAAGAGACGGATGTTGACGGGCAGACCGTCCATAGCTTCAAGAATGCCTTTGAAGTCGGCCTTCTGGTAAGGCAGCAGCTTGGCCAGTGCCTTCTCGCGTCCGGCAGCATCCTTTGAGAGAATCATCTCACGCATGGCGATGATCTTCTTGTCCTCGAAGAACATGTGCTCGGTACGAGTCAGACCGATACCCTTGGCACCGAAGTTGCGGGCCACCTGAGCATCGTGGGGAGTATCAGCATTGGTGCGCACCTGAAGCTTGGTGTACTTGTCGCAGAGGTCCATCAGCTCCTTGAAGTCGCCAGAGAGCTCGGCAGCCTTGGTGGGAACCTCACCAGCATATACCTGTCCGGTGGTACCGTTGAGCGAGATGTAGTCGCCTTCTTTATATACAACGCCGTCGATTTCAACGGTCTTGGCCTTGTAGTCCACATTGATGGCACCTGCACCAGAGACGCAGCACTTACCCATACCACGAGCCACCACGGCAGCGTGAGAGGTCATACCTCCACGGGCGGTCAGAATACCTTCAGCGGCAGCCATACCGGCGAGGTCTTCGGGAGAGGTCTCGATACGAACCATCACCACCTTGTGGCCATCCTCGTGCCATTCCTTGGCATCGTCGGCGTGGAACACAATCTGTCCGCAAGCAGCACCGGGAGATGCAGGCAGACCCTGAGTGATAACCTTTGCGTTGAGCAGGGCCTTCTTGTCGAATACCGGGTGGAGCAGCTCGTCGAGCTTCTGAGGCTCGCAACGCATGATGGCGGTCTTCTCGTCGATGAGTCCCTCGTGGAGCAGGTCGATGGCAATCTTCACCATGGCCGTACCCGTACGCTTACCGTTACGAGTCTGGAGGAACCAGAGCTTGCCTTCCTGAACGGTGAACTCCATGTCCTGCATGTCGTGGTAGTGGTTCTCCAGCTTCTCCTGGATACCGTTCAGCTGAGCATAGATCTCAGGCATGGCCTCTTCCATTGAAGGATACTTGGCGGCGCGCTCTTCCTCAGAGATTCCAGCACGCTCAGCCCAGCGCTGAGAACCGATCTTGGTGATCTGCTGCGGTGTGCGGATACCAGCCACCACGTCTTCACCCTGAGCATTTACGAGATACTCGCCGTTGAAGAGGTTCTCACCGTTACCGGCATCGCGGCTGAAGCAAACACCCGTAGCCGATGTGTCGCCCATGTTACCGAACACCATGGCCATCACGCTTACGGCTGTACCCCACTCGTCGGGGATACCTTCCATCTTACGATAGAGGATGGCGCGGTCGTTCATCCAAGAACGGAACACGGCGCAGATGGCACCCCAGAGCTGCTCAATAGGATCGTCGGGGAAGTCCTTGCCGGTGCGCTCTTTGATGGCGGCCTTGAACAGCTTCACCAGCTTCTTCAAGTCTTCTACAGAGAGGTCTTTGTCGAGCACGACGCCGCTCTCTTTCTTCACTCCCTCGATAATCTCCTCGAATGGGTCAATGTCAGTCTTGTTTACGGGCTTCATTTCCAGCACCACGTCGCCATACATCTGAACAAAACGGCGATAGCTGTCGTATACGAAGTGAGGATTGTTGGTCTTCTTCACCATACCCTCGGCCACCTCGTCGTTAAGACCAAGGTTAAGGATGGTGTCCATCATACCCGGCATGCTGGCTCGTGCTCCAGAACGTACGGAAACCAGCAGGGGATTCTCCTTGTCACCAAACTTAGAGTTCATAAGAACCTCGATGTGCTTCACGGCAGCTGCCACATCATCGTTAAGAATCTGCATGATTTTCTCCTGCCCCACCTCGTAGTATTCATTACAGCAGTCGGTAGTGATGGTGAAACCGGGAGGAACGGGAACCCCGATAAGATTCATTTCAGCAAGGTTTGCACCCTTTCCACCAAGTTCCTCACGCATTTTGGCGTTGCCTTCGGCCTTACCGTTGCCGAAGAGATAAACTCTTTTTTCGCTCATAGTGTTTAAATTGTTGTTCGATATATAATAAATGTAACAATAATCGAATATAAGCCGCTATTTGTTTTCAGTCTTGCAAAGGTAGCAATAAAAATCTGAACCGCCAAAATTTTCACTTATTTTTGCAAAGTGGAGTTGGCATTCTGTTTTTATCTGAAACAAAAATTTGGAGGATTCATTATGTTTTATTATCTTTGCAGAAAAATAACAGACACTAATGGCAAGAAACAAGAAACCTCTACCCATACTGAAAAACATTACCATTACCGACTTTGCTGCCGACGGGAAATCGCTGGTACGCATCTCTGTGCCAGCCCATGACGGGCAACCCGAGTCGCGGGTAGTTGTTTTCGTCCCATTCTGTGTTCCTGGCGACATTGTTGACCTTCAGGTAAGGCACAAAAAGCATAACTATTGGGAGGCTGAAGTGATTCGGTTCATTCAATTCAGCAAGGTAAGGCAAGAACCTATGTGCCAGCACTTTGGAACATGTGGAGGATGCAAATGGCAACAACTTCCATATCCTGAACAATTAAGGATGAAGCAAACGCAGGTGATAGACCAGCTGACACGCATCGGCAAGATAGATTTACCTGAATGCAGGCCCATCCTTGGTTCAAAGCAGACACAAGAATACCGAAACAAGCTTGATTTCGGATGTTCGAACAAACGTTATCTGACCCGTGAGGAAATCGAGCGACTCCCAAAGAATGAAGGAGAAAGCCTGAAAGACCAACCAGCTATGGGATTTCACATTACAGGAGCTTTCGACAAAATCCTGCCCATCGAAAAATGCTGGCTGATGAACGACCTTCACAACCTGATACGCAACTCTGCTCGCGACTATGCTTTGGCAAACGGAATCAGTTTCTTTGACCTTCGCCAACAAACGGGTCTTTTGCGCGACATAATCATCCGTTGCTCAAATACAGGCGAATGGATGGTACTTGTCCAATTTAAGTTTAACGCGGACAATCAAGAGCTGCCCGATAAGGCTAAAGGACTGCTGCAGTATCTGGCTGATAATTTCCCACAAATCAGCTCTTTACTATGGGTTGATAATCAAAAGTGTAACGATACCTACACCGATCTTCCCATCCATGTTTTCAAAGGTAACGACCACATCATTCTTGAGATGGAAGGACTCAGGTTCAAGGTTGGTCCCAAAAGCTTCTATCAGACAAATACCGAACAGGCATACGAACTATATAAAGTGGCAAGGGATTTTGCTTTCTCTGGAGAAACGGATGATGCACTTCTTGTCTACGACCTATATACTGGAACAGGAACAATTGCCAATTTTGTGGCTCGCAAGGCCCGTCAGGTCATCGGCATCGAGTATGTTCCCGAGGCTATTGAGGACGCCAAAGTTAACTCTGAAATCAACCACATTACCAACACCTTATTTTATGCTGGCGACATGAAAGACATACTAAACGACGAATTCATAGAGGAACATGGACGTCCCGACGTCATCATTACCGACCCGCCGCGTGCAGGAATGCACCCTGATGTAATTGAGGTGATTCTTCGTGCTGAACCACGTCGCATCGTCTATGTAAGCTGTAATCCCGCCACTCAGGCACGGGATCTTCAGTTAATGGACGAGAAATATAAAGTGGAGGCCATTCAGCCGGTCGACATGTTTCCCCATACGCCACACGTTGAAAATGTAATTTTACTAACTAAAAAATAACAATTATGAAGAGACTTATCATCCTGGCTATCTACGTGATATGCCTCGCATTAACCTCAAATGCACAGGAAAAACAGACGAAAAGCACGATTGAAGTTCCTGAATGGGTAAAAAACTTCAAGTTCTCTGGATATGGCATGTTGCAATATCAAGGTGAAGATACAGAAGGAAACCATACCAACTCATTTAATCTGCGCCTACTCCGTATGATTCTCGATGGTAAGATAGGAGATTTCGACTGGCGTGCCCAAGTACAAGGTACAAATGCCACAGGGCCCGGACAGCCTACGGTTCAACTTGTCGATCTCTATGCCGAATGGGTGAAGCACAAGGAATTCAAAGTAAGGGTTGGTCAGTTTAAGCGTGCTTTCACCTTTGAAAACCCGACCCACCCCATCACTCAGGGATGGTATTCTTATGCTATGGTTGTCAATAACCTCTCTGGTTTTGGTGACAAAACAGGTGAACGCTCTTCAGGCGGTCGTGACATGGGTATCCAGATTTCCGGTGACGTATTGCCCAATAAGGATGGACGAGCCCTTCTCCACTATCAGGTAGGTGTCTACAACGGTGAAGGTATCAATCAGAAAGATTTGGATAACCGGAAAGATATTATCGGCGGTTTGTGGGTGATGCCCATTAAGGGAGTCAGAATCGGTGCTTTCGGTTGGACTGGTTCCCGCGGTAACATGCTTGACCCACTGACTGGCGTGACTCGTAGCGTTGAGAAAAACCGTTATGCGCTGTCAGCAGAATACGACAAGGATGAATACACTTTCCGCACGGAATATATCCACAGCCAAGGCTGGGGTGCTTCAAGTGCAGGCAACAACGTTCGCGAGATTGACTACAGTAAGGGCGACAAGGCTGATGGATGGTATGTTTTCGGCATCGTTCCTGTGATTAAGTCAAAGCTTCACGCTAAAGCACGTTATAACACATATCGCTCAGACAAGACTTGGGAAAACTCCAAGACGATGTACGAAGTCGGTCTGAACTATTTCTTCAACAAGCGGATGCAGATCAATGCTGAATATGGTCTTGTCAACGTGCGTTCTGCTCACAAGAATCACAACTTTGTCGACGTAGAATTTGATTTCCGTTTCTGAACACATTCTTAATTAATAAATAAATCGTAAAACTTTAATCACAATGATTCCTACAGTCTTTTGGTTAGTGCCCATCTCGTCGATAGTGGCACTGTGTATGGCCTGGTATTTCTTTTCACAGATGATGAAGGGAAGCGAAGGCACTCCTCGTATGGCAGAGATTGCCAGCCACGTGCGCAAAGGCGCTATGGCCTACCTCAAACAGCAGTACAAAGTTGTACTCTACGTTTTTATCGTCTTGGCCATCATTTTCTCCTTCATGGCCTATGTGCTTCATGTTCAGAACCCTTGGGTGCCCTTCGCATTCCTGACAGGTGGTTTCTTCTCTGGTTTGGCTGGATTCTTCGGAATGAAGACTGCAACCTATGCATCTGCAAGAACAGCTAACGCAGCTCGTAAGAGCCTCGATGGAGGTCTGAAAATCGCCTTCCGCTCGGGTGCTGTGATGGGTCTCACCGTAGTGGGACTTGGTTTGCTCGACATTGCCATATGGTTTGTTGTCCTTAACTGGTTGACCGACGAGTCGCTCATTGCCATTACCACCACCATGTTGACTTTCGGAATGGGTGCGTCTACACAGGCTCTGTTCGCACGTGTTGGCGGCGGTATCTACACCAAGGCTGCTGATGTTGGTGCCGACATAGTAGGCAAGGTAGAAGCTGACATCCCCGAGGACGATCCGCGCAATCCCGCAACCATCGCTGACAACGTGGGTGACAACGTAGGTGATGTGGCTGGAATGGGCGCCGACCTTTATGAGAGTTATTGTGGTTCTATTCTTTCGACCGCAGCCTTGGGAGCTGCTGCTTTTGCAATGTCTGGCATCGATGTTCAGCTTAAAGCCGTTATTGCCCCGATGCTGATTGCCGCTGTGGGCGTTTTCCTTTCGCTGTTAGGAATTTTCCTCGTCCGTACAAAAGAAGGTGCTTCTATGCACGACTTGCTTAAGTCGTTGTCGTTAGGCACAAATGTTTCTGCCGTGCTGATTGCTATAGCAACATTCGCTATTCTCTATCTGCTGGGCGTTGAAAACTGGGTAGGTTTGTCATTCTCCGTTATTTCAGGTCTTGCTGCCGGCGTTATTATCGGACAGGCAACGGAGTACTATACCTCTCACAGCTACAAACCGACACAAAAGATTTCGGAAGCAGGCCTCACTGGCTCAGCTACCGTTATCATTAAAGGTATCGGAACAGGAATGATTTCCACCTGTATTCCGGTAATCACTATTGGCGTTGCTATTCTGATGAGTTACATGTGCGCCAACGGCTTCGACTTGTCGATGTCGTCTCAGAGTCTTGCAAACGGTCTTTATGGTGTGGGTATTGCCGCAGTAGGAATGCTTTCTACGCTGGGCATCACTTTGGCCACCGATGCTTATGGACCAATTGCTGATAATGCTGGCGGAAATGCTGAGATGAGTGAACTGGGCGAAGAAGTACGTCACCGTACTGATGCACTCGATGCTCTTGGCAATACCACAGCTGCAACGGGTAAAGGTTTCGCTATCGGCTCTGCAGCACTCACGGCTCTTGCCCTGTTGGCTTCTTATATTGAGGAAATTAAGATTGCGATGGAACGAGCAGACTTGATGATGACCAACGTGAAAGGTGAAATGATCAGTGCTGCCCAAGCCACTATTCCAGACTTCATGAATTTCTTCCAAGTAAACCTGATGAACCCGAAAGTGCTCGTAGGTGCTTTTATTGGTGCAATGGCCGCCTTCCTGTTCTGTGGTCTTACAATGGAAGCTGTAGGCCGTGCCGCCCAGAAGATGGTTGAGGAAGTTCGTCGTCAATTCCGTGAGATTTCAGGCATTCTCGAAGGCAAAGCCACTCCAGACTACGGTTCTTGCGTAGAGATTTCCACCCGTGCCGCTCAACACGAAATGATTTTCCCAAGTGTTCTGGCCATCGTTATCCCCATCATCGTAGGTTGCCTGCTAGGTGTTGCTGGTGTGGTAGGCTTACTTGTTGGTGGTCTTTCATGCGGTTTCACCCTTGCTGTATTTATGGCAAATGCCGGTGGAGCTTGGGACAACGCCAAGAAAAACGTTGAGGAAGGCAATTTTGGAGGCAAAGGTTCATTCGCCCATAAAGCTACTATCGTGGGCGATACTGTGGGTGACCCGTTCAAGGATACTTCAGGCCCGTCGCTCAATATCCTTATCAAACTTATGTCAATGGTAAGCATTGTAATGGCTGGTCTCACAGTTGCCTTTATGTAAAAAGGCAAAACAAAAACCTCAACAAACATTTTGGCCGCAAAGTTTGCATATTCAAATTGCATTTATTAACTTTGCGGCCAAAATTATATTTCATCTCATATGAGTACAGAGAAATCTTCAAGCAGTGGACATCACAGCAGTTCCTCAAGTGGCAAGCATCATCATCACCATCATCATGACGATGCTTCAAGGTTTAAGAACCACACACTGTCAGCTGCTAAACGGCGCAAGTTGATTATGAGAATTGCATACTTCACCTTGTGGGGATTGGCCATTATCGTTGTTCTATTATGCTTGCTCTCCTATTTCGTGGAAATATAAGTCTCTCATGCTGATCTTGAAGAAATCAAGATGTTAGATTATCTCGTAATTCTGAACCAGTCCACATCAACCCACCCACGAACTTTCTTTCCGGCTGGTTCGGCGGCCATGATTCCAATCTTGGCACCAATCCACTTGCCTTGGCGCATCGTGAACTTGTCGCCAACCGTCTGATATTTCTTCCCGTCTTTCGACCAGGCAAACTGGACCGAAGCCTCATGCTTGTTTGTCCCGTCAGCATTCTTGCCGCCAAGATAACTGACTTTCAGTTGCAGATAGGCATCGCAATGCAAGGCCGGCTGATAATCCACTTGGTCTTTCATCGTAGCCTTCAGGGTGGCCAAAGTCTTCACCTCCTCGGGTTTCCCCTTGTCAGCATTCTTACAGGTAATCTGCTGAAGTTGGAACTCATCCCCCACTCTCTTCAACACCAATGCCTGGTAATCCTTTCCGAAGACCGTAATGCCGCCATATTGTCCTTCATCCTTCGCTGAGAGGCGAATCTTCGCGGTGGCCGTGAAATTGTCGGCCGGTGTCTTCTGGAGCAAGAGGTTTCCGGCTTCCCACATATTCTTATAGTCCTCACTCTGCTTATGGCAGAACACGCGCATATAGCCGTATGGCGTGGGCATTCCGAAGGTCTGCTGGTAATTGGCGTGCCATTGCCATTGCTTGCCGAGTTGAATGGTGTTGAACTCATCACTCTCCACGGGATTCTGAACGGGACAGGCCTTGCCCACATCGGGCTTCTTGTATTTCAGCACGGGCTGTCCGCAATATTTCTCCCATCCCTTCGGGAGGGGTTGGGGGTGGGTGCCCATTACCGGCCAATTGTCTTTCCATTCTACGGGTTCCAACCATACTACTCGGCCGTAGGCTTCTTTATCCTGAAAATGCAAGAACCAGTCTTCCCCACTCTTCAGATGCACCCATCCGCCCTGATGAGGGCCGTTGATGTTGGTGTTGCCCGTAGCCAGAACCCTTTTGCTTTCGTAAGGGCCGAAAGGACTCTTCGAGCGCATAGCCAATTGATGGCCCACGGGAACGCCACCGGCAGGACACATAATCCAATACCAGCCGTCACGCTTGTAAAACTTAGGGCCTTCAGCCGTACGGTCTTCCGTACCGTTGCCATCGAAGACAATCACGGGATCTCCAATCTGCTTCATACCGTCTGCCGACATCTCACGAACCGTCAGTACCGAATTGAACTGACAACGCGAGTTTGCCCAACCATTCACCAGATAACACTTCCCGTCTTCATCCCAAAGCGGCGTAGTGTCAATCATTCCCTTGCCAGGAATAACACACTGGGGCTCCGTCCATTCTCCTTCAGGTTTTTGTGCTGTTGTCACAAACACGCCCAAATCGGGATCTCCCCAATAAATGTAATAGGTCTGGTTGTACTGATTATAGCGGATGCTCGGCGCCCATACCCCGTTTCCATGCTGGGGGATGTTGTAGCGTTCCAATGGCGGCAATGCCTTGACGGCATGGTTCACAATCTCCCAGTTCACCAAATCCTTTGAATGAAGAATAGGAAGACCGGGAATGCAATTGAACGAGGAAGCCGTCAGATAGAAGTCTTCTCCGGAAGCACCGACGCACACATCCGGGTCACTATAGTCAGCATTGATGACGGGATTCGTAAAAGTGCCGTCACCATTGTCCGGACACCAAACCTGAGATTTGTATTGCGCCTGCATCATCAGCGGAAACAATAGTAGAATAGTAGTTAAGTAATGCTTCATATAAATTTAAACAGTTTGTATATAATTATTTTCAAAATCACTGATTTTCAGCTTATAATTGACATCATGAATGATTCTCATCAATTGCTTCGGAGCCATTGGCGGAGGAGTAAGCGAGAGGGCCACATGCCCCATTGTCCGCCTCAAATTGTTTTCCACACAAGGATGCAGGAGGAAGCCCTTTCCATCTTCGCGTGCCACAATCATCATATCCACTCCAAAAGGTCCAGAGTACCGTCCTTCAATCTGGCGTGGAGCATACTTGATGATACGTTCAATTATATTTTCCAACAATGCTACAGGAACGAATCGTGAAAGCATTCCCAGTTTCTCATCATTGGAAGCCAGCAGGCTACCTGTATAAGCACCTTTCTGCGTAATAAAAAGCGAGAAGCCCTCAAAGCGGATGCAGCCATCTTTTTCAGCATAAAATTCCATTCCGAAATCCTTTACCTTATTATAATAAGGTTCCGCCATCACTCCTCCCTGTTTCTCCATAATACGGTGAACCCAGTTTTTCGTAGCCTCGCTCATTGTACCATTCACATACATGATTCCCCGGCCGCTACTGCTCCACGGCGCCTTGAAAACCACGTTCTTCCATTTCTCCAAAACCTTTCGTCCGGCTTCAAGTGTTGTAACATAGACACTCTCACCGCAGGTCTGATCCTCTAACCTCATTCGCAATACCTGCAGACTATTAATGGTCACTCGGCGATTAGACAAGTGACGGATATCTATCAGCGTCCCCTCGTCAGGCAAAAGCCGCTTATCAACACCGGCCTCTTCCATTTCTGTTTTAATCGTCAAATCCCATCCCCAAGGCAGCACTTCATCAAACATCATTCCTTTGATTTCACCTTTCCCAAGAAAAAGGACATCAGCCATTTTCAATCCCGAGCGTTTGGCAGCCTTTACCGCATAAGGCACATCGTCAACAAGCACCACATCCCCGTCACCTGCCCATAGAGCCGGAATCCATCCAAGATTCATCCTGAGTTCCTGGGCAGCATGCGGCATCGTCTGATGGCGTCTGTTAAACGCCAGGGCGATATCATGCTCAGGGTTGAAGACATGCAATTTCATACTGCAAAAATAGTATAAATCTTTCATTAATCGATAATCGCTTGCAAAAATAACAAAAAATAATAAGATTTTGCCAAGTACACTTTGCAAATTAAGAAAATATTAGTATCTTTGCAAGCGTTTTATAAAACAAACAAAAAAATGATGGAAGCTTTTTTTCGCACGCACGCCTATCTTGTAGAACATACAAATGCTCCTGTACGCCGACTCCTGATGGATGAAATCGACTGGAACGACCGTATGATCGGCATCAAGGGGACACGTGGCGTGGGAAAAACCACATTCCTTCTTCAATACGCAAAGGATAATTTTGACATATATGACCGTAAGTGCCTGTATGTCAACATGAACAACTTCTATTTTCAGGGGCGCGGCATTGCCGATTTCGCCGGTGAATTCTATAAGCGTGGCGGAAAAGTACTGTTGGTCGACCAGATTTTCAAGGAGACCGACTGGAGCAGCCAACTCCGCAAATGCCACGACTGCTATCCTGACCTCAAGATTGTTTTCACTGGTTCAAGCGTGATGCGACTAAAGGAAGAAAACCCCGAACTCAACGGTATTGTAAAGAGTTACAACCTTAGGGGATTCTCCTTCCGTGAATTTCTTAACTTGCAGACAGGCAATCGCTTCAAACCCTACACGCTGGACGAAATCCTGCGCAACCATGAGCACATCGTCCGCCAGATTCTCCCCTACGTCTCTCCTTCCAAGTATTTCCAGGATTACCTCCACCACGGATTCTATCCCTTCTTCTTAGAGCACCGCAACTATTCGGAGAACCTGCTCAAAACCATGAACATGATGACCGAAGTAGACATCCTGCTCATCAAGCAGATAGAATTGAAGTATCTCACCAAAATCAAGAAACTGTTCTATCAGTTGGCCGTGGAAGGCCCCAAGGCACCCAATGTATCCCAGCTGGCTCACGACATCCAGACCAGCCGTGCCACGGTGATGAACTACATCAAATACCTCACCGATGCCCGTCTGCTCAACATGATCTATCCCTGCGGTCAGGACTTCCCCAAAAAGCCTTCAAAGGTGATGCTTCACAATTCAAACCTGATGTACGCCATCTATCCCATTGAAATCAAGAAGCAGGAAGTGATGGAGACGTTCTTCGTAAATTCTATGTGGAAAGACCACCGCGTCAACCAGGGTAGCAAAGAGAGCTACTACATCGTTGACGAAGACAAGCGGTTCCGCATCTGTGATGCAGATGCCAAGGGCAAAATCCGTCTGAATGCCGACACCTTCTATGCACGCTACAATTCCGAAATCGGCAAAGACAACCAGATACCGCTCTGGCTTCTCGGGTTCCTTTATTAGAAATAACACTATATACATTAACATTATTAACAAAATGGCAAAAGAAAAGAAATTTATCACCTGTGATGGTAACGAGGCTGCGGCTCACGTGAGCTATATGTTCTCTGAGGTAGCCGCTATCTACCCCATCACCCCGTCTTCGCCAATGGCGGAGCATGTTGACGAGTGGGCTGCCCGTGGTCGTAAGAACCTCTGGGGCCAGACCGTCAGTGTTCAGGAAATGCAGTCCGAGGCTGGTGCCGCCGGTGCCGTTCACGGTTCGCTGCAGGCTGGTGCCCTCACTACGACGTTCACGGCTTCTCAGGGTCTGCTCCTGATGATTCCTAACATGTACAAGATTGCCGGTGAGTTGATTCCTACCGTGTTCGACGTTTCTGCCCGTACACTGGCCAGCCACTCTCTCTGTATCTTCGGTGACCACCAGGATGTGATGGCTTGCCGTCAGACTGGTTTCGCTAT
>JAFRPY010000099.1 GCA_017428925.1 Prevotella sp. | reverse complement strand
GGTATTTGTTGGAAGGCAGGCTGGGTGCTTGCACACAAGCAGAATTACAACAAATGGCGTTAATACTCTGACAAGAGTATCTTTCTCAGCAAGGGGTTTTCAAGGTTTTTGTTCAAAATCAACAACCGAAACTTAAATAATTGAAAAAAAACATTCCTGGAATTTTATTTTTAGATTCATGCAACTTTGACTTAAAAATCAGCGAATTTACCTGTTTTCTGACAAATTGTCTTTTGATAATGACAATATGGCATAATTGTGGCGTTGGCACATATATTGCGATAATGGTGGGTGAAGCCGCAAGGCTATCAAGAGTTAGTAAACATAAAAGAACAACGTTTAATATAAAAAACAAAAAATCAGGAGGTAAAAATTATGATGTACCCAACTTTTGCAAGAAGTAATTCATGGCTGCCAACAGTGTTTAACGATTTCTTCGACACTGACTTTATGCCGAAGGCTAATGCAACGGCACCGGCCATTAACGTGAAGGAGACAGAAAAGGCTTACTTTGTGGAACTTGCTGCTCCGGGAATGACAAAGGAGAATTTCGACGTGAACATCAATGACGAGGGTAACCTGGTCATCAAGATGCAGAGCAAGGAAGAAAAGAAGGAAGAGGACAAGGCCACACGCTACCTGCGCCGTGAGTTCAGCTACTCACACTACGTGCAGACGCTGATCCTTCCGAAGAATGTTGACAAGGAGAAGATATCAGCCAGCGTGAGCAACGGCATACTGACCGTGGAACTCCCCAAGATCGTGAAGGAGGAAACCAAAGTGGCACGACAGATTATGGTGGGGTAAATAAAGGTAAAAAGATAAGATTTTTAGGTTTTAGATAGTTTTTGATTGTGTGATTGTTAGTTTTTAATCCCGAGTGTGTGAACATTCGGGATTTTTTTTGTAATTTCGCACCCGAATATGAATATTTTGTTTATTGTAGTTGGTGTAGCTTTGGTGCTATGGGGTGCTGACCGGCTGACCGACGGTGCCACGTCGATAGCCCAACGGCTGAATGTGCCGCAGATTGTGATTGGTCTGACGGTGGTTGCCATGGGCACGTCGGCCCCGGAGTTCTTCGTTAGTTTGGTGTCGGCCCTGAAGGGAATTACCGACATGGCGGTGGGCAACGTGATTGGCAGTAACGTGTTCAACACGCTGTTTATCGTGGGCGTGGCTGCAATGGTGTCGCCGATGGTGATTGCCGTGAACACGGTGAGAAAAGACATGCCCTGCGCGGTGATTGCCGCGCTGATGCTGATGCTGATGAGCCTTGACAACGAACTCTCGCGCTTAGATGCTGTTTTTCTCTTTATTGCTTTTATCCTGTTCATGATTTACACGCTGTATTTGGCCAAAACGGGGAAGCAGGAAGAACAGCTGCTTCCGCCGATGAAGACATGGAAGGCCGTGTGCTATCTGCTGCTGGGACTTGCCTGCCTGATATTTGGCAGTAATCTGTTCGTGGAGGCAGCAACACAGGTGGCCAAATCGCTTGGCGTGAGCGAGGCCATGATAGGACTGACCATTGTGGCCGGCGGCACTTCGCTGCCCGAACTGGCCACGAGCGTGGTGGCTGCGATGAAAGGGCGCTCGGCCATTGCCATTGGTAACGTGATAGGCAGCAATGTGTTCAACATCCTGATGATTCTCGGTATTACGGGCGTCATCTGTCCTATGGACCTGAAAGGCATTACGATGGTCGACTTCGGCGTGCTGGTGGGCAGTATCGTGCTGCTGTGGTTCTTCTCGTTCACCAAGTTCACGGTGGCCCGTTGGGAGGGTGCTGTGCTGACGCTGATTTTTGCAGGTTACATGACACATTTAATAATGAATATATGAAAAAAGTGATTACAGCAATGGTGCTTGGACTGGCATTGGTTTCATGCACCGAGAAGGCTCAGAAAGCTCCAGAAGCCGTTAATGATCTTGCCCAGAAGATGAAGAAGGTGGATGAACTTTCGGCTCCGGCTTTCAACGAGTTTGAGAAGGTTTATGCCAAGTATGCAGAGACTATGCAGGCTGGCGACAAGGCTGCGGCAAAGGCACTTGAGCCGCAGTTGGATTCGCTCTATGATGCCTTCAAGAACAAGCGCGACTCGGTGCTGCAGATTCACGTCTATGGTCAGCCTTTTGCCGACTTGACGATGAACGACCTGGAAGGGAAGAGCGTGAGCCTGAGCGACTGGGCCGGCAAGGGTAAGTATGTGCTGATAGACTTCTGGGCTTCGTGGTGTGGACCATGTCGCCAGGAAATGCCTAATGTGAAGGCTAATTACGAGAAATACAAGTCGAAGGGCTTCGAGGTGATTGGCGTGTCGTTCGACAGCAAAGCCGACGACTGGAAGGCCGCCGTAAGCCAGATGGGTATGGCGTGGCCCCAGATGAGTGACCTGAAGGGTTGGGGGAGTGAAGGTGCCAAGGTATATGGCATCAATTCGATTCCTGCCAATGTGCTGCTCGACGGTGAAGGAAAGATTGTGGGCGTTGATTTGCGTGACGATGACTTGGGTGCCCGTTTGGAAGAATTATTAGGAAAATGAGTAACGAAGCAAGAAAAGACGAAGGGTTGCAGGCTTTGGGTGCGAAGACCGTCTATAAAGACGACTATGCGCCCGAAGTGCTGGAAACCTTTCAGAACAAGCATCCGGAGAACGACTATTGGGTGCGTTTCAATTGTCCGGAGTTCACCACGTTGTGCCCCATTACCGGGCAGCCCGACTTTGCCGAGATTCGCATTTCGTATATTCCCGGCGAGCGCATGGTGGAGAGCAAGAGCTTGAAGCTCTATCTTTTCTCGTTCCGCAATCATGGGGATTTCCACGAAGATTGTGTGAATGTGATTATGAAAGACCTCATCCGGCTGATGGACCCAAAATATATCGAGGTGACGGGTGTGTTTACTCCCCGTGGCGGCATCAGCATCTGGCCATACGCTAACTATGGGCGCCCGGGCACAAAATATGAAAAGCTGGCCGAGGAGCGCTTTGCGCGCCATGAGTAGAGCGAGGAGTTAGGAATTAGGAGTTAGTAGTGGGTTATTTTCGATAGAAACCTTTCTCCTTGCCGTCTTTGTAGCGGATGCGAAGCGAGTCTCTCATTAGCAGGACGAGGTCGACGGTATCGTTCTTGTAACTGGTCTTCACCTTACGCTGGTTGCCCATCCTGAGGGCTCCCTCGGTGAGCACCAGTTGTCCGTTGAAGATATGCCATTCGGTGTAGAATTTCGGGGTGGGGTAGACCACGGGACTTTCCTGATTTTTGTTACGGCTGTATTCCATGCCGATGGGGCGCGCTGCATAGTGACGCCTCAGGGCAAATCCCATTTCCACAGGTTTCAGCTGAATTTTGAGCATCGAGTCCACCCTGTGCCTGGTTTCTTCGTCCATATTGCCCAGCACTGGCGCGTCAAGCCGTTTGCGTAGCCAAGGTTTTTCCAGACTAACCCAAGAGCCTTTCAGTAGGTCGAGATCAATGACAAGGTCGGCTTTTTTCTTGTCGCTACCGTTCACGATAAGGCATACCCAGTCGCCAACCTTGGGGCGGCCGATGACCTTTCGTTTCTTGCTGGCCTCGATGATGTCGTAGTTGACGGGATTGCCTCCCTGGCCGGAAAGGAACACCAGTACGGAGTCGGTACATCCGTCGCAGGCAAGGCCGTAGAGCGTGGAGTCGCCCTCAATCTTTGTGCTGGTACCCACGGTTTTCTTGGGTTCCTCTGTCTTGTTGCTGCACGATGTTCCGACGAGTAATCCAGCAACAATTATTATCATTAGGGTGATATGTTTCATTCTTTTGAAAAATTTTCGGCAAAGATAGATATTTTTTTCCCCATTTGCGTACTTTTAATCGAAAAAATAACTATCTTTGCAAATAATTATCAATTACCAAAAATACAGAAACTATGAAAAAGAGAATCCAGTTCAGTCTTGTCTATCGTGACATGTGGCAGAGTTCGGGTAAGTTCCAGCCCCGCAAGGACCAGTTGGAACGTGTGGCTCCGGCTATCATCGACATGGGTTGCTTCGACCGCGTGGAGACCAACGGCGGTGCCTTCGAGCAAGTGAACCTGCTGGCAGGCGAGAATCCCAACGCCGCTGTACGCGCATTCTGCAAACCATTCAATCAAGTCGGCATCAAGACACACATGCTTGACCGAGGCCTTAATGCCTTGCGTATGTATCCTGTGCCCGACGACGTGCGCGAGTTGCAATATAAAGTGAAGCATGCCCAGGGCGTTGACATCCCCCGAATTTTCTGTGGACTCAATGATACACGAAACATCATCCCATCGATAAAGTGGGCGAAGGCTGCCGGAATGACGCCGCAGGCCACGCTCTGTATCACCACATCGCCTGTGCATACCGTGGAGTACTACAGTGCCATTGCCGACGAGGTGATTGCCGCAGGTGCCGAGGAAATCTGCCTGAAGGACATGGCCGGAATAGGACAGCCCGCCATGCTTGGCGCGCTGACCAAGGCCATCAAGACCAAGCATCCCGACATTATCATTCAGTATCACGGCCATAGCGGCCCTGGACTGAGCATGGCTTCTATTCTTGAGGTGTGTAACAACGGTGCCGACGTGATTGACACCGCCATCGAACCGCTGTCGTGGGGTAAGGTTCATCCCGATATCATCTCCGTTCAGTCGATGCTGAAGAACGAGGGATTCGAGGTGAAGGATATCAATATGAGTGCCTATATGCAGGCCCGTACGCTGACACAAGAGTTTATCGACGACTGGCTGGGCTACTTCATCAATCCCGGCAACAAACACATGTCGAGCCTGCTGCTGGGCTGCGGACTTCCTGGCGGCATGATGGGATCGATGATGGCCGACCTTGCCGGTATGCACCGCACCATCAACGCTATTCGTGCCAAGAAGGGATTGCCCGAGTATAATACCGACGAGATGCTCGTGAAACTGTTCAACGAGGTAGAGTATGTATGGCCGCGCGTTGGTTATCCTCCATTGGTGACACCGTTCTCGCAGTATGTGAAGAATATCGCCCTGATGAACCTCCTCACCATCGAGCAGGGCAAGGGCCGCTTCGTGATGATGGACGATGCCATGTGGGGCATGATTCTGGGCAAGAGCGGAAAGATTCCAGGCGAGATAGATCCGGAACTGAAGGAACTGGCTGCCAAGCAGGGACGCGAGTTCACCGATGCCGATCCGCACACGCTTATCCCGAATGCGCTCGACGACTTCCGCAAGGAGATGGACGAGAACGGATGGGACTACGGACCCGACGACGAGGAGCTCTACGAACTGGGTATGCACCCCGAGCAGTATCGCGACTTCAAGAGTGGCATTGCCAAGAAACGTATGCTGGCCGACCTGCAAAAGGCAAAGGATGCCCGTATGGGCGCGAAAATCTCTCCCGAAGAGCTGGCTGCCTTCAAGCATGCGAAGGCCGACGCACTGGTGGCTCCCGTCAAGGGACAGGTGTATTATCAGTTCTCTGGCGAAGGTGAGTGCGCTCCGTGTATCGAACCTTACATCGGTGCAGAATACAAGGAAGGCGACAACTTCTGCTATATCCAGGCAACATGGGGTGAGATTGTTCCCATTCCCGCTGCCATCGGAGGCCGTCTTGTGGAGATTGCTGCCAAGCAGGGTGCCAAGGTGCAGAAGGGACAGACGCTGGCATGGATAGAACGCCCGAAAGACTGATCTTATGCAAATGAACTATCAGTCGGTTATCGACCATTTTTACAAGGAGGATGATGCCCTGCGGCACATCCTCCTTGTGCATAGCCGGCAGGTGGCCGACAAGGCCCTGCTCATCGCCAGCCGCCACCCCGAACTACAGCTTGACATGGATTTCCTTGAGGCAGCAGCCATGCTCCACGACATCGGTATCATACGCTGTGATGCTCCTGGTATCCAGTGTTTTGGCAGCGAACCTTATATCTGTCACGGACATATTGGTGCTGAGATGCTGAGGAATCTGATGGGGGAGGAGATGGAACCTGTGGCTCGTGTCTGTGAGCGTCATACGGGTGCCGGCCTCACAGAAAGGGATATTGTTGGCCAAGGCTTGCCCCTTCCGCATCAGGATTTCTTGCCCGAGACCATGGCCGAGCAGGTGATATGCTATGCTGATAAATTCTTTTCAAAATCGCATTTAGAGAAAGAGAAGAACGTGGAAGAGGCTGCCCGGTCTTTGGCAAAATTCGGTTCCGAGGGAGTAGTAAGATTCCGCAAATGGGCGCAAATGTTTGAATAAATTAGTTAATAAACGGGCTTCTTTTGCCGTTTGTCAAATTATTGTAGTACCTTTGCACGAAAATTACTGCACTTTTTTGCGGTTCCGTTATGAGAAGAAAGACTTTTTTGTTGCTGATGCTCATTGCCTTCATTTTTATGATGGCAGGAAACGGCATGCCTTTCTTGTTTGATAACGGAAAGCAGGTCCCTGATACAATTATTGCAGCAATAGATACCATACCACTGGAAGACGACACTTCCGGCATGATGAGCGACGAAGACAGAATGCTGCTCGACTCCATGGCAATGGCCGATAGCGTGAAGGTAGATACTGTAAAGCCATTGCTGCCCGATACGGCAGGAATGGACTCGCTGCAACTTGCCGTCTATCGGCACAACAAGGCGGTCGACGATTCTATACGTGCCGACAGCATCTTCCGTGCGAAACAAGGTGGAATAGATGCCCCTGTGTCTTACGAGGCCAGTGATTCACTGGTGTATGATGCCATCACGAAGACAGCACATCTCTATGGTAGTGCCAAGGTGAATTACACAACGATGGAACTGCAGAGTGAGAAGGTGTACATGAGTCTTGACAGCAGTGTCGTTCATGCTACGGGTGTGGCCGATTCAACGGGAAAATTGCAGGGAACGCCTGTTTTCAAGATGGGATCGGACACATACGAGAACGATACGATGGCCTTCAACTTCAAGAGTAAAAAAGGTTTGATCAGCAATGTCTATACCGAACAGGAAGACGGGTATCTGCGCAGTGAACGGGCCAAACGCGACAGTACGGGTGCTCTCTACCTCTCGCATGGCCGCTACACCACGTGCGACGAAAAACATCCCGATTTCTACATAGCCCTCTCGCGTGCAAAGGTGCGCCCGGGTAAGGATGTGGTGTTTGGTCCTGCATACTTGGTGGTGGCTGACGTTCCGTTGCCTTTGGCTATTCCCTACGGATTCTTTCCCTTTACGAAGAGCTATTCGAGTGGTTTTATCATGCCCACTTACGGTGACGAGTCAACCCGAGGTTTCTATCTGAGTCAGGGCGGCTATTATTTTGCCATGAGTGACAAGTGGGACCTGAAGGTGCTTGGCGATATCTATACCAAGGGATCGTGGATGCTGTCGGCAGCCAGCAACTATAACAAGCGCTACAAATATAGCGGAAGTGTCTACGTCAGCTATCAGAACACGAAAACCGGCGACAAAGGTATGCCCGACTATTTGGAGGAAGAGAGTTACAAGTTCCAGTGGCAGCACAGGCAGGATCCAAAGGCGAACCCCTATACTACGCTTTCGGCATCGGTCAATTTCTCGACGACCAGCTACGACCGCAACAATGTGAATAGCCTTTATAATCCGCAGTTGCTTGCCCAAAGCCAGCGAACCTCAAGCGTGGGATGGTCTACTACGTTTTCCAGTCTTGGCATGACCTTGAACGGAACGGCCAATCTGGAACAGAACATGCGTGACTCAATGATCACGCTGGGACTTCCCGACCTGAATATTACAGTCGCCAAATTCTATCCGTTCAGAAGAAAGAAGATGGCTGGCGATGAGCGTTGGTACGAGAAAATCTCACTGAGGTATACCGGACACTTTAAGAACTCCATCAGCACAAAGGAAAACCAACTGCTTCATTCCAATATCATTAAGGACTGGACGAACGGTTTTGAGCACAAGATTCCCATCGAGGCTACGTTCTCGTTGCTCAAATATATTAACGTGACTCCGCATTTCGATTTTAATGACCACATGACCTTCAAGAAAGTAAACCGTTCGTGGGATGAACGGGCACAAAAGGAAGTGGTCGACACTACGTATGGCTTCTATAACAAATACGACTGGGGACTCAGCCTGTCGGCTAATACCAAGGTATACGGTTTCTGGACGCCTAACCGAAAATTGTTTGGCGAAAAAATCCAGGCTATCCGCCATGTCATTACCCCACAGGTTTCGTTCAGCTACAAGCCCGATTTCAGTGCCAGCCGCTACGGCTATTATTCCACATACCTGAAGACTGATGCCGACGGAAATCTGTCGATAGTGGAATATTCTCCATGGAGTGGCGGAATGTTCAGCGTGCCAAGCAGTGGCGTGCAGGGAAATGTCAATATCGACATCGCCAACAACCTGGAAATGAAGATAAAGAGCGACAAGGACACGACGGGAGTCAAGAAAATCAGTCTGATCGACGAGTTGGGAGCCAGCATGTCGTATAACATGGCGGCGAAGGTGAAGCCTTGGAGTGACCTCAACATGAGGTTACGATTGAAACTAACGAAGTCATACACCTTTAGCATGAACGCCGTCTTTGCCACCTATGCATGGGATGTCGACGAAAATGGAACTCCCTACGAGACCAACTATACCGAATACTCAAGGGGACGTTTCGGACGCTTCCAGGGAACTTCCCAGTATCATTCGATCACGCTGAATCCCGAAAAGCTGAGGTCATTGTTCTCAAGAAAGAAAAACAAAAAGGAGGACGACGAAGACGATGATGAACGTTTTGATACCGGTGTGGAATCGAATATCGACGAGACGATGGAAAAAGGAAAGCGTGTAGAGGGTGGTAAGGCAGAGACCGACGAAGACGGTTACATGAAGTTCTCCATGCCTTGGACGCTGACGGTGAGCTATGGTATCAACATGACCGAAAATCGTTCGGGCACCTTCAATACCGAAACCAAGCGCTTCCCATACGCTTTCACGCAGAACCTGAACTTCACGGGGAGTGTCCGTCTCAGCGAAGGGTGGAACATCAACGTTACCAGTGGCTACGACTTCCAGGAGCATAAACTGAGTATGACACAGGCTTCGTTGGCGCGCGACTTGCACTGCTTCAATATGAGTGCCTCGGTGGTGCTTTTCCCCTACACAAGCTATAATTTCACCTTCCGTTGCAATGCATCTACGCTGACCGATGCACTGAAATACGATAAACGTTCTGGGTATACCAATTCTATCCAGTGGTATTGACGGTAAAGTTCATGTAGAAAATATATGTCAGACATTCCAAGTCTTATTGAGGATCTTGCACTTATACTGATGGTTGCCGGTTTTGTGACGCTGTTGTTCAAGCGTTTGCGCCAGCCGTTGGTTTTGGGCTATGTGGTTGCCGGCTTTCTGGTTTCTCCCCACATGCCGCTCACCATGTCGGTCGTCGATGTGGAGAACATCCATTTGTGGGCTGATATCGGTGTGATGTTCCTGCTGTTTTCATTGGGACTTGATTTCTCTTTCAAGAAAATTCTGAAAATGGGTGCTTCGCCCATCATCGCGACAATCGCCACTGTATCGTCGATGCTGATTCTGGGTACAGCCATGGGCAGGCTGTTCCAATGGGGAACCATGGACTGCATCTTCCTGGGCGGTATGCTGGCCATGAGTTCCACCACCATCATATATAAGGCGTTCGACGACCTCGGGCTGCGGCAGCAGCGTTTTGCGGGAATCGTGATGAGTGTGCTCATTCTTGAGGACATCCTTGCCATTGTAATGATGGTGATGCTTGCCGCCATTGCCTCTGGAAACAATCCCAATGGCGGCATGATGCTTAACAGCGTGCTCAAGATTGGCTTTTTCCTCGTCCTTTGGTTTGTGGTGGGCATTTTTGCCATTCCGCTTATCCTGCGTTCCGTTCGCAAACTCATCAACAACGAGGTGCTCCTTATCGTTTCGCTTGGACTCTGTTGCGGCATGGCCGTGTTCAGCACACAGGTGGGATTCAGCTCTGCATTTGGCGCATTTGTCATGGGAAGCATACTTGCCGAAACTGTTGAGGCCGAGAAAATCATCCGGTTGGTAGAGCCTGTGAAGAATCTTTTTGGGGCCATCTTTTTCGTTTCCGTCGGTATGCTCGTCGACCCTGCCATTCTGGTAAAATATGCCGTGCCTATCATCGCCCTTGTGTTAACCATCCTTTTGGGACAGGCCATCTTCGGATCATTTAGTTTCCTGATCAGTGGACAGTCGCTCAAGTCGGCTATGCAATGCGGTTTTTCCATGGCCCAAATCGGTGAGTTCTCTTTCATTATCGCTTCGCTCGGACTTTCACTCGGGGTGATTGGCGATTTTCTCTATCCCGTGGTTGTTGCCGTTTCGGTCATCACCACTTTCCTCACGCCTTACATGATTAAGGCCTCTGTACCATGCTACAACCATTTGGAACGGCATTTGCCGAAGTCATGGATTCTCCGGCTCAACAACCTCACGCTGACTCATGCCTCAATGGATAGTGGCGAGAATCTGTGGAAAAGTCTCTTGTCGCAGATGATGCGCAACGTGCTCATCTACGGAATACTTTCGGTGGCTATCGTTCTCGTGATGTTCTCGTTTGTGCTTCCCTTTGCGCTTCGAATTTTGCCTCAAAACGTGGCTAACATCACCGTGGGACTGATTACCATCTTGGCCGTATCTCCATTCTTGCGCGCCTTGATGATGAAAAAGAACCATAGCGAGGAATTCAAGGCTTTGTGGAAAGTGAACCTGGCCAATCGCATCCTGCTGACGCTCACCATTGTTGTCCGTGTGGTCATTTCCACGGCTTTCGTTTATTACATTTGTGCCTATGTTGCACGTTTCCCTCATGCTGTGGAGTTTGCCCTGGCCTTCGCCTTTGTGGTGATGATGATTCTCTCGCGGTGGCTTAAGCGTAGCAGTATCGGACTTGAGCGCATGTTCATCCAGAATTTGCGTTCGCGCGACATTCAGGCTCAGGTGCGTGGTCACAGGCGTCCGCTCTACGAAGGTCATCTGCTCGACCGCGACATTCATATCTCCGATGTCGATGTGCCTGAAGATACCGCTTGGGCTGGAAGTACCTTGGGCGAGCTTCGTTTAGGCAACAGGTTTGGCATTCATGTCAGCAGCATTCTTCGTGGCCGTCAGCGCATCAACATTCCTGGTGCCGAAACCATTCTTTTCCCCGGCGACCGTATGCAGGTGATTGGCACCGATGGTCAGCTTACGGCTTTCTCTTCAGCCATGCAGAGGGCGGTGATGCCCGACGATCCCGACATCGAAAAACGCGAGATGCTGCTTCGGCATATCATCATCACAAGCACCAGTCCTTTCGTTGGAAAAAAACTGAAGGAAAGCGGCATCCGCGAACACCACGGATGCATGGTGGTGGGTATCGAAGAAGGCAAAGAAAATCTTTCCCGCCCCGACCCCGAACATGTGTTCCAGAAGGGCGACATCGTGTGGGTGGTTGGCGAGAAGGATCACCTCTCCTCCCTCATTAATCATTAAATCCCGCCGTTATCTCGCAGATTTTCACGATAACCTGCATGGCCTTTTCCATCACTTGTATGCTTACGAATTCGTATGGGCCATGGAAGTTCACGCCGCCTGCAAAAATGTTGGGGCAGGGAAGACCTTTGAACGACAGCTGGGCTCCATCAGTTCCGCCGCGGATAGGCTCCACACGTGGAGGTACGCCCGATGCCTGCATAGCTTTCAGTACGATGTCGATGACGTGCATCTGCGGGTCGATTTTCTCCTTCATGTTATAATATTGGTCGTTCACCGTGATGCTCACCGTTCCCTCGCCATACTTCTCGTTCATGGCGATGGCCTGTTTCTTGATGAAGTCCTTGCGCTCCTCAAACCGCTCGCGGTCATGGTCGCGGATGATATAGCTCAGTTTGGCCTGTTCGATGTTGCTTTCTATGCCTAACAGGTGGTAAAATCCTTCGTAGCCCTCGGTCTCTTCGGGAGTCTCGTCTTTCGGCATGCGCTCTGCAAACTCGGCTGCCAGCCGGTTGGCGTTAATCATCTTTCCTTTGGCATATCCCGGATGCACGCTCACGCCCTTTATCGTAACTTTGGCCGAAGCCGCGTTGAAATTCTCAAATTCCAGGTCGCCCAGGTCGCCGCCGTCCATCGTGTAGGCCCATTGGCATCCGAAACGCTCTACGTCGAAGTGGTGGGCACCCATGCCGATTTCCTCATCGGGATTGAAGGCAATGCGGATGTCGCCGTGGCGAATTTCCTTGTGGTCGCGCAGCCAGCACATGGCCTGCACAATTTCGGCAATGCCGGCCTTGTCGTCGGCTCCCAGCAGCGTGGTGCCATCGGTCACGATAAGGTCTTCGCCAATGTGTTGCAGCAGTTCGGGGAACTTCTTCGGACTACTTACGATGCCTGGCGACAACTCGATGTCGTTGCCCTGATAATTACGGATAATCTGCGGCTTCACGTCTTTTCCCGAACAGTCGGGCGATGTGTCGTAGTGTGAGATAAATCCGATGGTGGGCACTTCCTGCTTCATGTTGCTGGGCAGCGTGGCATAGATATATCCCATGTCGTCCATATACACGTCTTTGAGCCCTTCGTCTTCCAGTTCCTTTTTCAGGTACTGGGCGAAGACAAGTTGTTTCTGGGTACTGGGCACGGTCGCTGAATCTTCAGCCGACTGCGTGTCAAACTTTACATAGTTAAGAAATCGTTCGGTAATATCCATGTTTGTATTTTGAATTTTCGCCACAAAGATAGTGCAAATGAGCGGAATATCAAAAGAAAAAAATACATTTTTTGTTTTGGATTCCCGAATGCAGCCTTTACTTATGTAAAGATAGTGCGAATTTTCGATTAAGCGAAGGGAAAACAAAAAAAATATCCCAATTTGGGTTCGGAATTCAGAAATGTTTTATATATTTGCACTCAGAAGTGATATTTTATTTATGTAGAACCTAATATTCATTAAGAACCAGACAGTACAGCATGATTCGGGGAGCTTTAACCGCAGCACCAGGTGCCGCTCTCCCCAAAGGGAACCTTAAGACAAACATTTTATTACTAACCCAATAGAATTGCGCGTCGCTATTCCCGTTCGTACTTTTTAGATACTTGAGCTTTCTGCTCTTGTTCTCTCCTATCAGAATACCGGCAAATATTCAAACGCGAGAGCAAGAAGAACAGAGGGTTCGCGCCCGGTAGGGCGTGAACTGTTCTTGCTTGTTTGCGTTTTATGGTCACTTGCCGGTTACCAAGATAGGAGAATAAGCATCGGATGGTTACACGCCTTTTCTTATTTCACATAATCCAATGACTAATTTTAAAAGGAAACTATATTTCGCATCAAGGATGATGGCGCTATCGGTATTATCATGCGTATTTGCAGCTTGCTCTTCAGGCTCTGATGACACAGCGCCAGACACAGACACCAGTGGATTGGTATCTACATTACAGAACTATAAGTGGGTAAGCGAAGATTATGTAGAGTTTAATGAGTATGATACTTAGCTTGAATTGACCGATGATGTGTTTATCTATTATTTCACATCTGAAACAGAAGGAATACTACGACATCATCATAAGTGGATTGACTCTTCGGTCATTGATAATGATGGACATACGATTGACAATATTTATTTTGAGTACAGTGTTAGTGGTAACACCGTCTATATTCGTTTTATTGACAGCTATTTCCCAAGGGCAACGTTTACATACGATGGAAAAAACCTGAATTCAGGTAGCGATGTGCTTATTCCTGTGACTCCAAGTTCAGGTGACTGGGGACAGATAAGAAAACTTCTGCCGCAAACGGGAAGAACGGGTGACTGTACTTACACCTTTGAACCACGTACAGGCGAACTGACCATCACTGGTGATGGTGCAATGGCCGACTATTCCGCAGGCAGTCAGCCATGGAATGGATTAGGGGTAAAAAAAGTTATTTTTAGTAGTGGTGTCACGTCGGTTGGCAACAGGGCTTTCTATCAGTGCAACACATTGGAATATGTAGATTTCCCTCGCAATTGTCTTCTTAAGAGTATTGGTGTGGAGGCTTTTGCAAAATGCTTGTCTTTAAGTTCGTTTGATATACCTTCATCTGTAGAGATTATCAAGGAAGCGGCATTTGCGGATTGTACGAGTCTGAAGTCTTTAAGCTTTGGCCTGTTTGGTAGTGGTACACCAAACTTAAAGACCATTGAGAGTTATGCTTTTAAAGGTACGAAAGCCTATTCAAAGACAAATACGGGAAACTATTCAGGAACAAAGTATTACTATAGTACCTTGGAAATCCCCCCGTCCGTTGAGACTTTAGGAATCGAGGCTTTCAGCGGTGACATCGACAAGATTGTTATTGGCAAGAATATGAAAAAGCTAAGTTGGTTAGCCATTGCGACATCCGTATCATCTGGCAAGATGTATGTAAACCGTGGCACTCCACCGTCAGCCAATACAAGCATCACTGGGCAAGACGATAGTTGGACGCTCTACGTCCCTGTAGGTTGCAAGTCTGCCTATCAGAAAGCTGCAGTCTGGAAAAACTTCAAGTCTATCATAGAGGATTCAAGTTTGGAGAAAGGCGATGATTACACAGGCGGTGGTGACAATGGAAATAATGGTGATGGGTATGATAATGGGGATGCAATTAATGGATATAAAACATGCCCCGATAATAATCATCCTCACATGATTGACCTCGGTTTGCCCAGTGGCACTAAGTGGGCGTGCTGCAACGTCGGTGCCTCAAAGCCTGAGCAGTACGGCAGTTATTTTGCGTGGGGCGAGACCAGCCCGAAAAGCACCTATAACTGGAGCACCTATATCCATTGTAATGGCACATACGACACCTGCCATAACATTGGCTCAGACATCGCCGGCACCCAGTACGACGCTGCCACGGCGAACTGGGGCAGTCCGTGGGTGATGCCAAATTTGGAGCAATGCAAGGAACTGGTTAACAAGTGTACCAGTGAGTGGACCACGCAGAACGGCGTTAACGGCAGAAGGTTCACCGGTCCTAATGGAGCCTCCATCTTCCTTCCCGCCGCGGGCTACCGCTGGGACGAGGACTTGCGCTACGCGGGTTCGAGCGGCGGCTACTGGTCGTCGTCGCTCAACGAGTCGCACACGTACTACGCGTCCGAATTGTACTTCGGCAGTGGGGACGTGTACACGGACTACCGCAACCGCTACGGCGGTCTATCTGTGCGCCCCGTGCGCAAGAACTGAATGGAGGAGCCCCCTCCAAACCTCCCCGAGGGGAGGCTTTTGAACTTCCATTTAGATTTCATCCCCGGCTTCACTTGTTGGAGTCGGGGATTGTGCTTTAGTTTCGAGTTGTTCCTTTTAAGATATTCAATAAGAATTCAATAAGAATTGCTAAAACAATGAAATTTATTAAGGAAAAAGTTGGAGGGATAATATTTTATCCCTATATTTGCAGAAAACAATTGATTATGCCTACAATACTCTTAGCGTTTGGTTTACGCTTTTACTTTTATTCAGAGGAACATCTGCCGATTCACGTGCATGTGGAGAATGCGGACGGGAGAGCGAAATTTTCACTTGAACCTAAGGTTGAACTGATAAAAAACGAAGGTATTAAGCCAAAGGATTTGAAAAAGGCCAAGACTCTGTGTGAGACCTTTCAGGAGGATTTCATAGAGAAATGGCATGAACACATGGATGACGAAAACTGATGATCATGGCAAAGATTCAGAAAATTTGGTTTGATAGGGGACGTATATATTTGCAGACGACAGACGGCGAAGAGTTAAGTCGTCCCTTGGAAGCGTTTCCCGTTTTGAAGGATGCTTCTCCGGAAGAACGTGCAGACTTCCGTATAGGTCGTTTTGGCGACGATATCCGTTGGGAGAAACTGGATGAGGATATACACATCTCCAGTTTTTATGTGTTGGAAGAACCGAACCTGGATAATGAGGTGGGCAGGCTGTTCAGAGCATTCCCTCAGTTGAACGTCTCTGAAATGGCTCGTTATATTGGCATCAACAAGAGTTTGTTAGCCAAGTATATCTATGGAATAAAGAAACCCAGCGAACAGAGAATGCTGCAAATAAAAGATGCGTTGCACGCTATCGGTCAACAATTATTGGCTGTCTGAAACATAAAATCTTACTTCCGTCCATTGAACACGTTGAACACGGGACGGTTCCTCCGTTCACGGGACGGTTCCTCCGTTCATTTTCCTGAACCTATTCATCCCCGGCTTCAGTTGTTGGAGTCGGGGATGAAGTTTTTGCCCAACTAATTCTAACTAATTATAGTTGGCTCATTATTTGCTTTTTTTGCAAATTAAAGAGCCATACCCAAGGCACGCGCAACGGCATTCCTGATGAATGCATTGATGGTGATACCCTCCTTGCTGGCTGCCATTGCTGCGCTACTGTGTATCTCCGGGCTTAACCTGACGTTCAACACACCGGTATAAGGT
>JAFRPY010000011.1 GCA_017428925.1 Prevotella sp. | reverse complement strand
GAGTGGGCCGGCCACTAGTACGAGAGGACCGTGGTTGACAGACCTCCGGTTTGCCGGTTGTGCCGCCAGGTGCACCGCCGGGTATCCGCGTCTGGTCGGGATAAGCGCTGAAAGCATCTAAGCGCGAAGCCTGCCGCAAGATGAGGGCTCCATTGAGGGTCGTGGTAGACTACCACGTTGATAGGGTGCAGGTGTAAAGACGGCGACGTCAAAGCCGAGCACTACTAATTGCCCGATAGCTTTCGCAGGAGTGCGATACTTTCAGATGTAGCATTGAGATAAAGTGTTCTGCTAAAGTCCGGAGGACTTGCGGTTCTTGTGTTCAAGTGTCAATACCCATACTGATGAGTGTTGGTATGTACGTAGTAATCATAATTAAAAATTACTCATTACTAATTACTCATTAGAGAAATATCAGGTGGTTATTGCAGCGGGGTCCCACCTCTTCCCATTCCGAACAGAGAAGTTAAGCCCGCCTGCGCCGATGGTACTGCAATGCAATGCGGGAGAGTAGGAGGCCGCCGTCTTTTATAAAGTGTGAAGCCCTGAGTCAGAAATGATTCGGGGCTTCTTTTGTTATATACCTTATTGTTCTATCTTTATTCGGGCTGTTCGCCGATGGTCTTGATGAAGTACTTCTGGCAAGCGTTAGTTTTGTGGGGTGTATATCCCAGCTGGTTCAGGGCCTTGCCCACTTCTGCATTGATGTTTTTCGTCAGATGGAAGTTGGGGAAGGTCTTGTTCAGTATATCCACAATCTCATCTACACTTTTCATCTTTGACTTGTCGTCGCCGTCTGCAGGGCGGAACGTCAGGCTGATCATCTTCTCCAGACTGCCCACACGCTCAAACTTACGGTTCTCCTCGATGATGCGCTGGTTCTCGTCATCCTCGAACCAGTAGCGGTCGCCACGGGCGATCTCCGCCACAAGCTGGGCATAGAGCTGCGGATAGTCAATCGGTGTGAGGGTGTCTATCTGATTCTCGACGACGATGCAGACGAAACGGCGCGAACCGCTCTTGTCATCAGGCAGAGGACGCAGGTTGTTCGTCGTGGCGATGAACGAGGCATAGCGGCGGCGCTGCTCGTAGGCCTTGCCGTAGGGCGGACGCATCTTCACGTCGCTCTTGGAAATAAGATGCTTCAGCAGCGGCTGCTGACTCTTCGACAGCATGTCGAACTCGTCGATGTTGATCAGCGCAAACGAGGTCAGTCCGAGGTTGATGGCCGTCTCGTTCTTGAAGTCGATTTTGTCGTTATAGTAGTCTCTCAATTCTTCAGGCAGCAGGATGCCGCAGAAGGATGTCTTGCCGCAGCCCTGCGGACCGATGAGCATCGGCACGATGGCGTTGCCGTGGTTGCGGTCGATGCCTTTCCAGTGAGCCACCATCGAGAGCAGCCACTTGTGGAAGTCGCCCGTCCAATGCTCATTTTTGGTCTGGATGCGTCCAGCCAAGGGTGTCACACGGTCCTGCCCGTCCCACTTCGGCAACTGCTCCAACCACTCGTTCACAGGGTCATACTCAGGTATCATCGTCGATTCTACATAGCGTTTGATGTCCTTGTCCCACGAGTCGAGGCCGGCCTTCAGCGCACGGATCGACATTGTGTTCATCGCCTCCTTCGTCAGGTCGCTGAAGCGGTAGTCGAAGGAGTCCTTGGATCGGTACTGGGCGACGCCCGTCATCACATTCTTCCGCAGTTCGTAGCGCGAGTTGAGGAAGGCCTCGGTCTTGTAGGTCAGAAGCTGCGAGGGCTTGACGTGCTTCAGCGGCCAGGTGGCCTTCAGCGTCTTGGAGTACTGCGAGTCGAACACCGTCTGCACATATTCCGCATCCTCGTTCAGCCGACCGTCGAAAAGTGTCATCCTAACGGCGAAGGCCTCTTCGATGCCGCTCTCGTGACAGTTCTGGGCTAATACCTCCAGACAATGAGGAACAAAATCCTCTTCTTTGTCCAAACGGCACTCCTCCAAGGCATCAGCTTTGCAGGCCTGATACTCATGCCGGCGGCTGGCCTCTGTAGAAAGTCCCGGGATCACTCCCTCCTGACTCCCGACTCCAGACTCCTGTCTCCTTTCATGCTTCACCGTCCTCGACAGCCGTTCTGCCGTCTGGTCATCAGGCGACACCATCATCACGGCACAGTCGGGATTGAAGTAAACATCCTCGTCGTGACTCATCTCACAACTGGTGCGCAGCGAGGGGGCGATGTTCTCCACACGGATGGCCAACTGGGTGGAATACAAATAGTGGAACTTCGCATAGGCGTTCAGATTGAATTTCTCCACTTCCGACTGCCAGTAGCCCTCGGGATTCTGCCAATTGTTGCGCTCGGCAGCCTGACAGACGAGTTTCACGCTCCTTCCGTCGGCCCCGACGAAGGCCAGCAGGGTGTAGTCGATGAGGGCTGCCTCATTGCGTATCTCCTCTGCCGTCTTGCGGTCAGGCAGGTTGTTGATCTCCAGGAGGGTCATACCATTATATAAATAGGTCCACCGCTTGCCTTTCTCGTTCTTGATGGCCGAGGCGAAGCAGATGCGGGGCCTTTCGGTCTGTTCTTCTATCAGTTTTCCGCTCTTCAGCTTGCCCTTGCGTATCATCTCCACCACATCGCCGAGGCCATAACGGGTGTAGCGCTCCTGACCGTTGCGCTGATTAATCAATGTCACAGTCTGTCTGGTTATCTCTGTCATAAGCGTATAGTTTTGTTAGAATTCTTTGGAAATTTGCTTTTGCGTGCAAAGATACAAAATTTTCTGTCGGTTTCCAAATATTTTCCTATACTTTTTTCATTTTGCACTTCCACTTCCACTAATATTCAGAACTCTTTAGTATTTATAATATATACTGAAGGTGGAAGAGGACATTTTGCTTCCACCTTACTTCCACTTTCAAGTATCCCTGATTACCTGGAGTTTACAGGCACTAAAGTCCGACTTTAGTTAGGGTAAACTGGGACTTTAGTGCCTGTAAACCTCTGAATTCTCGAGAGAATTCCGGAGAAAGGTGCCTATAAAGTCGGAGAAAGATGGCATCTTTCTGGGACTTTAAACTAACCTTTCTCCCAGTTTGCATATGTGGAAGTGAAATGATATACTTCCACTTCTGAAATTGACATTTTATAAAGGATATTTCGTAATTTATGTGGAAGTGGAAGTGAATTCTTATTAAAATTCATTTTATAAAAACCAATATGAAATAGAACACTTTCTGAGATTTTCTTATTCTTTCAAATTTTTGAGATAAAACTTGCAAATCTCAAAAACACTCCTTATATTTGCACCGTGAATAATGTCAAACTGTAAAAATTGAGAACAATAATAACTAAAAAAATAAGAATTATGAAGAAGAGATTAGCCTCCAATAATAGATTGAAAAAAGGCTTAGGGCTCGTTGTGTGTTAATGATGTTGCTCAGCCCTGCGACGACGTGGGCCAAGGTGGGCGATACTTTTGATGACGACGTACTATCGTACAGCATCACCAATGAAGTGAATAAAGAGGTGACCGTATGGGCATATTTGGGAGAAGGGCCTACAGGTGGTTTGGAGATTCCTACGACCGTTACCAATACCAATAATGACCAAGAATATTCTGTGACGGGTATCTCTGTAAATGCCTTGCGTGATTGCAGTGGCCTGACATCGGTATTCATTCCCTCCAGCGTGAAAACCATCGGCGGGGGTGCCTTCAGCGGTTGCTCCCACTTGATTGGCATTACCATCCCTAAGGGCGTGAAGACTATCGGGCAGTATGCCTTCTCAGGTTGCACACGTCTGGAATGGGTTTCCATCGGAAGAGACGTGACGAGCATTGAAAGAGATGCGTTCAAGGGTTGTGAAAAAAGTGGAAAAGTTTTTTGCTATGCCACCCCCGATCAGTTGACTTGGAATGATTATGGTTGCGATGACTTTAAATCCGACGGCTCGACAAAATGCCTCGTGAGAGAAGATGGACGCGCGGCATTTAAAGCAAAATGGAGTAAAGGAAATACGTCCACCGATGTCAATGTCTCCTTTACAGACGGCCTTGGCCTGTTCGATGATGGCTATTTTAAATACAGGATTATCGATGAAGACGAGAATACGGTAGCAATTTATGGCTATGTAGGAGAAAAACCTGTAGGCGATTTAGAGATTTCCGGTTCAATTAGTAGAGATTACCTTGCTCATATGCGTTATTCTCTTTTTGATGTAATTAGCATCGATAACGCTGCCTTCGCTGAATGCACAGGTTTGACATCTGTCACCATCCCTGATAGAGTGAAAAGCATAGGAGAAAATGCATTCTACGGCTGTATTTAGACAGGGCATAATTACCATGAAAGACTAACAATAACTATTTATATCTTACTCATTTTCAATTACTTTTGGTTTTTAACACTTGATGGTTGGAATTTGGTAGTTACCGAATTTCAGCATATTTTTGCAACGTATTTCTACCGCGAGGAATTTACGGGGTTTCGAAATCGTCACTTTGCGGACTCTGTTGACAAAGGGTTACGATGAGCTGCAAAGAGTGACAAAATGAAGCGGACGGATTCTGAGAGAGCAACGATGCGGACGGAGTTGACAACGGGCAACGAATGTGAAGCATGGTTGGCTTAACGGTAGGAAAAGAAAAAGTACGTTGAACCATCAAAAAAGTGCTAAAAATGAGACAAGTGAGAAAATGCAAATTTTGCGGAAAAGAGTTTGTGGCAAGGAGTGGTATGCAGAAGTATTGCTGCGAGGAATGTCAATCCAAAGCCAAAGAGGCCAGGAAGAAAAGACAACAGAATTTCATCAATGCCATTGAGCCAGTGATTGGATTGCAGCATCAGGAATACCTGACGTTTGCCAAGGCCGCGATACTAATGGGGTGTTCGCGCCAGTATGTTTATAAGCTGGTGAACGAGGGAAAGCTGGCGGCATCGAGAATCAGTAGCAGGATGGCGTTTGTCCGTAAGGCAGACATTGAGAAAATGCTGGCAGGGAATCCGTATCATCGGGTGTTGCCAACAAGCAGACCAAAGAAGGTCAAGGAGCCAGTGACGAAATCTGTCAAAACCAAGAATGGCAAGAGTCTTTCCATGTCTGAGGATGTGCAGCAGGGAAACGAGGTTCTAGACTACATTTCCGCCGAAGAGGTCATGGCTCTGTATAAGGTGAAGAAGACCTGGCTATACACGACTGCCAAGAGGAATCAAGTGCCAGTGTGCCGGATAGCTGGGACAAACTACTACAGCCGTAAGCATCTTGACGTGTTGTTTGGGCTGACGGTTGAGGCGAGTGAGGTGAAGGAGTGGATAACAGCCAAGGAGGCCGAGGTGTTGTATGGTATGAAACCGAGTGGTCTTCATGCTTGCGCCTACCGCCATCATATACCCACCAAACGGGAATACGGACAGACCTACTATGCCAAGGAGCAGTTGGATGCACTGAGACGAACTGATCTTGTTAACGATGACAGCTACTACACAGCAAGAGAAGCTGCTGAAAAGTTTGGAATGAGCACCGCCAATGTCAGCATCATCGCCAAGAAGAACAGCATCGTCATGGTCAAGGTGGGTGTGAAGAATCTGATTCCCAAAGCTGACTTTGACAAGATTATGGAGGAACGACTGGCCCAGTATGGCAGTTATCATATCTTCTAAAAAACCAATATTATCTGGCAATTACTGACACATTACGGACAATATCCATGGTCATTGAAGGATAATGGGCTAATTTCGCAGCCGTGAAGACATGCTTCACAACGAGTATTCACTAAAATAAAAGGTATATATGAGTAACATCTGTAAGACCGTGACCCTCCGCACACGGAAAATAAAAAACGGAGAGCAGTTGTCCTTTTACTTGGACTACTACCCTGGCTACAGGGACGAGAGCACTATGAAGGTTATGCGCCACGAAAGCCTCGGCATCTACATCTATGCCAAGCCGAAGAACCAGCGCGAGCGTGACTACAACGACCACATGCGTGAGAAGGCCGAGGCCCTGCGCTGCCGTCGCTTTGAGAGCATCGTCAACGAACGCTACGACTTTTTCGACAAGGAGAAAATGAAGGGCAGTTTTCTGGCTTACCTCAAGGAGAAGGCCGAGAAGAAGAACACGAAGTGGGAGAACGTCTACAAGCACTTCGAGAAGTTCTGCAACGGCAAGTGCCGCTTCGATGAGATTAACGTAGACCTGTGCAACAAGTTCAAGGAGTACCTCATGACCGCGCCGCAGACGCTCCACAAGGAACACAGGCTGCATATCAACAGCATCGCGGGGTACTGGTCTACCTTCCGTGCTGTTCTCCACACAGCCTATCGTGAGCACAAAATTCCTGAGAACCCGAACGGATTCTTAGAGCGCATCGACACCATCCCAACCGAAAAGGAACATCTATCAAGACAGGAACTAATAGCCCTTGCCAATACACAATGCTCCTCTCCAGTGCTGAAGAAAGCCTTTCTGTTCTCCTGCCTGACAGGTTTGCGAAAAAGCGACATCAAACAACTGACCTGGGAGAAGATTCAGCCCTATGGTGACGGTGGCATGTATATCACCCTCCGCATGCAGAAGACGAAGGAACTGGTGAACAATCCCGTGAGCAACGAGGCCCTGGACTTGATAGGCTACTACGATGAGGATGCAGAGCGACAGCCGACCGACTTGGTGTTCAAGGGCTTCAACGACAGTCTGACCCAAGCCCCGCTGAAGAACTGGCTGAAGGCAGCGGGCATCACCAAGCATGCCTCGTATCATTCAAGCCGCCACACCTTCGGTTCGCTACAGGTAGAGGCTGGCACCAGTGTCTATACCGTCCAGCACATGCTCGGTCACAAGAACGTCTCGACTACTCAGATTTATGCCGCGATGGCCGACGAGTCGAAGCGCGAATCCGTGGACAAGATAACGCTGAAGTCTGCCAAGATTGCCCAGATGAAGGTAGGATAAGCCAAGCTTAAGAGTCGCAGGAAGAGGCCGGATTCCCGAAAAACGACGGGATTTTGGCCTCTTGTCTCTTCCGTAAGGTTAAAATGAGACTTTGGAGTGTTAAAAGTTGGCAGTAACCAAGGGAAATGAGTACCTTTGCACTCAAATTTTAAAACAGGATAGCAATAATGACAAGTAAGAAAGAAGATTTTTCCATTCTTGAAAGCCGCATCGCATACTGCGGTGTCGGCATAGCAATCATGATGATTTCCCTGATGGTGGCCATCCGGTTTATTCCTCAAATCGGACAAGACCCGCTGTTGAAGACTATCGTATTCCTCTGTGTCAACGGCTTGCTATGGCTTGTGTTCGCACTGGTGATGTCGGTTACCCGTCTTGGCTTCTTCCTTTTCAACGAGAGGGGAAAGAAAACACGACCCACAGCCCCCGTCATTGGTATGATGGCCGAGACACCTCTGTCAGCACCAACTACATCCTATGCCATCGATGAAGCCGCAAGCCATGAGGATTACCAGAGCCGTAACGAAGCTGTTGCCGTAGAGAAGAAGGAGCGGGAGGACAATATCATCATTGCCATCGACAAGTATATCCGCTACGTCATGGCACCCTATATGGAGGAGTCTCAACTGAATCAGTTGCTGGCCGAAGTAATGGGATGGTCGGAAGCCAGCGTTTACACACCCAAGGAGGTAAAGCTGAAGAACCGGCTTGGCCCCACCGACCTCATGCACTTCGTCTGGAACATAGGTGAAAGGCTGTCGATGATTTCTGATGGTTATACTGGTAATGTCCGTGCCCTGTTTGTTAAGACCTTGTTCCCTAACGTGATGAACGTTGAGGCTGAGACTATTCGCCGAAACCTGACAACTGCCCAAGGCAAGTTCGTTATAGCGATTGACAAGCCTGAGAACGGCAGCTACGAATTCCACTATCCAGGCAAATAGAGCGATTTCAGCGTTTGATACCCATGCGAGGCCCTGCAGATATTCTTCTGTGGGGCTTTTTTCATGATTAATGACAAATGACGGTCAGTAACCAATATCAGCATCCAATCATTGTGTTCCTTCGCGGCGTGTTTTTCAAAAACATTGATGAACTATGAACAATGATGTTTTAACTTTCGACGATCTGCCAAAGGTCGTTGCCGAGCTTCGGGACGAAGTGATTGGCATGAAGGTGTTGATGCTTGACCTTCAGAAACAGCAAACGCATCAGATGATGAAACGTGTACGTCGCACGATGAACGTAGAAGAGGCTGCTGAGTATCTCCGCATGCCGTTGAACACGCTCTACATGAAACTGCAAAGGGGCGAAGTGCCAGGAACGAAGCCCGGCAAGCGATGGGTACTCTTCAATGACGAACTCGACAAGTGGCTGGAAGTGAATCGCAAGAATGCCGTTCCGATGACGGTCGAGGAAGAGAACCTGGCAATCCTCGCTTCGCACAGGCGCAAGCCGAACAAGGCAGAGTGGATGAAGCAACAGGACAGTCAAACCCCTAAAACGGAAGAAGTATGAAGACACTTGAGCGTATTCCATTATTATCGAATGTGCTGAGCGTAGCATGTTCGCGTCCGAACGCAGAAGTCGGAAAACTGGTGAAGGCCATTGTCAAGTACGCCAGCGATGGCATCAAACCAGACTTGGATGACGTTCGCCTTGAAGTTCTCTTCGATTTGATTGCCAACGACCTTGACACCCAGCGCGAGGCAGCAGAGGTAAAGAGCCGCAAGTGCAGCGAAAGCGCAAAATGCAGAACGGCAAAGAGCACTGCACGGCCTAACTCTGCAGCGAAGAAAACAAACGCAGTTCTTTCATCACAACCTGCGGACGCAGAGGGTACAGCGGATGGAGAGAACTCAACAAATGGTGAGGCCGGCGATGAAGATACGGGAAATGCTGATGATGCGGATTCATTAGACCTCGGCGATTTCAACGCCGATGAGATTACCTCTTCCTTCTTGAAGATGAAGGCCGTCTACGGCAAGACTGGTGACAACGAATCGTCAGCATTCGGTATCTGGAGGCAGTTGAAAGCCGAAGAGCGAACCGCTGCGTTCACTCATGCCTGCCGAAAGCAAGGTGACCCGTCACCGCGTTCCTACCTCTATGTCTATCTGCGGGACAGGGAATGGAAAAGGGCGGATGACAACCAGTGAGCAGTAAACTGAACTGAGACGTGCTACGCTGAGCGGGGATTATCGGGATAATCCACAACATATTAGGGGTCATTATGTCATGCTGCCATATCACCCCAATATGCCAAGGGCTTCTCTGCCCTGTGGAACCCGACCAGGAGTGACCCTCTCCTGGACCTCCGCTCAGTGGCTGCGCCCCTAAGAACCCTACATTAAATCATATACAGAACATGCAAATATGCGACAAGCAATACCAGTCGCTGAACATCTCCGCCTCCCCGTCCTTTGCCTCTGCGCAGGGCAGAGAGAACGAGCGCCGTGGCTGGACGAAAGAGACCTACGATGCCAAGAACAAGGAGCCGGGCAACCGCTACGACTGGTCGAGAAAGCATCTCAACTTTGAGATAAGACCCGGCAGGAAGATAGTGTTGAGGAACGGAAAGACCGTGTTCACTCAGCCCGTCATCGCCAGGCTCGGAACCCAGCGGCAGACACTGAATGAACGCTATGAGCAACGACTAAAGGAACTGGACTATAAGCCATGGGCCAAGGATGCCCCCAACCAGCCGAACACCTGCATCGACTTCGTGTTCAGCGGCGACCATGAGCGCATGACCGAGATTGCCTTTGGCAAGCCGATGGATCTTGACTGGAGAAAGGACAACAGCAGAGTCACGCTGGCTGACGACCCGAAGAACCCAGGGCAGAAGCAGATTGAGGCAATGGCATGGGACTACTATGGCTTCCTCTGCCGACACTTCGGTGAGGAAAACGTCATTGGCTTGGAGTGCCACTTGGACGAGACAACGCCCCATTTCCATGCGCTCGTAATACCAGTTGCACTGAGAGCAAAGCGTGGACGTGTCGGTGGGTATGAACTGAGGGTTGGCGCAAAGAAGGATGGAAAGGAACGTCCAGAGCATATCACTACAAGGCAGTTCACCCGTCTGAATGAGGATGAGCAGAAAATGTATCAGCCAGCAGAGCAGAAGATGGTGCCGTCGGTCAGTTACTCGTACCATTTCGGCGAGACAAAGTTTGCAGCACGGCAGTCGTATAAGCAGTGGCACACAATGCTGTTTGAGGAAGTCGGTGAGAAGTGGGGACTGCAGCGTGGAGAGGACACTTCAGTGATGACTGCCGCGGAGCGGAAGGAGCATCGGAAGAAAAGTAAGCGACAGTTGGAGCGCGAGCGTTTGCAGGCTCTTGAAAAGGCGGAGGCGGCTGAACGGGAGGCTGAAAAATCGGCTGCAAATTACAATGAGATCGCGCTACGACTGCAAGGGAAGCAACAGGAATTGTCTTCCGCTCAGACTGAATTGGATGAAGTCAACGGGAAAAGGGATGATGCACAAAAGGAACTGACGGCACTTGAACAGAAGGTTGAGGAACTGGCCAATGCTGTCGGCGACCCGGATGAGGCGGTTGAGGTGACGGGATTTTGGGATAATGTGTTTGCCTATAACTCAACAAGCAGCGGAGCCGTGGTTACCAATCTGAAGGCGAAGGGAAAAATGAAGGTGAGGATGATGGATGTCATTATGGCCGCTTTTGAAGAGATGGAGAAGGTGAAGGACAGGAAAAAGCCGCTGTTCATGGATGCAGATGATTTCAGAAAGGAACAGAACAGGGAAATCAAGAGCATCATGACCGACATGCAGACTATCCTCCGCAGTTTCGACAATACACATATCCAGGAACTGACGCGCAGGAGCCGTGCCATTGTCAAACAGGAACTGAGGCAGAATGCCGTCGCTGTCAAGAAAATCAAGGAGTATGACGAGATGCAGCAGATGGGCATCAGCAAGGAGTCCTATATGGAAGCCAAGGAGAAAGCCGACCAGTTTGACAAGGCCCATAAGGTGCTGGAAGCATCGTGGGCGGGACTCTGGAATGCCGTTGAGGTGGTAACAGACCCGAATTTGGATGAGTACGAGATGAATGCGAGCGGTAAGGAGGCAGTCAGAGGTGCCTTGGGCAGAAATCCAAGGGTGCGGCTGAACGAAACAGGATGGCTTTTGAAACTTGCCAATGCCGTGCGCAACATCGACCCACGAACTGAGACGGAAATTTGGGAGATTGGCGCAGAAGCGGGTGTGGAATATCTGAAGAGCCTTGATCTTGACATGGCCGAGGGAGTCGCTAATGACATAGAGGACGTGGCCGCGGCTACTGCTTGTCTGTTTTTCGGTTATCTCAATGCTGCAACTAACATTGCTGAGACCTGTGATGGCGGCGGTGGCAATAACGAACTGCCCGCAAGGAAGGACGACGAGGACGAACTGGCATTTGCCAAGCGATGCCATCAAGTGGCCAAGGCAATGTTTGCACCGAGATTAAAGTTGAAGAGATGAATGAGTAGAAAACGAGATGTGGATTCGCGTGAAAATAAGAATCATCCATAATAGGGTATATAAGAAGAATATCTTTTAGACTCCGTTTCAGGATCTTTCATCTTTATGAGGCCGCTTTCCTGAGTATCAGCAAGAATACGTAATGCCATAACAGACTACTTTGTATTGTAAAAGCAACGAGAGCCGGGGCAATGCGCCTCGGCTCCCTTCTATTTCACCATCGGATTCAGTTCGTGGAACGGGTCGAAAAATAGTGGATAGATGAAACCATTCGTGCCGAGCATGAAATAGACTCGTGGCGAACGTTCACCCGTTGCCCTTGATGCCTGTTTGCTTTCACATTCATACAAGCCGAAGTGATAGACAATCATGCTTTCGTCAGCATCGGGCATAATTTGCCTGACAGCCTTACGGATATTGCCTGAGAAACTTGATCTGTAAAAATGGTAACTCTTGTCCCGGCGTGCTTTCGCCTCCAGGTCGTTGATGGTACTGGAAGAAATCTCCTTCATCATCGTGAAGTATTCTTGCGTATCGCGAAGAAGGAACTCCTGTTTGAAATGATAGTCGGTTACATTCAGGTCTATGTAATCGTACTTCACCACGATAGGCAAATCTTTCGACAACTGTACATCGTCGTAACTGAGGCTGTTCTTGAATGAGTCGGGAGTATTGAGCCGTGCCAATTCGTCCGGCTGAATATCTATGTCGAAAGGATTCAGTTTCATCGCTTCTGCTTATTCCTTTCGTGACGAGCCTTGTAATAATCGTGCATCGTGTCAAGAGAAATCTCCTTTTCCGACCGCTGGTATGGTGCCAGTCCCTCACGCGCCTCCACCCAGGGCTGTTCAGCATGGGTGAGGAAGATAAGCCCGTTTTGCGACTTCGAGCCGTAGAGCATCACGATGGAGTCTAGCAGTTCTGTCTCGTCAGCCGTCAGTTGCAGTTTCATGGCCAGTTCTGCCAAGGTCGCATTGATATCCTCTGTGTCGAAGTCCTTTGCAGTCAGATGGTCACACATATTGGAAACCTTGTCACGATACTGATAATATATTTCCGGATATACAGGACCATTCACCCAAGCCTGTGGTGCCTGGGCAAAAAGCGTGTTCTGTCGGCCGTTGAACACCATATACCACGACTGTACATAATAGAGCAGTTTCTGTAGTTTCAACGGACTAACGGTAAGCCCCTTTGCAATGAGAGACAGACCCACGTACCTTGCTATATCTTTAATGTCGCGCATATCCATATATTACTTTATCCGCTGCAAAATTACGACTTTTTCTTGAAATCCGCAATGTTTTCATTCATTTTCTGACAAATTGTCACAAAAAAGAGGTTAAAAGTGGATTTGGATACGATTGTTAGGCAAATTTTCACTACCTTTGCACCCGATTTGTGCAAGCAACGGATATGAAGCACCGGATAGGGAT
>JAFRPY010000098.1 GCA_017428925.1 Prevotella sp. | reverse complement strand
TTGCCCATGATTTGGTTATCGTTTGAGTTTGGAAACTGCAAAGATAGCCAAAAGGGCTGATTCTCGTGCGAGAGTCAGCCTGATTTTTCTTCATGCCCATACGTGCGCGAGGGAATCAAGGTTTAGCGGACAGTAATAGAAGTAAATAGTGACCGGAGGCGTCAAGCAGAATACAGAAAGAATGCTTATAGGGCTTAATGTCCTTGATGATGCGCAACACAGAATCCTCTTTTTCCTTTTCTGTCATTGTCTCGTTGCCGACGAGCAGTTTTTCGGCTTCACAGATTTGTTCCGTGAGTTGCATTTCGGCATACGTCATCGTTTTCTCTTTCACCTGGTCTTCCTGGAAATAGATGTACACTAGCAAACCTACGACAAACACGCCGATAGCCACACCTAAAACCGACAGACTCAGTCTGACGCCAATGGAATGCCAGGGGGAAATGGCATGGCTTAACTGCCCTTCATCAATATGGTTGTTCATAAGTTAGCCCAAGGATTTTGTGCAAAAATATAAAAAAAATCGACACAAAAGACGTTTGGGGCTAACTTTTTTATTAAAATGCGTGTGTGCCGCTTCCCACGAACCTTCTCTCTCCATTCATTTTCACGATTTCTGCGTCGCAACCCTCAGGAATTTCCACAGCGATGCGTTCGCGAGTGGCATTGACACGGACGATTCCCGTGGCAGCCATCGTGGAGGCTTTCACCCACTGGATATCGCCCACCAATTGGGGAGTAATCAGCAGATGGCGCATACCGTGGGCACCTTTCCGCTGGCGGATGCCGGCGATAGATTTGAAAAGCCACTCGTCGGCTTGCCCCATCATGAAATGGTTTTGCGACGAACCGTTCTCGGGCATCCATTGTTCGGTGAGGGTTGTGGCTCCCTGACGAATCTGATAGCCATAACCTGGGGCTTCATAATGGTTGAGCATTTCAAAAAGTAGTTCATCATAGCCGTTGTCGGAGAGTACTTGGAAAAGATAGCGGTTACCCACGTCACCAGTAGTCAGGCGGGTGCCGTGGTTCTTTATATCCTCGATGAGATGGTGCAAAACAGCATCCTTGTCAGGACAGATTCCGAGGAATAGCGGCAGGGCATCCGAGCACTGGCTGCCTGTGCCGTAGTAGCACGAGTCGGGATGATAAAAGGTTTTGTTGAACTGTCGGGTAACAAATACTGCCATTTCATCGTATTTTTCCGCATCCTTTATGAATCCTTTCATACGGGCGGCCTGTGCCACATAGCGCAAATCCATCAGGTAATGGGCAGTGGCTACAAGCGGGATGGGAGTGTTTTTGGTGAATCCGCCGGGTTCTGTGCCCCACTGGTCGTACCAGTCGCCAAGTCCGTGGCTTACGATACCGTTGTCGGCACGGCTGGTGAGATAGTCCACATAGCGGCGCATGGGGTCATAGTTGTTCAGAATCAACGTGCTGTCGCCATAGTGCTCGTAATACATAAACGGCAGAATGATGAGCGTGCTTCCCCATTCGGGCGAGTCATCAAAGAGGTTGCCAAATGAAACGTATTGTGGGGCAGTGGTGGGAACCATGCCGTCGGCCTTCTGGGTGTCTACGATATCTTGGATGATTTTCGGGATATACGTGCGCATATCGTAGTTGTATAACAAAGAGGGGCCGTTCAGATGGTCTTGTTCCAGCCATCCTAACTTCTCGCGGTGGGGACAGTCAGTGAGCACGGCCTGCATGTTCGAGCGTTCCGCCCGTTCGATGAGACGGTGGGTTTTTGTAAACAATTCGTTGGAACAGCTGAAACTGGACACCTCGGGAGCAGAACTATATACGAAACAACTCTGCAGTTTGTGGAGAACGGGCAGATTGTAGGGATTCGGTTCTCCTTCCCAAACAGCCCCCTCCACCTGGATATAGCGGAAACCGTAATAGGAAAATCTTGGGTGCCAAGAAGACCCTCCCCCTTGCCCCTCCTTATAGGGCGGGGAGCAATTACCTATCGTGTATTCGTAGTAATGCTGGCGGCCGGTTTGGCGTTGGTCACAGGCTCCTTGGGGCGTGAGTTTTTCCGAAACGAGGAGTGTGATTTTCTGTCCAGGTCGGCCGCTGACGGAGATTTCGGGGAATCCGGAAAGGTTCTGTCCCATGTCACAGACGAAGGCTCCCCGTTGGACTGTGCGTTTTGTTGCCATCGATGCTGCATCGATGGAATGGGGTAAAATATACTTCCATGACTTCACATCGTAGCGTTCCATAATCTTTACGGGCGGAGCCGTCTGCAAGCGAAGCATTCCCTTCGGTCCTTCGGTATAGACAACCGGTTTCCAAATATTTTCCCCTTTGGGAGATTCGAAGGTGGCATCGTAACTCTCCCCACCGTAGATGCTGTTGAAAGTGATGGGTGACAAACGCCATAGCCAAGAGCTGTCGCTGTCAATCACTTGTCGTTTGCCGTTTTCATAGGTAATGACCAGTCGAAGCAGCAGTTGTGGCGGTCCGAAACTTTGCTGCAATTTGCTGTAGCGTGAACCGCGCTGCACGTTGAACATACCGTTGCCCAGCAGTGCTTCCATGCGGTTATTGCCCTTTTGCAACAATTCCGTCACTTCGTACCTGTTATAGTATACAGTCTTGTCGTATTCGCTCCATAGCGGTGCAAACTCACTGTCGCCTACTTTCTTTCCGTTGATGTTGAGTTCGTAGTGTCCCAGTCCGCAAATATCCACCTCGGCCTTGGCAATTTTCCCTTTGGCCTGAAAGTCCTTTTTCACGATGATGGAGCGGGCAGAAAGTGAATCCACGTCCTGCCATTTCAGTTTGAACGAGTCCTTTTTGAACACCGTATTACTCCAGCGACCTGTCGGAATTTTAGCCTCCTGTTTCGAAATAGCGCCAATCCATCGGGCGTTTTCTATCTGTGCAAGCAAGTTGTCGAAATGGAACACAAAGACACAAAGACACAAAACAAAAAGAGTGGTCTCAGCCATATTGTGTATCTTCACTAAGAAACTTAGTGTCTTAGTGTCTTTGTGTTCAGTTAAATGATATTGCTGTTTCATTTTTTCAAACTGATTTTTCCGTTGATGATTTCTGCCTCGACGATGCGTCCGCCCGTAGCATGCAGCCGGAACTTGGCATTCCATTCCTTTGGCCATGCCGGAAAAAGCAGCAGTTCGCCCTCGGGTGTTTCCTGCAAGAGCATCTCCTGTAGGCCAATCATTCCCGCACCGCCGCGGTTATGGTCGGGTGCCCAGTCGAAACCAGGGTCCCAGAACGCAGGGAAGCGATACGGACCGTTGCCCAGTTTCTCCAGATTCAGTCTTCGTGCCTCGTCGGTCAGTCCAAGGCAGGCAGCCCAGATGTTGTCTTGTTTCCATCCTTTCGATGAGCGCATTTCCAAAGCATGTGGGTCTTTCTCGTAAGTGTTTACGGCCGTCAGCAGGCTTGGCCGCCCCAATCCAAAGATGCGCCAAGGGAACACGGGGTAGAGTTGGGGTGTTTCCACATTCTGTATCCGTTCCCAGACAACGGCAGGAGCAATACAAGTATCACCTTCGATCACCCTTGTGGGAATGTCGGGGATACGATGGAGCATCGCCGTATCCTTACCCCATTTCTCCAAGACAGCCTTCAGGGCCGCAATCGTGCATGACGGATTATAGGCCATCTTGTAGGTCTCGCAACCCGACCCAGGGTAGATAACCAGTTTACCGTTGGCATCGAAGGTTTTTGCACCGCGTTTGTTGGCTTCGTACTGGTAGTGTTCATCGAAGAATCGCAGGCATTCCTCGATGAGCGGCTCATATTTGTCCCAGTCAGTATCGGGGGCATATTCACGGGCTTGCAAGGCCATCATGCAGAATTCCAGTGCCGTGTCCCATTCGTATTCGAGCCACGCATTGCGGCCTACGCCGAAGTCCTGTCCCGTTTTTGGCTTTCCATATTCAGCGGGATTGGGCAGTCCCGAGTTTTCAATTTGTTCGTAAAAGCATGCACCGCCATGACCCCAGAAGTGCTTCGCCCATAGTTTTGCCGTTGGCAGTATGCGCAGGTAGGTATCCAACTGCGGCCTTAAACTCTCTGCATCACCGCTTTTCAGCATCGGCCAATACACCAGTCGCTGGTTTTGGGCGGTCATGGTGCCGCCGCCCCATTTGCGGTAGTCAGGTGTATATGTTTCCTCTGTGGAAGAGGCCACAAACAAGGGATCGAAAGTGAATAATCCTCCGTTGAATTTCGTCGGCCATTGACCGAAAGCGTTGCAGCCGAGCATATAGCGGAACAGTTCATAGTTGCGCACTATTTCTGCCGCCTCTTTATTGTCGGTCTGAATCCACGACCGCTGCCAGTATTGATGCCACCATCGGGCTGAGCGATTTTGTGATGTCTGGGCTGTGCACGTTGGTTTCCCGAAGGCAATAGCAATGTTCGCCTTGTTGGTCGTTCCACAGAAATCCCAGGCGCGAAAGTCGGTTCCGGCATAATCTCCTTCGTGCGTCCCTTTATATGATAACCCTGAAATATTCATGGTTCCTTCCATTCGAAGTCCGCCGATGGGATTATAGATTTGGTCCTTTACTTCCTCAAGAAATTCCCGTTTCACGGTATAGTCGAAAACGGTCTCTTGACTGTTCTGGTGAAAAAAGTGTATACCATCCTTTATAACCTCGATGGAATCGGCAAAAGTGACGGTTCTATCGGGTAAAGTCCACTTATAACTGGTTTGCTGACATTCTGCTTTTGTGATGTTGCGGTCTTTGTAGCGCCAACTTTCATACGAAAGGGTGGTCTTCATTTTCTTTTTTGAAGAAACCTCGCAGAAAACCACGGGTTCCATCACATCCGCCCAAAGCCGGATGTGGGTATCGCCTAAAGTGATATATATCGCTCCGTCGTCAAGGCACAGTCGTTGTTCAAACCCCTTTTCCGTTTGCTGACCGTCCGTATGGATGCGCCAGCGCCCCGCTTTTAACGAAGTATTGTTCTCGTCGAACCATCCGCTTTGCTGCACATAGAAGAGCACATCGCCGTTTTCTACCCATACGTTCATGCCGATGTCACAACCTCCACAGGGCATCGACTCCGACGAGTTCCGGCTCTGCGTGGTCCAAACATAATCCTTGGGCTTATAATCTGCTGCATTGCATAGCAAAGCGCAACCCCCCAAGAGCAAACAAAATAAAATATTCTTACTCATTACTTTACTGATTATTCCCTCCCTTTGGGAGGGCAGGGGTGGGCCTACTCCTAAATGAACTTACCGGCAGTCCATCGTGCATCAAGTCACCCTGTACCCAGTCCTTCCAGGCATAGCGCACGGCAACAGGTTTCTTCACCTTTTCGCTTTTCAGATAGAGGCGGTTGCGCGAAATCCAGGCTTCTGCCTGATGGAAGACATGGTCTTCACCCGCCACCTCATAAAGGCCATCGGTAGCTTTGCCGTTTTCGAAATACACCCATTCCTTCGACCGGTCGAAAGCTACGACGACAGTATCGCCCTGAATATCCATGTTGGCGTATGTGGCAAAGTCAGGCAATCCTTTCACTCCGTAAGTGTTGCTCAGTGCCAGTACGGCCAGTCGCTCACCGGCCTGCCGCTTCTTTCTGGGGTGTATGCCATACTCCAGTCCTGCATCCATCAAACAGGCCATTCGGCTGTTAGGAATGATTATCTCTGCTTTCAGCTGCTGTTCGCGCAAATACTGACTGCCCTCCCATTGGATGAGTGAATAGTCGTAAGGGGCAATCTGACAGAAGTAGAATGGGAAGTCGCCTTGCTGCCATTCTGCCCGCCAACCGTCGACCATTCGTTTCAGCAGTTTGGCATAGTAGCTATAGCGCGGCACATTGTCCTCACCTTGATACCAGATGGCACCGCGCAGCGCATAGCCGATGAGTGGTTTCAGCTGACCGTTATAAAGAGCCGTTGGACAACGCTGGTGCAGTTTTTCCACCATTTCATCGGTGATGGGAAACTTTACGTCGGGGTAATATTTCGGCCATTCCATCGCAATGGTGTCCTCTTCCAGCCACTCCCGGGCCATCCATGCCTCGCATGCAGAACCGCCATAGGAGGTAACGATAAGGCCTACTGGTACGTCAAGGTTGTTCCGTAGCGCTTTTCCGAAATAGTAGGCGGTTGCCGACAGGTCACGTACCGAAGCTGTCTCTGCTTCGTTCCATTGTCCCGTTGCATCTTCCTGATACTGCGCTTTCGGATTCCGTTTAACGGTGAAAAACCTTAACTGCGGGTCCTTGCAGTGCAGCAGTTCTTCGGTAGTTCCCTCAACAGGCTGTCCCTTAAAACCTTTCATCTGCATTTCCATGTTCGACTGTCCTGAACATATCCATACCTCGCCGATGAGCACGTTGCTAAGGCGAATCGGCTGACCGTCGTCGAACACAATGGTGTAGGGTCCTCCGGCAGCAGGAGTGGTCACACTGACCTCAAAGCGCCCGTTGTTGTTGGTAGTTGCTGTATAAGTTTTGTCATCCCACGATGTCTTGACAGTCACTTTCCTGTTTTTCTGTGTCCATCCCCACAGTCGTGCCGTGGTCTGCTGTTGCAGCACCATGCCGTCGCTGAAAAACTGGGGCAGTTTCACTTCGGCCAGGGCGGTAGAGATGATTCCGCAGAGTGCGCAGAACACGCAAGTCAATCTTTTCATATCTTCAATATTTATTCGTCAATTTTCAGTTCAATTGGTCCGAGCAATCCTGCGGGCAGCAGGTTCTTGCTGCTCATGCGGTATTTGGCGTTGGTCCAGATGCCTTTGAATGGGGCTTTTCCTTCGTCGGCTCCACGCAGGGCATTGGCCCATGTATTTACAACAACGATGCGCAACTGGTGCTCATTCTTGTTTTTCAGTGCTTTCGTGATATCCACACAGTAGGGGGCCGTCCATACCGTGCCGCAATCGGTGCCGTCAACATAGACATGGGCCACGTCATACACTTTGCCCAAACTGAGCCAGATATGCTGGTTGGGTTTGAATTTAAGTTCGAAGCCTGCCTCATACCGGGCAGCACCCGAATAGTAGCGTATGTTGTCGTTGGTCGACTGACTCCAGTCGTAGAGTGTTTCGGTCGACGCATTGACATTGTTCGACATGAAACGAATGCGCCAGGGCGAGTTGATTTCGATTGTCTGTGACTGGTCTGATGGTTCGAAAGAACTCAGCGAGAAACCTTCGTTTCCTTTTTTGATGAGCATCACGAACAGCGAACCATTGGGCTGAAGGGTAATTTCGGTAGTGGTGCCCTCGCCTGTCGATTCGTCGAATGCTCCTTGGTATCGTCCTGTCAGCGGGTCGTAAAGGATAATGATGTTACAGTCCTCGCGCATCGTAACAAGGAACTTTTGCTTTTTGGCCACTTGGTTCGAGAGGAAATAGATTTCGGTATCCTTCGTCCTGCGGTGGGTGTAGGCTATGTCTTTTGGCAACACGATGTCACGCGGCAGTCCGAAAGCGGAGAAGTCGGATTCCGTGTAGGGTTGTTCAATAACCACCACACCAGCTTTCCTGAACGATTCCACTTTTTTCCTAATTTCTTCCGATAGTTTTGTCGGATTCATCGGATTTTTCTGTGGAATGACCAGCACCCGGTATTTTGCACCGCTGGGCAGCGAGATGCAACTGTCGGCTGTCGTGGTAGCCAGGTTGAGCAGTGCGTCACGGTTCATGGAGTCATACTGGTAGCCATTCAGTGCGTTCACCCAGTCGCGGGTATCAACGATGCCTGCCGAATGCTTTACACCCACTGGACTTTCCTCCATGGGATTTCCTTTGTTCAGCAGTCTTTTTGTCTCGGCTGCCACCCGTTTTTCACCGAACAGTCCCGGCAGCATTGGCACCAGCCTTTCGGGCAACACGGCGCGCGATGGCATTTCCTCGCCCGTGAATACGGCAATGTCGGCTACAGGATTCCCTTCCTGCAACATTTTTTGGCATCGGGTGATGTAGTCCACAAAGTCTTTCGCCTCCGACATCCACGTTTGGTCGCGCTGGAAAAAAAGTCCGATTCCATCGAGCGTCATGCCCGGTTGGCGGTCGGTCCAGGGGTTATGTGTGAAGACATGGAAGAACAATCGGTTCATGCCTAATGCAAAGTTTCGGTCGAGCAGGGTTTTGATACTTGCGGGCGTCTCGTCCCATACTCCGCGCACCTCGGTAAACCCTTCGGCTTGTACGATATTCTTTCCGTAGACATGGGCTCCGCTGATGGCGTCAAGCATATCGTTGGGCTTGTCGTGGGTAGGCGAGTTGAGCCAGAATTCGCCCATCGGCACGTCTGCATAGCGATAATGGCTCATGCCGTCGCTCATCATCGTGGGAGCTACGCTCTCGGCAGACAGTTGTACGCCATACTCGTGGGCGCAGTCAAGAACGGTTTTGAAGAACACCTCGTTCTTCAGTTCGTCGATGGTTTGGCGAACGTCTCTAAGCACCTGATCACTCTTAACGGCACTTTCCAAGGGGATGCCCACCATCACGGGCAACCAGGGGATGAGGTCGTAGCCGCGCCGCTTCTGGAACTCTTCTGCAAAGTTTTTGCTCCAATTCTGTGAACCACACTCCCATGAGTCGACGTGCATATACTTTACGACGTCGCTATGCGGACGCTTCTTGAATGCCCCAAACCAGTTGGTCACTTGCTTCTTGACGGCCTCTTCCGAGAACTTGTCACACTCTAATCCCTTTCCACCGCCTGCCGTGGCGTTCGTGTGCCCTGTCGAAGTGTGGCCGATGCGGACGATATGGTAGATATAGGTGGAATTATCCATACCCTGCAGCGAATAGCCAGTCACGCGGTCACCCTCCAGCGTTAGCCGGGCTATCTCCCGCTGTTGCCAACAGATACTGTCAGGCAAATCACGTGCAGTGGCTTCAGAGGCTATGCGCCATACATAGCCTGCTTTACCCTCCCAGTTGTCGATGCGTGGCTGTGCATAGAAGGTAGCATTCTTTAGTCCTAAACGGGGACGCCACTTGGCGGCATCCAAATCCTCACTGCCAGGCTCTGTTCCTTCAGGTGTCCACGACAGACGCCAGTAGCGAGCTTTTGTAGGAGGAAAAGCAAAGGTGGTATTATAGTCGTAGTTCTGCCATCCCTGTCGCGGTGGTACCAGTTGTTTCACTAACCGGAAATGGACGCCATCGTCGCTGGCTTCTACTGCCATGCGTTGAGCCTGCATATTCGTGCCGTTGGCGGCTATCTCGATATTGGTATATTCGTGTTTACCTCTCAGATCGAATGCAATCCAAGCCGCTTCGGAGGCAGCAAATATTCCCTTATCATTGCGCGTCATTGTTGGTGACATGGTGACAGGAACCTTCTCCACGTCGCGTTGCAGGTCGAAGTTATCGAGAAAAGGAATGAAATACGAACGCGTGAGCGGAATGGCAAAGGTGGCAATATCCTCGTAATAGCCATCAACACCCTCTGGACGTGGCAAAACGAGACCGCCATTACGATGAACCATGTCTTGTACACTGCCAACAAAGAGATCCTCGCTGAAGACTATCTTCTGCATCGACTCCGCAGGCGTTATCCAAGGACCTCCGGCCAGGGCAAATCCGTCGCAGATATGGATGCCCATTTGCAAACTCAAAGAGTCAGCCTGCTGGAAAGCATAGTCCACCATTTCCCAGAAATGGGGCGACAGCGTTTCTGCCCATTTCCCCCCTTGGGGGGGATTAAGCGGGGCTCCTTTATCGTCGGTGCCTCGGATAGGCATCAGATAGCAGCCGCCTAATCCGATGTCTTTCATGCATTTCAGATCGGCCTTGATGCCTTCTTTCGAAACGGCACCATACATCCAGTACCAGAAGGTCCAAGGCTTCTCCGTACCTTCGGCACTTAAAGGTAAAAAGGTAAAAAGGTAAAAAGGTAAAACGATAAATACCTTCCTTAATGCCATGTTAGATTTGAAAGCTCTCATATTTTACTTTTTTACTTTTTTACTTTTTTACCTTTTTACTCTTCAAAGCGCAGGATGGCTCTAATGTTACCTTTACCCTTCGACCAATAGGGCTGTGCACTGGGGCCGTTGAGGTCGGTGGTATTCACCTTGTTGCGCACGGCGGGGATGGCCTTGAAGATGCCGATTCCTGTTTCGGGCAGGGTATAGAGTATATGGTCGCGACCGTCGCGCGGGGTATAGACGCCCACTTTGCCGTTCAGGAGTTCCAGCCCGAACTGGCCTTCCTGTGTGGTGAATTTCATCCAGGACACATTAGAGAAATATCCCTTGAATTCGGGATATTCCCACGACTCGCCGGGGATGGGATCGTTATAGTCGTTGCTCCACAGGCCATACTGCGGACCTTGCATGCGGTTCTGCCACACGCGATAGGGACCTTTGCCTACCCATTGCTTACTCTTCATCATCTGTTCAGGATAGTCGAAGCAGATGCCCATGAGGTCAACCACGCCGTTGAAATAGTAGAAGACATTCATCCAGAAACCGCCGTCTTGCAGGAATCGGTAGGTGACTTTCTCTAATGAGCCATGTATATAATTGGCAACGAGTGTGCTGTCAGAAATGGTGAAACCAGCAAAGGTTCCCTCATCGGCATACTCCGTGTAGTCGGTCTTTTTCTGGAAGGCTTCTTTGTCATCATGGTTGTAGAATCCGTCTTGCGAGCGGTCGGAGCGCTTGGCAGCTACGAAGCGCGGACCATTGCTGAGGGAAATGGTCTTGCCAGCAATACTGACTTTCTGTATTCGGCCGTTCTTCTTGGAGAAAACATACTGACAGTTGCCCTGACTAATGGTCAGTTGGTTGGCATCCTCGTTGACGGAATAGGATCGTGTGTTCTTGTGAATCTTGTCTAAAACAAGGTTCCCCCCCCTTGATACCAACTCTTGGCTCCAAGTGAAGATTTCAAATCCTTGCGGGTCTGTGGCTGTCAACTCGATGACGTCGGCTTCTGTCCATCCAAATTTCAACTCGCCTGTCTGGCCTGGAGCCAAGTCGGGCGAGGCAATGCTGCCTTCCTTGACAACTTTAACCTGCGAGTTGCCGTAGTTAGGCATGTTCAGAAAGCGATAGTGGAACTTACAGTCTTTCAGGTTGGTGAAGTCGTAGCAGTTCTTGATAGCGACACAATTGATGTCCCAATACCTTACCTGCACAGGACTCCAGATCTCCTTAATCGTATAGAACGAGCCTTCCTTCTCCATGTGGGGGCCTACGATGCCGTCGGAGCCGAAATTACCCACAGGGTCGAGGATGCCGTTCTGGTCTGTACGCACCACCGCCTGATCCATCAAGTCCCAAAGGAAACCGCCGGCACAACGGGGATTCGACATCATCAGCTGCCAGTAGTCCTTCAGTCCGGCCCCATGACCTCCGTCGTAAAGTCCGTGCAGGAACTCCGTGGGCATGAAGATTTCCTTCTGCCGCATATACTCGGCCGTCTCGCCCCATGAACGGTAATGCTTGGTCTCGAAGCCGTTGCGGTTGGCCCAGGGATAGAGCACTACGCGCTTTTGCGGGTCGAACTGCCCGAAATAGGGTTCCAGTTCGTAGTTGAAGCCGCCTTCGTTGCCGTTGCTCCAGAAAATAATCGACGGGTGGTTCACGTCGCGCGTCACCATCTCCTCAACGAGTTTTGCGCCGTTGACGGTCTCGTGGGCCCAGTGCCAGCCGGGCAGTTCGCATTCCACATAGAGGCCCAGCGAGTCGCAGGCATCCAGAAATTCCGGATCAGCGGGGTAGTGGCTGAGGCGCACGGCGTTCATGTTCATCGATTTGATGAGCTTCACATCCTCGATGTTCTTTGCCTTCGACAGCGTGCGGCCCGTTTCGGGACGGAAAGAATGACGGTTCACACCCTTAAAGATAACCTTCTGTCCATTGATGAAAACACCGTCGTCATCACAGCCCTCAACGTGGGGGTAGGGCAGGTTTTCGCCTTGGAACGAGTGATGATATTCGATGGTGCGGAAACCAAACTTCTGCCGCTCCACATGGAGCACCTTACCGTTCTGGTCTTTCAGCGTGAACACGGCGGTATAGCGGTGGGGTGTCTCGGCTGTCCAGAGTTTCGGGTTTTTAGCCGTAAAGTCCACAGCAGCGCGGTCACCCTGTATGGGGAAGGTTTGGTCTTGGGCCAATTTCGTCCCGTTTGCATCCATGACATGGACGCTTACTGAACCCTGAGTAGCCCTGTTCAGGAAGACATCGGCCCTGAACTGACCGTCGGCACGGGCATCGATGGCTACACGCTGAATGTTCTGCACAGGCTTGGCCACGATATAAACGGGGCGCCAGATGCCGCCGAAGTTCCAATAGTCGGCGCGCCGCTCGGCGAGGTTTACCTGCGGTGAACTGCTTTCCTTGGCCACTTCCACCTCCAGACGGTTTTTCTTTTTGCCGAAAAATACGCGGTCGGAAATATCAAACTGGAACGGCGTGAAGCCGCCCTGATGCAGTCCGGAACCTGCCTTTCGTCCGTTGATGGTCACACGGGCATCCGTGAACACGGCCTCGAAGGTGAGCAGAATCTGGCGTCCTTCCCACTCCTGCGGCAGCGTGAACTCGTATTTGTAAAGTCCTTTCTCGTCGGCAATGCCCTCGGGCGTGGCCTTACCGTAGAAGCGCATGCCATACTGGTAAGTGCCGAACCCCTGCAGTTCCCAACACGATGGCACTCCGATTTTCGTCCATTTGCCGCTGTTGCGCCCGTCGGTACATTGGAAATCCCATTGTACCATGTCGTCGCATCCTCTGCCGCTCAGGTATTGGCGGTGCGTCTCCGTGTCGTCGGCCATCATGCCGACGGTGGCGGCTGCCCATAACAGCCCTGTAAGCATCAGTTTCTTCATATTTTGAGTTTCTGATTTTATGAGTAGATAATTTAAAGACGTATTCGCGCGCATTTGTACTCTTATATAGGTGTCAAAAACGACATCGTGCTCGTGTAATCCATCGTATTTCATAAACAGGTAGAATGGCATTTGAAACTGGATAAAATATATCCCTGTGAGTTTTGATTAGGAAAACTGTCAGTTTTAATAAGGAAAACTCCGAGTTTTAATCAGGAAAACTGTCAGTTTTAATCAGGAAAACTTTCAGCGCCACGAATGACGTTATCCACAGCCCCAATTTTCTTAAACAAAAAACCCAAAAAATCTGACACAAATGGAGTTTTTAATTCAACAACGAATTGAATGTGAATTATACTCCCCCTCCTTAAAAAGGAGGGGTCAGGGGTGGTTGATAAAATAGGGGTTAGGGGTGGTTGATAAAATAAGGAAAGAAAGATGTCATTGGTCGCTTCGCTCGAAATTGTGTTTAAAATTATATTAAAAATTATACGCAGTGAGGCGATGCGGAAAATTTTAAACTTAATTTTAAATTTAATTTCAAGGGCGTAGCCCGACCATAAGACTAAGGAGGGGAGGGGGAATTTTCGTTGTGACTTTTGTTAAAAAATAATAATTCCGGGAGGGGATAGTTACATATTTATACTTTAAACGTTACTTTTGTGACGGATTATTGTCCGTAACGGACATAATGATAGCCAAAATGAATTTAAAACCAATAAAATTAAAGCGTATGAAAAAATTTTTTACTCTTATTGCCGTGGCACTTGCTGCCACAAGCGTTAATGCACAGGAAATTTGGAATGCTGACGATGCCGTCAGCCGTTCGTACGACAGCGAAAACAGGTTGATCGTTCAGTGTCCTGGAGCCGTGCAGAGCACCGTGTCGGAAGGTATCTATTCTGCTGGAACAGCCGATGGGCCTGACACCAGCCAGCCGGGAACCCTGACCTCGGAAACCATTACGGGCGAGACCGCCAGCATGAAAATCTCTGTTGTCTCTACACCCAACAATCTCTCGAAAAAAGATATTGAGGATGGTAAGACGCTTGAGTTCTGGAGTGTCAAGGGCGGAGAGGGCAGCAACGAGGCCCTGACCACCGACGACTGCGATCCCAAACTGTTGACGGCCGTGATGCCGAAGGGAAATCCCACCTTTGTCTATTGGGACTATTATGAACTGAATTCCAACGGTGACGAAGTTTTCCGTGTGGGTGGTACCGAAGATATTTTCTGGACAGAAGGAAAGGACATGCCTGTGAAGGGTGCCTACATCCTGATTGAGCCGAAGGCTGCTGGCAACCTCACCCTGGGTATCTATGTGAACAAGGGTAACCATCCCGTCTATGTGGTAGATGCTGCAACAAAGACCATTCTTCCTGCTTCAAGCATCAACGTGAAGTTCTACTACCAGAACACCACCTTCGCCTATTATCAGGAGAAGACAACCAACGAGTTTGGTGAGGAAGTTGTTGTGGAAGGTTCTCAGAAATACATCAACGAGGGAACCATGCCCGACGACTACATCATCCAGCACACCAATGGCGAGACACAGAACCGTCCGGCACTGGGCTATATGACCTTCCCCGTAGAGGCTGGCAAGACCTATTATGCCTTCAACCCGAAGAGTCAGCTCGGCTGCTATGGATTCCAGTTCACAGCAGGTTCCGACGGCATCAGCGACATCGCTGCCGACAAGGCTGCCCTCAGCGACAAGATTTTCAATCTGGCCGGACAGCAGGTGAGCAACGGATTCCGCGGAATCGTTATCAAGAACGGCAAAAAGATCATGCAGTAATTTTCTGCCTGAACATAAAAACGAAAAAACCGCTTCCCGATTGTCGGGGAGCGGTTTTCGTATATGCCTATTTCCGTTTCCTAAACAGTTGGTAACTATAGTTGGTGTTTGTTACCTCATCGTCGGTTGTGTAAACGCGGTCGATGACAAGCATCAGCGAATCGTTTTTCCAAACAAACAGGCTGTCGGTATTTTTTAACAGTTGAGGGTTCTGACTGACTCTCTCCTTGATGGGATAGACCAGAACGTCCTTGCCTTTTCGCGTAATCCTTATCATCCCAATCCCTTCGTCCATTTTCATCTGGTACGATTCTGTTGACAGCATGATGGAATAGTCGCCCAGTTGAATCGGGTTTTCGCGGTCGAAAATTTCCGTTAACGCCTCTTGGCGCGAATAGTCAAACTCATTGTCGTACCACGACCATTTGCCGTATTCTGCCTCGAAGGGTTCTGTACCTGTATTTTTGCGCACATAGTCGATGAGGCTGCACACTTCGCGGTATTGATTGCAGACGAGGCTGTCGCGCCTGATTTCCGCCATGTTCAGCTTTTGCACAAATTTTCCCGTTTTTCCATCTATCAGTTTCAGTTGACTGATATACTGCTGCAATCGGGCTTTCTGGCAACTCAGTCCGATGCTTTTGGCCGAGATTCCCGGGATGTAGGTGAACACGATGATGGCGGCACCGAAGATGAGTGCCATCAGCTGGAACCGGCGCGAGCTTTTCCAAAGCAGCATGAGCACGAAGAGCGTCATCAGCACGCCGGCAACCATCAGGTAGAAGCGGCTTTCGGTGAAACTGTATAGGCGGATGCGATAAATGGAACCTATCCAGTACATGATGAGCGGCGGAATGGCTATCCACGTGAAGTTGCGGTAAAACCAATCGTAATACCGCTGACCGAGCACATACTGCATCAGTTTTCCGGCAAGCGCCGCCGTCACAAAGGCCATGACCATCCAGGCCACACCGCCCTTGGGCAGGTCCCACGCCAAGGCTATTTTGATGAAATAGGCATAGAGGATGACCGTGTAGATGATGATGGCAGGCGAGAGGATGAAGTTCAGGATAATCTTTAGCACCTTGGCCGGCTCCTTCAGTTCGTATTCGCCGTGAGAGACCAACGTGCAGCACACCTGTGGGGCAATGAAGAACCAGATGAACTGCCACAGGTAAGTGTAGAAATGCTTTGGTTCGTCGATGCCGAAAATGTAGAAGAAAGAACCGAAAATGGCATAAAGTGCCGCCGTGATAAGGCCCGAGATGACGAGTCCGAAAAACATTTGAGTGACCACGTGCAGTGCATGGGCGGCAAAACTGCGGTCGTCCAAACGCTTGACGCCCACCACCAGCAAGATGGCCGCCAGCACGTAGGTGAAGAAGAAACCGTAGGTCATCAGGAAGGGCTTCAGATTGAGTGCCATCAGCGGCAGGAACAAGAATCCCGAAGCCACGTATGCCCATCGGTTCACCTTGCCTAACCAGAAAGTCAGCACAAGCAACGGGACAAACAGCGTAAGGATGTCTTGGTTGACTCCGCTCACCATCCGGGCCAAGGTCTCGTCCCATTCTGCATGACAGGTGTGCCATGCGGCAATGAGGAAGAAAGCCAGTCCCATGGCGGCCTCCATGGGGAATTCTTTTGGGCTGCGCAGCAGTTGCAGAAGGATGCTTTTTATTTTCGTTTTCATTGTAAATAAGTTTTATATCGTTTTCTAACTGCAAATTTACAAAGAAGGAATTACACCCCCAAAGATTTCATTCCTAATTTGCGCGAAGAAAGAATTTTTTTATTAATTTTGCAACGGCATTGCATCATAACGTCATGCCGTCATTACGTCATAACGAAAATCCCCCTCAAAGAAAAGGTTACATCCTGCCCCCGCGCACGTCCTTTAGAAAACTGACGTTATGAACAAGAAAAATTTCTTCATCGCCCTGGTGATGGGGCTCACCATTGGCGCAAACGCCCAAAACACGATAACCGTGGATGCTAACGGAAAGGGCGACTACACCACCATTCAGGCTGCCGTCGATGCGGCACCCGACAATGCCGAGACAACCATCTACATCAAAAACGGCACGTATGCCGAGAATGTGAACATAGGCTCGAAAAGCAGCAGTTCCACCAAACGGCTGTCGCTCGTCGGCGAAAGCCGCGATGCCACAATTATCACGTCCGCCAAAGGAATGGCCTCGGGACTGACATTCGACCAGACACCCGCCATGAGCATCTATGCCTCCGATTTCTATGCCGAGAACATCACCTTCCAGAACACTTCGGGCAAAAGCGGCGGACAGGCTTTGGCCATCTATGTGGCCGGCGACCGCCAGACTTTCTACCGCTGTGCCTTCAAGGGCTATCAGGACACCCACCGCACAAAAAAGGGCACACGCTCCTACTACAAAGAATGCCTGGTGGAAGGCTGCACCGACTTTATCTATGCCGGCGGCACATGCTGGTTCGAGCACTGCACGCTGAACCTCGTCGGCAACGGCTATATCACGGCTCCCGAAGATGTGACCGTGCGCATCAACACCAAACTCTCGGGATCGCCCGTGAGCATTTTCCTCGGATTTGTCTTCAACAGCTGTACGGTGACGCGTTCGGGCGATGCCACAGCAGGCGACTCCTATCTGGGCCGTCCGTGGGGCGAGAGCCAGTGCGGCAGCATTTTCCTGAACTGTAACCTCGGCGATGCCATCAACCCTGCCGGATGGGTAAAAATGGGCAGTAACGACGGCACAGGCTCTTATTTCGCCGAATACAAGAGTGTGGACGGCAGTGGAAACCTCGTCGATACCAGCAACCGCATCAGCTGGGGACGACAGGTGGACGAGGCCGACTATGCCGAACACATGAACTGGCCGGCCATCGACAGCGCATTCAAGTCGCGCACCGGCAGCAGCATCGACTATGATCCCGAGTCGGTGATTGCCGCTCATGCCAACACCTCGCAGGGCGGCGACATCATCGATCCCATCGACGACTATGCGGAACTGGAAGACGCACTGCTGGCATTCCCCACGGCGCGCGGTTTCGGCAAACTGGCTTCGGGCGGACGCGGCTGTAAGGTGGTAGAGGTGACCAATCTCGACGACAGCGGCGAAGGTTCTTTGCGCTGGGCACTGACCGAGGCCGGCAAGCAGGATGCCACCATCGTGTTCCGCGTGGGCGGCATCATCAAGTTGGAGAGCGACATCCGCTCCAAATTGCAGAATGTGACCATTGCCGGACAGACGGCTCCCGGCGACGGCATCCTCTATCGCGGTGCAAAACTGAACCTGGGCGGAAGCAATAACGTGATTATCAGAAACATCCGCGGACGATTAGGCAAGACCGACGACGATGAGTTCATCGACGGCGGAAGCATCGGCATCGAGAACGCCCAGAACTTCATCATCGACCACTGCTGTTTCGGATGGAGCGGCGAGGAGAACATGACTATCTACGACAATCACTTCACCACCGTGCAGTGGACCATCGTACACGAGGGACTGCGCGATGCCGGACATCCCAAGGGGGCCCGAGGCTACGGCTCGCAATGGGGCGGTTCGCCAGCCACCTATCACCATAACCTGTTGATTCACAACGACTCGCGTTCATGCCGCATCAACGGTGCCAGCAACGACGGCGGTGACCGCCGCGTGTTCCTGGAATACTATAACAACGTGAACTACAACTGGGGCCGCTGGAACTCTTGCTATGGCGGTGAAAACGAAGCCACCAACAGCATCCATTTCTGCAACTTCGTCGGCAACTACTATAAGCCAGGACCGGCGTCGCCCTCCAACAGCGTGTTCATCTCCATCTCAAACAACCGCAGCGGAAAGACCTCTGCAGGACCTTCGCGCTGGTATTTCAGCGGAAACAAGATGGAAGGCAACGCCACGGCAACCGCCGACAACTGGCAGGGCGTGAACAACGGCACGAACTACACCATTGCCCAGCTGAAGAGCGACGAACCGCTCGACCAGAAAGGCTATTACCAGTCGGCAGCATTGGTGTATGAATATGCTGATTACCAGACACCTACCGAAGATGCCGATGCCGCCTACGACCATGTGCTCGACCGTGTGGGAACCATCAAGCGCGATGCCATTGAGCAGCGGCTTATCAACGAACTGCGCAACGGCACCACCACTTACAAAGGCCATGAGGGCAAAAAAGGAATCATCGACTCGCAGTTCCAGTGTGAGGGATATCTGTCGTACGACGGCGGCACGGCTCCCGTAGATACCGACCACGACGGCATGCCCGACGCATGGGAAACGGCCAACGGATTCGATCCCAACGATGCTTCGGATGGTGCCCGTGTGACCTCTGCCGAGGGCTACACCGCCCTGGAAATCTATCTCAATGCGCTCATGGGCGAACGCATCAACATCGTTTCCACAGGCATCAATAATTTGCAGACATCTGCGGGCACTGTTCCCGGCTGGTTCACCATGCAGGGCATTCGACTCATCCAGAAACCGTCTGTCCCCGGTCTGTATATCAGCAATGGCAGGAAATATTTGGTGAAATAACCCCTTAATTTTGTGCTCAACCGAAAATTTTCGGCCTAAAAGTTGGTTCGTTCATTATTTTTTTTTAATTTTGCCCCATGTATGGTGAAAAATGCCATCTACTCTACAAAACAAAGAAAACAGAAAGAAAAAACATTAATAAATTTATTTTACTAACTTTAAAACAAAAACGACATGAAAAAGAAGTTTACTTTGATTGCTCTTGCTTTTCTGTCTGTGATAGCATTCGCCTATCAGGCCAGAAGGATAGCTGGAGAGCCAACAACAATCTATTCGTGGGAAAGCCCAGACGGAACTGTTGTGGAAACGGGCGGTACTGCCACTTACGAGAACGGAGATGGTGACAGGCTTAACTACAAACAATCCTTCAAAATTTCAGAAGAAGTAACTGTCAACTATTACACCATGTGCCTGAATGGTAAGAAGGTCAATATCGACGATGCCACTGCAAGTGCCAATGCAGGCCACATGCTTATTACGCTTAACGAGGAACTGAAAGAAGGCGATGAAATCGCTATCACAGCATTCCTTAATAAAAATGAGAGTAAAAAGTCATCTGCATGGGTTGTTTTCGAAAAAGGCGACTCAATTGACTCTGGCGATTTTTCAGACGAGTCTAACTTAGGATTGGACAACACATTGAGCCCAACCACTAAGACCATCACCGTTGCCGCTGGAAATGCAGGCAGCAAGACCATTAAGTTGACGCGTGGCACCGCTGGTACCAATCTTTTCATCACGAAACTGACGATTACCCGTGCTGCTTCGTCTGAACCGGAACCAACAACAACAGATGAAGAAGTGACCGTCGACTTTACCGATAACGGATATGATAATGCTGAAGACATTACATCGGTTACGGAGAATGGCGTAACAGTAGCGTTTGACAAAGGAACGAATACCAACGCTCCAAAGTGGTACAATACTGGAAGTGCCATACGTTTGTATGGAAGTAATACAATGACCGTATCTGCGGAAAAGAAGATTAAGAAGATAGTAATAACCTTCGGTAGTAGTGATGGCTCAAATCCAATCACAACAGAAGTCGGAACTTATGCTGATGGCGTTTGGGAAGGTGAAAGCAATTCTGTGACGTTCACCATTGGTGGCACAAGTGGCAACCGTCGTATCACCAAACTGACCGTAACCTTGGCCGAGAGTAGTTCTCCTGAACCCACCGAACTGGAAGTTCCCGGCACCGTAATCTGGAGCAGCGACGAGGCTGTGGATGTCGACTGGGACAACGGAAAGAGCATTACGATTCTGGCCGAGAATTTTGCCTCAGTGAATGTTGGCGACCGTCTGAACATCGGCATCCTTGCCGCTCCCGAAGACGCAACCTCCAGCAACTGGAGCTATCAGATTACCCTGGTGAATCCTACAAACTGGAAGAGCATTGAGGGTAGCCAGACGCTGAAGCAGGCCGGCGACTATGTACACTCGTTCATCGTTACGGGCGACATGCTGAAGCTCATGAAGGCTAACGGTATGATTATCAACGGCTTCAAGTTCCAATTGAAGAAGGTGGCTGCGGAAACTGCATACACGGGCACTGACGAAAGCATCTGGATTGGCGAACAGACCCTCAGTGGCTGGAACAGTTTCAGCGTCATTTCTACCCATTTCTGGAATGCCAACGACTTTACGGGCGTGAAGGCCGGCCAGATTATTCGTGTTACAGCTGACTGCCCCGAGGGTGGTAACATGACCTTCCAGTACGATTCAGGAGAAGGATGGAAAAACTATATTTCTGATGCCAACAGTTCTCCCGTGAAGACCGCGACGGGCTATGAGTTCACTATTACCGATGAAATGGTGGATAATTTGAATAACAAAGGCTTGATCCTCTGCGGCAATGGCGGCATCAAGGTGACACAGGTGGAACTGCTTGACGCTCCTGTTGAGCCCGAGGTGGTCGACATCACCGTAGAACCCACAAGCGGCGACATTGCCGAGGCCGTGGCTGCTGAGGCCAAGAAGGTGACCGACGCCGGCAACATCGTGGGTGACATTGTCATCAACCTGACCAGCGGCGCAACATACACCATCACCAAATCGATTACCGCAAGCAAGAATGTGGCCATCAACGGTAACGGTGCAACTGTCGATGCTTCAGGCCTGACGGGCAACATGATTGAGATGGCCGTGGTAGAGAGTCCCACAGAATGGACCAAGGCCGATGTGACCATCAAGGATCTTACCGTGACGGGACTTCAGAAAGCCCTGTTCTACAGTGCCGGCAAGAACTACGTTGCCGAGAATTTCACGATAGACAACTGTGTGGTTGAACTGGCAGCAGATGCCACCACCATCGACTACACAAAGGGCAGCACGGCTTTGAACGTGACCGTGACGAACTCTACGTTCTATGCACCTACGGCTACCACGAAGGCATTCTACAGCTCACAGAGCGGTCAGAAGGCAACCGAATATGACGCTTCTGCAGTGCAGACCTTTACGTTCAAGAACAACACAATGTACAATCTTGCAAAGGCAAAGAACTTCTTCTCTCACCGCCAGAGCAACCAGGCGTGGCTGGCCTATGACGTAGAGCAGAACATCTTTGTCAACTGCGGCAAGAGCGGTCAGGCCATAAAGGGCATGAACGGCGGCCAGGGCGGTGCTAATCCCACCTGGACAATTACAGGCAACCTCTTCAACTTTGACGATGCCGACACCAGCGCAAGCGAGGGTACCGGCGATGCCGAAGAACCTGTCAGCAACAGCGTCGAGGGTGTCATCACCTTCACCGACCCGACCGTTCCCGATTTCTCCGGCGCAGTCCTGCTGGCTCCAAGCGTAAGCGCACCTTCAGCACTGGGTGATCCACGCTGGTCGCTGACTTACGCCAATGCGCTTGCCATCACTATTGCCGAGAGCGAGGGAGGTTCGGTAACAGCATCTCCAAGCGCAGCAGCCGAAGGAGCGACCGTTACGCTGACCGTTACTCCCGCCGAGGGCTACGAGCTTGCTTCAATAACCGTTAAGGATGCAAGCGAGAATGAGGTGACCGTGAACGACGACAACACATTCACAATGCCCGCCACCGACGTTACCGTTACGGCAACGTTCACGAAGCTCCCCGTAGATGTTAACATCACCATCGAGAGCGGCAAGGACATTGCTGCCGAGGTAGAAGCCGCAGCCGACGGCGCTCCCATCAAGAGTATCACCGTTGAGCTTGAGGCAGAAGGAACCTACACCATCAGCAAGTCGCTGACAGCCCAGGGCAACGTTATCATCAACGGTAATGGCGCAACTGTCGACGCCAGCAGCCTGAGCACTCCGCTAATCACCCTCAACGGCGGCACCACCTTCGCACTGAAGAGCGACGGAACGCCCAGCGACCACTTCCTGGTTGATAACGTCACCATTAAGGACGTCACCATCAAT